>JAVRCF010000010.1:0-149325 GCA_034530935.1 Aulosira sp. DedQUE10 | reverse complement strand
CGTATGAGCATTGCTGTGCCCCTACGAATGGTCTGTATTCTATGCAATTGAGAACTGCTATATTTACAGGAGATTGCAACTTCTCTACGAGAGGCTATGCCAAGGTGATGTACAGATCATCGTAGGGAACATGGCTGTGCCCCTACCCGTGTACTTCATTGAAAGCGACGGGAAACTCAATCGAATTGTGGGTGGAGAGGGACAGTCGCCCCGTTGCATTGGGCATTGGTACGATCTTTGCCATGCCCAATGCCCCATTCCCCATGCCCAAAAACTCAATCGAATTGTGGGTGGAGTTTTTCATTTACCTGCAATACGCTGTATTATGCGGAATTTTTCTATATAGCTATTTCTTTTTCTTACGTGAGGTTTTACCTGACTTCTTCTTTGCAGGTTTAACTACTGGAGCAAAACCACGGGAATTATGAGAATCATCCACAGTTTCCTGGCCAGAGGTAAAATAATTCATCATCTCCTGAGATGTAAACCTACGTTCCGGGATTTCTTCAGGAGTTTTCAGTCCCAAAGCGACTTGTACGTCACCCCAGTCACCCGCAATGAAAGGAACTACACATTTAGCAGCAAAAGCTTGCTCGATAATGGCAGCAGACTCTACAGCCTTCAAACTGATTAAGTTACTAATGAGAAAGGCATTAAATTCAGCATGATTACTAGCAAATAGCTCTAGTTGCTGGGCGATCGCATTAACACAGTCAGTTCGTGCTGCCGGATAATGCTGACCTATGTGACTGAGACAATCTGCTACTGTAGTTCGAGCATAGATATGATATTGAAAGTCAGCGAGATAAGCACTTAGTGCCGGAATTGACACCGGGCCAATCATTTCAAAGACTCGCGGCATTTCACTACTAACCCAGTCAACATCTTCTAGTTCTTCAAGCAGAGTTAATAGTGGTGCGATCGCATCTTCTGCTCTCAGCTGCCCTAGCGCCCGCCAAGCATGAATTGGAGTCCAAACTTCAGCACTGTCAGATTCAGCCCATCGTAGTTCTTGATCAACGATCATCTGAATCAGATCGGGTATCTGCTCAGTCCCAAGACCAAGCTCTACTACATAATTTGGCCATTCTTGATAGTTGCGACAATCACCATAGCTCAAAAGGCGATCTACAGGAGGTGGATAGCTGACTTGGGTCATGTTAACTTTTTTCCTTCATAAGTTGAGATTACTCTAGTTGCGCGATCGCCTCAACCCAAAATATGAATTTTAGTTACAGCAGTTTTCACGTATTTGACCCACATTATCAAGGGCACAGCATTGCTGTGCCCCTAAACGTCTAGCCCAGATATTTACAATCCGCTATGATTAGGAAATTTTAACGCTGAATAGTTTGCGCGGATTGATTAAATAACAACTCCCGCGACTTTTCAATATCTAGTGCCTGATTTTTGAATGCTTCTGCCTTTTCGTAAGCGCGAATTGTGGCTGGACGTGCCTTAATTGCCTCAAACCAACGCTGCAAGTTGGGAAAATCTTCTAACTTTTGATTTTGACTTTTATAAGGCACAATCCAGGGATAAGCAGCAATATCAGCAATTGAATAATCACCGCCTACAAATTCTCTATCTGCTAGTCGTTTATCTAAGACTGCATACAAGCGTCCGGTTTCTTTGACATAGCGGTTAATAGCGTAGTCAATTTTCTCTGGTGCATATTGACTGAAGTGGTGATTCTGTCCTGCCATTGGCCCTAAACCCCCCATTTGCCAGAATAACCATTGCAATACTTCTACTCGTTGTGGCAAATCTTGCGGTATCAATTTCCCGGTTTTTTCTGCTAAATATAACAGAATTGCACCAGATTCAAAGATAGAAATCGGCACACCTCCATTTGCAGGTTCATTGTCAACAATTGCTGGGATGCGATTATTAGGTGAAATTTGGAGAAACTCAGGCTTGAATTGGTCGCCTGCGCCAATATTCACAGGAATTATGTTATAAGGAAGTCCAACTTCTTCCAAGAAAATTGTGATTTTATGTCCGTTAGGAGTTGTCCAGTAGTAAAGGTCAATCATTGGTAGTTTACCTGTTTTAGTGTTTGGCAAGAGTCAAAAGTCAAGTCTTAATGCAAGAATTTTGCGGAAAGTCTGAGCGGAGAGAAGTTTGTGGGGACGGTCTCCGTCCACAAAACTTCGGAGGAAACCTCCGAACAGAACTTTCCAAGAGGGAATTTTGAATTTTGAATTGTTTATACCCCCATTCTCCATTCCCCATGATTAAAAACGCTCAACCCAAGGGCGTAGTTCAACTTCCCAAGTCCAGGCGCTGCGGGGTTGATATAGGATGTTGAGATAAGTTTGGGCGATCGCATCTGGATCAAGGGTGCTATCGGGGTTGTCTGCTGGATCTAGGCGTTCTGCAGAACGGATGGCACCATCAATTACAAAATGCGCTACATGAATATTCTTGGGTGCGAGTTCTCTGGCGATGCTTTGAGCTAAACCCCGTAGGGCAAATTTGCCCATTGCAAAGGGTGCTGATTGCGGGTAACCTTTGATGCTGGCGGAGGCTCCGGTCAAGAAGATAGCACCACTCCCTTGCTGTAACATTCTTTTGGCAGCAGCTTGGGCAACCAAAAAGCCACCATAGGCAGTTACCTCTAGGGTTTTTGCGACTTCGCCAGGATCTAGATCAATCAATGGCCCGCGTACTCGAAAGCTGGGATTGTAAACAACAATTGTTGGGTTACTCAGCTTATTTTCGACATCGATAAATAGCTGGTTGACTTCCTCCGGTTTTGACGCATCAGCAGCAAAGCTGACGGCTCCAATTTCACTAGTTAGCTGCGTAAGCTTCTCAATGCGACGAGATGCTAAGGCTACTTGTATTCCTTCTTTGGCAAATAAACGAGCGATAGAGGCACTCAGCCCACTACCCGCTCCCACTATCAAAGCTGTTTTTGCCATAGGTGCGATTCTCCTTGATTAGAATACTGCATAGTTGCAACGCTAAAAATTTTTAGGCAGTTTAGTTTCCTCTGATGAGATATTTGTTAAGAAAAGCGTTTACTTCATTGGCGCATAACCCAACATGAACTTTCTTTCCAGCTGTTCTCAGAATTTCTAATCCTTGACCACGATTACGGGGGTCGGGATCAACTATAGATACATATATTTCACTTATGCGAGTATCTTCGGCGATCGCGAAAGCACATGAGGGTGTACGTCCCTGAAAAGAACAAGGTTCAAGAGTTACGTACATTTTTAAGAAATCGAAAGCTTGACCTTGAATTTGGTAAAGTGCGTCAGCTTCTGCATGATGTTTCCCTGGTACTCGTGTATATCCCTGAGCCACTATCTCTTCAGCATCTACGATTACACAGCCTACTGGTGGGTTTGGCAAACATTCCGGTAATGCTTTTTTGCTCTGGGTTAAAGCAGTCAGCATAAATATCTCATCCATATTTTCACTTAGTTTGGTTGGCCATAAATAGAACAACTCTAGATGCTAGGTGAAGATAGCTGTGAATTATTTTTAGTAGGATGTTGACCAATCCGCAGCACTAGGACTGCTGCTATTAAACAGAGAACACCTGACAAGATAAAGGCGTGAAAATAGCTACCCAGGGAAGTTCTGAGCGCTCCAGCTCCAAAGGCGGCTGTGGCTGCACCGAGTTGATGTCCTGCCACAATCCAACCGAACATAACACCGACATTCTCTTTACCAAAAACATTGCTGACAAGACGAACAGTGGGTGGGACGGTAGCAATCCAATCGAGTCCGTAGAATACCGCAAACACTGAAAGTCCGTAGAATGAGAAGTTAAAACTGAATGGCAGGAAAATTAGGGATAGACCCCGCAGCCCGTAGTACCAGCAAAGTAAGTAGCGATTATTCCATCTATCAGACAACCACCCAGAGATAGTTGTCCCACAAAAGTCAAAGATTCCCATAATCGCCAAGAGTCCCGCAGCTTTAACTTCGGGGATACCATGATCAATACAAGCGGGAATTAAATGAGTGCCAATGAGTCCGTTTGTGCTGGCACCACAGATAAAAAAACTACCAAACAACAGCCAAAAGTCCAATGACTTTGCACCCTGCCAGAGTTGACGAAGAGTGGAAGTCATAGAATTAACTTTTGCAGGTGGTACTTCCACAGTATTACTGCGATCGCCAAAAGGTCGCAAGCCAACTTCCGCAGGGCGATCGCGCATGAATAAGGCGATCGCAGGCGTAATTACAAGTGCAATACCAGCCAGACCAACAGATGCGGCTCTCCACCCGAACCGCTCCACTACCGAGGCCAGGATTGGCAGAAATATCAGTTGTCCGGTGGCTGTGCTGGCTGTGAGAATCCCCAAAACCAAACCCCGCCTTTCCGAAAACCAGCGATTGACAACAACAGCACCTAATACTAATGCGATCGCGCCGCTACCACTACCGACAAGAATTCCCCACAGCAAAACTAGCTGCCAAGAAGCTGACATGAAAGTGGTTAAGCCAACACCAATAGCGATCAAAGCTAGTGCGAATACCATCGTCCGGCGAACGCCTATGCGCTCCATGAATGTGGCAGCAAAAGGGCCAATCAGTCCATAGAGTACTAAGTTAAGGGAAATTGCCAAGGATATAGTAGCTCTGCTCCAGCCAAATTCCTGCTCCAAGGGTACGATCAAAACTCCTGGTGCAGAACGAATTCCTGCTGCTACTAACAAAGCTAAGAATGTTAAACCCGCGACAAACCAGCCATAGTGAAGCGAACGACGCGCTAAGAATGAGACTAAGGACATGGTGGGGAATGGGGAATGGGGACTGGAAGGGAGATGAGGGGGATAAGGGGGAAAAATGCCAAATGACAAATGCCAAATGACAAATGCCAAAAAAACATAAATTCCCCTATCTCAAGTCATACAGTCAGCCTTTAAGGGTATATAAACAGCTCACCCTAGGCGGTTAACTTTGGGAAATATGCTGTGCTAAAGTCTTAGTCAAAGTGGTTTTGGGCACGGCACCCACGACCGTATCGACTTGTCGTCCCCCCTTAAATACCATCAGCGTGGGTATGCTACGAATTCCGTAATGGCTGGCGACGGTGGGATTTTGATCTGTGTTCAGTTTCACCACTTTCACCTGCCCGTCGTATTCGGTAGCCACCTCCTCTACCACTGGAGTCACCATTCTGCAAGGGCCGCACCAAGGTGCCCAAAAGTCAACTAAGACCGGAACTTGGCTTTCCAGGACTTCTTCCTTAAAGGTGGCTTCCGTGACATTTGTAACGGATGACATAAAATTGTCCTCCTGTATTTAATTCTATTGTTCGATAATATCGAATAAGTAAAATATATGTCATTTTATGAGATAGTGCAACAATGAGATTTTTGTATCATCCAGATCGAAAAGATATTTCGTTAGCAGGAGTGTTATATGCCTTGGGCGATCCGGTGCGGCTAGAGATTGTGCGGTTGTTAGCAACGCAGGGAGAGCAATGCTGTGCGGGGTTTGATTTTGCGATCGCCAAATCTACAATGTCAAATCACTTTAAGATTTTACGGGAGTCGGGGGTAGTCTTGACCCATAAAGAAGGAACGCAGCACATTAACAGGTTGCGGAGTGAAGATTTAGAGGTGCTATTTCCGGGATTGCTAGATGCAGTATTGCGATCAGCTCAACCATTAAATATTTGCGCTTCAGCCAATAAACCAACAGCCTCAAAAGTCTCTTAGACTTGCATACTAGCTGATTTGGGGTGGTCGAAAGTGATAAATCTCGCGAATAACTTGCACCCAACCATCAGAGACAGATTCGAGAATGCGATCGCCTTTTTCCTGAGTTGCTGTTGTCGCATCACCAATCACACCACTTTTACTGATATCTTTCGTTACCCAAGCCACAGGTAACTTACCCTCCCAACTTAGCAAGCTATTTTCTGGCTGTACTGGTGGATACTCCGCAACAGCTTTATCCAGCTTTACCTGTTCTGGTAAAAGTGCCAACATCAGACTAGTTTCAGCATCTCCGGCGTGCATACCTAGCGCTGCTTCCTTCGGAGTCAGCAATTCTTTAGTGATATGAGGTACACGCCAAGTAAACAACGGAAACACCGAAAAGTCATCATATTTAACGTGTAAATCCCGCGCAGCCATTTGCATAACTTGCGGTTGTCCCCCGTGGGAGTTCATCAAAACTAATTTTCTAAACCCAGCACGGTAAATGCTGTCTCCCACCTCCATAATTATTGCCGTCAGCGTTTCCGTACTCAGAGTAATCGTACCGGGAAAGTGCCAGTGTTCATTAGATTTACCGTAATCAAGACTAGGCAAAGCATAAGCAGGAATACTGGAGTCAAGTTTTGCCAAAGCCTTTCCCAGCACCCCCATACCAATCGCCGCATCAACAATTAATGGTAGATGAGGGCCATGTTGTTCAATTGCCCCAACTGGTTGAATAATTACCACATTTTCCTTGTCTGACATCGCCTCAACATCAGTCCAACTCAGGTAGGGAAAAAACCGCTCTGGGGGAATAAAACTATGCATTTCATTACTATCGCGTCAATTTTATATTAGCGGGAATGGGTGTTTGGCATTTGGCATTTGCCATTGGTCATTTCCCCTTCCCCTAAAACTTGTGAAGACTCTCGAAATATCTGAACCTGAACCAGATCTAGCAGAGCATAATAACCAAAGAATACACTCTCACAAGGAGAAAACTTCAATGGTTGATGAAAATGGCTCGATTCGCACGCTATCAGTTGATATTGGCGGTAGTGGGGTCAAAACAATGGTATTAGATATTACAGGTCATCCTTTAACAGAAAGGGCACGTTTAGAGACACCCCAACCTGCTAAACCGGATACTGTGATTAATGCGATTGTAGTGTTAGCAGCATCTCAAGGTGAATTTCATCGGGTTTCCGTAGGTTTTCCTGGTGTAGTGCGCTATGGGGTTACGGAAACAGCAGTAAATTTAGATCGCGATTGGATTGGGTTTGATTTACAAACAGCCTTGTCACAACAGTTACATAAGCCTGTCAGAGTGATTAATGACGCAGATATGCAGGGACTGGGAGCGATCGCTCTTAAAGGTGTAGAATTAGTGATTACTTTGGGTACAGGATTTGGTTCGGCTTTATTTGTCGATGGTAAACTAGTGCCGAATATGGAAATGGGTCATCATCAGTTCCGCAAGGATGAGACTTACGAAGAACAGCTAGGGCGGGCGGCGTTGGAAAAAATTGGCGAGAAAAAATGGAATAGGCGTTTAGAAAAAGCGATCGCATCTTTGCAACATCTTTTTAATTATGATTGCCTCTACATTGGCGGTGGTGAAGCTGTCAAAGTAAACATTCAGCTACCTTTAAATGTCAAACTCATCCCTAATATCACTGGTTTATTAGGTGGAATTGCTTTGTGGCGAAATTAGTTGTTTGTCATTTGTCATTTGGCATTTGTCATTTGGCATTTGGCATTTGGCATTTGTCATTTGTTATTTCTTCCTCATCCTCCTCATCCCCCTTGTCCTCGTTGTCCCCAATCCCCATTACCCCTTCGCCCCTTCGCCCCTTCGCCCCTTATCCCCAGAGGGGACCCCACCTTCCCCAATCCCCTGGCGTAAGTCTGCCGAGGGATGTAGCAATCACAAATCACAACTATTGATCGAAAGGAAGGTAAAGTTAACAATAATTAACCATGCAATTAAAACCAATTAGTCAGCAGGTAGTAGCCATCGTTGGTGCGTCTAGTGGGATTGGGCGTGAAACGGCACTGAAGTTTGCTCAACGTGGTGCAAAAGTTGTAGTTGCTGCCCGTAGCGAACCAGGGCTAAAGTCCCTAGTGGATGAAATTCAGGGATTGGGCGGTGTAGCAAAGTATGTAATTGCAGATGTGAGCGACTTTCAGCAAGTAAAGGCGATCGCCGATCAAACTGTAGCAGAATATGGACAGCTTGATACTTGGGTTCATACTGCCGCTACAGGTGTCATTGGCCCTTTCGAGAAAATTACACCAGAGGAGTTTGCCAGAGTTGTAGATGTCACCTTGATGGGACAGGTATATGGTGCGATGGCGGCACTACCTTATCTCAAACAAGCAGGACGGGGGGCGTTAATTCATATTTCTTCAATGGAAGGTAGGCGCAGTCTACCTCTCCAAAGCCCTTATTCTACAGCCAAGCATGGTTTAGAAGGGTTCCTAGATGCCTTACGGGTTGAATTACAACACGAAAAATGGCCTATCAGCGTTACCTCAATACTGCCTGCGACAATCAACACTCCCTACTACAATAAAGTTCGCACCAAACTAGGGGTGAAGCCTACAGGAGTACCCCCATATTACCAACCTAGTCTGGTTGCTGATGCCATTCTCTACGCGGCTGAACATCCCACCCGTGATTTTGTAGTTGGAGATGCGGGTAAAGTGTTAGATTTACTACAACGTATCTCACCACCCTTAGCTGATTCTCTGTTATTGGCGATCGCTTTTAAAGGACAGCGTACCAATGAGCCAAAATCAGAAGATGCTCCAAACAATGTTTTTGAGCCAATTACAGGCTATGACAAAGTTGAAGGAGACTTTAGGAACTTGTCCATACCAAGTTTCTTAGAAAGTTTGGATATGAATCCACCGCTAAAATGGGGTGCCTTAGCATTTGCAGCATTAGGTATTGCCGCACTTGTGGGTATATGGGGTAAGAATGATATCTAATACCATCTCAGATTAGTAGTTTATGTCATTAGTTGTGAGGGGTGAATAATACCAATTCAAAATTCAAAATTAAGATACTATCTGGATTTTTAATTTTGCATTTTTTGCTTGATTTTAGCGCAATACGCTTGGGTTAAGGTAATTAGAGATTGATTTGTCACTTGTTGAAAAAGCCATCATCTTGGGGGATTCTCCCCCAAACCCCCGATTGGGGGACGGTTGCGTCCCCCAAACCCCCTCCAAAATTGGTGTTTTATTTTTTGTTGAGTAACTAGTTTTTTGGCTTCTTGGGCTAGAGACAATTAGTGATAGTATAGCCCATAAAAATCTTGATAATTAATTCATAAGGCACCTACTTTTAAACATTAGGATAAAGCTGGCAAAACTCATGAACCAATTCTTCATCTCACTAGATCACAAATAGTGAAAATTACTTGCTTATATGTATGAGGATGAAGGCGATATCTTGGGATCTGCTATCCGAAAAACCTTGATAATTCTAATTATATGTTCAACAAAAATTCGATTACTTGAAAACACTTTGTTTTCGGCTTTTTGTTCAGCAGTTAATTCCCCTTTTCGGGGTTTTTTATGAGGAGTAGAGATATTGCTCCCACCTACATAAGCTTTATCCCCTTTAAACGATTGTTCAGCAGCATACTTCTGTTGCTGATTACGGAACAAAGAAATATCACTGGTTGGACCCTTAATTCCTACTACCACATCCACAATTTCTTTGGCTTCAGGCATACAAACAACTTGGTTTTTAAAGGTATGTTGTTTCTTTTTACCAGAGAAATATTTCTTTTGTTATTCATTGTCCCCAGGTCTTTCCCTGGGCTGCTCCATGCTATCCACGATTAATTCAAACTCGGTTAATAATTGTTGGACAATTATCAAGTCACTCTCTTGACTTTCGATTTGTTCTAATAAGCTGGAAGGCAAAATTACCTGGAATATTTTTATCCAGTAATGAAATGTATCATTCGCTTCGGTTTTTGAGACATCAAATTGCATTCCTAAAACTTCAAATGTGGGCATTTGTCTTAAATAAAACAGACAGAGACACACTGATTCTTCAGTAGTTAGTTTTGGTTTACGTCCTCCTCTTTGCCTCCAATAATATACCTACATGATCTGTTGTTATATTCAACTCCAATGCCTAAATGCAATATTACACAATTTAGGTCAAAATAATTTCAGTAAACAGCATAAACTACTTGGTATGGAAGAAAAGCCAGAATATCATATGTCTTCAGAAGAATTTCGCCAGTGGGGATATAAAACCATTGATTGGATAGCAGATTATTTAGAGAATGTGGAAAAACTGCCTGTTCTTTCGCAAGTTGAACCTGGTGATATTAGAGCAAAGTTACCAAGTACTGCACCTGTGCAAGGCGAATCTTTTGCAGCGATTCTCAAAGATATCGATGAAATCATTGTCCCAGGATTGACAAATTGGCAGTCTCCTAACTTCTTTGCTTTCTTTCCGTCTGGGATTTCTGCACCCTCTATTTTGGGAGAATTACTCAGTGCTGGTATGGGTGTCCAGGGAATGTTGTGGGCTACTTCTCCGGCTTGTACTGAGTTAGAAACCCATGTTTTAGATTGGCTAGTAGATATGCTGGAGTTACCCTTGCATTTCAAGTCTACTGAAACAGGGGGAGGAGTAATTCAGGATTCAGCCAGCAGTGCGACTCTTGTGGCTTTGGTAGCGGCTAGGGAACAAGCAAAAGCAGATATTAGGAAATTAGTTGCTTACACTTCTACCCAAGCGCATTCTTCGGTTGAAAAGGGAGCAAAGATTGCTGGAATCAGCCGGGATAATTTGCGCTACATAGAAGTTGATGCAGATTATGCGATGAATCCACAAGCACTACAGCAGTGCATAGAAAAAGATATTCAAGCTGGGTTAACGCCTTTTTATTTAGCTGCCACCGTCGGTACAACTTCATCAAATGCGTTTGATCCTTTATCTGAGTTAGGAGCGATCGCCCAAAAATACAATATCTGGTTTCATGTTGATGGCGCAATGAGTGGCACAGCTACTTTATGTCCTGAGTACCGATGGATTCATCAAGGTTTGGAGTTAGCCGATAGCTATTGCTTCAACCCCCACAAATGGATGATGACTAACTTTGACTGCACTTGTTTTTACTTGCGCGATCGCATTAAGTTAATTCAGACTCTCTCGATTATGCCAGAATTTCTCAAAAATCAAGCCAGTGAATCAGGCGCGGTAATTGACTATCGAGACTGGCAAATTCCTTTAGGGCGAAGATTCCGCAGCCTCAAGCTTTGGTTTGTGATTCGCCATTATGGAATTGAAGGCTTACAGCACTATGTCCGCAAGCATATAGCCTTAGCCCAAGAGTTTGCTGAGTGGGTAAAATCAGATTCGCGCTTTGAGTTGGCTGTCAATCCGCCACTAAATTTGGTATGTTTTCGGCACAAAGGCGGGGACAAGATTAACCAAGCCATAATTAACAGTCTCAACTCATCTGGCAAAATCTACCTGACTTCCACCAAGCTTGATCAAAAACTTACTTTAAGAATGTCGATTGGTCAAGCAACAACCCAGAGATCAAATGTGCAGCAAGCTTGGGAATTAATCTGCCAAATAGCTGATGCAAATCAAGGTATTTAGTTAATACCAATTTTTTAAAATCATGCAACCGATATAAGCCTGACAACCCAAATCAATTCTGAATTTCTTAATTACGAATTCGTCTTAACTCGGAGTACCAAGAGATAGATGTTTTTGGCGAGTAGCAGCTTTTCGCAGCAAGTCGTGGACTTCATCATCTGTAGTTTGCGGAAACTTTTCATACCACTGACCAACGCTGTAGAAAGGGCTTGGTGTCGCAATACAAACAACTTCGTCTACTTTTGTTGCTAATTCTTGGTAAGATGGGGATGCAGCGACTGGTACGGCAACTACAATCCGAGCAGGTTGCTGTTGTCGCACAGCTACAATAGCAGCCCACATAGTTGCACCTGTTGCTAAACCGTCATCTACCAAAATCACCGCCTTTCCTTGCAGTTCTGGAAAAGGGCGATTCCCGCGATAAAGCTGTTCTCGTCTCTCTAATTCTTGGTGTTCTTTTGCAGCTACTTTGGCAATTATCCTCTCAGATATATTGAGGTCACGAACAATATCTTCATTGAGTATTTGTACATTACCAGAAGCGATCGCCCCCATTGCCAATTCTTCTTGATTGGGTACACCTAGTTTGCGTACCATTAAAACATCTAAGACAACATTTAATACTTCAGCAATTTCAAAGGCAACGGGTACGCCACCTCTTGGTAAAGCTAGCACTATCACCTCTGTGCGGTTAGCATAGGCTGCTAAATCTTTAGCTAACAACTGACCTGCAAAACTTCGGTCTAGGAATAACATGAGTAATAATTTGTTCCCTATATTTTCTCGTCTAACCTCATTTTAAAAAGGTCAGTATTCTCTGTAATCTGACTAATGGGGCGACAATATCATACTATGTATCTACCTAAAGTATGAATTTTTTATAGTTATCAATTCCAGGATCTAATACTACTGGGTCTAGACTAAACTTAAGTTTTAGTCAAATGATACTCCTAGCTAAAAATGTCTTCAATGAGAGAATTTTTGATTTTTGACAATAATTTATGATTGCTATATCAAGCCTGAATCTATTTTATCAAAAAATCCACATTAAATTGAAATGGAATTCCTTTCAGAACCTTTAAGTACCGAATGTTTAAATATCGAAATTTTGGGACTAGCTGAGTCATTACGAAATACTAAAATAGTGATGCGTTAGTTAAAGCCGTAATACACCCTATTATTTGGATATTTTTTAATTGTAAGTTTCTCAGCTTGCAATACTCTTGAAGCTTATAGCTACACTTTAGACAGAATTTATATCACCGTTCTACATTACTTATGAATGAGATACTAACTCAAAAAATTCAACGGGATTTTGATAGACTTGCCTTACTTCAGCCTGTGCAATGGGATCATAACAATCACTATCACAATGTCTTACTTCAGCAATTATCAGCCCACTGTGAGAGTATTCTAGATATCGGCTGTGGTACGGGTGCTTTTTCTCGTCTATTAGCGCGACGTGCTGACAAAGTAATTGCTGTAGATCTATCTCCAAAAATGATCGAGGTCGCGCAGCAACAATCCCAATCTTATCCAAATATCAACTTTCAAGTTGCTGATATATTGCAATGGCAGTTTCCTGTTGAGCATTTTGATGCGATCGCGTCGATTGCGACAGTGCATCATTTACCCTTGGATGTATTATTGCCTAAAATTAAGGCTGCTCTCAAGCCTGGGGGTAAGCTGTTGATTTTAGACCTGGTAGAAGCGAAAGGTATAGAGGACATACTGCCTAATCTAGCTGCGTTTACCCTAAATTGGATATTACAACTTTTGAAAAACAAACGCCTCAGACCAACACCAGAAGCAATCGCAGCATGGCGAGAACACGGCCGCACAGATAAATATCTCACGCGATCGCAAGCGCAACAAATATACTCACAATATCTAATAAAAGTGCAAGTAAGAAAGCATTTATTCTGGCGTTACTCCGTCGTCTGGGAAAAACCATCTTAAATTTTGAATTCTTGACTACACCTTATCCTTTGCTGGCGGTACAATGCCAAATTTATTTAAACCTTGGTCAATTTCTTGAAGTATTTTAAAATCCTCTTGGGGTAAGGGATAACTGTTACTGCTAAACAAACCTGCACTCACAGTCGGCTGCTGTTCTAGAAACGAGAATGCTTGGCGAAATTGATGCGGTTGCGTTTTGATTGGGGAATCAAAATGGCAAGGAATAATCCATTCAAAATCCCAACTTGCCACTTTATCAGCCCAGTCAATAGTTTCCTGGGGTGCGCGGTTGAGAATGAGTGTCTGTAAAATCGGCGCTACAAATAAACGTCCATCCCCTCTGAGGGCATCAAATGACCATTGCCAATCAGGTTGCCATTTGAATGGGAATAAGCCGAAGTAAGCTTTTTTAGAACGCTCTGGGGCTGTATTAGCATCGCGCAATACTTCACTTAACCCGATGATATCCAACACACTTGGTTGAAAGTACAAAGCAAACAGCGAAATACGTTGCCATCCCTTACGCCGGTTTGCCTGATTATCTGCAACGATGTCACCAGCATTCTCTTTAGCATGGAAAAGCAAGGGATACGAGTCTAATTGAACGATCGCAGGCGGTTCTTCTGGTACTGAAATTACCGAGTCTGTAACTAATAAAGTGTGCGATCGCTTGTGGAAAAATGCAACTTCTGCAAACCTACCGGGGCCTAAATCAATGGGGCCGAGTATTGCATAGTCAAATTCGTCTGCGAAGGGCGCTTTTTTACTGTCTTCCGAGAGTATTTGAGTTCGTTTGCGGGGTAAACCCAGCCAACTAAGTGGCAGATTTAGCGGAAAACTCCACTGGCTAGGAGCAACAAAAACCTGTGCTTTTAGAAAGTATTTGGCAAAGGGGCCAACAAAGACCTTGTGTTCTAATCCTGAGATAGTTGGCAAAATAATATATTTGACATTACCATGTTCTGCCACTAACTCATTGACTAATCGGATACACTCTGGGGTTGGTGCAACGGGAGCATATACCAGTAAACCCCCCGCATCCAGCTTGACAACAGTCATGCGAATCGGCACAACAACATAGAAAATGCCCTGAATTTGCTCAAAAGTCCAGACTGTATCCTTAATTACTTCTTTGCGGATGGTTCGCCGTTTGCCATATGGGTAGAGTGGCAAAGTAAACCAGAAGAACCATGAAAAGTCCGTCGGATGAATTTGTTCTGCGTTTCCAGCACTTTCATCATGAGCCACTTTGCGACCCTCCCCTGAATTCCCAATGCTCTATTTGCTTTCTAGATGTTGGAGTTTAGCAAATTGTTGTACCAATAACCTAGTTTTAATCAAAATTTTCTTGTTATTTGGGGTTTGACATTTGGCATTCGGCATTTCTCCTCTGCTTCCTCATCCCCCCAGTACCAATTCCCTTTAAGAAAAATGTTAATTAAGTAGTGTAGCAAAAATAAATATAACTAAATTAAGGTTACCGTTTTCTTTGAACAAGCGGTAACCTTAATTTTTCAGACATAATTGCTATATTAAGACCCAATACAAATTTTTCTATTTTGTCATTGCTGCTGTAACTTCTTCTGTTAATCTAGCTTTAGTTTTTTGAAATTCCTTACCCATATCACTTAACTGCTCATAACTCATACAATCGGAAATAGCATTAAAAATCTCAGTTTCTTCTTCCTGTACATGATGTTGAACTGCATTTTTAAGTTGATTAATTTTTGCTTTAAACTCTGGTTCAGAGGGTTTGAGCGATTTAATTTCCTCTAGCAGTATTTTAGCCTCTTCATGTTCTGCTTCAGCTTCATTAACATATTTTTCAGTTTCTCTATACTGAAGCATTGCAGGGTAGAAGACTAACTCTTCACATCTAGCGTGTAATGTTAATGTTTTATATATTTCATTGAAACATTCATACAATTGGTATGGATTAGCCTTTTCTACCTCCGCAAACAGCTTTTCAACCTTACGGTGTTCCGCTTCTATTAATGAAAGAATGTTCTTTGCTTGAGGTTTAACCATTTTTTCTCCTGGGTTCAATTTCTTTAGCTCTGGTGTTCTTAAACACTAGATAATTGAAGCGCTATCGTAAAATGCAAATTAATTGAGTTCTTCATTTTAAATTTTGACGAACTTAAAACTCCCAAACCTCTCTCCATCGGTAGAAAATTTTTGCGAAAATCAACCGTATTAGTTATTATAAAAGCAAAATTACGCAAATTTTTATTTTTGGATTTACTATTTTATGTTAATAAAAGTTTAAGTTAACAATACTTTAGAAATAGCAGACCTTAACTCTTAAAGTAGAGGAGAGATGTACCCATAAATACATATACTACTATTACCAAGCAATAATTTATTAAGCCCCTAGTCTTAGACCTGCTAGGAGCTTTTTCCTAAAAATTTTAACTATATTTTAAATATTCAATTTTGGGTGTATGCCAAAAGAGGTAGAAGCTTTTTAATTAATCTTTGGGTATATCAATAGTTAGTTCCCTGGACAGATTGGATATTTAGATAAAAATTGATAATATTAGGACATCAAAGAAAAACGTTATTTACAACGTAAGAACAATGAACATTATTGCTTGGATTGTTTTAGGTCTAATTGCTGGTGCGATCGCTAAGGCTATCTATCCAGGTCATCAAGGTGGCGGAATCCTCGGAACTATACTGCTAGGAATCATCGGCGCTTTTATTGGCGGTAGTTTAGGTGTATTCTTTACTACGGGGACCTTTGCGTTAACTGCTCCTACTCTTAGCATCACTGGTATCATAGTCGCTGTACTTGGCGCAATTATCGCTGTTTTCTTGTGGAACTTGTTAAACCGCAGTGCCGTCTAGCAAATTAACTGGCAAATTCTTTATTAGTAAAGTTCAGGGAGCTAATGTATATTATTTATCCCTGAAATTAAATGGAAGCATATAGCACCTGCCTGAAGTTAGGTAGGTGCTATTATTATTTTTTGTCTGAACACGACAAATTTAAGTTTAATTCGCGCCTACTTACTTAATATTCACGGATACTTTGAACCCTAAGATATCGAGTAGCGCTAGCATGGTGTAAATTTCTGCACCACCGCTTTCTAACAATATCTTGTTTAATTGTTCCAACTTTATTTGTGCTTGTTCTGAGAGATTGTTCATCATTAGCCGCGCATCAATGACATCTTTCAGCGCAGATGATAGCAGTTCTCTTTCAGGGTTTTCAGCTTCTAATATTGCTTCGATATACGCAGCAGCCTCTTCAGGTTCTTGCAGAGATTCAATCAAGTATTCCTGATAGCTATCACTTGGGAGCATTTTAACTCTCATTACTCTATCTTTTCAACTTGACTTTTCATCAGCCTTTGCACACTCACCAAACCTCGGTTTAACTCGTAATTTCGCCTATCTGGATTCTGCAAATAAGCTTGCTGTTCCTCTTCAATCATCTTCACATCTTGAACCACCAAACCATCAAGTAACTTTTGCGCCGCACCAAATAAGCTATCTTTCACAAAGCGCCGAAACCACACAGGTAATTTGTGTAACCGCCAAAATGCATTTAAAGATGTGAAATGAATCAGATAAGCTTTTGTTTGTGTTTCGTTTACCGGACAAAGTAGACAGTAAATTTTAAAATCTTGCCCTAATCTTGAAACCCAATGGGGATAAATATAACTTACATCCAAAGGTTCAGGATGTAATCGCCGCAAAGCTGGAAAAAATAACTGGGATATCGACCAAATTTTATCTATTTTATAATAACTTTGGGCTGTATAATGAGCATCTACGCGATTAGCATCTTCGTCAATATCTTGTAAAGCTGCTGCTGCCCAAGCTTGTAAATCCTGATGTAAATGTCCGTGATACATATCCATCAGGTTTTCAATTAAATAAGAATAATGAGCATTACAGTTAATCACTGAAACTGTGGCGATGTAATTAAGATGTTCCCATTCAGGTAAACCCAGGGGTTCTACAGATTGTTCTGTATTTCCGGGAAACAACCAAATAAAACCGTCTTGTTCTTTTACCGGGTAACGGCGAATTTTACAACTTGGTAGTTTCTGATTTGATGCGAGGTAGGGAACTGCTGCACATTCACCGGATGCATCGAAGCGCCAACCGTGATAAGCACATTCCAAGTAATTATCAACGACTTGCCCATGACTAAGTTTAACTTGGCGGTGGGGACAACGGTCTTCTAAAGCGTGGATGGTTCCGGTACTATCTCGATAAAGCGCGATCGCCTGCTGCCAAATTACCACACCTACAGGCTGATTCGTCACTTCACTACTACGAGCAACTACATACCAGTGATTGGGGTTAATCCCCAACTGACGGACATCACGACTTTGCACAGTTTCGGAAACAGAGGACATAAGCGCGTAATCTTGGTAGGCGTTTTTAGTCTATTTGACATGGCTGAAAACCAGACTATCACCTTAGGAGCTAAAACTACTTGCGTTTACAAGCTATAAAGTATGTGTAGATAAATCACTAACCTTATTCAGAAAAAAATCTGTATGACAAGCTACCAAGAAACCCTACCCAACACCGCACTCGCCAATGATCTCATCGTGGAAACGGCGAGTATTAACCATCTGGAAGTTATTGAAAATGTCATCGACAGTTTGGAACAAGATGACAGTGCAATGGTTAGCCACAATCCAGAAGGTAATCATCTCTGGAAGTTTAAGTACGGCAGTGTGGAAGTATTTGTCCAACTCAGTGGTACAACTGATGAGGATACGATCACAGTTTGGTCTGTGGTACTCAAGTTACCTGCTAAAGATGAACCCAAATTGATGCGGCATTTATTAGAGTTGAACTGTTCTAGCACCTTTGAAGCCCGTTTTGGGATTATTGACAACCAAATTGTGGTGATCTCAACCCGCACACTAGCAGAATTATCCCCCGGTGAAGTCTCCCGCGTAATTACGATTGTGGCAACGATCGCCGATAACAACGACGAAGCCTTACAATCTGAGTTTGGTGCAGCATAAATCATCACTACGCTTGAGTTATCCGACAAAGTAGGGGCACGGCATCCAAAGACTTTCGGTAAAATAGACATTTAATCGGTGCCGTGCCCTTACGATTTTGGTATTTTTTGAATTGGAAGTCTATCAGGAGTGATCAATTAAGAAAAAATCTCCAACTTCCGCCTTCGGAACTCGAAACTTCGACTTCCAATCTCCAACTTCCACCTTCTGAACTCGAAAGTTCAACTTCCAATCTCCAACTTCCACCTTCTAAACTCGAAAGTTTGCCTTCCAATCCCCAACTTCCGCCTGCTGAACTCGAAAGTTTGCCATCCAATCCCCAACTTCCGCCTGCTGAACTCGAAAGTTCAAGTCCCCGGTTTTATCTGTGGGGTAATTAATTTTGAATTTTGAATTTTGAATTTTGAATTCCCCCGGAGGGGGTTGACTCTTGAACTCTAAAATTTGGCGATTAATTCCCTTACTAGAAGCTGCTGGTAATGTGCAGATGGCGATTGACAGCTGGTTGCTAGAAAAGCACCAGACTGGACAACATCCCCCAACGCTGCGATTTTCCACTTGGTTACCAGCCGCGATTTCTTTGGGCTATCATCAACGCCAATATCCAGAATTCTGGCAAAATTTAATTTGGAAAGGTCAAAAATTAGATGTAGTCCGCCGTCCTAGTGGTGGAAGAGCAGTATTACACCAAGGCGATTTAACTTATACTGTCGTTACATCTGGACTCAAAGGCGATCGCCTGCAAGCATACCAAAAAATTTGTGAGTTTTTAATTCAAGGGTGGCGATCGCTTGGCGTAGAATTGCACTACGGTACAGCTGGGCGAGGCTATATTCACAACCCTAACTGTTTTGGGACTGCTACTGGTGCAGATTTAGTTTTACCCGATAGCGGTAAACTCATTGGTAGTGCCCAACTGCGGCGTGCTGGGGCAATTTTACAACATGGTTCCATCCGGTTAAACCAAGATGCGGAATTGTTTGCCCAGGTATTTGGTGCAGAATCTTGGACGCAGGTGCAACTACCCCAAAATCTTTGTGTAGAAACAATTATTACAGCTTTGATGAGAGCTGCCTGCGATCGCTTTGAGATGGAGTTAGTTGTGCAACCTCTCTCATCATCAGAGTGGGAAGAGATTTTAGAAATTCGTAATTCGTAATTCGTAATTAAATGCCAATAAAGTTCAGTTAAGAAAATTAATCGACAACAAAGGCAAAAAACTAGTTACTCAACAAAAAACAAAACACTAATTTTGGAGGGGGTTTGGGGGACGCAACCGTCCTCCAATCGGGGGTTTGGGGGAGAATCCCCCAACAGATGCTGGCTTTTTCAAAAAGTGACAAATCAATCTCTAATTACCTTAACTCAACTTTATTGAATTAAATGCTTCCTTACTCCTACTCAATTAAGGACTCTTTTAAATACCCAGCTACCACACAATCTTCAATTAATTGCAGCACAAAAGGCCAGAGTTCTGGTGCGCCTGTTTCTATGGGTGCGACTCTTTTCATAACTTGATCGCGCCTGATACCATGAATGCGCCAAGTTCCACCCTTTGTTTGTTGATTATGTAGCAAAGGTTGTATCCGGTCTAAAGCTGCAGCAAACTTAGCAGTGGGTGTTTCCCCTGCTTCAAACTCATCCCAGAGTGAACGCAACTCCTTAGCGATATCTGTAGGCAAAATTCCAAATAGCCGCGATGCTGCTTGTAACTCTTTCTCTACCTTACTGTGATTAGCCTGCACATCGTAGCAGAAGGTATCACCTGCATCAATTTCTACTAAATCATGAATCAATAGCATTTTAATGGCGTTGATATTTTCCACGCCATCAGGCGCATATTCTGCCAATGTGATTGCCATAACTGCCAAATGCCAAGAGTGTTCTGCACTGTTTTCTTGGCGCGATCCATCGATAAGCAGTGTTTGGCGTAGTATCTGCTTCAAGCGATCAATTTCGATAATGAATTGAATTTGTTGCGTCAGTCGGTTGGTTGGCACTGGAATTTCTCAAAAACACCCTACTTAGCTTAATGCCTAGGCAAATATTAGATGTCTTTAACAAGACTACGCAAAAAACACCCAAGCGAGTGATTCAAAACTGTCAGAAACGTTTGAAATTATATGACAGAATTCCTCAGGATAGTTAATTATTGACTAGTAAACAACAGACCTATGGATACAGCTAAACGCCAACGTCTAGAAGCAGCAGGTTGGCGTGTAGGAGATGCATCTGACTTTTTAGAACTTTCCCCTGAGGAAGAAGGTTTTATTGAGATGAAACTATCCTTAAGTAGATATTTGAAGGAACTAAGGCTCAAAAACAAGCTATCTCAGGCAAATTTATCCAAAAAAATTAATTCTAGTCAGTCACGAGTGGCAAAAATGGAAGCTGGCGATCCGTCTGTTTCTCTAGACTTGATGGTTCGGACAATTTTAACTGTAGGGGGAACTCGTGAGGATGTGGCGATCGCGATCGCTTCTTCTCGTACAAGTTAATCCACTAATACCATTTCTCTGTGAAGCTGCATATATTTACCCCCCGGCTAACGCCGTCCCCCCTTAGCAAGGTGGGACTACAGGGGGGTCTTGTTATGTGCATCTTCATACAGAATTGGTATAAGATAATTATCTAGGTTTATCGACGTATGTCACCTTACCACTAGTACAGTACTACATTTTGACTTTTGACTTCCAAGGTAGCGGTACTATATTACCTTTCCAGCATACATATATCGAAGTTCTAGATTTGCCCGCAACCACAAATCTGTCATCGACCAAATCAAAAATTGATTAGGCGCTTCTGCAAAATTTTCTGGTTTGTGGGTGACAATTGCATGAAGATGGCGATCGCTGACACAGACTAATTCAACAGCAGAGTCAAAGTCTTGTAGATCTGACCATCTCGCTTGTTGTAAAATACTATTGTCAATCGGGCAAATTTGGATCTTCTCTTGTAACCAATTAATTACTATCTCAGCAATCTGAGTATTTTGTAATCGGCTAATATAATTGGAAATATTTTGCCAACCAATATCAGTTATGTATATTTGAACCAACGGATGGACTACATCTAATAGATTGCTAACATCTTCTACACAGTTGTGGCGATTCATGACAGCTTCTAAGATTAAGTCAGCATCAACTAAAATTCTGAGCACTGTCAACCCCTATTATTAACTGATAAATTTAGTGCTATAAACAAGCTGATACGCATTGAATTTGCCTGAAATTTGACTGTTCAATAGATGCTAAAAGCAAGAACAAGATGCAACAATCAAAACTTCCTAGCTCATTAAGTGTTATTACAAAGAAGATTTGTACTCATAATGAAAACAAGAACAATTTTGTAATAATACCTAAATTGAATGACGAAGAATTATTTTCAAAGTTCCAAAACTAAATATGTAAATTTGGCAAAATAAAGCGGTACAAAATTCACAATAAATTTATTTTTAAGGCTTAAGTAATAGATAAAATAATTGTCCATTACTGACTGTGACACCCGCGCGATCGCCTGCTAATTTACCAGTGCCTAAAAAGTAATCTACCCTACCAGGGCCTTTAATCGCACCGCCTGTATCTTGATCGAGTACGTAACGACTGACAATCCGATGCTCTAATTTACCAGTATTATCAGCAAAGGGAAACGCAGCCCGAATCAGGGCTAAAGCACCAGGAGGCATGAGGGATTTATCTGTAGCAATTGAACGTTCGGCTGTGAGTGGTTGACTGATAGAACCCTGTGCTGGTGCGCCGTTCGTTTCTTGAAAAAATACAAAGCTGCGATCGCGCGGAATATAAACATTCAACTCCTGGGGATGCTTGTGGAAATAGTCGAGAATAACTGGCATAGTTATTCCCTCTAAAGGCAATTTGCGATCGTTCACCAGTTCTCGCCCAATGCTTTTGTAGTTATAGGCAATATTACCTGCATAACCAATGCTTGTCTGAGTACCATCAGTCAGTTGTAGTTTTGCAGAACCTTCAATTTGCACCATGTATGGTTCCAGGCGATCGCGAAACCAAAATAACTCTAAGCCGCGCAGTTTACCTTTTACAGCTTGCAAACCATCTGCCCCTTCTAATTCCAGGCGCGTGGGATGCGGTAAGCTCCACGAGTCTAAATCAGGAGGTAATTTATAAACAGGATAGCGGTATTCTGCTGTGGGTACACGACTAGCAGTATACAGTGGCTCATAGTAGGCGGTGAACAAAACTGAACCTTTGCTATCCTTACCAATTGACTGATAAAGTACAAACTCTTTAGCGATCGCTGTATGCAATGCAGCTGCGGAATTTGTCGTAAGTAGCAGCTGACGGAATCTGATCAAACTTTTGTAAACGCGATCGCGTGTAATTCCTGGTACTGGATAATTTTTATAAGCTGCATCCGCCCTAGCAGTTTGTAAATATCGCAGACTGCGATCGATGGAATTTAACAGTGCTTTTTTATCTGGTGCTTGATTATTTTCACCCTGATAAAGCACCCGATCAAAACAAGAGCTATCATCCTCACAACAAGTAACTGGCACTCTGGGAAGCAGTACAGGTATTTTCTGCTGAGAACTGCTGGACAATGATTCTGGAATATACCACTTTTTTACCTGACATTCTGGCGCACTGAGTTTTCCCTGTCCTAAAGACGGCATCCGCACCAAGAAAGTTAACAGAACAACAGGTAGTCCAAGAGAAATAGCTGTAAGTTTTTTTAGCATTAAAAATTAATAGTTTGTCAAAAGTTGTAGAGACGCGATTAATCGCGTTTGTACTCAAAAATCAAAAGTCAAGATTTCTTCCTTATCCCCATTACCTATAGCAGTTCTCAATTGCATAAAATACAGACCATTCGTAGGGGCACAGCAATGCTCATACGTGTCAACTTAACGTGAAACCCCTATCCAGGCGTGATTTTACATTTACTCACGTACCATCAAGATCCGCGTCACCCCACCCCAGTTTTGTCTAAAGCCAAAACGTCCCCTCCCCGCCTGCGGGGAGGGGATTAAGGGGAGCCAGCCGCGTGGGCGGGTTTCCCGACTTGAGCGGACTGGCGTGTGGGGTAAAACGCCTGTGGGATAAGCGTTTGAGCTTAAGTTGACACCAATGAGCAATGCTGTGCCCTATTATGTATTGCATCCAAACGAGAACTGCTATATTACCCATTACCCATTACATATTACCCATTACCCATTACCTATTCCCCATTACCCATTCCCTCTGTATAAATGCTGAAAAAATAGTAAGGAATTAAGGGAGCGCATTAGCCGCGATGCTGATAAATTAATTGTGATTCATGGCGCTTCTGGTGTTGGTAAAAGTTCTTTGTTGACGGCGGGTTTAGTACCAGCTTTGCATCAAGTTACTATGTTTGAGGGTCGGAATATTTTACCTGTGGTGGTGCAGGTTTACACGGATTGGGTGGGCGAGTTGGGGAAGTTGTTGAGGAACCCCTCCCCGCAAGCCTACGGTGTACACACAAGTCGGCTAGATTCGGGTTTTACCCCCCTTAATCCCCCCTTTCCAAGGGGGGAAACAAGAAAATCTAGTTCCCTCCCCTTTACAAGGGGAGGGTTAGGGTGGGGTAATTCGACAACTGATAGTGATGTGTACACCGTAGCCCCGCAAGCAGGGAGAGATGTAAGACATAGGGAGGGGGTAGGAGAAATTATTGAGCGGTTGCGAGAAAATGTTGAGTTTAATTTGGTGACGGTTTTGATTTTTGACCAGTTTGAGGAGTTTTTCTTTAATTGTCCTAATCCAGTTGAGCGTAAAAAGTTTTGGGAGTTTTTACATCTTTGTTTAGATGATTTTAATCTGCCTTATGTGAAGGTAATATTATCACTACGGGAAGATTATCTACATTATTTATTAGAAGGCGATCGCTTCTGCTAGTTGGGACAAGACGATCAAACTCTGGAGTTTAGATGGCAAAGAACTCAAAACCTTTAAAGGACATAGCGATAGGGTTTATAGCGTCAGCTTCTCCCCAGACGGCAAGGCGATCGCTTCTGCTAGTTATGAAGGGACAATAATTCTCTGGGATTTGGATTTAGAAAATCTCGTTGATTTGGGCTGTAATTGGCTGCAAGATTATTTGCCTAATCATCCTGAGACTTTAGCAGAATTACAACTATGTCAAAATAAATCTATATTAATGGCAGCAGCGCCGACTTTGGTTGCCCAAGGTGAGGAGTTAGCCCGTACAGGTGAATTTGAGAAAGCAGTTGCCAAGTTTAAACAGGCTAAGGAATGGAACCCGCAATTAGATATTAATCCAGAAACGAAAGCAAAAGTTACCTTTCTGCTTTTTCAGGGTAAAGAACTAGCAAGCAAAGGCGATATCAAAAAAGCGATTTCAGCATACGCTGAAGCTGAAAAACTCGATCCAAAACTAGAAATTTCTGCTGACGATTGGAACAGCCTGTGTTGGGATGGTAGCTTGCATGGGTATGCAGCTGATGTGATGTTTGCTTGTGAAAAAGCCGTTACCCTTGCACCCACAGATGGAGGTATTCGAGATAGCCGTGGACTCGCTAGGGCGCTAACTGGCGATACCAAAGGCGCAATTGAAGATTTCCAAGCTTTTATCCAATCGTCTGATGATTCTAAGCAGAAATCACAACGCCAAGGTTGGGTTAATGCTTTAAATGCGGGTAAAAATCCGTTTACAGAGTCAGAGTTGGAGAAGCTACGCCAGCAGTAGATAGGGAAGTTGGCGAATCATATTAAGAAGGCAGGAGGCAGGAGGGAATCCCCGCTTCGTTGCCAACCCGCCTAGGAATAGAATTCCCAGGCTAATAGTTCAAGTCTACTAAAGTAGACTCATCTACATCTTTGAGTCCACTTGAGTGGACTTGCCCTATTAGCCCGGAACTTCAGTTCTGGGCGGGATGACATCAGAACACGATACTTTGACTGTTACAAAAATTTGGCTAGCAGTTATCATCAGGCTTTAAACAAAATATCTCTTGGTGCCCACCCGACAAAATTTTTACTTTATAATTTCTTGAAATTAGGTACTCATTTTGATGTTTTTAGTAGGCAAAAAGGCATTTCAAGTACTCATTTCGGTATTTCACGTACTCATTATAGCGGTTCTCGGTTGAGTCCAATACACAAAGAGGGCACGGCACTGCCCATGCGTGTCAACTTAAGCTAAAACGCTTATTCCACTAGGCATTTTACCCCTCCCCTTAGTCCCCTCCCCGCGCGCGGGGAGGGGATGTTTTGGCTTTAGACAAAACTGGGGTGGGGTAACGCGGATCTTGATAGGAATTGAGAAAACGTAAAATCAAGCCTCCATCAGGGTTTCACGTTAAGTTGACACCTATGGGCACTGCCGTGCCCCTACAAACCCGGATAAACTCCCCATTTATTAATTAGGAATTACGCTTTACTAATTACGAATTGGTATTAATTGATTCCCGCTTCAAACTTGGCAATTACTAACAAAAATTATTGAATTTAGTAGTTGACAAGTATAAATTTATACTTTATATTAAGAAATATAAAGGCGATCACTCAATCCCGCAAAGAAGAAAGCGATCGCCCTTATGTAACATCCTTTCATATAAAGGCGATCGCCCAATCCCGCAAAGAAGAAAGCGATCGCCCTTATGTAACATCCTTTCACGGAGTACGAATACCATCATGGCACAACCGGAAGATTCCGCCCAGTCAAAATTAGAACAGTTCTTAGGCGAAGATTCAAATACACCAAAACCAAATCAACCAACTCAAAACCCATTTCCCAAGAGAAACCCGATTAAGCATATGCTGATTGGTTCATCAAAAGCTGTTACCAGTACAATTCACTACTTGCAAGTAATTGGCTACGCCAGCGTGGGGGAATGGAGTCCACTGATACCCACCGATAAACCAGATGAAGTGATGAGTATTTTAATCCGCCAAATTCTCATGCAATAAACCTAAATTTTAGATCTCCGACTTCTCTAAGAAGTCGGAGATCTAAATCTATTTGGGTATTTTTATCCTTGATTTATCGACAATTGCACCAAACTATGTTGCGAAACGTAAATAGACTTGAAACCCTTACCAATAACGCCACTTGCTTTAAGCCGGGGAACCCCTCCAACGCAGTGGGCAAGTAAAAAGGTATATTGCTTACTCATTTTGGTGTTTTGGGCAAGTATTTAGGCTAATTACTTGCTAAAAAAGTGCATAGGCGTAGCCCGTCGTAGACATCGCTTTCTCGTTTGGGAGCATCCCACTTTTTTACCTGTCATTGCGAGCGAAGCGAAGCAATCGTACAATCTTCAACTAAGAGCGAGTCCTTGCGATTGCTTCTCTACGAGACGCTACGCGAACGTCGTACCTCCTCGCAATGACAATTATTATCTAATCAAAAAATAAAAACTGGGATGCACCCTTCTCGTTTTTTGCGATCGCGCAAGTTCTCAAATAAAATTGAATTGCTATATTTTCAACTTCTAAGTAAGTCAGGGGAAATAAACCAAACTATTTTACGAAACATAAATAGGCTTCAAACCTTTACCAATGACAAATGACTAAGGACAAATAACAGCCCTAGCCAGCTATCTTTAATTGCGCCGACCTACTTATTCATTCATATTATGATATGTGGCAACTGCGGAAGGTGATATCCGATTCAAGTAGCGGAAAATCCAATATTTGAAAATCGTATCTAAAATCACGGGGAATGTGGCAATAAATAAGAAAATAAAATCTCGATTTGCAGGTAATCCCCAATGGCTTGATACTCCTTCTAAAAGTACTTCCCAACCATGAGGCGAGTGAAACCCGACAAAGATGTCAGTAAACAAAATGATAATAAATGCCTTAGCGCTATCACTCAGACCATAGACAATATTATCGAAAAATTCTTTAATAATAGCGATAGAGGGTTTACTGACTAGCAAAAGCCAAATGAAAGCCCCCACAGAGAAAATATCTGCAAACACATTTTTAATTGCATTCGAGCTTTCTTTGCGAAATTCCTCAGCAATCTCACCTGCTTTCTCCTTGAGATGAGTTTCTAATTCCTCAGAAGATATTGGCGGTGCTTTGGTAATAAGATTTTCAAATTTTAGTCTGCCTTCAAACTTTTCTAGCTTAGATAATGCTTCTTCTTCCATTTCCACATTTAGGAAAATCTGCACTGCTTCCGAACCTCGAAAATGTTCAATTAAAGGCCCAACTACTAATGATTTGGCTAATTGATGAGTCAGAAGTGGTACAATAATTAAAAGTAAAATAAACCTGATCGATATGATTGTTCTTTTTTGAGTCTGGCGGAAATTTTGAACTACATCTTCTTCAGAATTAGGATCTAATTCAGCTTGCAGACGAGTAATAGTGCTTAAAATCGACCTGGGCAATATCCCTGTTGTATTCGCCTTCCCTTGAGGCTTTTTCTTTTCGGGAATTGGTATTTTTTGTTTAGGTATTGATGTGGAACTAACGGCTGAGTTAATTTGTAGATTTGGTGGTTTATCTACAACAACAAGAGAACCAGGTTCTTCTTCAACAAGGGTATATTTTGAAATAACTTGGTCGATGAACCTGAGCTTTTCTAAAATTAAGTAAGGTTCGGGATATTCCACACCTGCTTTATTAGCAGCTTTTTGATTTGCTTCGTTTAAAAACCAACGGCTACCTTTAAACTCTGTTAGTCGCATCCGTGCAATTTTTAATTGCTTTTTCAAGTCTGACTCAAAATAATCCATGACATTATTACTGTACATGGCTAAGTCAGTGTCTATTTTATTACCATTAAAATGTTGATCTTCTAGTTCTTTAATTTTTAATGCTGCACTATAAGCCTGATCCAGAGAACGTTCTGGTGTTCGTAAGTACCATTGGTAAAGACCTAGCAAAAACGAGTAAATTTTATCACTAAAAACAGAGTTCTTCATCGTCGGCAATCATCCAGCATGATTTGGTGATTCTTAACCTTAAATTAACGCACGAAATATACTAACAAATCTACAAGGAGAGGGCTTGTGGTTTTTCATTCTGTATGGATTGTTGGTGGTAGCAGCAGTGGTAAGACTACTCGCTTAGTTAGACAGTTTTGTAGTTGGGTGCAAGGCGATAATCAAGATATTGAATCATTTTATACTAACCAAAAAACACCAAAAAAAGGCAAACAATTACCTCAACGTTTAGATTTGCGTCAAACAGAGCCAGGAGTTTTGCTTTTGGCTGCCAATGATGATAATCGTCGAGAATTGGGGGATAAAATTGTTACAGCAACTTTGGGTAAATATCCTGTTAGAGCTAAGACACCTCTAGGCTTTTTTCAGGATGAAATAATTTTATTTTGGCCGTTGCTGATTCAATCGTTACAACTCAAAGCCCAATTTCCCGTTAGATTGCGCCCAGAAACAGAACAGGAATTGGCTACGAAACTTTGGCGATCGCATTTAGATGAAGAAACTTTGCGCCGTGCTGGGGTAAATGAATATCGCTTAGTGCGTCGCATCCTAGATTTACTGCAATTAGCTGCATACAGTGGCAAAACCTGTGAAGAGATTTCCCCAATTTTAGCAAGTGGTTTAGGTGATAATCCCATCAACTTAGAGCCAGAATTTCTTGCGTCTTTATTGCTAGATTGGCGCAACTGGTGTTTAGACAAGGGATTGCTAACCTATGGAATTATTACCGAACTGTACAATCAGCACTTATTAACTCATCCCAATTATCAACAGCATCTAGCAAAGCGCTATCAAGCTGTACTAGCAGATGATGTAGATGATTATCCTGGTATCGCCCGTCATCTATTTGATTTCTTGTTAAATCAAGGTGCAGTCGGGGCCTTTAGCTACAATTCAGAGGGTGCAGTGCGCTTGGGGTTGGGCGCAGATCCCAACTATTTAGCAGAATTAGCAGCGCGTTGTCAAGTCGAAACCTTGATTGGGCCATCCCGTGAATCATTAGCAATTGAATTGGCTACACAAATGACTCAATTAGCCACAGAACCAATGGTGATGTTGAGCTTACCAGAAACAGTACAGTCAATTCAAACCACCTCCCGTGCCCTACTATTGCGACAAACAGCAGAAGTAATTGTGAATGCGATCAAGTCAGGACAGGTAGAACCACAAGAAGTAGCAGTCATTGCACCTGGTTTAGATGCGATCGCTCGTTATACCCTGATAGAAATCCTCAACAAGCAAAACATTCTTGTAGAAGCGCTAAACGACCAACGCCCCTTAATTAGTTCACCTGCAATCCGGGCACTACTCACCGTACTTGCTCTAGTTTATCCCGGTTTGGGGCGCTTAGTAGACCGAGATGCCGTAGCCGAGATGCTGGTGGTTTTGAGTCGGAGACAAAAAACAGCAGATAATGCTTCCGAACTCAGCAGTGATATTGATCCGGTACGCGCTGGTTTAATAGCCGATTATTGCTTTGAACCCCATCCCGATTGCCCCAACTTGCTAAGAGTGACAGCATTCGAGCGCTGGGATAGAATCGGCTATACCGCCACCACAGCTTATAGTGAGATATTACAGTGGTTAGAAAAACAGCGATCGCAACAAGAACAGCGTTTGATTCCTAGCCCGATTTCCCTGTTATACCTAGCAATTCAAGACTTTCTCTGTAAAGACAGCAATCCCCCCTACGATCAACTAGCAGCCTTAAGGGAATTACTAGAAACCGCCCAACATTACTGGGAAATTAACAGCAGACTGCAACAAACTAATTCCCAATTACCTACACGTAGTGCTTCTGAAGCCACCATTAGCGAATTTATTCAACTACTGCGGCGTGGTACGATTACCGCCAACCCCTATCCCTTACGCCCCATTGGTTCAGCCAAAAAAGCTGTCACCTTAGCAACCATCTTCCAATACCGTTCTAGTAGAAAATTTCACCGTTGGCATTTCTGGCTAGATGCTAGTTCACCCCTATGGGCAAAAGGTGGCGCGGCGACGTTGTTCGGCGCACCTTTATTTTTGCAAGACAGGTTAGGTATACCTTGGACAGCAGAAGATGAAAAAATCGCCGAGGAACAAAGACTGCAAAGAATTTTGGCAGATTTGCTCTCCCGTGTATCAGAGAAAGTTTACTTGTGTCATAGCGATTTAGCTGTGAATGGCCAAGAGCAAATAGGGCCACTCTTACCTTTAGTAAATGCTTGTGTACCAGTTACATCTGAGGCTGGTGTGTAAAAGGGACTGGGTAATGGGGATTGGGGATTGCTAAAGGAATACCAAAAAATAAATGAAGTCGGAAGTCGGAAGTTATGAACTCTTCACCCACAATTCCACTCGCTTTTTACCTTTTTCTCTTCTGATCAATTATCCCAAATTGTAGGTGGGGTTACCCCGCCCCTACGAGTTATACGATTGGTAGAATTATGATTGGGATGTTTTTTTATTTGGAAGTTCCTAAATAATCATGAGGAGGACAAAGGCATTTTGACTCTTGACCCTTGACTCTTTTGGCTAACTTTACGAAAACTTTACCTAGTTTTGCTACTAATTTATAAATAATTTATTTAATTTCAGTTTATCCACTTAAAGATTTATTACATTAGTCCTGAGGATAACACTTAGGTAAGTAAAAGCTGTATGTATGTTTTTCCAGAAAACTATCATTTGGCGGTAGAGCGATCGCAAATATTGAGAGACAATATCACATATTACGAATAAGGTGACTATGATCTAGCAATCCTAAATGATTGATGAACACCTTTCTGTGTCCTGCTCTTATGAGGTAATTTACAACTCAAATACGACTGCTATATTTCATATTTAATAGCTTGTTATCCATAGACATTACTCTATTTAAATAACAGCTTATTATCAATTATACAAAATAAAAAATTATATCTTGAAGTTCATTAAATTTAATACACTATATTACCTAAAGCCTATTTTTTCAAATTACCAAACCCAATATTGCAATGAATTTTACTAACATAATCTCACCCAAAATCCTCAAACACGAACCATTTTGGCTTGTAAGTATTACAGCTGGGTTAGAGGCGATTTGCCTCACCTTGGTTTGGAAAGCTGATGATATGGGCCATTTAGGAATGAGTATTTTGTTTTTGTTCGCTACAGGCTCTCTATTATGGGACAAACGCCATACATTGCGCTTTGAAAGTGATGTTTTTTCTACAATCGTAGGTTTGCTTTTGATTAGTTGGGTACTATGGCAGAGTGCGACTCAGAATTTAGAATATACCCTGCGTCTTTTGTCGTTTACTTCTGCGTTTGCTGTCGGTTTGCTAGCTTCAGGTTTTAAGGGATTAAAGCAATATTGGGAAGAATTAATTATTTTATTTTTTCTCGGAGTACCGGCTGTAGTTGCCGATCTATTATTTGATATTTCACCTTTGAGTGCCAAATTTGCTAGCCTTCTTTTGTGGTATGCAGGTTTTGATGTGCAGATTCAAGGAGTCAATATTTATTTACCAACTGGTAGCATCAAAGTAGTGCATAGCTGTTCGGGCATAGACACCATCAACTATATATTAGGCATATCGATTATTGCACTAGTAATGTTCCCAATCGCTAAAAAGAAGCGTTTCTTTGTACCAATTTTTGCGATTCTTTTAGGATTTGTAATCAATGGAGTCAGAATTGCTATGTTGGCAATAATGCAAGGAACAAACAAAGCTGCCTTTGACAGCTGGCATGGAGGACAGGCTTCCTATTCCTATGGTGTGTTGGGTATCCTAATTTTTGGGTTCGTCTATATGTTTTTGCTCAAGCAAGAAGAGCAGCAAGCTCAGAAGACAGAGAAGTCTTGAAGTGAGGGATGGGGACTGGGGGACAAGGGGGACAAAGAAGAAATAACTTTTGAGTACAGACGCGATTAATCGCGTCTCTCCGACTCTTGAATCAAGCCTCAGTAATTGTCCTCAAGCTGATTTTGCAGGCGTATTATATACTCGGTTGCTTAGGTAATAACCCTGGGTGAAGAGGACAACCAAATATGGCTAGCAAAAAGTTATCGGTCAGCAAAGTTGCATTATTTATTACCACTCTCACTACCCTCAATCTTAGCTCTGCTAAAGTACAGGCTGCTTGTCCTACACCACTATCAGATGGCGACTTTGAACAGCAGATGAGCCAAAAAGTTAGCAGTCCTTGGATTACTGAAGGTAAAGTTGGTATTGATCTAGGAATAGGAAACAGCAATTCTGGTAAAAACAACGTCTGGATGCGAAATTTTTCTGGCTGGAATGGTATCAGCCAACGCGTTAAGCTTCAGGCTAACACTGAGTATGAGTTAAAAGCCTACGTGCGAACATCGGGTAATGTTACAGATGGTGTTTTTGGGGTGCGAGATACTACTCAGAATCCGCTTGTAGAACTAAAGTTTGGCAGCTTACCTCAATACGTACCTTTGACACTACGATTCGTCACAGGCAATGAATCTGAGTACAACATCTTGACAGGATTCTGGGCGATTAGTCAAGATAGTTGGGTTCAGGTAGACAATTATAGTTTGACAGCTAGTATGTGCAAGGATAAGAAATAGGGATTAGGGATTGGGTAATGAGTAATGAGTAATGGCCAAATCACTCTTGACTGTTGAATCTTGACTCTTGACAAACCCCAAATGCCAAATGCCAAACGCCAAATTTTAAAACCCACATTCCGCACTTCAAAAGTAGTATAAACTACTACAGAAATATTCTTGGAGGTCTCTGATACCAATTCTCTATGAAGATGCGCCTAATTATTTGGGGACGCGAATTATCTTGAGAAAACCTCTGCGTACCTTTGCGCTCACCTCCGCGTACCTTTGCGTTGAAAAAAAAGCTAGGATTTGGCGCAGCTTCACAAAAAAACGGTATGAGTAAAAATACTTAAAAATTTCAGGTCGAAAAAGTGAGACAATTAAAAAAATTAAAAAATATTATTAGAGGTAAAAAAATTGTCTCCAACCTCAGAAATAAAAATTAAAAATATTAGACTTATCCGAAAATTTAAAATACTTACTGTACAATGGTTTTAGCGATTTTAACGAAGTGCGATCGCAAATCGCTTAATGAACGCAAAAATAAGGCTTTGAGGGTAGTTATCGAGCTAAATTATCAGTTAGCGAAGCAAAGATAGAAAGAATAAAAATTTATTCTCCCTAGATAAACTCAATTATTAACAGATAAAAACTATGAGCAATTAAGTCGCAATCTGACAAGTCCACATACTGCCATTATTACCTGATTATAGCGATGACGAGATAAACGAAATTTCTCACTCGCCACTCGGAATATTTTCACTCGACATATCATGTGTTCAACACCAATTCTCCGTGAAGATAATTGTTGATTCTGTTCTTTTTGTAGTTGTGAAATCTCGGATTTTTTTGGTTTTTTATGTGGTGTTGTAATTGCATCATCTCCGATATAAGCTTTGTCCCCAATAAATTTTTGTTCAACATTGAATTTATGTCGTGTTTCTCGAAATAAACCTATGTCGCTTGTTTTCTCTAATTTACCAATACATACATCCCGTTGTCCTGAACGATTACCCTGACACGTCCTGATTTTTGGCTTTTATCTTGACTGTAATCTCTTTGTACTTCAAGCTGAAGTGCGGAATGTATGATCTATGCCAAAGCCGAATCAAATGTCGAGATAAATTACAGGGTAGTTATCTTCCTTAAATCAGTACTTGCTCTATTTGTTAGCGGATTTTGGGGAATAATACTTGGCTGGAAAGCTATTTTGAGAATGATACTACAGTTAGCTGATAATATTAGAACAGTTGTTAAATATATGTAGAGTAGCATCTTTATCTAAGCAAACCAAACCCAAAATATTTCATCACTGTTATACCATTAATTTATTATCGAGCCTTTTCTTCAGAGTAAATTTACACAAGCTAACGCTTTGAGATAAATAGCAAGCTGGCATACCGCTTCATTAAATAGCCAGTTACTAGTTATATCAACAGGAGTTAAAACAATGGAATTGGCACAGTATATGCTAACAGGGCTTCTCTACATTCTTATTTACGGATTTTCTACTATCTTCATTTTCCAATTCTTGCTAGAGATATCTATCGCTTTTGAAAAGCACTGCAACTGCTTATATAAGAAGTAAAAAAAATTAACCTAACCTCTGCACTCTCGTGTGGTAAACATTACAAAGTTGAACACAAATGAGTTTACCATGACAACCAGAATGAAGCCCCAAATGCCATCTGCATCGAATGCAAGCTTATGTCATGATAGTATTCGGAAAGTTAAACACTTTTATCAATTAGCAAAGGTTTATTCCGTGACGGCGCATAAGCAGGTGTTGGGAGTTGCGGATTCTAAGGAAGCACCTACAACGATTACCTGGTTAACCCCAGAACCCCACGATTCTTCAAAAGACCAATTGTTTATAGATCAACACCCGATCGCAAGGGAGAACTGGAAATATAACCCTCAAGAGGAAACTCTGAGTTGGCATCAAGGTTTGGGTGAACATCGCCACTCAGGAACGTTGCAAATGTTTGCTCATAATCTCAGCGGAATGGGAAGTCTAAGCGTCGGTGATACCCATTTTTCAGCAACAATTGATGTAAAACCAGTAACCTATCAATGTGACGTTTCAGCTAATGCAGGAGCCTATGTGACTGGTAAGGTGGGTAGTTTAAACCTAGTTTGGGATACTAATTCTGCTGATTGGAAAAATGCAACCTGGGAAAGTAAGCGCTTCACTTTTACCTATGGGCTTAAGGGGCAAATGCTTGTTGGTCAAACCAATTATGTTGAAACTGCTAAATTTTATGACAATCAAACTGAGACACCTTGGAATCCTCCTGAAAATAGCTTTACTCTGCTAGTAACTCCTGAATTTCGATTTAATTTCAGTGCAGAAGCACAAGAAACACCAACCGATCCAACATCAGAAGATGAAATCATCAAAGCGGTATTTCCTTCTTTATTATCATTTGATTTTGATGGCTTTGCTGCAAATTTTGCAGGTGCAATGCTAACAGGGGAGGAAACCGATCTTAATCCAATTGGAACTGTTTATGCAGTCAAGGGATCTGTACAAAATCCAACTTTAGCAGGTTTTTATTCATTCAGAACAGAAAGCCATCCGACCAACATTTTGAGCGTTTTCAATAGCAGACTTCATATCAACCATGAACCAATCTTAACATCTTGGCAAGAAGGCAACACAATTCATTGGGAAAATCTCAGTCAGTCTCAAGTTAGTTCTTCCAATCTACCTGAAAGTGGAAGTCTTCATTTTAGTTCATGTGGATCATTGATGAAAACTGGGAGTAGTGTCTTATCGGGACAAAGAATCAGTGCAGAAGAAGCATTGGCTCATGAATCCATACAGCATCATCCAATGTTGTTGATGGCATTAAATACAACAACATCCTCTGGTTCAGATTTGGATGTTCATACGTTGCTCAACATGAGCCAATATCAAAAAGACAAAGATGGCAATTGGTTTGATGCTATCCAACAAGCTTCAATGCTAGATTTCTACAATATTTTGCAAGCCTACATGTCTTCTGACTTACGAGAGCAATTTATTAGCAGTAATCCACCAGAACTAGACCCCCAAGTCAAGAGTATTTCACAAGTTCCAGGAAAAAACACTCCCAAGCCCGAAATTTGGTATGAAACTCTATCAATTCCTTACCTAGTTAATGCATTACAACCCAAGCCAGGTGAATCTGCGACAGATAAATATGTAGCAACTTTAAATGCTGTCCGCGCTCAGGCTTATCTAAAAAATCAAACGGCGATCAGCGATGTTTTTCAAGCTCAAGCACCACTGCTTTATACTAATCGCTGGAAAACCAGTGGCGGTATTAATGGGCAAATTGGAGATTTTATCGAAGATCAAGAAGGCAACACTGAAAAATATAACCAAATCATCGATCAAGATGTTGTGCAGTGGAAAAACGAAATTGATGAGACAGTTGAACCTAGTGGTGATAATATCACAAATCTAAAAAAGATGATTGATAATATTGCGGAAGAAGGTAAGAAAGGAAAATACTGGGCTTATACATTTTTCCGCTTCGCTACCCAACCTTCTGCCTTAAGTCTTCTGCGTCAAATATCCTTGTCTCCAGCAACTGGTTTAGATGGTTCTGCCTTTACACGACGAATTCAGACTAACTGTGCTGTATTAAATATTTTGGACACTTCTAGCTTTTTCATTCAAGAGTACACTCAAGTAATTCAGCTTTTCCAGATTGGTAACATCCTTCCAACTTTGATTGATTACGGTGGAGATATCAATGGCTATTATTTTGCTGTTGAGAAGATTCTCCAAGCTTTTGTGGACAAGTATGTAGATAGCCAAGATCCACAAATGCAAGAACAAGCCGAAAAAATTCAGCAGGCTCTTAACGAACGGTATATTACTGATGTGTTGGACGCTTATCAGCAGATAGCATCCTCATTCACTGGGATTCTCAATTGGGAGCAATTAGCTAATAAGGTTGAACAAGCCTTTACAAGTCGCAATTATCCTAAACTGGCAAAGGTTGTAGGTATCCTTGGCAAAAATACGGTGCGCCTAATTGTTGTGTCTTTTGGTGCGGCGGCAATCGCTGGTTTTGTCCTTGGAGTCAAAAAATGGAATGACCTTAATGATGACCAAAAAGCACAAGTTGTCTTTGGCGGTGTTGAGGTATTTTCACAGTTGGCAGCCGCTATCATCAAAAGAGGAGTGGCATGGTATGCAGTTTATGATGCAGAGAATTCAGTATGGACAGCAACAAAAGGGATTTTTACAGGTAGTGCATTAACAAAAGCTTCTTCACGGGTCGAAAATAGTTTTGCTCGTTGGTTAGTTCGTAGTGAGGGTGACGATTTAGCACTTAATAGACTCGCCTTTGCAGCATTAGCTTTTTCTGAACTGGAAGAAGAAGAAATAACTCTGGCGATGAGAATCTTCGGGCGCAATTTGGACGAATTCGTAGCAACCAGATTGGGAGCAATGTTTGCAGTGGTTGGTATTGTTTTTAGTTCTATTGCTTTAGCAGACTCAAAAGATGATCTAGAAATAGCTGGTAATGCACTACTACTGAGTTCTGGTATTCTAGAACTTTTTGCAACTGGCGGTGCTTGGGCTTTGGGATCTTTTGGAGTAGAAGCAATTGGAGGATTTGCTGTAGCGAGCATTTGTGCGGCTGCAACAGCATTAGCCGCATTTATAGCGATTGTGGGGGTAATTATCCTAATTATCTATTTGACCAGACACCAGCCTTCACCTATTGAGAATTTTGCTAAAAAAGAGGCTAGTCATGCTGGCTATTATATGCCTGACAAGGTAGCCATAGACAGTTTCCAAATCTACCAGGTGGAAGGTCAGCCTCAGAAATCGGGAGTCGCTTTGGAATTTAATGGGCAAACTTCTCAATCCTTACAGTTTCATACTGACGGCAGCTTAACTGTTGTCAATCAAGCCTACGATACATCCACTGCATTTTATTTGGAGACAGATTATCGAGGTTATGCCCGCTTTGGGTCTCTACTTTCTGGCGATAACAGAAACATGGCTTTCTTTTTGACTTTAGATGAGAACAAACAACTACTTGGGGTAGCAGCAATAACTGACAAAGACAAACTTGACCAGCAACGATGGGTAGCTGAACTAATAGCTGATTTTGTCTTGGATGGAATTACATTAAAAACTGATATTGTCTGGGATGGAAAGTTTGTCCAGAAAGCTAGTTTTGTTTTCTATAATGCCTATTGGAATGCAAAAGGGGAGAAACTTTATCTTTCGATGTCAGATGGAAAAGCGACCATATCTGGCAGCCCGGCTAGGTGGGCAGTAGATATGGTTTCGCTAACATGTGCAGGATTAACGATGGATAATATTACGTTGTACACGTACATGCGTGACTCCAAATATTTACCATCAGTTCACAGACTAGGTAGTAAACCCTTTACTTGGTCAATTACCCCAGCTTTACCAGATTTTATGGATTTTGATATAACAACTGGTCAAGTTTCTCAAAAGAAAGGTGTAGAACCAACGGTGTTCCCCCTCAAAGAATACACGATGACACTTTCCAATGCTCTAAATACAATTTCTGCCACCTTTTCATTAGAGGTTAAAGAATTTAAACCATAGAGTTAATTGTGCAATGCTTGCCCACAGATTCCTTTGCTAAAAAGAATCTGTGGGATCTACTCAATGATTTTGTATTGTTCTGCTTAGTTAACCGTTAGGAGGGAGTAAGTGATGACCGATTATTATCAGATAGCACAAACACTTGCGGCCGCACTCCCTTTACAAAACGGAGACTTTAGCTCAACTGCACGTAATGCTCTAGTCAGTCGATTGAAAGGAGCAACCCCTGGTAGTCATACTCGACCTTGGCCCCAACCGTCAGGTTCTAGTTTCAGAAGCTTGTTTTTCCCAAATTATTCACCAGCACAATATGAAGATCAAGTTTCCAGCATAACGGATTTTGATGATAACTGGTGGTCTTCTTTTAGTGTGGCTGCGCTTTGTCAAACCATGTATCAGATTACCAGTTCCCTACGTCCACAGTTGTTAATTGATAACATTAACGCCGCAGTAATTGATAAAAATAATAATCTACATAAAGTTGCCTACAAGTGGTATAGTTTTGCTTTGACTCAGGAATTTACCCCGTATAAAAATGCTTTAGTTGCAGCCCCTGATAAAAATCAGCTCGCCCAGACCTATTCTGATTATCTTAATACTGATGCTTTCGTATTGGCTAAAAAAACACAGTATGTTGAAGGACATTGGACTAATCAGGACTGGGAATTATTTAATCACTGGATCAAATTGATGGAACTAGGGCAAACCATAGATACCATTAACAATCTTATTAATAACTTAAAAGCCAAAGGACTTCCCGTTCCGCAAATAGTTGATGCTGGAGAATGGGTAAACTACTTAGATTGGATGAATCCGAATAGCATAGATTGGAACGATCTGAAAGCAGAAGCATCTAGCGGCATCTTAGCTGAGGAATGTGAAGTTTATCCAGGTTCTTATATGCCTAATTGTATGAAAGAAGAAAATTCTTTTGAATTTACTGCTAATTCTCAACCAGGAAATCCATATCGACAACCTCCCAGTGGTAGCTGTTTTACTTCACAAACAAAAGTGCTGATGGGAGACGGCAGTATCAAGTCCATTTCTGCCGTTAAAGTTGGGGATGAAGTTCGCACGCCAAAAGGAACAGCTAAAGTCAATATTGTTGCTACACCAGCTAGAGCAGGCAGAAAACTTGTTTGCATCAATAATCTCGATTTCGGTTTCACAGTAACTCATCCTTGGATGACTTTTTCTGGAGTTTCACAAAAACAACCTCCTTTATTCGCTGCCGCCCACCCACTCACACTAATGGAGTCAGTCCCATATTTTTCGCCTTGGGGGATTTCTGCTTTGGAGTCAAGTGAAGTAGCGATCGCAGGTTTCTCTACTCAAGAAGGTTTGAAAGCTGTCAAGGTCAAAAAGATTACAGACTACCTTTCAACGGATGAAAACGATACTTTGTACGACCTGATAGTTGAAATGGATGCAGATGGCATCTCAGAATACATCATAGGAGACGAATCCGACTTTTTTGTTGTTTCCTCTGAAGTCCCCCGTCTAGAGACTAATCCTTTAGCTGCTTTTGTAATTGCCACTTTGCTAGTTGAGAGTTGGCCAATAATTCAGCAAACAGTACTTTACAAAAGTGAAGGTCAGTATAGTAGCACGTTATTTCATGCTTTCCATACAATTTCGTCTAACTTGATTTCAAAAAGCATTGAATATATTCAAGAAAATACCCTCCGGGAGCTAGAAGTTAACACTGCTTTATTAACTTCACCAGAAACTGCTTTACAGGAGTTAGCTACAAGCTTTATGGATTTATCTACTGATGGAGAACCACAATATAATCAAGAAAAGGGCTATGCATTTGAGATTTTAATGGGAATTTTTGGAAACGAGGTAAAAGAAATACTTGCCCTCGGTTGGCGTAAACTGACTGAAGTATCTCAAGATATCGCTACAATCCTAGCAATATCTGTTCATAGCTTGGAACTGTTTGGAACTGAAAAGATTTCAAAAAATGAAAATCTCAAGGTGGTTCTGAGTCTACAGCATGACCAGCACGCTGAAGAGAAAAGCACTATATCTGATTCAGGTAGATCAGTTCCGGGTTATTATTATGCTTTTAGCGAGGTACTTTATTTTGCTTCTTGGCGTAGTGAAAGTTCCAGCGATATCAAGCAACCGTGGACTCTTAATTTAGACTTTCTAGTAGGCTCTCAAGATATATCATTGCCATTAACTGCCCATATATATTTGCCAAAATTTGTCCGAAATAGTTATCGACGGATGTATTTATCTGTATTGAACTCTCATCAAGAAAAGGTTGGCAGACTATCTTTAGATTTGCGACTCCTTAATCCAGAGTTGATGGCTCAAGAACTCGCAGCTAAGAAAACTTGGACAGAAGAAGATACTCAAGAACTAGCTCTAGGTATTGCTCATATTACAGCAAATCTGGTTAAGGAAAATTTGAGTTTTTGCTTGAGACAAGCTGTGCCTTAAGTAGAGAAATGAAAATCTAATAGGAAGAATCAAGCTTGATTGTGACTTAAAGGAAAAGATTGCCGTTTTTTAAAGTAAAAGCTTGCCAAACCCATAGCCTGACTAGCTTTACGGTAAAACTACGCTCTCCAAAAATATGAAAAGTGTACTAAAGCCTTACGCAGTATAGGATAAACGCCAATTTGGCCACAAACCAAAAATGGCGATCGCAGCACGGCTAGTCATCAAACTCTTAAAATCGCCGATCATACTCAACCACTGCACGGCTATCATCAAATAAATTTGTGGAAGCGCGGAGGCGAATTGCGTCGTTGATGCGGTAATTTATACCCCATTGCAGTGGGTCATTGGCTGTGAGGATTTTGATGCTGGAAAGCGAAAACTTAGAAGTAATATCAACCCCAGCTTCTAAGGCTAATTCTAAAGTTGAATTGGCCCTGCCAGCTTCGGGATTTTGGGAGAGGACGGTGGGAAATAGGCGGAGTTCACTTAAGCCAAAAGCACTACCAATCTGGTTAAAAGCTCCCTGAAAGTTGTTAAATACAGCTGAACCTGCGATATTAATCAGACCTAAAGTACTGTCTCCTCGTCCTTGGGTGTCGATAAAACCACCGCCGAGAAGTGCTACAAGTTCTGTTTCGCTGCGTGATGGAGTGCTGGTCAGTTGGAGGTTTTCGTTTATTTTGCTGGCAAGTCCTTTAATATTAGCTTCAACTCGCACAGTTTCTAAAGTTGATAACCCTCCGGTATTGAGTCTGCTAATATCAGTAGTTTGATTGCCATCAAGTACTTTGGCAAAAAGGCGAATATCTAAATTAGGATCGCGGGGTTGATCCTTTCTGAAAGTTGCGGTGTGTTCATAACCACGAGCTAAATTAAACTGGGTAGTAAATAAATTCACCCCTCCTCCTGTCAGTTTAATAGTCCCATCGGGTATTGGCTGATTTAAGGAACCATTAACTGCAAGATTACCTGTTGCTTGGAAGTTGATAAGTGGGGGACGGGTAATTTGGACGTTTTTGCCTAATACTAGTTCAAGATTATTCAACCTTGCTGTTGTATTCTTGGTATTATTCTGGTCTGGTTTGTCGGCTTTGATCAGTGTTGGTTCCTGGCTTTTTGAGTTTGCCGTGCTGCTGGATTCTGCTAGCAACACTTGACCATCAGATAACTCTACTTTGCCGCCAATTTCTGGGTTGAGGACAGAACCAGTAATTTGCAAATTACCACTTGCACCACCTTGGTACAATCCTTTAAGCCTCAAAGTTAGTTGATCCAAATTAACAGCCAGAGGAGTAGTAATCACTTGTTCTTGGTTATCAAATATGGGAATTTCTCCCGCCGCCTCTACCTTACCTCTGCTGAATCTACCCTGAAGACCTTCTACGATGATGCGGTCAAAATCAAATGTTACCTTGCCTGTAACATCTCTCAGCTTTCCTGGCAAAGCTTGGGCGGAAAAAGTGGCATTATTAACACTAGCAATTCCAGTCATCTCCGGCTGTTCTCTTGTACCACTAACTGTCAGGTCTACTTCTCCTTCGCCCTTCTCAAATACGACCTGATTATTTAACAGATTTAATAGTGCGAGTCCCTCATTTTTAACTTTGACATCCAAGCTGATTTGATTGTTGTCAGGTTCTACAGAAGCAAAAGGTAATTTATAAGGTATGTTACCGCTAATCTTCACTGGTTCTGATCCGGTAACTAAGATGTTACTACCAAAATTTAAGCGACTATTGTCATAACTAAAACTGGCGATCGCAGATTCTACTTTTTTCTGATTGATTGTTCCTTCTGTGATTGTCACTTCTCCCCTAGCTTTGGGATTACTGACGCTACCCGCTAAAGCTACTGAGGTGCTAAGATTACCGCCGACACCGACGGGTAACTTGACAAAATTGTTTAGTACCTGTATTGGAAAATTTCTGACCTGTAAATTCCCAGATTGCTCGTTACCGCCAATATTACCGTTAAAGGCAATCAGCCTTTGATTAGAGGTGATGCGTAAAGGTAGCAAAGTCAAAACACTGTTTTCAAATTTACCATTAGCAATCACTTGCTCCGCCCGATAAAAACGACCTACTTGGTCTTTTTCTTCCTCTTTACCCCAAGTCCAGTTTTGACCATTTAAATTAAACTCCACCGCTAATCCTTTGGCTGTGGCAGTATTCAGGGCAATTTCCCCACCGAATGTTCCTTGTAAGTTGGCTAAATCTGGTATGGGATTTGCTTCTAGGCGCTTTTGTTCTTGTTCTGCTACTAGTGCATCAACTTGATAAAAACGCTCAATTTGGGTTGATAATGGCTGATTGGCTAATCCTTGGGGGACAGTAACTAAATCCGCCGCTTTACCATAAGATGGCGCTGTCATTCCACTGCGGATATCTTGTAGCTCAAATACTTGGAGTGCTGTCAAGACATCTTGGACATTACCTTCGCTGACGTTGAGTTTCCCTTGAATTTGGGGAGTTTTCGCAGAATTACTGAAGTTACCTGTAAAAGCATAGCGACTTTTACCTTTGACAAAGGCACTATCTGTAATATTTGCTGTACCGTTACCATAGCGGAATTGAGCCGTCAAAAGTTCGCCTTTAATACGTCCAACTGCCGGATTTGCGATCGCAATATTTCCAGCTGTGGCTAATGTCTGTTGATTAATCTGCAAGTTCCCCGTTAATGCCCCAGCCAAGGGACTCTGACCCAGGCGGGTGTTAGCTGGCAAAGATAAATTTAATACCTGTAAGGGGAAGTTATCTAACTTCATTGCCAAACTATCCCCTTGGACTTGACCGCTAGCTGATGCTTGCTGCCAATTGACTAAGAAGGATTGGGGGCGATTTTTTGCATCAAGGTTAACGGTAATGCGATCGCTCTTACCAACTACGTCTAAATTAGTACCTTTACCTTGAACAGTCTGAATATTTCCACTTAAAACAGGCTCAAAGGCAAAATTCTTGACTGTCAAATTCCGTAACCTCAGTTGTCCTTGGAGGTTCGGCACAGGTAGAGTACCACTCACCTGTCCAGCAAAATCGGCCTTTCCTACCAAATTAATCCCATTGGGTAGCTTAAGCGGCAACTGTTGCAAGTTGTAATCTAAGGCTTGGACATTGAGATTTAAGTCAGTAATTTCTGGTACGCCTGCGCCTTGAGCATTGGCTAATATGTAACCACTAGCATTGATATTCGGGCCAGTAGCGCGTTCAATATTCAGCCTTTGACCATCCCAGGCGATCGCAGCTTTGATTGGTTGCCGAATCGCCGCAATCCCTTGGGAAAATTGCACCTGACCAACGGCACGCACATCAGCTAATTTTGGTGACTGTACTGTACCTACCACTTGCAATTGACCGCCGAATTGACCACGCAATTGCTGATTTAACTGCTTTAATTCCACACCATCAGCCGCCACGACAGCCTGATAGCGACCGTTATTTAGTTGAATATTCGAGGCGGTAATTGTGCCATAGGCTACATTCACCTTTGCCTGACCAGTAGCTTGGATAGTTTCTGTTTTAAATGAATCAACCGACCCTGCAACCTGGAAATCACCAGTTAACCTACCCCCAAATTGCTTCAATGTCGGTGCTAATTCCGGCACAGATAAATTACTTGCCCGCAGTTGCGCCTGATACACACCGTCAACAAGTTGGATATTTTTCGCTGTAACTGTACCATCAGCAACTAACAAATTGCCCTCACCAGTACCGCGCAGAGTTTTGAGGCTAAAATTATCTCTGCTGCCTACGATTTGGAATGTACCTGCTAATGGTCCGGTCAAAGCTGGCGGCAGATTTTTTAATACCCGTCCCAACCGCACATTATTGGCGACTAATTGCGCCGCAAAGCTTTGGTCTTGCAGCTGAATTTGAGAAACAGCAACAGTCCCCCCACCGATTTGTACGCCTGCGCCTTCAGTGCGGATGGTAGCAATTTGAAATGGTGCTGTTGTCCCAGACAGCAGCAGGCGACCGTAGAATTCTGCCCCCGCCAACGAGACATTTTGCAGTTTAGTTTTGTCTACAAAGGGTTCTAACTGCACATTATTAGCGTCAGCCACAGCTTGCCAACGTTGATTGGCATAAGTGCCAGATCCGAGTACCTTGCCACCACCAACATTTAAAGCGACATTGCTAAAAGAAACAGTCCGGTCTGGGGCAACAGTGACTGTACCAGTAGCCGGATAGGTTGCCCTTGGAGCCTGCCATTGGACTACAGTATGAACATCTCCAGGGATACCACTTAGTTGACCAGTTCCAGAGACAGTGCCGATTTGAAAAGACGGGGTAGTGTTGTAAATTTGGGCGATCGCATCCCCAGGAACATTGTCAGCAGTAAAATTAAAATCTAGTTGCGGTGTTTTCCCCAGTTTGACTGTACCACCGCCTGTAACTGTACCCCCGACTGTGGCTGTACCTTGAATATCTTTCAGGCTAATTAAGGAATTACTTGTAGAATACTCAAACTTGCTACTAACACTCTTAAAATCAACTTTGTCAATCTGGGCAGGTTTAATCGTGGCAACTGTACCTGTGAGAATGGGTTTATTGATCGCTCCCCCAAGCTGTACATCTGCTTTGACTTCTCCTGTTGTCGGTACAGGTAGATTTACCTTCAGAGTCTCTAAGGCATTAGCCACATCCACCTGATTGACTTGCCCTACAACTTTATAGCCAGTTTCTCTGTCAATGATTCCTGTAGCCACAAGGGGAATTTTGCCGTAGTTAGTAGCTACCTTCTCTAGCTGGATTCCCAGTCCCTGGAAGCTGAGATTTCCTTGGGTATTGTTCAACAGTTGTGGTAAACGGGCTATCTGAATTGCTACCCCTTGCAAAGCAGCACTGCCATACAATAAAGTCTGCTGCTGTGGTCGGAGTTGGATCTGTAAATCCCCGTTAACACGCCCTGCTTGTAAAGTCAGTGGTAACTGAACAATCCTGGTAATATCCGCAGCCAGTAAATCTTGTCCTCGTAGTTGTAACTTAGCTGCTTCTGTCTTGAGTGCTTTGTCACCCTGAATCGCAATATTACCACCACTGTCTGCTTGCGCCGCTACATCAAAGCGTAGCACCTGGTTGTTCTCCAAAAGTTGACCAGTGCCGTTGAGTTGGGAAAATCCCACAGGAACTTTAGTAACTGGGGGAATCGCAGGTATTTGTGGGGATATATTTGCTGAAGCTTGTTTTTCTGTCGTTTGGAGCAAGTTTACTAAAACTAGCTTGCCATTGCGTAACCGAATTCTATCCAAATCAGTTTTAATTGGCCCACCTTTAGGCCCCAAGGCAATGCTAGTAGTCAACCAGCGCCCTTGCTCATCTTTTTCAATGTAAACATCTGGGTTGACTAAGGTGACATCTAGCTTGAGAGTGCGGTTGAAGATTAACTGCAATAGATCAAAACCAACTTCCACCGCATCAACTGTCACTTTATCTGGATCAGTGCCGGTGGCTGGAATCGCTGAAGCCCCAAACCGCACTCCTGTTAAGGAAAATTCTGTGACTTTACCAAGTTGTACTGGACGGTTGAGTGTAGTGGTGAGATTTTTTTGGGCTAATGGGGTTAACTCTTTTTGCACAAAATTCCATAACCGCCAAACCCCGCCAAAAACTGCCAGCAGCAACAGTCCGCCTAACGCAATACCACCGCGACTCAACACCAGCAACCAGAAATGCTTACGATTTTGGGGATTGGAGTGATTAAATTGTTTAGGAAGCTTAGTCATTTGCTTTCACTCTTTTTAGGCGAATGTAGCTGGCTCACTGCTGGCATCAATTAGTACTAGATTGCTCTGCCATTCTTAGAATACGTCAACTCAACTTCAGACCCGATCGCTTGAATCGAGGAAATTGTTCTATTCAATAATATTGGCATTGTCAGGAATACCGTAATCAAGTAAACTACGCAAACTGTGCAATTAAAAATTTCTACACTGGCAGTGTTTCTCTGAACGTAGTTCGATATGCAAGTATAGATGGCAAGCTTGACTGGTTGTGGCAGGCGGAACAGCAACAACTTCTACCCCAGATAGAATGCCATTGTACTTCAAGAAAGTTGGTAACTGATAAAAACACATAATTATCGTAGACGACAATACCCTAGTCGTGTTCCAGAAATATTCTCTACCAAAGGAAATAGTTAAAAAGTCAAAGGTCAAAGGTCAAGGTTTTTTTATTCCCTAATTCCCAGTCCCCATTGCCCCACCTTCCCCAAAGGGAACCCCACCTTCCCCAGTCCCCAATCCCTTCTTCAATGAAAATTTTGGCTCTCGACTTTCCCGAAGGCACAACCTAGAACTTTAATAAGAATAGACCAGAGAACCATTAAATATAGATGATTACACCAATGCGTGTCTTTGTATTGATTTTCAATGCTGGAACTGAGAATGAGGGGATTCATACAGTTAAGGTAGGCGATCGCAATAAAATTCTGATGTTTGAATCAGAAGATGACGCAACGCGCTTTGCCTTAATGTTAGAAGCTCAAGATTTCCTTGCACCGACCGTAGAAGCTATTAATGCCGAAGAAATCAAGGAATTTTGTGAAGGTGCTGGTTACGATTGGGAACTTGTACCCGAAAACAGTACTGTAGTCGTAACTCCCCCAGAAGCAAACGTAGAACAAACCGACTGGAAACCAGAGGCTGAAGATTCTGATGAGGAAACCGTCCCTCCTACCCAAGCAGCCCCAGCAGAACCGGAAATATCTGATTCTGAACTAGACAGCATTCGTCGTAAACTTGAAGGTTTATTGTAATTGGGGACTGGGGAAGGTGGGGCCCCTCCGGGGATAAGGGGCGAAGGGGCGAAGGGGTAATGGGGACTGGAGATGAGGGGAAATAACTAATGACAAATGCCAAATGACCAATGACAAATGACCAATGACAAATGCCAAATGCCAAATGACAAAGGAAAAATAATAAATGACAAATTTGCAGGAACGCGGCTATCTTTTAACCGAGCAAGTGAATTCTAATAGTCTGAATTTAGACCAGATAAGCTCTCTGGAACTGGTGGATTTGTTTAATAGCGAAGACCAAAAGGCAGTTGCAGCTGTAGCTGCGGCTAAGGCGCAGTTAGCAAGTGCTATTGATTATACAGCAGAACGTCTGCGCCACGGAGGACGCTTATTTTATATTGGTGCAGGAACGAGTGGCAGATTAGGGGTGTTAGACGCTGCGGAATGTCCACCTACTTTTTGTACACCCCCAGAGTTGGTACAGGGGATTATTGCTGGTGGGGCTGGTGCATTAGTCCGGAGTTCCGAGGATTTAGAAGACCGGGCCCAAGATGGAGAAGCTGCGATCGCTCAACGACAGATTACGCAACTAGATGTAGTAGTCGGGATTACCGCAGGCGGGACAACGCCTTTTGTCCACGGGGCGCTAAACGCCGCCCGCCAACGGGGTGCAATCACGATTTTTATTGCCTGTGTGCCGGCTGAACAAGTTAACTTTGATGCCGATGTTGATATTCGCCTCTTAACTGGCCCAGAGGTAGTAGCTGGTTCAACTCGCCTGAAAGCTGGTACAGCCACCAAGCTAGCTTTAAATATTTTGTCTACCGGGGTGATGGTCAAGCTGGGTAAGGTTTACGGCAATCGCATGGTAGATGTTGCTGTCACCAATCAAAAGTTACGCGATCGCGCTTTGCGAATTTTGCAAGACCTCACCGATTTAAGCCGGGAAGATGCCAGTGTCTTACTAGATAGTAGCGGCAACTGGGTGAAGTTAGCGCTATTGATGCACTGGACGGGTTTAGACAAACCAGAAGGCGATCGCCTTTTGTCAGAACATCAAGGTAATTTGAGAGCAGCTATTGCCAGCTACAACAACGTCAAAAAAACCTGATGCTAATTGTCTCTGAACAATGCGCTTAATGAAGCTTGCTTCGTCAAGCTTTTTCTGTATAGCCACACCCTAAAAGAGCCGCACCCATTTCATTTTGAACCCCCGTTGAAGCAACTGGCTCCTTTGGACTTCACGGCGTACTAGTGGTGTGCCATACAAACTGTGCGTGGTGGCAAGCTCTTGAGGCTCTTGAAGCCAAGAAGTTATTTAAACACACTCTCCCCCCAGCCACCCCCGCTTCCCCAGCTTGGCCGCACCTGACAATTTTGGGTTGGTCGAGTACTATGGTGTCGGATTAAGCGCAGCCTCTTTGATATTTATCAGCGCTTACCAGCGTTTATGAGCGGTTAATTATTTAGTTTTTATGGTTTTGCAAGCAGCTGCTTCTAAAAATCTCAGCTTGGCAATAAAATTAAATTTTGTCAACAATTATTAAGTTATAAATTCACAAATCTAAGCAAAAAAATCAAGAATCTATCTGATTCACACAAATCAAACAAAACTTACAATCCAGATAATAAATTTATGTAACCTGCAAATGGTTTTTAAATATAAATCAGTATAAATCCCGATCGTAATTAAAGTTAAAAAAGCATAAAATCATATATCAAACCTCCTTATATCATAATTTTGGATTATATAAATTTAATCCAAAATTATTAAGAAATCATTGGAAAAAAATAGAGCTTAATGAGGGGTAATTATTTTGAATATAACTCCTCAGATATTCCTATTTTTGCCATTATTTAGGTTGATGATGCTTATTCTTGAATTTATCGCCTGATATCTAATATATACAGGCTAAATAGCAACCAACCGGAGGATTTGCCCAATATATTGGTATTCATTAAAAGATGTTCTGAATAATATATGGGGAATGTAGTTTTAGCATGGCTGACTCGTTAGTAAAATACCAACGTATATTTAGCAAAAAAATGGCCATATTGAGTAACGTGCTTAATGAATTTAAAAATTGTACTCAATTACAGTATAATGGAAACTTAACTTTTAAAAGTCCAAAAGAACATAAATGGACATTCTATTATCGAATGGGAACAATAGTTTGGGCATCAGGGGGGATTCATCCTTTCCGGCGATGGCGTAGACAAATGGCTCAAAATTGTCCTCAAATAGATGTAGATAAGATGCGTTTTAGACCAGAAGACTTATCAATAGAATACTGGGATTACCGTCTTCTAGAAATATTATATAAAAAACAAAAAATTCAGAGAGAAAAAATTCAAAATATTGTAAATAACACAATAATAGAATTATTGTTTGATCTGGCTCAAGAGTTTAATCTTACCTCTCTAAGTTGTAATCGCAACCAAGAATTTCTATTAGAACTGCCAATAAGTTACACAAGTGCAGATATCTCTTTAAAGCAGATTGAAGACTCATGGAAAATTTGGTCACTAGCTGGTTTGACAAAGTTATCTCCTGACTTAGCACCCATCATCCGCAAACCAGAACAACTCCAGCATTTGGTAAATTCACATATCTACCATAACTTTGTAAATTCGATCAACGGTAAAGACACCTTGCGGGATTTATCTGTAAAAATGAATCAGAGTACACTGCTAGTTGCTCGTTCATTGCTTCCTTATATCCTCAAAGGCATTATTGAACTGCTAGAAGTACCTGACTTACCCTTAGCGGTTATTGAACCTCAGAAAAACTCTACAGCGATCGCACCAAACAACGCCACTGCTCCATTGGTAGCCTGTATAGATGACAGTCCCCAAGTCTGTAAAATCTTAGAAGAAATTATGACTTCAGATGGACTAAGGTTTGTCAAAATTCAAGACGCTGTGCAAGCTTTACCAATCCTGATAAAAGATAAACCAGACTTAATCTTTTTAGATTTGATAATGCCTATTGTCAATGGTTACGAAATCTGCATTCAATTGCGACGAACTTCTGCTTTCGCTAACACACCAATAATTATCTTAACAGGCAATGATGGTATTTTAGATAGAGTTCGCGCTAAAGTAGTTGGCTCTACAGATTTTCTCACCAAACCTGTAGTGGCTGATAAGGTAATAAGTATGATGCGTAAATATTTACCTATGCATACTTCATCAAGCAGTATAAAACCCCTTCAATTAGAAAGCTTATAATTCAGTAATAATACTTAAATTATTCATGAGGCTTCTTCTGTACATATTATGCCAAAGTATTAGTTAAACTCCAAAAATGTGCTTGAAAATTTCAAAATGTTAGAAAATAAAGCCTAATCTCCTAATATTGGCTAGCATTTTAAGATTTTTATACTTGATTTTAGCATAATATTTAAGGGAGAGTCTTGATGATTTTTTCTGAGTGATAAGAGCAAGTCTAATCAGATAACCTTTTAGCTTCAGCCCCCAAAATTATGCAAACGTTGGGTTAGAGAGCTAAATAATTATTTTTTCACACAAATATTTTTCAACTAAATTTAAAACCAGTTTTTGATTTAGTAAATTTTTTGAATCAAAAATAGTATCTAAGTAGTGCTTTGCATAAGTTCATAACTTTTTTAAAGACAAAGTAACGCCGAGTATTTTCCAAACCTATTTGCTACAAATTAATGAAATGAAATGGTGTAATAAATATGTCTTTTTAAGTGCTTTTTCTGAGGCTAATAAATAAAAAATGCTCCAAGATAATATAAAAACAAAGGTACTTTTGTTTTTATATTCACAAGAGACATTTAATATGTAATTACCATGAACACTATTTTAGTTGTTGAAGATGGTTTGACTGATATGGAAATCATCAGAAGTTACTTGCAACAGGCAGGATACTACGTGATTAGTGCTAAAAGTAGCGAAGAGGCTCAAGACAAAATAGACATAACAAAGCCTGATGTGATATTTCTTGATGTAATTTTACCTGGTAAAAGCGGTTACGAAATTTGTCGAGAATTGAAAAATAATCCCCAGACTAGTAACATACCTGTGGTCTTTTGTTCAACGAAAAATAGTGATGTAGATAAAATTTGGGGCAATATGCTTGGTGCAGAAGGTTATCTATCAAAACCGATTGATAAAGAAGAATTAGTAGGAACTCTACAGCGATTAATCAACCATTAGGAACAGGGATGATGGGCTAGAGAATAAAGATTTCTGGTGATTGATTAGCTGGTAAGCAGGGTTGAACATGAGATTAAGAAACAACGAATGACAAAAATCATTTGTCATTTGTCTTGGTGTACGCAGTTAATGATAGCCAGTTAGTTATGTGGCTAGAAACAAAGCACTACCATAAAGGACAAAGTATTTTGGAAACCAAGCAAAAATTTTTAAGTTTTAATTTGGGATCTGAGGATATAGGCGTAATTCAGTTACAACATATCACTGAAGTTTTACAAGTATCATTGGCAGAAATCTGCGGTGTACCTCAAATGCCTAATAGCGTCTTGGGTATCTACAACTGGCGTGGCGAAATGCTGTGGTTAGTTGATTTAGACGAAATGCTAGGGTATTCTTCGCTGTTACAAGGCTCAAATTTAGTTGCCAAAATGATGGCAATCGTCATAGAAAATGAGGGTAAATCTTTAGGTTTATTGGTACGTCAATTGACGGATATAGAGTGGCTAAATACTCAAGAGATGAAAACCCCCTCTGCTGAACTCTTCTCTCCAGAAATATCATCCTTTTTGCAAGGATACTTTATTAATCCTAATGAGGAGATGATGTTTACTCTAGATGCTTTAGCAATTATCCAAGCTCCTATATGGGGAAATCATAATTGAAAGTTGGTAATTGGTAGGAGGTTTTTAAAATTACCATAAGTTTGCCAAGTTGAAAGTATCAAATTATTACTTATTAGGATTAGTGAGGACTGCCCAATGAAAGTGTATAACAATGGCCAGACAAATAGTAATATTATTACTAAAAAAGAAACATTAGAAAATCACAACGGTAGCTTAGACATAGCAAGTATTCCTAGCGATGAACTGTCTATATTAAATGCAATATCTGATGAATTTAAGAGTTGGCGACAGCAGTTACAAAGTATATCCAAGCAGATACGTCAAGCGCCAGACATTGATACACTACTCAAAGTTACCGTAGGAGAAGTTAGACAAAAAATTGCTTGCGATCGCGCCTTAATTTATCAGTTTACTAAATCTGACGCTGGTACTGTCTTAGCCGAATCTAGAAGCCTAGGTTGGACACCGACGCTAGACGAAAATCTTCCAGGTATGGCTTTTGGTTTATATAGCAATCAAGATTATTTAGAACCTGTAGTCATTGACGATATTACTCAGATACAACTCACCCCTTATCAACAACAACTGCTAGAAAAATTTCAAGTCAAAGCGAGTTTAAGTTTACCAATTGTAGTAGACGGTAAGGTGTGGGGCTTGCTCACAGTAAATAATTGTGTTTCAGCAAAACAATGGCAAGAGTTAGAAATCACTCTACTGTCCCAAATTACCACAGAAATTGCCTACAGAATACAGAATTTTACATCCCAAACAGCACTGAAACAGGAGAAACTAGCGCAGAAATCAATAGGGAAAATTATTGATAAAATTCTCCATTTACCATCTGTCGATAAAATATTTCAAACAACTACGCAAGAAATCCGCCAATTCCTATCCTGCGATCGCGTAGCAGTATATCGTTTCAATCCCGATTGGAGTGGTCAGTTTGTCGGTGAATCTGTAGCAAATGGTTGGGTAAAACTAGTAGCCCCTAATATTAAAACTGTTTGGGAAGATATTCACCTGCAAGAAACCCAAGGAGGACGTTTTGCCAAAGGGGAAAGTTTGGTTGTCAACGATCTCCATCAGATGGGTCACAGTCAATGCCACATTGATGTTTTAGAGAAGTTTGACATTAAATCTTATGTGATAGTACCAGTTTTTTATGGACAAAAATTGTGGGGTTTACTTGCAGCTTATCAAAATTCTGGAACACGTAATTGGCAACCTTGGGAAGCTAACTTTGTGGCTGAGATTGGCTTGCAATTGGGTGTAATTATCTCACAGACAGAATATATAGAACAAGTGCAGGCAAAAACTGAGCAACTAACTCAAATAGTTGAACAAGAGAAAACTTTAACCAAGATAGTTAACCGAATTCGCCAATCTTTAAATGCAGAAAGCGTCTTCAAAATCACCACTCAAGAAGTGCGTCAATCTCTGCGATGCGATCGCGTAGCAGTTTATCGTTTCAATCCTGACTGGGGTGGCGAGTTTATCAGTGAGTCAGTAGGTCATGGTTGGGTAAAACTGGTAGGGCCTGATATTCAAACTTTTTTGGACGATACCTACTTGCAAGAAACTCAAGGGGGTAGGTATGTCAAGGGTGAAAACTTTGTCATTAATGATATCTATAACGCAGGCCTTTCTCCTTGCCATATCCAGATTTTAGAGCAGTTTGAAGCTAAAGCTTACATGATAGTTCCTATCTTCTTTGGAGAAAAGTTATGGGGCTTGCTAGCAGCTTATCAAAACACTGGAACTCGTGATTGGCAAAGCTGGGAAGTTAACTTTTTAGCTCAAATTGGCTTGCAATTTAGCCTGGCTAAATCCCAGATAGAATATCTAGAGCAAGTGCGAGTTAAATCTGAAAAACTAGCTCAGATAGCCGAACAAGAAAAAGCCTTCACAAAACTAGTCAACCGCATCCGCCAATTTTCAAATGTAGAAGAAATCTTCAAAACATGCACTCAAGAAATCCGCCACTTATTACAATGCGATCGCGCGAGTATCTATCGCTTTAACCCAGACTGGAGTGGCGAATTTGTAGCTGAGTCAGTAGGCTTTGGTTGGGTAAAATTGGTAGGCCCCGATCAAAAAACTGTCTGGGCAGATACCCAAGTGCAAGAGTGTGCCCAAATTGGTAAGTATAAAAAAGGTGACAGTTTTTTTGCTAATGATATTTATAATGCCGGACATTCTGTCTGCCACATTGAATCATTAGAGAAATTTGAAGTCAAAGCTTATGCTACTGTGCCTATATTCTTTAAAGAAGAACTTTGGGGATTGCTGGCAGTTTATCAACACTCTGGAACTCGTGATTGGGAAGAATCGGAAATTAGCTTGTTAGGGCGGATTGGCGACCAGTTAGGATTAGCATTACAACAAACTGAGTATTTGCAACAACTACAAGCACAGTCAGCACAATTAGCAGAAGCAGCAGCACGAGAAAAAGCAGCTAAGGAGTTATTACAACAGCGATCTATTCAACTTTTAACAGCCCTCAGACCCGCCCTCAATGGCAATTTAACGGTACGTGCGCCAATTACAGAGGATGAGCTAGGCACAATTGCTGATGCTTACAATAATACCCTGCAAGCACTCCGGCAAATTGTCATCCAGGTACAGGCAGCTGCTCAACAAGTTGTACAAACTTCAGGTACTAGCGAAACATCATTGACTGGGCTAACCACATTGGCAAACCAACAATCCCAAGAAATGACCACAGCTTTAAGTAACATTCAACAAATGCTTGACTCGACAAAAGCTGTGGTAACTAATGCTGAGTTGGTGCAAGTAGCAGTCAAACAAGCCAACCAAACTGTTGAGTCTGGCGATACTGCTATGAACCTGACTGTACAAGCTATCCAAGGGATTCGCGAAACTGTTGCCCAAACTAGTAAAAAGATTAAACGCCTCAGTGAATCTTCGCAAAAAATTTCAAAAGTGGTGAACTTAATTAGTAATTTTGCTACGCAGACAAACGTACTAGCTCTCAACGCAGCTATTGAAGCCACTCGTGCAGGTGAATATGGTAAAGGTTTTGCAGTAGTAGCTGATGAAGTCCGTTCTTTATCTCGCCAGTCAGCAGCAGCCACTATCGAAATTGAAAAATTAGTCCAAGAGATTCAAGCAGAAACTGGGGAAGTAGCAGTAGCTATGGAAACAGGTATCCAACAAGTAGTAGAAGGTACAAATCTTGTCAGTGATGCTCGACAAAATTTAAACGCAATTGTCAGCGCAACTGCTGAAATTAGCCAATTAATCGAGCGAATTACGGAAGTAACCCAAACACAAATGGCGCAGTCTGTCACGGTAACTTCAAGTATGAAAGATGTAGCGGCAATTTCTCACAAGACTGTTGCCGAATCTCATGAAATGACTACTGTATTTCAACAGTTATCTGGAATGGCAAAAGAACTATTAGCAACTGCAAGTAAGTTTAAGGTCAATTGATGAGAAATGGGGAACTCGGGACTCCCTTTGGGGATTAGGGGAGAAGGGGGACAACGAGGATGAGGGGAATAACTATTAATTATGGTAATTCCCTATTCCCTGTTCCCTCTTAAAAATTACAAATGACAAATAACTTAAAAATATGACTATAGATATTGATATTCGGGAACAGGGATACATCTATTTTTTGGCTGAAGCCCCAGAACTATTACAAATAATAGAACAAGAAATATACGGCTTAGCGGAAGAATTTAGTATAGCTAAAGTGCATGAATTAATGCGGGCAACTCATACAATTAAAGGGGGAGCCGCTAACGTTGGGCTAGAGACTATTAAGTCGATCGCTCATTCTTTAGAAGATGTATTTAATGCTTTATATAATCCAACTGTTATAATTGACTCTCAATTACAAACACTTATACTGCAAGCTTATGAATGTCTGAGTTTAGCACTAAACTCAGAACTGACAGGTAGTACTATCGATGGTGAGGAACTTCTTGGGCGAGCCGCTTCTGTATTTGTACACCTGCAAGAAAAACTGGGTGATGCTTTTGGTGCTGAGGCTCATATCCCTACTTCGGAAGAATTGGGATTTGATATTGTAAAATCTATCTTTGAAGTAGGAGTACAGCAACGATTAGAAAGTATTGCCGAAGCTCTTAATGGCACAGTTGATCGTACAGAATTTGCTGATTTTCTACGAGAGCAAGCTGAGGTATTTATTGGTTTAGCAGAATCTTTAAATTTACCTGGGTTTGGTATAATCGCACAAACAATTCTGGTCGCGCTAACAGCTAACCCGCATCAAGCACATCAGATTGGGGAAGTCGCTCTCGCCAATTTACAGCAAGCTCAAGCATCTGTATTGGCAGGCGATCGCACTTCTGGAGGAGAAGCTGATCCAGCTTTACAAAATTTAGCAATTGTAGTGACAAATGAGTTAAATACTTTTGCCAAACTATCTATTTTACCTAACGATTTACAAAATCAAATCGAGCAATTATATAAATTTTTAATTACATCTGTTAACAATAAAAATCAGCCCCTAAATCCAGCACAAGCTAAGTTTTATATCAAAGTCATCCGTTATGTTTTCGGATGGTTTAATCATCAGAGACAAATTCCTCAAGCAGAACTGAGTTTACCTCTTTTAGTTGTATCTCATGGTGAAGATGCAGTTAGTTATATTGAAAATTGGCTGAGTCAATTTTTAGATTTTGTTCAAGAAGCAGAAGATAGCCAAAGCCTTTGTCTTTATCGCCAAGGTGTGATAGTAACGATTATTCTTGCTATTGTGAAATTTTATTACTCAAATGAGCGAGTTAAGGGTGATGTCTCCATCATCCAAACACTGCAACAACAACTTGCTAAATTATCCCAAGAATATAAAAATTTTCCTTCTGTTACAACCCAAGAAAAAAATTGGCTTGACCGTCATAAATTACAAACACTATTAGTTTTCAAAGAGATATATCCTCAAATAGCCATTCCAGAAACCGATAATCTGCTTGAGAAAATTTGGGGAGGAGAAGTTAATTTTAATCCTAAATATGAAATTGGAGAAACTCCAGAAACTCCAACTAAGACAGAAGAAATTACATCATTAGGTGTGCAAGAGGAAGTAGTTACAGGTATTGCTAATTATGCGAGCCACATTCATGAAGAAATAGAAAATAAAATCCCCGCCACTTCTCATACCAATTCTCGGCAGCATTCCTTTGTTCGGGTAGATACAGAGGGACTGCAACGCCTCAATTACTTGGCTGGAGAATTATTAATTAAGCAAAAGCAGCGGATATTACAGGACGAACAAGTTAAAGAAATAATTGAACAATTAGTACAGAGACTCAACAAACAACAAACAATATTAAATCAATTGGGCGATTTACCTTTACAGATGCAAACTGTTGCTTTACAACATAGAAAAAACTTTGCGCCTGTGAAATTTGATTCTTTAGAAATGGATGTATACACAGAATTTCAGATGACTTTGCATGAGGCTATAGAAGAAACTCTGCAACTACAAGAAATTACAGAATCTTTAGATTTACTGCTGACGCAAGCTAATCAACTTAGTGACAAAAAGCAGAAATTAACGCTGAATATTATAGATAACTTGGTAGAAGCTAGGATGTCACCTTTAGGAAATATCATGAATCGATTTTCCCAAATGGTGAAAAAAATGGGGAATGTTTATGCCAAACTTGTAGATTTTAAACTTAGTGGTACAGAAGTACTTGTAGATAAAGCGATCGCAGAAAAACTCTACGATCCTTTATTACATTTGGTACGTAATGCTTTTGATCACGGGATTGAAACACCACAAGTTCGCCAAGCAATGGGTAAACCAGAGCAAGCTGTCATTGAACTTTGCGCCTATCATCAAGGTAGCCAAACTGTTATTGAAGTTCGGGATGATGGCCAAGGTTTAAATTTAGATAAAATTCGCCAAAAAGCTCTTGAACTGAATCTCTTAACTGATATTTATAACCCAACAGAATCGGAACTTTTAGAACTGATGTTTTCACCAGGGTTTTCCACCGCCGAGCAGGTGAGTGAAATTTCTGGACGTGGTATGGGTTTAGATATTGTGCGTTCTCAATTACATTCGCTCAATGGCTCTATCTCGGTTAAATCGTTTCCTAACCAAGGCACAAAATTTATACTTAAATTTCCTTTTTCTATGACTACAGATAAATTAATGCTGGTGCAAGCAGGTGGTTTTGTTTATGCCTTGCTTTTAGATAATCTTGAAAAAATCTTGATTCCTTCAGAGCAGCAAATTAAAGAATTTGACGGCAGAAAAGTACTATATTACAACACAGGCGAAGATCAACGGATGGTTAGCCTCAGTCAAATTTCGGAGTTAATGTATTATCATGGTTCACTTCCCAGTAGCGTTAATGTGAATAATATTCCAACTCCCTATGACATAGGGATTACCCAGCATCCTGTGCTATTACTACGGCGAAATCAAGAAGTTTTTGGTTTAGAAGTTGACCAAATTATCGGTGAACAAGAGCTAGTAATTAGGCCTTTAGGAAATGCGATCGCTCCGCCAAAATATATTTATGGTTGTAGTAGTTTAGCTAACGGTACTCTCATCTTAGTGATTGATCCGACTCTGCTGCTAGAGTCTAGTGAGATGCAGGCAACACTGGAGAGTAGCATACCATCAACCGCTTATTTGACAAATAAAGCAGCCTTAAGCCTATCAAGTGTAACTTCTAACTCTACACCACTACTAGCTGCTTCTCCTCTCACCCAGCCAAGTCAGTCTTTATTAGCAAATCAAAAGTCATCAACAGTGCTTTTGGTGGTAGATGATGCCATTAGTCTACGTCAAACTATTTCTTTAACATTGCAAAAATCTGGCTATCAAGTATTACAAGCACAAAACGGTATAGAAGCTCTAGAACAGTTGCAGAGACATCCAGAAATAAAACTGGTAATTTCCGACTTAGAAATGCCACGGATGAATGGTTTTGAACTTCTGTCTAATGTCCGGCAAAACCCAACCTTAGCAGATTTACCTATAGTAATTCTGACTTCGCGCAGTGCAGAGAAACATCGCCAGCTTGCTCAAGCTTTGGGCGCAACAGCTTACTTGAATAAGCCATATCTCGAGGAAACTTTAATTTCTATTGTGGAAGATCTAACTAATAACGAACAGGCTAAATTCAAAAATTTAATTATGAGTAACTAATGCTTGATGTCAAATTCGTAGCTATGACTTTATTTCTGGGGTTAGAAGCAGCGAAATTAATTATGTAGACCCCTGGATATATAGCTAGGACTTACGCAACTGGCACATATATTTTCTGCTATAGTGGTCAAGATTCAAGAGTCAACATTCTAGTTTTTTTAGAATTTGGAACGCCAGTTGCTGCCCTGTGGGTTCTCCAAATGAGTACAAGTTGGGAAACCCATCCAACGCAGTGGCTCCTTTTGACTCTAGACAACCTCTACGAAAAAATATGACATTTGCGTAAGTCATAATAGCAATCAAAAATTATTCATGAATAATTAATAACTGTGTGGGACGGGCATTGCCCATCCCACACAGTTTTATATTGCCTGCTCATAAATAAATACAGATTTTCCTGATTTCTCTTTTTCCCTGTTCCCTACCTCAATGAGTAAGTACATAAATCACATCTGCTCTCCATAGCTTTAGTGCTGTAAAAAGTCAATAACTGTTAAGGAACAAAAACCTTTAGAGACTTTTTGATAGATGATTAATCATATAACTCATCAGTTTCTCTGTGAGGATAGTATTGATATATGGCAGTAGCCTTGGGTACGTCAGGTAAATGTGATTAGTTATTTCCGCTGCGCTGTACTAGTATTTTACTGGAGGAATAAAAGTGGTGTCCCAGGTGCCAGAGAGAGTTGATGGAGATTTTCAACAGCAGCCTGCAATTAATACCAGTTCAGAAGCAGGGATGGTATTTCATTTGGCTGATGGCACAATTCAAGCCTGTAATGCTGCTGCTCAAGAAATTTTAGGATTTACCTTGCAGCAGATGCAGGGTTGCAGCTCTTTTGACCACCTCTGGCAAGCTATTCACGAAGACGGCTCGCCATTTGAAGGCGAAACTCATCCAGCAAAAGTGGCACTGCAAACGGCTCAGCCGATTGTCGGGGTTGTTATGGGTATTTATCACCCAAGCGGTGAGCTAATTTGGATGAAAATTGATGCACAGCCTTTATTTCAGGTAAATAATCCGAATCCTTGGGCTGTGGTAACAACTTTTTGTGACATTACCACACAGAAGCTTAGATGCGTACCCCTAGGGGGAAGCAAGCTACGCGTAGCGTCTGTCTGCGACACGCTGCGCGAACGTAGTGAAGCAGCTTGTAGTCAGACGCACAATCAACAAGCTGCTGTATTCCCAATGCCAGCTGAACAAGTGCAACGTACTGTATTGATAGTGGAAGATTGCGCTGAAGACAGAGTGATTTATCAACGTTATCTACGGCGAGACTCGGAACACAATTACACGATTTTAGAAGCAGAAACGGGAGAAGCCGCATTAGAGATTTGTCAACGCTACCAGCCTGATGTGGTGCTGTTAGACTACCGACTGCCAGATTTTGAGGGCGTGGAATTTTTAGAATCCCTGAAAAATCAAGCCAAGGGCAATTGTCCACCAGTAATTGTAGTCACTGGACAGGGTAACGAAGCGATCGCAGTCCAAATTCTTAAAGCCGGGGCAGAAGATTACCTGATTAAAGGTCGCATCACGGCCGATGATTTACAATTTACCGTGGGATGCGCTATTAACAAAGCTCAGTTACGCATCAGACTGCAACAAAGTGAAGTACGGCTGCATTTAGCTCTGGAAGCATCTCGTCAGGGGATTTGGGAGTGGAATATTCAGACAGGTAAAGTTTTCTGGTCTGAGCATTTAGAGCGCTTGTATGGTTTGGCTCCCGGTAGCTTTGAGGGAACTTATGACGCTTGGGAAAAGCGCATCCATCCCGATGACCACAGCACCTTAGTTCAAATCCTCAACCATTCATTGGCAACGGGTAGCGACTATCAAGTAGAATACCGGATAATGCTTGCCGATGGTCACGTGCGTTGGCTGGGCTGTTGGGGTCGAGTCTTTTATCAAGAAACTGGTCAGCCTGTACAAATGGCGGGAACGGCGCAAGATATCAGCGATCGCAAACAGGTAGAAGCGGAACGTCAACAGCAATTTGAACGAGAGCGTTTGGTTGCCCAAATTACCCAGCAAATTCATCAATCCCTCAATCTCAACGAGATTCTGCACACAACGGCGCATCTGACAAGACAAGTCCTGGAGAGCGATCGCGTGCTGATTTTCCGGCTGAATGCAGAGTCATCAGGAACGGTGGTAGCGGAATCAGTCGGTGCAGGTTGGACGGCGATTCTAGCATCAACCATTGCCGATCCTTGCTTTCACACCAACTATGTAGAACTCTACCAGCATGGGCGAGTGCTGGCGATCGCAGATATTTACACCGCAGGTTTTAATGACTGCCATATCAAGCTGCTGGCTCAGTTTCAAATCCGAGCGAATTTGGTGGTACCGATTTTGCAAGGTGACCATTTATGGGGATTACTAATTGCTCATCAGTGTGTTAATACGCGCTCTTGGCAAGCATCTGAGATCGAATTGCTGCAACAATTAGCAACGCAAGTAGCGATCGCCATTCAACAAGCTGTATTGTATCAAAAAGCACAGACGGAACTCGCTGACCGCAGACGAGCAGAATCGGCTCTCAGGCAGAGTGAAGAGCGTTATCGGTATTTGGCAGAATTAATCCCGCAATTGGTGTGGACAGCCAACGCCGAGGGAGCGCTACTTGATGTCAATCAACGCTGGTCAGATTTTACAGGTTTCACGCTGGCCCAAGCACAAATTCACGGCTGGCAAGGCATTGTCCATGCTGACGACGTGCCTATTATGGGTGAGCAATGGGCGCTGGCTCAAAAAGATGGCATTCGCTATCAAGCAGAAGGTAGGATTCGCCGCGCAGATGGTGTGTATCGCTGGCATTTACACCAAGCTGTACCCCTGAACAATGAAAGCGGTCAAGTAATTAAATGGTTTGGGACAGCGACGGATATTGAGGATCAAAAACAACTGGAACAAGAACGAGCCAAGGTACTCGCCCAAGAGAAATTAGCCAGGGAAGAAGCCGAACGCGCCAACCGGATCAAAGATGAATTTTTAGCCGTGCTGTCCCATGAATTGCGATCGCCCCTAAATCCGATTTTGGGCTGGGTACAATTGCTACAAGGGCGCAAGTTGGATGAAACTCGAACGGCTCAAGCGTTAGCAACGATTGAGCGCAATGCCAAACTGCAAGCCCAACTAATCGAAGATTTACTCGATATTTCCCGAATTATGCGTGGTAAGCTCACACTGAAAGCGGCTCCTGTGAGTTTAGCCTTTGTGATTACCGCCGCCTTAGAAACAGTGCGCTTGGCAGCTGAAGCCAAATCGATTTACATTGCAGTCAGCTTAGATCCAGAAGTGAAAAAGGTTTTTGGTGATGCGGCGCGATTACAGCAAGCGGTGTGGAACCTCCTTTCTAACGCCGTCAAATTTACGCCCGTCGGCGGACAAGTGGAAGTTAAACTCACACAAGTTAATTCCCAAGCTCAAATTCAAGTGATTGACACAGGTAAAGGCATTAATCAGGAGTTTTTGCCCTTCGTATTTGAGTATTTTCGCCAAGAAGATGGTTCAACCACCCGTCAGTTTGGTGGATTAGGGTTAGGATTAGCGATCGCTCGCCAAATTGTGGAAATGCATGGCGGTACAATTTGGGCAGAAAGCTTAGGTGAAGACCAAGGTGCCAGCTTTAGTATTCAGCTACAGTTGCTCAAGGAAGAAGACCGCAGCGAGCAAATAGAACAATCTCATGCTTCACCCCAGCCTGAGTTACCCCTGGCTGGGATTCGCACGCTGGTTGTGGATGATAATGCAGATACGCGAGAGTTGCTGGTGTTTCTACTGCAAGAAAACGGTGCAATTGTCCGCGCAATGGCATCAGCAACCGCAGCTGTACAAGCATTAGAGCAATTTAAACCAGATATTCTCCTCAGCGATATTGGTATGCCTGATATGGATGGCTATATGCTCATCCGCCATATTCGCAATCTGCAAGCCAAACAGCAAAAGCCCCCGCTTCCAGCCATTGCTTTAACTGCCTATGCAGGAGAAAGCGACAAAGAGCAAGCTGTGAAAGCCGGGTTTCAACGCCATCTTACCAAGCCAATTGATCCCAATGGCGTAATTGCGATCGTGCTTGAGTTAGTACGGCAGAGAAAATGAAAAAAGAATTGTCTCACGCAGAGGCGCAGCGAAAAGTCTGAGCGGAGGTTTCCTCCGAACAGAACTTTTCAAGACAGAGGCGCAAAGAAGAACCTAATACCAATAGGACTAAAGCTGCGTGTCATATTTTTTTCGTTTAAGTTGTCAAGGGTCAAAAGGAGCCAGTGCGTTGCGGAGGTTCCCTCCGTTGTAGCAACTGGCGTTCAAGAGTCCAAAAAACCTTAATTTTTGAGAGCCAGTCGCTTCTCCCTTGGCGCTAGCCTCTCCCTTTGGGAGAAGGGGAGACGCTGCGCGAACAAGTCGGGAAACCCGCCCACAGCGCTGGCTCCCCTTGACCCTTGACTCTTGACTCTTATACCAGAAGATAGGTGTGCCAGTTGCGTAAGTCCTGACCAATTTGAACAATGATTGCGACAGATGGATTCACAGAAGGCAATTCCCAATCCAAAATCTAAAATCCAAAATCCAAAATAGTATAATTACCGCTTGGGTGTGGCTTCACCAAACTTAATGAGAAGTGCGATCGCAAGACTCACAAGTAAAATTAATGTCATACTCAAAGCTGAACCAAATCCCCAATTTTGGGTAGCACCGAGAAACTGGTTATAAACTAACCTTGCTGCCGTCATACTAGAGGCACCACCTAATAATTCTGGATTAATAAAATCTCCTAATCCGGTGATAAATACTAGCATTGAACCGGCAGTAATTCCTGGCAAAATTTGGGGTACTGTTACTTTCCAAAACGCCTGTGTGGGATTTGCCCCTAAATCTGCGGCTGCTTCAAGTAAGCGAATATCTAACTTCTCTAAAGAAGCATATAAAATTAACACCATATAAGGCAGTAAACTATAACTCATGCCAATTAAGACTGAGGGAATTTGGTTAAGTAATTCTAAAGTAGGGAAATGGAAAAATTTTAATAAGCTATTTAATAAACCCGTAGGACGCAGAATTGTAATCCAAGCGTAGGAACGGAGTAAAGAAGAAGTCCACAAAGGTAAAATAAAGGCTAGCAACAACAAATTCCGCCAGCGTTGTGGTGCTATTTGGGCAATCCAATAGGCAACAGGGAAGCTGCAAACTAAGCAAATGATTGTGGTAGCAAGCGCCAAAATCACTGAACGCAGAATTACTTGCAGGTAAAGTGGGTCGAGTATCCTTAAATAGTTTTGCAATCCACTGGGATTGACTAAATCTCCTGGTCGGATATTCGGTACTAAACTCAATTCCAAAATTATTAATGTTGGTAAAACTAGTAAAAGAATTAACCAAATACCAGCAGGTGCCAACAATACTAAAGGTTGAAGCCAATTAAAATGTGAATGATGGACTTTTTGCATTTTTTGCTTTAGCAGAAGTTGATTAGACAGAATATATATATAGAAAATTAAAACAACATTTTTAACTGCTGGTTAATTGAGTCCAGTAGCGTTCATAAACTTCTTCAAAGTTTGCTAAAGGCTGAATGCGTTCACATTTTTCTAAAATCGATTCTGGGGGAAATAAAGTAGTATTTTTTTGTTGTTTTGTAGGTAACTGCTCAAATCCTGAATTATTGGGAGTAGAAATATTCAGACGTTGGCTCATTTGAGCGGCTACCTCTGGCTGTAAAATAAAATTAATCCAAGCATACGCACCATCAGGATTGGGTGATATTTTGGGAATTACAATTGTATCAGTCCATAATGAAGAACCACTGCGAGGAATTACATACTTCAATTTGGGGTTTTCTTTGCTGACTCGAATCGCATCTGCTGAGTAACACATTGCTAATACTAAATCTCCTGCCAGAATTTGATTTTGCCAAGCTTCAGTGTCAAAAGCAGTGATTGCAGGTTTAAGTTCTTTCAACTTTTCATAAGCTTGTTTAATTTGATTTTCGTCTCGGGAATTGTAGGAATAACCTAGCATCCGCAACACTGCACCCATCACTTCGCGGACATCATTAAGCAACGTCATGCGTTTTTTCAATTTATCTTTATTTTGCCAAAGATATTCCCAATCTTCTGGTACATCTTTAATAATTTCGGAATTGTAAACTAAGCCAGTTGTTCCCCAATTGAAGGGTATACTATAGCGATTATTCTGGTCATAACTAGGATTTTGAAAGCGCGGAAATAAATTATCTAACCCATTTAAGCGCTGATGATCTATTTCTATTAATAAGCCTTTTTCTACCATCTTTTGTACCATATAATCAGATGGATAGATAATGCTGTAAGAATTACCACCTCCCGCTTGCAATTTAGCTAACATGACATCATTGGAATCATAAAAATCAGCTAATACTTTCATGCCAGTTTGGGCACTAAAAGTTTTCAGTAATTGGTTATCAGTATATTGCGTCCAGGTATAAAGATATAGTTGGTCACGTTGACCAGAAGTTTTAGCATTAGCACGGACATCAGCTAGTCGCCAACCACATCCAGCTAAAGATAAGCTAGAAAATGCTGCTGTTTTTTGTAAGAACTTGCGTCTGGTTGTCATTTGGTGTTTGTCATTCTTACAAAGTTCTGATCGGAGGTTTCCTCCGCTCAGACTTTGCGCTTTGTCATTTGTCATTTGTTTTCTGGGATATTACCAATTGAGTTTAGGTAGGAGTTGAGTTTGGGTGCTAGTTCATTAAGAATTATTTGAATTGAGTTTATCTGTTCGCTAGTTAAGAGGTTCCGCATATAAGCTCGTCTTAACCAATGTTGGGTTTCATTTAAAGATCCCCTAGCTATCTTGATAAAACGTTTATTGTCTTGATAACTACCTCTCCCGGAACCTTCTGCTATATTTGCTCCAATACTATCTGCTGAACGCACAATCTGTTTACCAATTGTCTCTTTGTCAAATAAATTCCATTCCCCAATTATTTTCCAAATGTCATCTGCTAATCGTTCTGATAATTGATAAACATGTAAATCTTGGAAACGCTTTGCTGTCATTTGTCAACTTTAAATTTCATTTGCTATTTCTCAATTTTCATTGAGATTACTTTGTTTGTCATTAGCCAAGAACAATGACAAATGACAAATGACAAATGACTATTGACTAATAGCCAAACAATCACTTTCTTCCCACCAAGCATATATGGGTGTATGGGGATCTGGTAAGCCACCAAAGGTGTTAGGTTGCAAAACATTAATACTAATGCCGTTGATTAATTCCACAACATAATTAACGTGAGTTCCTAAATACATGACGTTTATTAGTCGTCCTTCAAAGCAGTTATGTCCTAAATTAGGTGGATAAAGTGATAACTGAATTTTTTCGGGACGCACACTCACTACTACGGTTTGTGATATTTCTGTTGGTGTTTCTTCATTGCGCGCAACAACAATTGTCAATCCGGTTTTAGTTTCAATTTGCACATTAGTAGCGTCTACCACAGCGATTTCACCACTGAATAAATTAGTATCACCAATAAAATCAGCCACAAAAGTGGTGCGGGGAAATTCGTAAATTTGGCTGGGAGTACCAATTTGCTCTATTTTGCCTTGATTGATCACAGCAATGCGATCGCTCAAAGATAGGGCTTCTTCCTGATCGTGAGTCACCATGATAAAGGTCAATCCCAGTTCTTGGTGTAAATTTAATAACTCAACCTGCATTTCTTTACGCAGCTTTAAATCTAATGCTCCCAAGGGTTCATCTAGCAGCACCACAGATGGACGGTTGACTAAAGCCCTGGCTAAGGCTACTCTTTGCTGTTGTCCACCAGAAAGTTGATTAGGAAAGCGCGATCGCAAACTTTCCATTTTCACTAGCTTTAAAGCTTCTTTGACTCGATTATCGATTTCTGACTTGCGGAGTTTTTTCAGTCGCAGTCCAAAGGCAATGTTATCCCACACATTCAGGTGATTGAACAATGCATAACTTTGAAATACCGTATTGACAGGTCGGCGGTAAGGCGGGACATTAGTCATAGGCTGACCTTGAATCAATACCTTCCCAGCATCCGCTGTTTCAAAACCAGCAATTAAACGTAATATAGTTGTCTTGCCACAACCAGAAGGGCCAAGGATACTAAAAAATTCTCCTTGTCTAACCTCCAAGTCTACGCCATTGACTGCCGGTTCTTGGTGAAAAAACTTGAACACGTTACGCAGCTCAACATCTAGCGGCTGCAAAGCCATCATCTCCCCCTGATTCTGCGTCACAGTTTGAGCCATACTCCTCAGTAAAATGCATGATCTTACGTGATTGTGCCCATTAATGTAGTGTTTTAATCAAACTACCTATGGCACTTTGGTTTATTGTATCCGTCAAAAACAATTGTTCAGGAAGATGGGGAATTAGTAATTGGGACAAGGGAGACAAGGTAGAAATACCAAACGCCAAACGCCAAACCCCAAATACCAAATACCAAAGCGCAAAGTCTGAGCGGAGGAAACCTCCGCTCAGAACTTTTTAAGAATACCGAACGCCAAACCCAAACACCAAACACCAAATGACGTTACCAGTATTTTCGTTGGGCCGACCTAATTTAATACGAATTTCATAATCTTTATTTTTTCTTATGGATTTATTACCATTGCCTCTACCAGGTAGCAAAAAAGATACACGTACAGTTGGTCGCGGTTTTCAGTCGGTATTTTTAATTGTATTTACGCTAGTAATGACGGCTGTGATTGATGCTCGTTTAGCATATTTGCAAATAGTTGAAGGCCCAAAACTGCGACAACGAGCAGAGTCCAACCGCATTCGGATGATTTCTAAACAACCAGAACGGGGTAATATTTTTGACCGCAATGGCAAACTGTTAGCTAGTACGCGCTATCCTCATTCTGTGTATTTGTGGCCGATGGCTCATACTAAGCCCTCATGGCCGATTATCGCACCACGTCTAGAAAAAATTCTCAACACTACCCAGGATGAGATGGAAAAGAAGCTTAAACTGGCTGGTGCTAATTCTTCTACACTCGTCCGTATTGCTCGTGATATTAGTGAAGCACAAATCACGGCATTAAAAGAGTACACAAACGAACTTCCAGGCGTAGAAATTAATACCGAAGCTGTTCGCTACTATCCTCAGGGAACAGCATTAGCCCATGTACTTGGCTATACCAGGGAATTAACTCCAGAACAGTTAGACAAGAAGAAGCCGGACGGCTATCGCCTAGGAGATGTGATTGGTCAAATGGGGGTTGAAAAAGCCTACGAAAAAATACTCCGGGGCGAATGGGGTGGTCAGCAGGTAGAAGTAGATGGCGCTGGTCGTCCGATCCGGGTTTTAGGAGAAAAACAGGCCAAGGCTGGTAACGATTTACACTTGACTATAGATTTAAATTTGCAAAAAGCAGCAGACCAAGCTTTGGGGAAATATCAAGGCGCAGTTGTCGCAATTGACCCAAATAACGGTGCTGTCTTAGCAATGGCCTCCCACCCCACCTTTGACCCGAATATTTTCTCCAAACAAAAACTTTCTCAAAAAGATTGGGAAACTGTACAAGGTAAAGACCATCCCTTAGTCAATCGCGCTTTGAGTGCGTTTCCACCAGCGAGTACCTTCAAAATTATTACCACCTCAGCCGGATTAGAAACGGGTAAATTTTCCCCTGACACCGTATTACAAACCTTCGGTTCCTTAACTGTCGGTGGGGTAACTTTTGGGGAGTGGAACCACGCCGGATTTGGGCCTTTGGGATTTCCTGGTGCGATCGCTATGAGTAGTGATACCTTCTTTTATCAAGTTGGTAGAAGAGTCGGCGGCCCTGGTTTAATCGAATGGAGTCGCAAATATGGCTTTGGTCAAAAAACTGGCATTGAATTTGCCAATGAAGAATCAAAAGGTTTAGTACCAGATGAAATCTGGAAGCAAAAAGTGTTTAAAATGCCCTGGACTGTAGGTGACAGTATCAATATGTCAATTGGTCAAGGTGCTTTGCAAGTGACACCACTACAATCGGCAATTATGTTTTCTGTTCCTGCTAATGGTGGATACCGAGTTAAGCCGCATTTACTCAAAGACCATGAAGAAGCAAAAAGCGAAAAGTTGCGGCTTGGGGGTTTCCCCCAAGAGCAAACTTTTCAAGAAAGCTGGCGAGTGTCGTTAAATATGAAGCCAACAACTATCAAAGTGCTGCGTGACGGATTGCGGAAGGTGGTGAGTGAAGGTACAGGTAAGCGCTTAAATGTGCCAACAATTGCCCCAGCATCAGGTAAAAGTGGTACTGCGGAAGCCGGTGTCGGTCGCCCAAATCATACTTGGTTTGGTGCTTATGCACCCAGCGACAAGCCAGAAATTGTGGTGGTGGCTTTTGGTGAAAACTCTGGCGATCATGGTGGTACTGTTTGCGGCCCAATGGCCTTACAAGTACTGGAAGCTTATTTTCAGCATAAATATCCAGGCAAGTATCAAAAACCCCAATCTGAAGGTAATCAAAATGGCGGAGGTAGCACTGGAGACTAAATTCAGGATCTTTGGGGTTTGGTAATTGGTAATTGGTAATTGGTGTTTGTCCCCCTCAATCCCCCAATTTCCCAATCCTGAACTTAAAAGCAGCATAATTGTATACATATAAATATTCATTTGATACTACACATTCGTTCTATGGCATTATTGCAACCAACTCCACTTGGGAATCAAAAAAATACACGTACAGTTGGCCAAAACTTTCAACCAATCTTTCTGATTATCTTTACCCTATTAATGACAAGTGCCATAGGTGTGCGTTTGGCGTACTTGCAAATTGTGGAAGGAGCAAGCCATCGCAAGCGAGCGGAATCCAACCGCATTAGGATGATTCCCAAACAACCAGAAAGAGGTAATATTTTTGACCGTAATGGCAAACTGTTAGCTAGTACTCGCTATCCTCGTTCTGTATATTTGTGGCCTATGGCTCACACCAAACCTTCGTGGCCAGTTGTGGGTGCGCGTCTATCCAAAATTCTGGAAATTCCCCAAGCAGATATTGAAAAACAGCTAGAACAGGCAGGTAGAAACTCTTCCTCACTAATCAGAATTGCCCGTGATTTGAGCGAAGCTGAAATTACAGCATTGAAGGAGTATCAAAACGAACTGCCAGAGGTAGAAATACATCTAGATGCAGTGCGTTATTATCCTCACGGGAAGGAAGTAGCTCATGTGCTTGGTTATACTCGTGAACTGACCGCCGAACAATTAAAACAAAAGAAGCAAGAAGGCTATCAGTTAGGAGACGTGATTGGGCAGATGGGGGTGGAAAAAGCTTATGAGAAAACACTCAGAGGCGAGTGGGGTGGTCAGCAGCTAGAAGTAGATGGTAGAGGCCGTCCACTGCGAGTTTTGGGAGAAAAACAGGCAACGGCTGGTAAAGATTTGCACTTGACGATAGATGTGGAAATGCAAAAGACAGCAGAAAAAGCTTTAGGCGATCGCAATGGTGCGATCGTGGCACTTGACCCTAAAAATGGTGCTGTTTTAGCAATGGTTTCTCACCCCACCTTTGATCCCAATATTTTCTCTAAACAAAAACTCTCCCAAAAAGACTGGGAAACAGTACAAGGTGCAGAACATCCTTTAGTCAATCGCGCCCTCAGTGCCTTTCCACCTGCCAGTACCTTCAAGATAGTCACCACGACAGCAGGGTTGGAATCAGGTAAATTTTCTCCTAACACCGTGCTACAAACCTACGGTTCCTTGAATATTGGTGGTACTACTTTTGGAGAGTGGAATCACGCCGGATTTGGGCCTTTGGGTTTTGTGGGGGCATTACAGTGGAGTAGTGATACCTTCTTCTATCAAATTGGTAGGGGAGTTGGTGGCCCCACTTTAATTGAGTGGACTCGTAAGTATGGATTTGGCGAAAAAACTAACTTTGAGTTTGCTTCTGAAGAAACCAAAGGTTTAGTTCCCGATGAAACATGGAAGCAAAAAGTCTGGAAAATGCCTTGGACTGTAGGCGATAGCATTAATATGTCCATTGGTCAAGGTGCATTACAAACCACACCTCTGCAAGTCGCTATCATGTTTGCTGTACCTGCTAATGGTGGCTATCGAGTTCAGCCGCATTTACTCAAAGATAATGAACAAGCAAAAAGTTGGCGTTCATCCTTAGATATGAAACCGACAACCATTAAAATTCTCCGAGAAGGACTGCGAAAAGTAGTAGCTGAAGGTACAGGTAAAGCTTTGAATCAACCAACCGTTCCCCCCGTTGCTGGTAAGAGTGGTACAGCCGAAGCCTGGAAGCGCGGTGTTAAACAAAATCACGCTTGGTTTGGTGCTTATGCTCCAGCCGATAAACCAGAATTATTGATAGTAGCCTTTGCTGAACATTCTGGTGGCGGTGGCGGTAGCGTTGCAGCACCGATGATTTTAGAAATTATGGAAGAATATTTCCACCGGAAGTATCCAGGCAAGTATCAGAAAGCAGCAGCTAAAAAGTGAGGATTGGGGATTGGGGGCTGGGGAACTCGGGGCCCCTCTGGGGATTAGGGGCAATGGGGACTGGGGAGATGAGGGAGCAAATGCCAAATCCCAAATGCCAAAGCGCAAAGTCTGAGCGGAGGTTTCCTCCGCTCAGAACTTTGTAAGAATGACAAATGACTACAGTCGTGAAGATATGTGATGATGGTTTATGTATGTAAAGAATTGAGAACAGTGCAGTCAGGAAGCAGTCAGGAATGGATTATCGGGATGCTGGGGTTGATGTTGAGGCTGGGCGAGCCTTTGTAGATAAAATTCGCAATTTGGTTCACAGTACTTTTAGAAAAGAAGTAATTGGTGGACTGGGTGGTTTTGGTGGTTGTTTTCAGCTTCCAGGGGGTTTTAAGGAACCAGTATTAGTTTCTGGGACAGATGGTGTCGGTACAAAACTAAAAATTGCTCAAGTTCTCAACCGCCATGACACTGTAGGTATTGATTTGGTGGCGATGTGCGTTAATGATGTGCTGACATCTGGGGCAGAACCACTGTTTTTTTTAGATTATCTGGCAACAGGTAAGCTCGATAAAGAGCAATTAACCGAGGTTGTGGCAGGGATTGCGGCTGGGTGTCAGCTAGCTGGTTGTGCTTTGCTGGGAGGAGAAACCGCAGAAATGCCTGGTTTCTACCAAGTGGGTGAGTATGATTTGGCTGGATTTTGTGTGGGGATTGTGGAGAAAAGCCAAATGCTTGATGGTTCCCAGGTAAAATTAGGAGATGTAGCGATCGCTCTTGCTAGTTCTGGTGTACATAGTAATGGCTTGAGTTTAATCCGAAAGATTGTTAGCGATTGCGGATTTGCTTGGAATGAAAGCCCAGAATTGTTAGGTGGCAAAACGATCGCCCAAGCTTTCCTTAAACCAACGCGAATTTATGTCAAACCTGTGCTAGCTGCTCGTCAAGCCAGTTTGGAAATTCACGGGATGGCACATATCACAGGTGGTGGGTTACCTGAAAATTTACCCAGATGTTTAAGCACAGATCAAGCAATTAAAGTTGACCCCAATAGTTGGACAATCCCCCCACTATTTAGGTGGCTAGCTGAAGCTGGAGGGGTTAGTAATGAAGCGATGTACAATACCTTCAATATGGGTATTGGATATGTGCTACTGGTTCCACCAAATAGCGTAGAACAGGCAATTACCTACTTTCAATCACAAGATATTCCCGCTTTTGCGATCGGTGAAGTAATTACTGGCGATCGTTCACTAGTAGGATTGCTTAATTAAATAACAACATTGAGATGCGTAAGCAAATCATGTCAAAGGTTTAGTATAGTCGAGCGCTCTATTGAACCTCATGCTTACCTAAACTCAAGCAAGAATGCTCCCGCCACACCGTTCCGGTTGGCGGAGAGAGGATGTCAATAACTATATGCAATCAAGCTTGTCACTGAAACAGTGCTGAGTACTGTTAGCAAATACATCAGCACTCAGCACTCAGCACTCCTGAATATTTGCAATCAAATTTGGGCAGTATTTTTTACCTATTCTGATTACTGCAATCGAAAATACTCATGGCCGTCAGCGTTGAGATTTGCTAACGTAGTCTTAACATATTGAAAAATTTGCGGTCGAATTGGAGAAAATAACTACCGACACTAGCTTAAGGTGTTGGTTGTTTCTCATCTGAAAACATCTGGCGTGTTCGTGTGTTTAGAACAATGTATTTTTGTCTTTGAGGGGGCTATGGTTGTAAATTTTGCTCGGACTTCTGCTTCCACGGAAATTTTAAAGCAAGTATTCCAGAATATTGATGCTCAAAGTTGTCCGAGGTTATTTAACTTTCATATGCATACTGTCCACTCTGATGGCAGATTGCAGCCAAATGCATTAATGGAACAGGCGCTCGCTATTGGACTACAAGGACTGGCCATCACTGACCATCATAGTATTGCTGGCTACCAAGTCGCAAAAGCTTGGTTAGAAGACTGGAAGTGGAATAATCCTGGTGGAAGCATTCCCCATCTGTGGACTGGTGTAGAAATTAATGCCAACCTATTGGACATTGAAGTTCATATTTTGGCTTACTCCTTCCAGCCAGAACACGCTAGCATGAAACCTTATTTGCAAAGAAAAGCTACCACAGGCACAGAATATCAAGCAAATAACGTAATTGCTGCTATTCATAAAGCTGGAGGATTAGCTGTATTGGCTCACCCAGCTCGTTACAGGCGATCGCACCTAGATTTAATTCCTGCTGCTGCTGAAAGGGGAATTGATGGTGTAGAAACTTTCTATGCCTACAACAACCCTAACCCTTGGAGGCCAAGTTCTTTAGAATCAGAACAAATAAAACTTTTGGCTGATGAATACGGTCTTTTCAATACCTGTGGTACTGATACTCACGGTTTAAACCTACTCCAGCGTTTGTAATCATGGAGACAGGCATTTTTTTTAACGCTCCTGGTTCTTACAGCCAGGGGGGTTAATATTATTTTGGATTTTGCGAAAAGTTGCGTGGGCGGGTTTCCCGACTTGAGCAAACTTTTCAAGACAGATTTTGGATTTTTGATTAAAAGTCTTGAGCACAAAGACTCTCCAGCAATCTTCAACAATATGATCTAGCTATCCGTGTAGGAGTTGTAAAATTACTCCTTTAAATAGGGATCGCTTAAATAGCGAAGACGGATTTACAAGTATTTTTTTGCTATTCCCTAACATCAGAATTTTCTTGACAATAACTTTGATAATCTTTGTCGTTTTGTCGATACGGGTTTAGTTAATATACTCGTTGTCTAAGGAATATCTAGCTAAACCTGCCCTATAGGGGATCAAGGCAAACTTACTTTCAACTTATATAAATTCAAAAATTATCAATATATCTTTATTATAATAATCTATCTTCCGAGTGAATTTAGCTTACAACGCTCGCAGTTGACTTTTAATTGCTTTTATAATTATTTTACTTGCAACATTCTCATTGGCGGATCTATGCACATCTCTAGGAATAAGGATAGAATATAAAAAAGTATCATAAGCTACAGTTTATTTTAACATCTAGCTTAGGAGTGATTAAAATAAAATATTAAGAATTGTAAATAAGGTTAATATTATAAAGAAAGATAGACGTATGCTTCTCATTTATGCGAGACTCAAATTTACCAGGGGCTGAAGTGCTCAAAGCTTTATTGGAACCGCTGTTAGAGGATTTTCAGTATTGGTTTGCGCGATCGCGTAAATTTCTGGAAACCGAGCAAATATCATTTATGAGTGAGCAAGAGAAATCCGACTTGCTTCAGAGAATTCAACAAGCCCAGGATGAACTCAACACAGCAAAGATGATGTTCAGCGCAACTGATGGGCAAGTTGGCATTGAGATGGCGACAATAAAACCTTGGCATGAATTAGTTACAGAATGCTGGAAGGTGGTAATGCGCTTCCATAAAGAAAGAGATGTGTGAGAGTGAAGTTTTTTTTCATTAAGTTCGGTAGACTTAATTAACAAAGGCAAAGCGGTATTTCGGTTTGATATTTAGTACTCAATTCTTAATAAATTTTGAATAAAACAGAAAAAAATGTATACCATGCTACCGTATTCTGAATAACGGTTAATACATTCTCCTTGATAAACATAGGCTTACCAAAGTGCTTCAGCCATTCGCTATATCTGTGATTTTAATTACCAGTAAAGCGAAACGTTACAGTATAAACTTTTAAAACTTGCTTCCTCTGGAGGATAATCCGATGTTACACCTGCTTTACATTCTTGCTTTTACAATCCTTGCTGTCATAGCTGTTGCTAATTTAATTCGCAATCTTATCATGTTCAGTTTTGATCGAGAGCGCAATTATCCAGCAATGAAAAATCAGGGGAGATATGGCTATCCCTCATCAAACAGTCAGTTTCCACCACATCCAGAATTATTAGATAATGCAGGCAACTTAATTAAAGAACCATTATTAGTAATGCGGTCAATCAACGTCGAAGATGCCCGCCAACAGTTAGATGCTTTGTATGAATCTTCTCCTGGACGGAAGGTTGAGAATCAAGAAGAAGGTTAACTCGGAGTACTCAGTCCTGAGCGAAGATTAATTTATTAAATAAAAGGTAAAGAAAGGAGAGACTTTTATATCTTCTTTCTTTTTTTTATAATCCTTGAAGATAAAAAAACAGGACAAGATTTATTGCCAAAATCTAGACCTAAAGAAAGTCTACACAGCTTGTTAAATATGGTAATGTATTCCCAAAGTCTAAATAATCTGATACCAATTCTCTAAAATTCAGCCACAAATTCCAACCCTAAAACTTAGATAAGGTTGGACTTTTGTAATTAGGAATTATGAATTGGTATTACTGGGTAATTTAACAGAATAGCTAGAGGTAGCAAATCCTATGGACGAATCTAATTTTATTACCCTGTTAGGTTTAACAGCCGGAGTACTAACTACAATCGCCTATTTGCCGCAACTGATTAAAACCTGGCAATCAAAATCAGCTCAAGACCTTTCTTGGACTATGCTGATTGTACTTTGTATAGGGATTATTTTATGGTTGGTGTATGGTGCTTATGTTCATGATATTCCTATCATTGCCGCTAACATTGTTACCTTTGTGTTTGCTGGCATGATTTTGGTGCTGAAAATTAGGTACAAGTAATACCATTTTGAATTTGAGATTTTGGATTGAAACCGATAAGTTTTGAAATAATCAAAGTGCCACAATCGGTTTTCAAATTGGTAGAAGTTGCATTGCTCATTACGTTTAAGTAAGTGGGTGGGCTTTCCATATGAAGACGCATAGAAAAAACCCCACCGCCTGCGGCACTTCCTCTTATTAAGGGGAGCCACTTGCGTGGGCGGGTTTCCCGAAGGAAGCAAAGTGGCGTGAGGTTGGGAGGGGTTAAAATAATGTGCAACCTCACAGAGAATTAGTATTAGCCCTTTTTTGAGGACTGAAGTCCTGACTACAAATCTTTAATTATTGACTCTGTTCTACTTAATATGGCAATGCAGAACTTTGGCAAACCCTGAAAATAATTATGATTGATTTTGAACCTTGGGACAGGCTACTTCATCAGTATGTTGATCAACAGGGTCGTGTAAATTATCTTGCTTGGAAAACAGAGCAACCCCAAGTACTTGATGATTGGTTAAAAAGCCAAAAGCATTTACATTTAAATTCTCAAGTCAATGTTATGGACGAATTAGCATTGTGGATCAACCTCTATAATGCGTTTACCATTTCCACAATTTTAAAACAATACCCTCTGAAATCAATTTTGCCAAAATTTCTGGGAATTCCTAACTGGCTAGCTTTTTTATGGTTTTTCCAGCGTCAAATCTATGAAATATTTGGCAAGCGTTACAGTTTAGCTCAAATTGAAAATAAAATCTTAAGAAATAAGTTAAAAGAACCACGAATTCATTTTGCGATCGTCTGCGCTTCTGTTGGTTGTCCGTTATTACGTTCGGGAGCTTATTTTCCCGAACAAGTTATGCAGCAGTTAGATGAAGATGCCCATCGCTTTATTAACAATCCTGAGAAAGTTTATTATAACTTTGATAATCAAACACTCTATTGTAATAAGATTTTTAAGTGGTATCGTCAGGATTTTTTACAAGTTGCGCCCTCGATTCCAGAATACATTCGTTCCTATTTAAAAACAGATTTACCCTTGACTGACTCAACGCCAATATCTTATCTTGACTACTACTGGAGCCTAAATCAGCGAATATCCTGATAAAATTGCTTGAGGTAATTGGCATCAACACCAATCCCCCACAAAATGCCGATATAGACATAGATAGCAGTGGCTTTGCAGCTTCCCCAATGTGCAACCCGACGATCCGAACTTTGAACGGTGCGGTTTACTAAAGAAATTCGTCCCTTTTGCACCAGCCTCAAGCACAAATCTCCATCCTCCATAATTGGTAAGGCCTCATCGAATCCGCCACAATCCCAAAAGTCAGTTCGACGACAAAACATAACTTGATCGCCGAACAAGAGGCGCAATCCTTTAAAAAACAAGTGAGGTTTAAACAATAGAGGGGCGTAGTAGGTTTTCAGGTAATTGTGCAGCGAGATACCCCAGCGAGTATTGTGAGAACCTACCATCAACGAAATGAAACCCCCACAGACAACTTTTGGCTCTGCTAAAGTTTTCTCAATCACAGCAATCAAATCATCGGGAACCCAAGTGTCTGCATGGAGAAAGCAAACAATATCTCCAGTTGCAACCGATGCTCCGGAGTTCATCTGAATAGAACGTCCTCGCCGTTCACAACAGAGAACTTGCACATTTAACCCTGGATGAAATAATTCAGTGCTTTGTTTCGCGATCGCTATTGTCTCATCTTCGCTGCCACCATCTACAACTATCACCTCTTTAGCTGGTGGGTTAAGTAGAGTGAGTTGGCGTAGTGTACGCTCTAAACTGGCTGCTTCATTTAAAGTAGGGATGACAATCGAAACTTGAGACATAGGTTCCTTGTTTGTTGATGTTATTTGCGTCTATGGGGTTTCATCATCCATCAAACTCAAAGGCTAAAAACATTTTCCCTTTTCCCCCTTACCCTTTACTCCGCCTTGATTGGCGAACTACTAGGCTTTAGCCCGAATAAAAATCGCGTTATGTTGAGGCGTTTAACAAACACCTCGTACAAAATTCCTGTAACTACAAAGGTTGCAGTACTAATGATCGCAAACTTTGCTGCGATACCCAAATGCCATTGCACTACATAAAAAGCGATCGCAACTAAAACTGTCTGATGCAGTAAATAAAATGGGTAAGAAGCTTGGGATGCATATTGCAGGATACTATGATTAAATGTGAGATATCGCTGACCCAAGGCTACTAAAGCTATTACCCAACACCAAGAATTGCAGCCACGAAACATTTGATAAGCTATATATCCCCACGAATAGCCCCGCGCTGGGAGAACACCACTTGCTTGTATTCCCAAAAGAATGGACATTGTAGCTACTGCCATAAATAGCACTAACTTGTGATGTTTATCGATTGCTGCTGCAAATCTATCATCAGCACAGAAAAGAAAGCCATAGACAAAGTAAAGCAGGTACAGCAATACATTTGCCCAATCATCGTAGAGGTTTTGAAACCCGAACCATCGAGGACGCAATGCGCCTTCAATTACCGCCAATGGTAGAGCAGGCAAAAAGATAGCTCCAGGCAGTCTCATAAAATCTGCAACCATAGAATACCATTTCTTACCTTTCTCTTTCTCTGTTTTGAAAAATAACAAGAGTGGCAGCGCCACTATAGATATCGTAAATAGGTAAATTAAAAACCAAAGATGCGCCCAATCAAAATTTCCTTGGGGGCGAATACCGTTAAAAAACTGGGGGTAAAACTGCAAATAAGAGTCAATATCTTGTTTATGGCTGAGTAGCCTGTAATAGACCTGAGGCGGAACCACTACCAACGTACCAAATAAGAATGGAATGAACAATCGCCCAAAGCGATCGCTGACATACTGCTGAGGCGATCGCAACTTGAGTGTATACCAAGTAGCAGCACCCGCAATAAAAAAAAATAATGGCATATGCCACTGATGAACAAAGAAAATAAACCATCCCAGGGAAGAACTAACTGAGTCATTTTTAATATAAAATTCGCCCAATTCCCCCTGATAAAAAACTGCTGCGGTGTGAAAATAAATTAGTAATAATACCGCCAACACCCTTAACCAATCCAATTCATAGCGTCTTTCTAATTGAATATTTGTTGTGTTTAAATTTTCTGGTAAACTCATTTATTTGCCACCAGCTTAAGTAAAAAATAAGCAATTTAACTAGAACGCCGCTTGGTCATCGAGCAGAGATATAAGAGTAGTTTTGAGGATGGTAACTAGCTTTCAGCAATTTTCCCCACTTTGCGTCATAGGGATGGACAAACTGTGTTATGTGGTTGTCATCTTTAAAAATAGGTCGCCCTTCATTTGCCCATTGGAAAATACCTCCACTCAAGTTGTAAATAGAGGTAAAGCCATGCTTTTGCAGCTGTTGAGCAATTTTGGCACTACGGTAGCCAATTGAACAGTACACGACAATAGGGGTATCTTTTGAAATGCTCAAGGTCGCTGTAGGGTCTAGTACAATCGGATCAATACGCACTGCTGTTTTGAGATGACTAACTGCATACTCTGCTGGACTCCGCGCATCCAGCACCAAAGGCTGTGGCTGTGCAGGATTTAATAGCCACTTAGCGAATTCTGCTGTCGTAATTGCATTGACAGTCGGAAACATCACCCTAATAAAAATTTTGAATAGGTTTAGCACAAGCGATCGCAATTTTTGGAAGTCTGTTAGTTATTAATAATACTTGCAATCCAATCTTAACTTGAGCATCTTCATCACTCTTTTTTCTGTGGAATAGCTTCATCATGGCTCGTATGCGTTATCGACAACTTTTTGCATAGTAATAATGTTGCGATCGCATTTAACTCCTCCGCTGTAATTCCCCCACTGAATTCTATACTCAGAATCAGTGGCGGTATGGCTAAAAATTGTAAAAACAAAAACTCCCCTTACTGCAAGCGAGAGTTTATCTTATATATAATCAAAACGTGAGTATTCCTTATCCTCTTATCCCAATACCCTCACATTAATGAGATTTGTAGATTTTCTACTTTCAGCAAAATTCTGAGCAAAGCGGCTACCCCAATTTGAGCAGAAACCGCATCAGCATCCCATTTACCATCACTTGTATACTTACCTTGGCTATAAAGATTAGTACCTGACCACAAATAAGGAGTCAGAACCTCTGGATGGTACAGCCTATAGCCAAAACCATTGTATTTCTCGATCTGCCAAAGCTGTGCTGCCAAGCTCCAATCTTTTACTTGGTTGAATTCGTGAAGCTTCAAAGCATCAATTGCACTTTCTTCCCAAGTATATCCGATACCCCAACCGTTGATGGGAGGGGCAATTGGTCTGCCCGATGGGACGTTAAATGTGCGCTTTTTTAGCGAGTCGCCATTATGCAGATGTCTGGTAAACTTCAAGGATGATTCCATATTGTGGATGACAGCAATAAAGTACCAGGGTACATTAAGCTTTCGCTGCAATGCTTCATAGCGTCCACGATTTGTGCGGATGGCCTCAACTGTATCTTGAGTAAGGTTCAAATTCTCCGGTGTGATTTCAAAGCGATTCCACAGATTCTGATATTCTGATTTTAAATCGCGAAGACGAAGTGATGTATTTGTTGTCATTTTTCTGGACACTCAGCGATCGCACTGTACTTTTTTTGGTGCCACAAAGGTAACTTATTTTCCTCATGTTTACATTTATTGATACAAAAAATTAAGTTTTTATGTATCTTTAACTATGTATATAATGCTACATTAATGCTGGGATTTGTGTGATTGTAAATTTATTGATACAAAAATTAGATTCCCTGACACTGAGAAGATGAGGGTAAATAAGTATAATATATAGGACTCCTGTTTGATTTTTGAACAAGACTGAGTACACACTTATCCCTTCTTTTCTGTTAAGAGTTCCTTGTTTCCTCCCCACGCAAATAAACTCTCCGAATCAAACTGGATTGCTATAGTAAGGCAGAAGTAAATCCACCTTAGAGAACTGAAGGGCCACTGTGCCCCAATTAAAGACCTAGATTACACCAATTGAAAATGGCTATAGCTTTGTAGCGATAATTTAATTTACATTACGTGTCTACGGAAATATTTTACTAAATAACTTCCTTCACTTACACTATATGAGTGCTTTTTAAGCAGCAAATATGTACTTAAAGATATACTAATATCGTATATGAATAAGTAGCAATTTTGACGATAAGTTGTATTTCGGGAAATGTTCTCAAACAGAATCAATACACACAAGCATTTTTGTACTTACCTAGCAAGTAGATAAATAGAGGCAATTAGCAGATGAAACTACAAGATTTCTTAGGAAAACAAGAGAAATGGAACTTTGAGGCGATTGGGCAAGATGCAGAGTTGAGTCGTCAAATTCAAGTTTTATTAATTGGTTTGGGTCTGTTAGATCCGCCAGCAGATGGTAAGTTTGGGCCTGTTTCAGCAACAGCTTTGAAAAAATTTCAAGAATTAACTAAGTCTGGAGAAAATGATTATTTAGGAGCATTTACAGCCAAGAATTTAATTGAAACTAAAGCTGGTGATTTACCTGAACCACCCTTAAAACTCAGCAATAGCATTCCCAGCAGAATTGTCAAATACTTGCAAGCAAAAGATTATCAGGTATTTACGGGAACCAGACAATACAACATTGTTTACATAGAGGGAATGAATGAAGATTGGAGTCTTAATAGTGATACACCCAATCAATTTAATGACCGACGGATTGTTATTGAAATAGTAGAGGGTGTTCCCAAAATTGTTAACCACTGGCAAGCTACCACAGAACCAGGTAGCTATTATACATACAACCCCATGAATCCGGCTGGGGCTGCCAGAATTAAGTTTGGGCAGTACAAAGCTTGGGCTGTTGGATACCACGGTAATGCAGATCGCCACGAAGCTTTAATCCAAGTTGGGCCGATTACTGTTCACCGAGATTTCAACAAAGATTTTCAACGTACTGGCGACAAACTTGACACAGGTCTTTTCCAAGTGAATCAACATTGGGGCTATGATGCTCCGGCAAATGATATCAAGAATGCCAGTGCAGGTTGTTTAGTAGGACGTAGGCGGGAAGGACATCGCGAATTTATGGCAATTATTAAACAAGACCGCCGCTATTTAGCTAATAATGACTACCTGTTCTACACTACAGTTATTCCTGGGGATGATTTACTAAAAACTTTCCCTGGATAAGGTTTTGCATCTCAATTTTGCTGTAATATAGCTACTTCATAATGGAAAAACTTTGCCCACTCGTATCCAGCCAATCTGGTGACGGTGGGCATAGCTTATTGAGATACCATTCTCCTCACCATAAATTAGGACTTACGCAAATGCCATATTTTTTCGGAGGAGTTGTCCATAGCGGAAAGTATATGTGCCAGTAATTCCTGTGAATATCTGAAACCTTTAAGGATATTCATGAGAGACAAAGGGGACTGCGACTATTTCACCTGCTGTTTCTCCTACTTGCACTTTCAAGCCAACGCCACCTGCTTTGGTGCGAATGTAACCTAGTCCAAAATAGCCGTCGGCTGTTTGAGTGTAACTGGTGAGTTTGCCGACTTTTTCATCTCCAACAGCAATTGTTGCTCCTATTTCAGCAGGAGCATTGAGTTTGATTCCCCAGAGGTGTTGCTTTACACCTTTATATGTGTTTAACCGGGCGATGGTTTCTTGGCCGATATAGCAACCTTTATTAAAAGAAATAGTCTGCCATAAACCAACTTCTAGCGGATTGTAATCATCAGTCAGTTCCGCATCTGGATTTGGTCGTCCTTGTAATATTCGCAACGCATCCCAAGCGCGATCGCTCAATTCTACTGCGCCTGATGTTAAAATTTGACTCCACAGCTTTTGTTTGTCTGCAATTGGCAAAATTAAGGTATATCCAGGAGAAGCTAAGCCGCTACCAACCGCAACAATTACCCCGTCGTTGACTACAAGATGATTGCCATAAGGTTGACGGATAATTGCCCCAGCACCTAACTTTTCCATAATCGCATCACTTCCAGGGCCAATTATACTCAAGGTAGCTGTTTCATCAGTCACGTCGGTTAATTGCACTTTATCAGCAAAAAAGATATAGCGATCTAACCATTGCAACAAAAATTCGCGGCGGTTAGGCGAAACCAACAATAACACCGCATCTTCGAGAACGTAGGCACTGACTAAATCAATCGTGCGGGCAGTGGATGTCACCATCACCGTATCACACCCTTGCCCAGGCTTGAGACTTTGGAAGTTATTAGTACTTTGATTGTGTAAAAAGCGGAGGCGTTCATCATCAGAAACACGGATGCGTCCCCAGTGAGAGCGATCGCATACAGCAACCCCTTCCTTTACTGCTTGGATAGCTGCTGCGTCTTGAGCGTCAATTGCAGATGTTGGCATGGTAATGCAGAGTTGCCCTATTTCAATGTTTTCGCATTGGAAATCTTAGCAAATTCAGGGTCAAAGCGGAATAGGGCAAGGGGCAAGGGGCATTGGGCATTGGGTAATTGGTAATTGGTCAAGGAAATTTGTTGTTTCTCCCTCATCCCCTCATCCCCCTCATCTTCCTTGTCCCCATTACCCCTTCGCCCCTTCGCCCCTTATCCCCAAAGGGGACCCCGAGTTCCCCAGTCCCTCATTTATGATGATATTTATTCAAGTTCCCTAAGTTTTATGATGTCGAAGGTTGCACCTGTTGTTGTGGTATTGGGTCAAAATAGTGTGGCAGTAGCACGTAAAATTATTAGTGTTCTGCCAGGGGCGACGTTATACGGTTTGGCGGGTCGCACTAGTGAGGTTGATGTCAGTTTTAGCAATTTTGGTGAGACAGTACGGGAGTTATTTGCCCAAGGAACACCAGTAATTGGTATTTGTGCCGCCGGAATTTTGATTAGAACCCTAGCACCGTTGATTTCGGATAAGCGACAGGAACCGCCAGTGCTAGCTGTGGCTGAGGATGGTAGTGCTGTTGTGCCGCTTTTGGGTGGACTGAATGGGGTGAATGATTTGGCACGTCGCATTGCTGAGGTATTTGATGTCAAAGCTGCAATTACGACCACCGGCGACATCCGTTTTCGTACCGCGCTGTTGTCTCCTCCACCGGGATATCATTTAGCTAATCCTGATGATGCTAAGAAATTTATTTCGGATTTGCTAGCTGGGGCGCAAGTGAAGCTAGAGGGAACAGCGCCTTGGTTGAGTGAGAGTCAATTGCCCATTGACCCGAACGGAGAGTTGACAATTAAAATTAGCGATCGCTTGCTCAATCCTACAACCAATTGTCTTGTCTATTATCCTGCAACAATTGCGATCACTATTTGTGAAATTTCTAAAACCAAGGATCAGCTATTAGCTTCCGTACAGCAACTACTCGCAGATGCAGAACTTGCGCCTGCATCGGTAGCTGGTATATTTGCACCCATTACCACCGCCGCCCATCCTGCAATTCATGCTGTGGCTGAAGCGTTGGGAGTGCCCACACGTTTTTTTACCCCAAATCAATTAGAAAATTTATTATCACAGGGTTATAGACCCGCTCAAGCCGCAGCCATAGCCGCTACAGGTACATTAGGGCAATTAATTGAGGTAAAACAAACAGAAATTGCGATCGCAATTTCGCCCCAACCCATTGACCCTAACACCATCGGTCAACCACGTGGACGATTAGCTGTGATTGGTACTGGCCCTGGTAGTCAAGAGTGGATGTCCCCGGAGGCCAAAGAAATCCTCAAGTCGGCTACTGATTTGGTAGGTTACACAACTTACTTAAATTTAGTCGGTGCCCTCGGTGAAGGTAAGCGAAGACATGATTCCGATAATCGCGAGGAAATCGCACGGGCTGAGATGGCCCTGGATTTAGCAGCAGAAGGGCGATATGTCGCGGTGGTATCGTCTGGCGACCCTGGGATCTATGCAATGGCAACGGCAATTTTTGAAGTACTCGATCACCATGCTAAACCGGAATGGGAAAGTATCGATATTCATGTAGCACCTGGCATTTCCGCTATGCAAGCCGCCGCAGCTAGTATTGGCGCACCCTTGGGGCATGATTTTTGTGCAATTTCCCTCTCCGACATTTTGAAGCCTTGGTCAATTATTGAACAACGAATTGCCGCAGCTGCTCAAACTGATTTTGCGATCGCTTTTTATAATCCTGTGTCTAAAGAACGTACTTGGCAATTGTCAGAAGCGAGAAATATTTTACTGCGTTATCGAACAGCTAATACCCCAGTAGTATTAGCACGTAATCTCGGCAGGACAGGACAAGCAGTCCAGGTAATTACTTTGGAGGAGTTAGCGCCAGAAGTTGCAGATATGCGAACTATAATTTTGATTGGTTCTAGCAAAACACGAAAGATTCAGCGCCCAGATGGTAGTGTCTCCGTTTACACTCCACGCAGATACAGTTAAAATCGCGATCGTTTAAGGAGGGGATACATACCAGAGAACAGGAAACAGTTTTCTCTATATTCCTGTTCACTAGAGAGTTCCACAAAATAAATCACCTATATAGAATTGCTCTATGCCTTACGATATTACTATGTGCCCGGGACAAGATTGTCCGATTAAGCAAGAGTGTTACCGTTTTACTGCTGAAATTTTGGGTCGTCAGGATTTTTTCGGAATAGCTCCCTATAGTTTGACGACTAATTCCTGTGAGTATTTTATCAGTAACCGCCCAGATGAAGATAGAATCCGTTTGAAAGCATATCAAATCTGGCAACAAATCGGCTACCCAGATGGTAAGTCTGTGGAACATTGGCTTCAGGCTGAAAAGGAGTTGATGTAGTTAAAGCCGCGATACACTTCATCAATCAAGTTGTACGACTTGCAAATTCAGTTTTTGATTCGTATTACAGCTTTTGCGACTCGTAAACTAAGTTTCTAATTCGTATTTTAGCTTCACAACTCATAAACCTCTTTTTCGGAACTAATCTCAGCAAAAATAATCCTATTGATATAGTTTGTTAATTCCCATGCTCTCTCAGTTCTGTAGCTTCACTCGCAATGACGGGTATTTGAACGGACATGATATAAGTTTTGTTTGCTCTGAGAATACCCTGAATTTAATTTGGGCTAGTATACCAGATTCCTGATGGGTATTAGCTTACCCTGTAATATGAAATCGGCTCATTTGAGCAGTCGAAATTCTTCACCTGGAAACCAATGAACAAATTTTTACTTCACTTGCTTTCGACTCCTGTACTTCTTAGCTCCATTCTGTCTACAGCAGTCACGATCAATCAAGCTCAAGCGGCAGATCCAGTACCCGCAAATACTGACCGTCTATCTTGTATCCGCAATAAGCACAAAGTTGGTTTAGTATGTGCTAGAGCTTCTGTATTGGCTCAAATTCCAGCTTATCAACCAGAAGCACAACCCTCTCAGGATGGTGTGCCGATGCTAGAGTTTAACGACGAAGAAAGCGATACTGCAATTACGTTATTTGGTTGTGATTGTCCAGCTTGCATCAATTCTTTACGTAAAATGCGGGGCGCAACTCCCTTGGTATATTAATTACTAATTCGTAATACTCGCCTCCAAAGAGAAGCAAGCTACGTAATTCGTAATTACAGCATTTTTCAGATAAACGAGGTACATATTGTTGTGCCCTTACACTAATATGTACCTCTCTAAGTTGCAAAATGCTCTTGTTAATTCAGCGCTTCTTGGTAAATTATTTCTTGAAAGTGAATCATATCTTTCTGCGGATCGGCAAGGCTAACTTTCACTGATAACTGTTCACCTAGATTTACCGAACGACGGAAAGACATTGGCAACTGTAAACCCAAATCCTCTAAGAGAATTAGTGCTAAATTGCTGTCTTCTCGCAGCCACATCAAAACTGTTACCTGCCAAACTTGCTCAGGATAACGACGCAAATACTCTAGAGCGTAATATCTATTCGTTTGCCGTTCTACCATTGTCACTTCTTGGGTGATACTGGTGACGGTCATCATTACTTCTTTGAGTTGGTCTGCTGAGAATGGTAGAACTTCACCACGCAAATGGGCTTTGAGTTGAAAGTGAGTCAGCAAATCGCTGTAGCGACGAATTGGAGAAGTCGCCTGAGTATAGGTATCCAAACCCAAGCCCGCATGACGCACTGGAGTAATGCTCATTTCGCTTTTGGGCATACAGCGACGCATAGCACAGGCGCGGACGAATCCGGCTGGTAGGAGGAGTAATTCTTGTTCTGGAGGCAATTCTGGCTGTGGCTGACCGCGAAATGGTAAGGGAATCTGGTGAGCTTTACCGTAGCGTGCTGCGACTTCGCCAGCTAAAATCATCATTTCGGCTACAAGTTGCCGAGATGAGGAATCATCTAAAATATCAATGCTGATCTCGTCGCCTTTGACTTTGATCATTGCCTCTGGCATATTGATGCTAATTGCGCCTTGGGCGTAGCGCCAAGTTTTGCGTCGCTTTGCCCAAATTGCGATCGCCGCAATTTCTGGTTCTGCTTGTACACCTAATTCCAGCATCTCATCTACATCTTCGTAGGTGAGGCGATAAGTCGGCTTGATCAAGCTGGCATGAATACTGTAGTCTTCTACTTGCCCAGTTGTATCTAAAATAATTCCAAAGCTGAGGGCAAAACAAACCTTTCCCTGTACCAAACTCATGGGCCCGGTTGCCAACACCTCCGGAAACATGGGAATCATCCCCGTAGGCAAATAAACTGTACTCCCCCGCTTCCTAGCTTCTAGGTCTAATTCATCTTCTGGAACTAACAACCGAGTGGGGTCAGCAATATGTACCCACAGCCGTTCGCGTCCATCAGCAAGTAATTCCCAACTCAGACCATCGTCAATTTCCGTGGTACTTTCATCATCAATTGTGTACACCTTCAGGTGAGTCAAATCTAGGCGATTTGTATCTAGATCAGACGGTGGGGAATCCATACGCTGTTGCGCCACTTCTAATACCTTGCTAGGAAACTGAACTGGAATGGACGAACGACGCAAGAACAAGTTTTCATTGGGACTCCACCAACCCAAATCTACCAAAAGTTGTAATGCGCCTTGGGGAGTTGCGGCACGTCCCAGCATGGTCATTGTTTCTAGTACTGGCGCTGGCGGAGGGTAAGCCCGGGACAGAGAATCATAATTTACTCCCATCTTCACCACATCTGCCAGTAGAGCTGCGTATTTTTCTATTGCTTCTAAGCGCTGGCGATCGTGCCTTTGCCATTCTACAACTTCACCTGCAAGGGCTTGTTGCACGCGAGCCAAAAATTCCTGCTGTCCCCTAGCTTTGAGGGCTTCTACTTCTAACTGGTGTTTGCGTTCTGCCACCTGAGTTGTCGTCCGCGGTTCATAAGCTTCTCCTTTTTGCTTGAAATAAAGTTTGTCGTCTGATAACAAGCAATAGGCGGCGTAACAAAGCGGCGCGTCTGATTGAGAAAACAACAGATTCGCCATTTGACTTGGGGTGACTGTTTCCCCATCCTCAACCAATAATTCCCAGGCCACTTCTAAGCTAGATGGATCTAGATATGACTTTACCTGTTCTAAAAAGCCGGCAATCTCAGACGGCTTGTAGGTCCCGCCGTTAACGGTATAAGTAATTTGTCTAGGCGCGAGGCTGTGGGATTGACCGCGTTCATCTACCACAAACCAGCGGGTCTTGCCATCTGGGCGATCTACGACTCCCAGACGGCGATCGCCTTGAACCCTAAATTCAACTAGCGTCCCCTTCTCCACAACTCTCGCAATTAATTTGGTGTACGAATAAATTTTAGATTTTGGATTAAATAATGACTACTAAATCCAAAATCTGCTTATTTTTTTTAGATGTAGAACACGATTCTACACTGACTTACGGAAATTTTAGATTTTGGACTAAAAAAATTTGCAGCTACATATACTCTCAACGCAGCTGCTTTCAATCATCCAGAACCTAAAATTCTCGCTTCCAACTTGAATTAGCCTTCCGCATTGATAAACGGCAACAATGCCACAATCCGGGAACGTTTAATCGCCAATGTCAATTCTCGCTGTTGCTGAGATGTCAGGCCAGTAATCCGCCGTGGCAGGATTTTACCGCGCTCGGTGATAAACTTCCGCAACAAATCAACATCTTTATAATCGATTGGTTCTCCCGGCTTGATCGGAGACAGACGACGACGGTAGTAACTCATTTTTACTTAATTTCCTTGTGGACTGTATGTGTATTGCAATGAGAGCAGAACTTTTTCAGTTCTAATCGATTGGTGGTGTTACGCCGATTTTTCGTAGTGGTATACCGGGAAACACCGGGAGTACGCTTATTAGCGTTAGTGCGACATTCGGTACATTCTAGTGTCACTATTATGCGGACACCTTTACTCTTAGCCATAATCTTACAAACCGTAAAGCCCGGAGAGAATTAACACAAATGACTATCTTCTCACATTTCGTTGCAGTTTTTCAACTAATCGCTTAACTTTTATATCTAGCGAATAGCCACGACGCGACGAAACTATGATAGTTCCTGAATAGCGGTCATGCAACGCCTGACGCATCTGGGTATCATAAAAGGCTGTACCACAGTCAATCGCCAGGGGAAGTACTAGCAGTATAGCAGTGGGATTGGCGGTAATGTTGCCTAAAGCAATTGATACGAAAATAGCACCCCCACCAGTTATCGCCTCACGCTTGAGCAACGCTAGCAACTCTGGAATTCTCCCGATTACTTGTCCCTGCACCACTTCCAGTACCTTGAGATCAAATGCCCAACGCCCTAAACTTTGTCCCTGATTGTTGTATACCACTAGTACCCGTAAAACTAGCCAAGCGATCGCAAACACGAAGATTTGCATCACCTGAATTCCTAAACTATTGCTTCCTAATAGGGAACTAATTAACCAGACACCAAGAAAATCCAGTCCCAACGCCATACCGCGTCGCCCAATCTCAGCCTTGGGATAATGTTTTTGGGGTACTCGTTCGATAGTCATAAATGGTTAGGGAATGGGTAATGGGTCATTGGTCATTGGTCATGGGGAATAGCTTGATTGAAGAATGTATATTTAATTGTGTTTAAGTGTTGACACAACAAGTATTTTTATTTAGAGGTTAGGTAATTTATGATTGCCGCTATGTTTAATAGTAGATTGAAGGATTGGGAAAGATGTTGGAAAAAGAGTGATTTAGCATTTGGTGTTTGGCGTTAGTCTCCCCTGCTTCCTCATCTCCCTCATCTCCCTTCACAATTTCTCATACCAGGCGATCGCTTATGTTATCAGTCAACGATACAGAAGCAGTTATTTTAAATTTAGTCCATCCGCTGAATGTTCATGGTGATACAGAAAATGTAGATTTATTGGCAGCAGCAGGTCGCATTCTCGCCACACCTGTCACTAGTAAACTGGACTTTCCCCACTGGGATAATTCGGCGATGGATGGCTATGCAGTGCGTTATGAAGATGTGCAACACTGTAGCGCCGAACAGCCAGCAGTTTTGGAGATTGTTGAGGAAATTCCCGCAGGCTATCAGCCTCAGTCTACAATTCAACAGGGTCAAGCAGCCCGGATTTTTACAGGTGCGGTAATGCCCAGTGGTGCGGATACTGTAGTTATGCAGGAGATGATCAGCCGCCAAAACAACCAAGTACACATCCTCACTGCGCCAAAATCCCAAGAATTTGTCAGACACAAAGCTGCTTTTTACCAAGCGGGGAGACAACTACTACCAGCCGGAATTATCTTAAATCCGGCGGAAATTGCTGTGTTAGCAGCAGCGCAGTGTTCCCCAGTAAGTGTTTACCGTCGTCCGCGTGTGGCAATTTTTTCTACTGGTGATGAATTAATAACGATTGACCAACCCCTAGCAGCCGGACAAATTGTTGATTCTAATAGCTATGCACTCGCAGCTTTGGTCAGGCAAACTGGGGCAGAAGCGTTAATGTTAGGTATTGTTAAGGATGATCCTGTTGTTCTTGAGCAAACCATAGCCTACGCCATCGCTAATGCTGATCTAGTTATCTCTTCTGGCGGGGTTTCGGTAGGGGATTATGACTATGTTGACCAAATTCTAGAGTCACTAGGAGCCGAAATCCATATTCGTGCTGTGGCGATGAGACCAGGTAAACCCCTGACTGTGGCTAGCTTCTCAACTCACAATTCAGCACTATACTTCGGTTTACCTGGAAATCCGGCGGCGGTGTTGGTAACTTTTTTGCGGTTTGCCCAGCCGACAATCAAGAAACTTTCGGGGCTAAGTGAAGGTTGGGAAGTAAAATTTGTGAAAGTGCGATCGCATCAAGAACTGCGATCGGATGGTAAACGCGAAACTTACGTATGGGGTCAATTACAGTTAATTAATGGAGTTTACGAGTTTCGCAAAGCTGGTGGTAGTCACAGTTCTGGCAATTTAATTAATTTAGCTCAAACCAATGCTCTAGCTGTTATACCAGTGGGTAAAACCTTAATTTCTCCAGGTGAAGAGGTGCAAGTTTTGCCAACATTATTGTGAGATGGGAATGGGAACTGGGTAATGGGTAATGAGTAATGGGTAATGGTAATGGGTAATGGGGGACAAGGAGATTAACTATTAATTATGGGAATTTCCCCAACCCTGTTCCCTGTTACCTCTTACAAATCAATACAGTTCAGTTAAGAAAATTAATTGACAACAAAGTCCAAAAACTACTTACTCAACAAAAAAACAGAAGAATAATTTTGGAGGGGGTTTGGGGGACGCAACCGTCCTCCAATCGGGGGTTTGGGGGATTCTCCCCCAATATTTGGCTTTTTCAACAAGTCACAAATCAATCTCTAAATACCTTAACTGAACTGTATTGTCTTACAAATACCAAACACCAATTCAGATGAAAGTTTTTCAAAATAATTCACAATTTAAGATTGTGGGAACATATAGTATTTTAGGAGCGATCGCACTCCTGACTCTGTTTCCATTGCTGTGGCTAATTAGTACAGCCTTGAAATCTCCAACAGAAAATATTTGGCAGTCGCCGCCGCAGCTATTACCCAGCCAACCAACACTAGATAACTTTGCTAGTGTTTGGCATTCCTTACCTTTTGCACAGTATCTCTACAACAGTACGCTGGTGGCGCTGCTAACTGTGGGTTTAAATCTGCTGTTTTGCGCCTTAGCAGCTTATCCCTTAGCAAGGCTATCATTTCCAGGGAGAGATTGGATTTTTATCGCCATTGTTTCCACGATTATGATTCCCTTTCAAATCGTGATGATTCCCCTGTATATTTTGACAGTCCAGATAGGTTTGAGAAATACTTATTTGGGAATGATTTTTCCGAGTTTAGCTTCTGCTTTTGGCATTTTTCTGTTGCGACAAGCCTTTATGAGCGTTCCTAAAGAAATAGAAGAAGCTGCCCGTATGGATGGCAGCTCCGAGTTAGGTTTGTGGTGGTATGTAATGTTGCCGGCAATTCGCCCAGCACTTGCAACCCTGGCTATTTTCGTCTTTATCGGTTCCTGGAGTGACTTTCTTTGGCCGTTAATTGTCATCCAAGACGAAAATTTATACACTCTTCCCCTGGGCGTTGCAAAGCTTGCAGGTACGTTTTCTCTTGACTGGCGATTGGTAGCTGCGGGTTCGGTAATTTCTATTGCCCCTGTATTGGTACTATTTATCTTCTTGCAACGCTATATCGTACCTACAGAAACTGGTAGTGGCGTGAAAGGTTAAACAATTCAAAATTCAATATTATAAATTACCAAAAATCTTGGAGTATACATTCATAATGTTGAATTCTGTCTCATTGTGAGATAGGCACACCCTGACTAGCAAGAGTGGCAATAACTTAATAAGCACCAGTCTTTAACAAGACTACCCTGATAGTTTTAAAGATGAGGCTGAGGTCGTAACCTACAGACCACTTACGCTGATAATCAATATCCATACTGACTACTTTTTCAAAGTCGGTAATGCTGGAACGACCGTTAGCTTGCCATTCTCCAGTAATACCTGGCTTAACTTGCAATCTTTCCCAGTGATGAGGCTCATAGTTGATTACTTCATCAGGAGTAGGTGGACGAGTACCAACTAAGCTCATGTCTCCCAGTAGGACGTTCCAAAACTGAGGTAATTCATCTAAGCTGGTGCGGCGCAAGAACTTACCTACACGAGTAATGCGTGGATCATCTACAGATTTAAAGATGTGGCCTTGAGCTTGGTTTTTTACCAGATGCTTGAGTTTGTCAGCATTGACAACCATCGAGCGAAACTTCCAGATACGGAAGGGTTTCCCCTGAAGACCACAACGAATTTGGGAATAAAATATCGGGCCTGGATCATCAATAAAGGTAACAATTGCTACGGGAATTGCTACCGCTAATGTAATAATTAGTCCGATAATCGCACCGAAAATATCGATCAATCGTTTTGTTGTGCTGCTGATAGAGGGGTGTAAGGACTGTGGTGATAAATTAACGGAATCAATGTGATTCCATAATGCTAAATTTTCCACAGTACAACCTTTTGCATCAGTAGTAAAAGTAGACATGGACATAGTTTACCTGCGGTTGTTACTGGACTGTACCGTTTCACTTATGTTCAGTTGCTACTGAGTTTGTACTGAGTGCTAATATAGACAATTTTTTTATCTACCATCGAAATATTAAGCCGAGCTTTACATAATCTTTCAATAGAACAAGAAAATTATAAAGTTTCAGTATATTTCCGTAAAATCAAATAATACGTGATATGAGATGGGCATGGGGCATTGGGTAATTGAATTGGTAATTGGTAATTGGTAATTGGTAATTGGTAATTGGTAATTGGTAATTGGTAATGAAGATTTCTCCCTCATCCCCTTGTCCCCAGTCCCCAGTCCCCAATCCCCAGTCCCTTAAAGAGCAACCTCTAAGGCAAAATTAACTGTATATGGTTCTTCCAGAGATTGCTGAGTACTAGCTTTGATGGCATCGAGATAACGACGTAGAGACAAAAGTTGTTGAGAATTGGGTCGATAGGTGAGATTACCTTGTTTTTCAAAAAGCGGCGCAGATGCGATCGCATGATAATCTGGGTTATCTTGAGAACTTTGGGTGAGCCAAGCAGAATCTGAACTGTTAGGTATCAAACCCGCAGGTAATTCACCTTCCAAGAAAGCTAACAGGCGTTGCTGACAAGTGCGGGTATTAATACCGCGACCCTCAAATAACTGGATGATTTCACTAAAAGATAAGGGTCTATCTGGCAACAGTCGCAGCAATTCTGTAAACAAGAAGTAGTCGGTATATTGTTGCCTGGGGATTTCTAAAACCTGGGGATGTAGGGGCAACATCGCTACACCATAGGCAACTCGACTACAATTAGGCGCGCCATTGTCACCGAGATATAAATCTTGAATAATCTTGGCGTTGGGGAGTTTTTGCTTCAGCCAACGGTTTACCGTAGCGATGGAAGCAACGCCACCAGTTAAGATAGCTTGATTAATCGCTTCTGTGGGAATACCGCGTGCTACCAACAACTTGTTGAGTTCGCGATTCAGGCGGCGCACAAACGGAACTAATACTTGGCTTTCCAAATCTCGCCTTTGCAAAACCCATCGCTGATCGGCTAAGTCTAAAGTGAAGGACTCTTGGTGTTGTAATATTAACTTCAAAGCTAAGGCGGCATCCAATACAGCTTGCCCCAAAAGCGAACTTTCTAGACGCTGCTGGAGGCGAATCCGTGCGATAATATCTGGTTCTCCAACTCGTGGTAGTTCTAAATCTTCTAAACCCAAACTTTGCCAATGCATTTGGTCTAAACCAGGAATCTTTGATTGCCAGAGTCCAGGCTGACTGCTAATTTGGCTATCATCCGTAATTTCCGAGCGTGATTGCCGAGATTTTGGTGGTAAAAGTAGTTGACAAATAATATCCTGCTCGATGCTCTTGCCTGCATAGGCAAAGCTGTGGAGCATGAAATCATTATGTGCAAATTCTGATAAGTTTTCTGGCAAATCAACCAATGCCATTTCTGTGGCGGTAGCCCCAATATTGATGGCTAAGGTATCGCCCACAAGTGGTTGCTCGCTGGTTTGTACAGGACGCAAACCTTGGCTTTGGCTTAACTGTACTGCTTCACCGTTAGCAGCATCAAGTACACTCAAAAGACTGGCGATCGCTTCTTCGATAAAAAATACTTGCTGCGGATGTTGGACTAATTTGCTATTGAGTAATGCTTCTCGCAAATTAAAGCGATATTGTTCTGACCAACTAGATGGGCAGGTGCAAATCACACCTGTAATATTATTGATAATGCTGCGGAAGGTTGACTCATTTAAACCTACAGCTGCTGCAGTTAAACCTTGAGTAGTACTTTGGCGGTCGGACTTGAGGGTTAATAGTAGTTTAGCGAGCGATCGCACAACCCAAATTAAAGGCCCCGCAGAAAATTCGTTGAATTGAAGCACAGGTTCCCATTTTTGTCTAGCACTTTTGTAGGGAATGGCTATTTGTAAATAGGGTTTCAACTGTGCTGAATAAAGAGTGTTTTTTAACTTGGGATCAGGCTTTGCTGGTGCAGGAGTGCTAGCCAAGTTGTCTGACAATTTTTCTGAGGCGACAGATGCAGGTGCTATTTGCTCATTAGCTTCTTTGCTCTGGGGTTCACCCTGCAGTACAGAAGCCGTAGGTAGATAAACCTCTGCTGGTAAACGAAAAGATTGCTGGAAGGAAGTGGTTCCGGCTGGATTTTCTGCTGACCAATAAATAGGATACACAACACAAGTAGAGCGATTCAAAAGTGCTGCAGAAATACCCGTTGTACCAAAATCAATTCCTAGATACCAGTTCGACTCTGGAGTATTTTGAGGCGAAGGTTCGGGCTGATTTATGTTGGGAGCCAGAGACACGGAAGAATTTGCTGTGACTGTTGTGTCTTCCTTTTTTTTTTCAATTATCGGGCTAAAGTCTAACTCAGCTTCTGGTTGTGGAAAGGAAGTCGGAGCAAGTTGTGGCGCTTCTGTATTATTAAAAGCATTCGTGGGCAGATTCTCTGCTGGTTTCTGGGGAGGAGTTTCTCTTTGATTGACTCTATTTACCCAGCTGGTAATTAGCGGTGACGGGGAATTTAGCAGCCCATCAAAATTAGCCAAATCTTGATCCAATAGCTGCAACTGCTCATCATCCAAGGAAATATCAGGCATGGTAGCTGCTGTTTCTAGAGAGAGCAAATTTTCTTGTGGCGAAGCTGTAATGTAGTTGTCTAAAGACTGATCTTGCTGCTCATCATGAGTCTCTACTTCCGTTCGTTGGCTAGCAGTTATGACTGTTGTAGAAGATGGTACACCTGCTGGGGAAGATGAAGTTGCAACCACTTGTTGCTGATCACCGAAATCAACCAAGAGGTCTGTCAAGGCTGTAATTATATCAGTATTGGCTTTAACCTCGGTTGTTGTAACTGCGGCGGCTGGTGGCGTTGTCTCTGGAATTTCTTCAAAAAATAACGTTTCCCATTCTTGTGAAAATAAGTCTGTGGGTGGTGCAGATAAATTTACTATTGCTGGTAAAGTATCGTGACTTTGTGCCTCAACACTTAGCTCTGTTTGCTCTAACTCCAAATTTGCCGTCTCTACAGCATCCTCAGGTTCCGCTTGCTCGGCAGATAATACTGATGGTGAAACAGTTTCCTGTGGAGATGGTTCATTAGGAACAACCTGGTTCGGCGCTATTTCCTGAACAGGCTTAGTCTCATTTTTCTTACCAAACAAACTGGCATAAAGTTTGTCTACTTCATCGACTTGAGAACTATCCGGCTGTAATTTAGTTAGGTTTGCAGCATCAGGAGTCTCGAAAGATGACGACGCATCGGCAATTAGTTCCAAGAGCATTGCATCCAAATCTTCTGGGGACGCAGCATCTTCTGGTTTCGCTGGTAAATTTACTAATGGTTGATTTACTAACTCAATGCTGGTATCATCCGGCTCTACGTTTACTGCTGGAATCGCGGCTTCCGTGGTTGCTGATAAAGATGACTGATGATCGGGAAATTGTTGTAAATACTGTGTCAAATTATTGACAAAGCTTACCATCACTTGTTCCCCTTGCAATCCTTGCGCGTGCATTCTTGTCAGGGCTTGCGATAGGGATTCATGATAAGTCCTAATATTGCGCTGTAATGCTTCAAAAACGATATTTACAGTGCCATCTAGTGACAGTAAACGTTGATCAAACTCCTTGGCGAGGCTGGTTAACTGCTCTACCTGCTCGGAGGATTGTAAGAAAGGTTGATCTGTAGATCCTCCAGAGTCTGAATTTGTGCGCTCAGCTATGGCAGAACTAGCGGAATTTGCCAAACTCTGTGCTAACTGTGAGGTTAAAGTTGGCATCAGGCGACTACCAAGCACCTGTAAAAATTCCTTAATTATCTGTTCTTGGTTTGCTAACTGCTGAGTTAGGGAATAGTTGTGTACTCGCCTTTGCTCGAGTTGCCTAATTTCCTGCACAAGCGTTGCTCTCTCTTGCAACAAAGTTGCTAATTCTGCTTGCAACGGTTGAAGCAAAACGGAGAATTCACTATTTAATTTTTGACTCAGAGCAGTACTCTGTTCTTCGTTTAGCTGTTGGGTTTGGGTTAAAGATTGCTGATGATTTTGATCGACAAATTTTGCTACCAGAGGCGATCGCGGTTTCTGTTGGGAGGGTGGGTTTTGAGTATCGCTCGCCAAAATCTCACTTTCTCCTAGTCTCACGAGAAACTCGCGAATTCGGTCTAAAACATCTTTTGGCTCCTGCGCCTGACTAGACAACAACTTAGAAAGGCGCTTGCCATTACTAGCAAGTAAATTGTCAATATCTGCAATTAGTCTTTGAATTTCATCTGCGCGAGAAGTCACTTTATATACCTTAGATAGAACTTTACGTCAATTGGTAATGAAATTTATTTACAATTATTGAAGCTACGCGGGTTGGCTTTTCGCTTCTGTGCCGATCGCACTTCTGAGTGCAATGATGTTTATGTTATAGATTATGGGAATTTAGGCTATCGTCAATAGACCTTTGGCATAAATAGTTAAGGTAAAAGTTTTAGGTTAGCAAAAATTCACTACCTTGAGTATCATGAATGTGTCTACCTAGGTTCGGAAGTCAAGCGTTGGCGATCGCTTTGATTCATAAAGAATAACTTCACGATCGGGTTTTACACTCCCAAAAGTTTTTAGATACTAAAAAAAACAATTCTTGGATCGCTTTCTTGTGTAACATAGTTTAGTTTTATTTTTGTAAAGGGCTGTGTTCTGATAGCTTAGGCTTAAGATAGCACTCTCGTTTGTTGTGTATCCAACAGCTTTATTTAATAAATATGTAATTAAGATGTTGTAATGGAAGACCGATTTAGCCTGCAAACACCCGCCAATCCCTGGATGCTCTCGACTCCCTTTTTTCAAGGGTTGCCAGAATTGGCTGTGGAACTAGCCCTCAACCATCTTGTGACCCGCACTCACCCAGCTAATCAGGTAATTCTACTGGAAAATGACTGGGGTGGTTCTGTATATTTTATTGTGGATGGATGGGTCAAAATTCGTACCTATAATTTAGAAGGCAAAGAGGTAACATTAAATATTATCGGTAAAGGGGAACTGTTTGGAGAAATGGCGGCGCTGGATGAAGTACCTCGTTCTACTGATGTAATTACCCTTACGCCTACCGTGATTGGTAGTATGCCATCTCAAGATTTTGTCAAGTTACTTCAGACAGAACCTTTGGCAGGAATGCGATTGGCTCAACTAATGGCGCGGCGCTTGCGACAAGTAAATCGCAGACTGCGCTTGCGGGAATCTGATAGCCAATCACGGGTGGCAGACACTTTGCTATTTTTGGCTGAAGGACAGGGAAAAAAGGCGCAGACAGGCACAGAAATTCCCAATTTACCGCACCGAGAATTGAGCAGTTTGAGTGGACTAGCGCGGGAAACAGTTACAAGAGTATTGACAAGGCTAGAAAAGAAAGGGCTGATTAGACGGGATCAGGATATTATTTGTATTCCCGATTTGATGGCCTTGGAGAGAATGATCGTTTAAACACTTGTCAAATATGAGCATTTTAGATTCTTTGCCAGATGAGCCAGAGCAAGGCTCATCGCCTGAATCTCAAACCCCGCAAAATCAATGGTCAGACAAACAAGGCAATTCGCTCAAGTTTGACAATCAAAGCACGCTGCATCCTCCACAATTAATGGTAGATGCACCCCTGAGAATGGTGGAAACAGCGTTTTTAGCTAGTACTGCGAGTTTGATTTGGTTTATTAATTTTTATTTTCCCTTGGGCCCGGTATTAAAGATATTTTTTCCCGTACCGATCGCACTAGTCTACCTCCGTTGGGGCCGGCGAGCTGCTTGGATGGCAGCAGTCACATCTGGATTGCTGCTAGGGGTGTTGATGGGTCCTGTTCGCAGTTTGCTGTTTGTTATGCCCTATGCTTTTATGGGCGTGCTGTTAGGAACCACATGGAATCGTCGTGTCCCCTGGATAGTTTCTATAACCTTGGGTATGTTACTCGGTACTTTGGGGGCTTTTTTCCGGGTATGGTTGCTATCTTTGTTATCTGGTGAAGATCTTTGGATTTATGCGATCAACCAAGTAACAGAACTGCTAGAGTGGTTATTCCTCAAGCTGGGATTATTAGTAAGTCCCAGTACACTGTGGATTCAAATCGGGGCGCTCGCTTTGATTTTGTTCAACAATTTTATCTACTTGTTTGTGGTACACATAGGAGCATGGTTATTGTTGGATCGTCTAGGAAATCCCATCCCCCGTCCACCACGTTGGGTACAAGTTTTGATGGATTATGAATGATTGTTATTTGTCATTGGTCATTTGTCATTGGTCATTGGTTAATCCAAAATCTGTCTTGAAAAGTTTGCTCAACGGGGGGAACCCCCCGAAGTTTTGTGGACGGAAACCGTCCCCACAAACTTCTCCCCGCACGCAACTTTTCGCAAAATCCAAAATCTAAAATTTTTTGACCCTTGACCCTTGACCCTTGACCCATGATTAATATCTATACTCAAATAGCACGGAGTGAAGCTTGGATTGCTAAGTATCGCGCTCGCTTACCTGTGTTTATTTATGTTTTAGGATTTACGGAAACTGCTTTGATTCCAGGGATTTCTGCGGCTGGTCGAACTCCAGAAGACCGGAAGTATACGGCTTGTGCGGATGCGGAATTTTTATACTACGGTGCTGAACACCAAGCCCAATATTCCCTACCGCCACTGGCGGCTGGGGCTTCGCCTGTGCTGATTTCTCGTGCTGTAGTTGAGGCGCTGAAAACTCCAGTTTATTTGTTTAATGCTGGATTACCCTATCCCCCAGCAGTACCAACAATTGATTTGGGCGGTTTTCCTGCCAGGTGTTTAAGTCAAGGTAACGCTATGGAACTAGCAACAGTACAGCACTTGCTAGAACAAGGGCTGCTTTGGGGTTCTCAACTGGCTGCAAATCAACAAGGTTATCTAATTTTAGGGGAATGTGTGGTTGGTGGCACAACTACCGCCTTAGCAATTTTAACTGGCTTGGGGATACCCGCCGAGGGCAAAGTCAACAGCAGCCATCCTATTTGTAACCATGATCAAAAATGGGCATTAGTGCAAATAGGACTTGAGAAGATGAAGGGAAGAGGAACAAAGGGGAAGACAGATTCCCAATTCTCAATCCAAAATCCAAAATCCAAAATCCAAAATTCTGTAGATCCTTTACAACTCATAGCAGGTGTGGGCGATCCGATGCAGGTGGTGGTAGCAGGAATGGCGATCGCGGCTAGTCGCAGTTGTGGTGTAATGCTTGCTGGTGGGACGCAAATGCTAGCAGTTTACGCGTTGATTAATGCGATCGCTCAAGCTTACAATTTACCCTGGCGATCGCAAGAAGTAGTAGTGGGAACAACCCGCTGGGTAGCAGAAGATCCAACTGGGGGGACGGTGGAACTAGCCCTAAGTTTAGGTAGACAAGACATAGTTAAGGGTGGAGAAACCCCACCCTTACTAGCTACACAACTAAGTTTTACTGATTCTTGTTATCCCCAACTCCAGGCTTATGAGCAGGGCTTTGTGAAAGAAGGTATGGGCGCTGGAGGAGCTGCGATCGCAGCTCCTCTTAGTCTAAATTGGCAGCAACATCAACTTTTGGCAGCCATCGAAAAACAACTTGAGCGATTAAGCAGATTCAAGCAACAATAGCGGATGTTAAGACTCAGCAAGTTAAGGTCTATCTAGGGGAAAAATCACCGAGTTATAGATTTTTAATCGGGAATTTTGGATTGAAATAGTCAAAATTTAAGGTACAAGCTACCGATTGATTGGGAAAAAGAATCGAAAATCCAAAATTTAAAACCCCGTAGAAGGCATGGGTTCAATGCAAAATCTGTCTTGAAAAGTTTGCTCAACGGGGGGAACCCCCCGAAGTTTTGTGGACGGAAACCGTCCCCACAAACTTCTCCCCGCACACAACTTTTCGCAAAATCTAAATTTGTTTGACGAATTAGTGAATTCTTTCTCGCAGTAATTGTTCTTCTAAGGCCGCAATGCGATTGTACGCGGCGGTTAATTGTGCTGTTAGTCGTTGTATTTGAATTTCTGGAGAGATATTGTTTTCTCCACCTTGACGATTCATATCGCTGTAAATGCCATCTGCCAATACATCTTTGTGTTCCAGTTCGGAATTGTAATTGATACTGCTTCTGAACTGGTAATGTATAGCTTCGGTATTTTCTGAATAACTATCTCTTGCCTGGGTTTTAGCTAAAGAGCACTCTGATAAAGTTTGAGTCACTTTACTATCCAGATCCTCAATCACTTGGCAGAGGCTATCCAGTTTATGGCTCAAAGTCACGATCTGCTTTTGTAATGGCTCCATTTAATACCCTAATCCACATATTTTCTATATGTTATTCAATTTACTGCCGACCTTAAATATACTTATGGATTATTTAAGTTTTGCCATCTTCTCTCGGAATTTGATATTAAAGTCATTACTTATCAATATAACTAAATATTTTCCTGACCAACACTCAGAATTTTGTTGAGTAAATTTAAGTTTTTAGGATTAATTTTGCGATAAATTCGATAAAATCTAGTGAAATTTGCAATTTTGTTGCTCTTATCCAGCAAATGCAGCAATTATCTTAAGTTGGTCACGAAAATCATCATAATAATCTCGCACCAAGGACGCTATGTTTAGCGGTCACAAAAAGAAAAGTTAGTGGTGGTTCCCGTTCAATGGAGCGGTTCCAGCATACTGCCAAGAAGATTGACTATTATCCAAACCTATCGTCGCCAAGGACGTTCCGTTATTCAATTTTTTGAGCAAGCTATAAAAGCGATAGTCAACTCTGTTTTGCACACTCCATCTTTGATACCTCAATTTCCGACCTGAATCCTTACCCTCAAACTATAGTCCGCAATTCTGTAGTAGTGCGTGAAGTTTATCTAAGGTAAAAGTAGATTGCATTGATTCCAGTCGGCAATTCATAAGTTTCCTTTATGATTTATCAAACGCGATAAACTTTTTACACTGTTGAAAAAAAAGTATTGTACACTACTATTTTTTGACCAGCGCAAAAGTTTTCGGTCTACTGAACGTGATTTATCACCTTTAACACCGGATTTCAGTTACTGTATCGTATCTTGGGTTTTTGGGATTATATAAAGTTTTAATAAAGTAAGTATTCTTATTTACTAACGTATGATAACACAGTAGTGATTGTTATACGTAGAAAATTCAGTATTCCGTCACCTTGGAATAACGATTGCGAGGGCGGAAAAGCTTTTAACGTAGCTTAGTAATAAAGAAAATCTTAATTAGTTTGTATGCAAAAGAACCAAGTATTTCGGGTCAATAGTCCTCAAGTTGTTTGTGAAATGATTGATGGAGAAGTGGTCATTGTCAATCTAGAAAGAGGTTACTACTACAGCCTATTGAAAACAGGAGCAGAAGTTTGGAGTAGAATTGAGGGTCGGATTGACTCTCACAGCCTGATTCAAGAAATGACGCAAGCATACGACGGTAGTGCTGAGGAAATTGCTACCGCTATTGATGAGTTTTTAGAAAATTTGCAACATGAGGAACTAATTATTACTGACTCAACAATAGAACCTGTAAATACAGATAACAACACTAAAGAAATTGCTGAAATAACTAACAAGCCACCCTTTGAAAAACCCGTTTTGGAGAAGTTCACTGACATGGAAGATTTACTTCTGCTCGATCCGATTCATGAAGTCGATGTGGAAGCAGGATGGCCCAACGCGAAAACAGCCTAAGTCACAATGAACGATCGCATTCCCCTTGTTAGGGGTTATAAACTGACCCAAACCGAAAAACAATTACTCCAAGCAACACTTTTACAGGGACAAGCCGCTTTGAGCGCATGGAAGCAGTGGCGGTCATCGGTTGATATCGAAGTACTAGACTCTGATTCCTATGCATTGCTGCCACAACTTTACCAAAATTTATTGGCTCATGATGTGAAAGATGTCCATATGGCAAGGTTGAAGGGTATCTATCGCCGCAACTGGTATGCCGATCAATTGAAACTCAAATATCTCAAAGGGATATTGTCTGACCTAAATGATGTAGGAATTCCGGCCATCGTGCTTGGTGATGCGGCTTTCTGCTCTGATCGTGGCAATGAATCCAATCAAGTAGAAAATTATCGCCCAATTTCTAGTTTCCATCTCTTAGTTCATGGCGATCGCCTAGAGAAAACCATACAGCGCTTACAAGAGGTAAATTGGCATACTCATGATGTTCTAACCAAACAATTTATCCAGTTACAGGATGATCAAAAGCAGAGACTTTATTTACAGGGACATCTCTTTTGGGCAATTCCTCAAGACTATACAGATGAGCAAGTTTGGCAAAATGCGACTGCTGATTGGAGTGATGTGGCTGGTTGGCGGCTCAGTCCAACGGATCAGTTTCTCGACCGATGCGCTCGGATGTTTTTTAGACAGCGATCGCGTCAGATTTATGGCATAGCCGATGCATTTTTACTGGTTCGGAAGTCGGGCAACGATCTCGACTGGATGCGATTGATCACCCAAGCACAGCGATATCAAATGATTTTGCCAGTGCGGAATATGCTGACCCTGTTGCACCAGGTGTTACAGCTTTCGGTACCAAGTTGGGTGTTGTCGGCACTCTTACAAATGCCGATCGCTCAGACGGAATGGCTGAACTATCAGGTGTTGGCTGAAGATCAGCGATCTAGAGTGTACTCAATACTCGCTCAAGGCATTCGCCCGCTCAACTATTTAGAAACTAGACTGCTTCGGCTTAAACATCACGCCTTTCCGGGCAAACAGATATTGAAAAATCTTTTGATAGCGAAAAAATCAGCATTTGAATAATTGAGTGAATGCAACCTAATCTTGCCTTACCTCCACAGCCCAACCCCAATTTATCCATCCAAGAATGCGATCGCCTGGGAGCAGATCGCCTTGCCTTCTTTCACCTCGTTTATGAGGGTTTTCAGCGGGCAGCACAAGTTACAGGTGCAGTAGATTATTTCTATAGGATTGGGGGCTACACCCTTTGTCTGCGCTTTGCAGGTTTGGGTCTTATTCCCCAGATTACACCTGCCTTGTCTCACTTGGCGACAGAACCAAAGGCAAATCCTGATCTGACCATTTGCCTTTGGGATAATGCCACAACAGCAACGCGATTGCCGCTCCTGATTGGCAGCCTTCTGGAACTGATTCGCTTGCACTGGACAGATTATCTTGGACCCCGTAAAGAAATTAAAGCTTACGATGGCGATCGCATTCGCACGAATTTTCATATTGGTCCGAACATTCTCAGTGTGCTAGATCGCCAGCAAAATCTTGCCTGTTACTGGATTGATGATGCCCAAGATATTCCTTACTGGGAAAAAGGTTCGCCACTCCAAACAATTTTGAACTGGTGGACTAGCGATCGGCATCATCAGTATGTTCATGCAGGAGCCGTAGGCAATGCCGATGGTGGCGTTTTACTCGCAGGCAAAGGCGGATCGGGTAAATCCTCCACAGCCCTCGCCTGTATCAATAGCTCTCTGGTTTATGCCAGTGATGACTATTGTTTAGTTACTAACGATCCTCAGCCATTCGTTTATAGTCTCTATAACACTGCAAAATTAAAGGGACAAGCAGATTTAGAACGATTTCCCCATTTAGCTCCCCTTGTCAATAATGTAGAACGAATAGGCTTAGAAAAAGCGATGCTATTTTTGCATGAGCATCATCCCGACAAGATTGTGCAGGGATTCCCAATTAAAGCTGTATTAGTTCCTCATGTGACTGGGAAATTAGATACTCACTTACGTCCAACCAATGCAGGTACAGCATTACGAGCCTTAGCACCTAGCACCATTTTTCAACTAGCAGGTAGTGGGAAATCAGCATTTCAAATCATGTCAAGCTTAGTCAAGCAAGTTCCCTGTTATGCTTTAGAACTTGGCACTGATATGGCACAAATTCCAGAAGTAATTTCACGTCTGTTATCGCAGATTTAAATCTTGCCAACTTAAATAAAAAGGCTATGGTATGGGATATCTATATCGAAAAATGATTGATGGAATAACTCGATTTTTTCCTGGCTTTCTGCCTGCCAATAGACAATATTATAATGAAACTAATAATGATCGATGGATTGCTGAATATATCTTCCCAAATAAACGAAATGGGTACTTCTTAGAAGTTGGAGCCGCAAATGGCAAAGAAGTTAGTAGTTGTTATGTGCTTGAAAAAGAATTTGGTTGGACAGGAATTTGTGTTGAACCCAATGATTACTTTTTTAAGCAACTGGTTCACAATCGTCCAAATAGTATTTGTGAGCAAGTCTGCTTATCTAATCAGACGGGAACTGTCACTTATATCGAAGGAAGTGATGATACGGTTAGTCCTTATTTAAGCGGCATCAAATCAAATTTGGAAACGGTGAAATATCAGGGTGCAGAGGTTGTGCAAAAGGGCAAAGCGGTTGACAAAGAAGCAATCACTCTAGAAACCCTTCTCAAAAAATATAATGCTCCCAAAGTGATTGATTATGCTGCTTTTGATATCGAGGGAAGTGAGTTGGATGTTTTGGAGGTTTTTCCTTTTGATCCTTATGTATTTCTAGCGCTGAGTTTAGAGTGTGATGCTTCTATCCGCTTACCCATTTCTCAGTTACTAAAATCCAAGGGGTATCGACGCACTAAAAATCCATTTAACCGGGATAAACCCTGGGAAATGTATTGGCTACATCAAAGTGTTCGCTAGTTGAGTTACTTACTCAGTCATCAGATCACAAATGGTATTTTAGAGAAAATTTCTAGATAAATAATGAACAATTTGCCTTTAGTAAGTATTGTTATTCCCTTGTATAATTGCGAAAAGTATTTAGCAGAAGCACTCGATAGCGTATTTGCTCAAACCTATCGTCCGATCGAAGTCATTGTTGTGGATGATGGTTCAACAGATGATAGCGCCAAGATTGCCCAAACTTACCCATCTGTTCGTTATTTATATCAGTCCAATCAAGGAGCAGCTATTGCCCGCAATGTTGGGATTGCCTTGGCTGAGGGTGAACTGATCGCGTTGTTGGATGCTGACGATGTATGGCAACCCAATAAAATTAGTCTGCAAGTTCAATACCTAAATCAGTATCCTCAGATTGGGATTTTAGCAACTAAGGTTTATCAATTTTTCGAGTCTGAGGTTGAAATTCCATCTGAGTTTAGACATGACAAATTGCTGGGGGAACAACCCGGAATGATCCCCAGTACCTTAGTCATTCGCAAAACAGTATTTGACCAGATTGGTGGGTTTTCTCCAGAGTTTGTCCCTAGTGAAGATACAGAATGGATCTACCGAGCCAGAGATAGTCAAGTAGAGATCGCAATGCTTCCTGAAGTTATGGTGATGCGGCGCTTTCATGGTTCTAATATATCTTGGAAGACAGTTTCGACTTCATCCTCTCGACTGCTCAAAATCCTGAAAGCATCTATTGCTCATAAATCTCGACAAATTCACTACAGCGCTTGGCGCTGAAACAAAAATATTGTGGTTCGCTTAATGGCAAATTGCTATAAACCGCTCAATTTTCCATAGCAATCTTGTTATAAATAACTATGCACAAACCAACGATTAGCGTGATCATTGTTGTCCACAATGGAGAACTTTATCTATCAAAAGCCATTGAGAGCATAATTAATCAAAGCTATCAACCCAATGAAATCTTATTAGTAGATGGTTATTCAACAGACAATACTGCTCAAATTGCACAGTCCTATGCCAATGTCAGATACTTTTTACAACAGGACAAAGGTTTAGCTAATGCGCGTAATGCTGGTATTGACCATGCAACAGGAGAGTTAATCGCTTTTCTCGATCATGATGATTATTGGACTCTGGATAAATTGCAGGTTCAAATGAACTATTTAATCAACTCTCCAGATATTCAATATAGTTATGCTAACGTCAAGTTGTTTTTAGAATCAGGATGTCAGTTACGCAGTGGATTTAGTCAAAAACAATTTGTGGAAGAACAGATTGGTCGTACTCCAGGTACATTAGTTGTCCGCAAGTCTCTATTTGATCAAATAGGTAAATTCAACCCTAGATTTGCCATTGGGTGTGATGTTGATTGGTTTACTAGAGCTAAGGATTACAATATCATGGCGGCTTTTGTGCCACAAGTTTTACTTTACAAACGTGTACATGGTGGCAATCTTTCTGGAAACGTAAAAACTAATAAAAAAGAATTGTTGGAAGTAATCAAACAATCTCTGAATCGTCAGCATCAATTTAAGCAAGTTAAATAAATGATCAAAATCTTACATATTATTGATACCCTTTCTAGTGCTGGCCCGACTCGTTCCCTGATTGCTAGTGCCAAATATGCTGCTAAACAGGGGATAGTTCAACAACATAGAGTGATTACGTTGCAGCCTAAAGTTTATCCTTTAGCACTCATCTTGGCTCAACAAGCAGGTGTAACTGTCATAAGAAAACCGGAGCGAGAAATTCTGCTGCACGAGGTTGAACAGGCTGATATTGTTCAAGTTCATTTTTGGAATAATCCAGAAATCTATAATTTTCTGCGAGATAATTTGCCCGCAATGCGGCTATTAGTAACCCTTCATATCATGGGCGATAATCCGCCTCAAGTCATTACACCAGCTTTATTAGACTACTCAGATTTTGTCTTGGCAACCAGTCCTTGTACATTAGAAATGTCTATATTCCAAGCATTATCAGATCTGCAAATAAGTCAAAAAACTAGCGTAATTTATAGCGTTGCAGATTGGGATAGATTAACAAACTTGCAATCATGCTGCCATCAAAATTTTAATGTCGGGTACATTGGCACTATTAACTTTGCCAAAATGCATCCGCGCTATATCCCGATGAGCGCAGCAATCTCTGTTCCAGATATTAGATTTATTGTTTGTGGTGGTGGTATCCAATCTGCATTGCAGCAACAAGCGATCGCGCTGGGGGGATCTGAAAAATTTGATTTCCGTGGCTATGTGGAAAATATTAAGCCTGTGTTAGAAACCCTAGATGTTTTCGGTTATCCATTATGTGTGGATACTTATGCTACCTCGGAAAAAAGCTTACAAGAAGCGATGTATGCAGGCGTTCCCCCTGTGGTTTTTCCCTATGGAGGAGTCAAAGATTTAGTTAAACATGAGCAGACAGGTTTAGTAGTTGAGAGTGAGTTAGAGTATCAACAAGCGATTGAATACCTTTATTACCATCCTGATGTCAGGCTGAAGTTAGGACAAAATGCTACTGATTATGCTCGTCAAGTTTTTGATAGCAAAAATGCTGTCCAGCAACTGCATGAGATTTACGATCGCATGATCAAACAACCAAAGCGTCAACGAATTTGGAAAGAAACGGTAACTTTTACTCAACAACTAACACCATCATTGCTTTTTGTTCAGACGTTAGGCGATTCTGCACCCGAATTTAATATCAGCATGACCGCCGTCGATCCAGAAGTACTATTAGAAGCAGAGGGAAAAATCGCGAATGCCTCAGCATTACTTGCGGGAGGTGAAGGTGGAATTATCCATTATCGCAATTTCTATCCAAATGACGATTATTTAAGATTATGGTCAGGTTTGGTATTACAAAATCAACAAAAACACGATATAGCTTTAGCAGAATTCGTCACAGCAATCAAACTAGGATTGAGTCATTGGCGTGTCCATTGGTATCTCGCTCAGTCAGCTTTACAAATTCAGGATTTTTTGACTGCTAAAACTGCTCTTGCTCATGTCATAAATGCAGAGCCAAATTTTATTGAAGCTCAAGTATTGTTCCAGACATTTCAGGAGATCTGTTTTTCCCTGTAGGTGTGCAACATTTAGTTAATCGAGGCTTTTTAGCAAAAAATATCCCAATAGATCATGAAAAACTTACCTTTAGTAACTGTAGTTATTCCTGTCTATAACTGTGCTAAGTTTTTGTCAGAAGCACTCGATAGCGTATTTGCTCAAATCTATCGTCCGATTGAAGTTATTGTTGTGGATGATGGTTCAACAGATGATAGCGCAGATATTGTACGTGATTATCCAGAGGTGCGATATTTTTATCAATTAAATCAAGGTGTATCTGTCGCTCGTAATCTGGCGATCGCAGCCGCTAAGGGAGAATTTATTGCATTCTTAGATGCTGATGATACTTGGAAGCCTAATAAGTTAAGCATTCAAATTTCGTATATGCTTGAACATCCTGATGTTGGTATCACAGCAACTCATGCCCTCAGTTTCTTAGAATCAGAAACTCATCTCCCTGAATGGTTTAAGCCAGATAAGCATCTTGGGGACATTGAGGGAATCATTCCTAGTACATTTGTTGTCCGTAAAAATGTTTTTAGAGAAATTGGAGATTTTTCTCCTGATTATCGAGCTAGCGAGGATATGGAATGGCTATGCCGAGCTAAAGATGCTCAAATTTCTATTACCAATCTGTCTGAGTCACTGACTTTAAGAAGGCTTCATGGTGATAACCTATCTTGGCAAATGGCATCAACAGCTTCTTCCCGTGCCTTAAAAATTTTTAAGGAGTTGATCGCCCGTAAGTCTCGTCAAAATCGTTAAGCAGATTTTCGGCATTGTCTTCAGGCTCGTAGCCAAGTATTATTTGAGCATTGCTGATATCCCAATAGCGGCGGGTATTGCCAGAAATTGCATAGAAAATTTGAAAGCCTAAATTTTCATGCTCAAGCGATCGCCTTACCAGTTGGGCAAGATCCCTTGAGCTGCACCAAGTTGCTAATAGAGGATCGTTAGAAACATATAATTTAGGTTCGGTTTTAAACCAGCCAATCCGCAGACAGATAATCGACATTTTATAGCGATCGCAAAAGTACTGTCCTAGAGCTTCTCCAAAGGCTTTGCCTTACTTTCTGCTTTGGTGGATGGCGAACCTAAAAGAACTGAAACATTTCAAGATTCCTAAATTGCATTGGATAATTTTGCTCTTTGCCGATCAAGTTTGGCTTTGAGCAAATGTAACCGTTCATGGCTGTTGTGGCGCTCGGTGATACCATTGTTAGTTTCATGCAAGCGCCGACAATAAATTACATCAGGGAGCGTAACTTGCTGAAGTTGATTTTCGATTGCTGATATGTACCAACTAACATCAATACCAATTTTTAGCTTTGTGTCAAATAACCCAATCCGCATAAGAGCTGATCGCTTGATTAGCATTGCCGGAGAAGTATGAGCAGCTATCGGTTCTTCCGGACAACGAATTTGCTTTCTAAAGTCCTCATTTACCTCGGGACTATAAAACTGTTGAGCATAGCCAAAAACTGCCTCTAAATTAGGATTCGCATCAAAGGCAATCATCTGCTTGGCAAGCTTGTCTTTAACCCAAATATCATCTGAGTCTAGAAAGGCAAGAAATTCACCAGTAGCTAAAGCAATTCCTGCATTTCTGGCGGCACTGATACCCCCATTAGTCTGGTAATGATAGATCACTGGATAGCTTTGAGCAATTTCGGCACTGCGATCGCTAGAGCCATCATCGACTACAATCAGTTCGATCGCAGGATAGGTTTGAGCGAAAACACTTTCGATTGCTTCGGCTAAATAGCGATCGCGGTTATAGACGGGAATAATAACGCTAATTAGTTGAACATCACAAATCATAGATCAGCAGTAATTTAATAGATTTTATTGCGATAAATCTCACTATTTCAGCATCATAATCCTGTTTTTGCTAACTCAAGTTGTTTAATTGCTTGGTCAGGACTTTGAAGCTTATAGAGCTTGTTAAAAAATAGTTGATCCCATTCTACTGAAAAGTTCTTTTTAATTCCTTCTTGGTCGTAGATACTTTGAATCAGTGCAATTAAAACTAGGCGATGTTGTTTTATCTGTTCCAGCACTTTATGGCGAATTATATCAGCAGAAATGTTTCGCCTAATTAATTCATCAACACCCTCTTTAACAGCATCTGGATCATCTTCAACAATTAATACATATTCTTCATCAAAAAATATATCTCGGCCGCCTTTACTTCTCGTTGAGACAACTGGTAAACCACTTAATAGGTATTGAATACTAGCATACATTGCACCTTCAACACTGGATAAACAAAGACCTACCTTGCAAATATTCAAACATTGATTAACAGCAGATGGAGATAAACTTTTGTAAGTTTTAGATAAGCTATGATTGAAAAAATGAGCATGAGGAAATTGTGCCATTACTTCCTGATAGCAATCAAAATCATTTACAATATCATAGTAATAAATAAAAGCAATATTATCATTTTTCTTAGCCAAATAATGCCTTTTATATGAACTCATTCTTGCATCATAAACTGCATTGAACAACTTAAGAGTGGTAGGAATAGGTTGGAAAATCCTTTCGTCTACTAGACAGTTATGGTTGCAAAAGATAGCATTTAGTCTATATTCTTGAAAAATTTCTGTTTGTCGCAATGTATTACACAAATGAATGAATTTATGTTTAGGATATCGGCTAATATGATCATCTTCTATGGCTCTCACAGTTTTAACATCTTTCGGATTTTCCATATCCCACCACCAATTTTGTAGAAAGTAGGCAGTTTGACTTTGGAGATAGTCAAATATTGGCTCCAAAGATGCATGACCCCGTATCCATAAAGAGCGTGGCACATAAAAGATAGATGGTTCTGTTGAAATCAATGAATATAGTGCAGTCTGTTGATTGTATTTTTCACGGTGCTGTTTATAGATATCTGGGCGCTTTTCATAAAGTTTTGATAGCTTAGAAAATTGCATTTTATATCTCCATAAGTTAGATAATTTAGAGCAGTTGGTAAACTTCGCTGTTACAAAAGCTGTCGATAAAATATTCTGCCGATAGCTTATTTCGAGTTTCACAGGATTTGAGATACTCATGTGTTTCTAGAATCAGTGAGATATCCAACGCTTTTTCTGCCGCTTCTTCTAGACTATGGAAATACATGGGATAATCTTCACCTAAGTATTCTTTCACCGCCGGGAGAGGGTTAACAAGCAATGGAGTGGCACGGGCAATGCATTCGATAATTGCATTATTAGCACTGGAGTCATACAAATCCACAAAGCCAATATTTTTTGATAATAGATCATCATATTCATCATCAGGAATATGTTGGATAACGGTTGTATTAGCTAAATACGATTCATCAACTTGGATTTTATAAATCCTTGCCTCTATTTTCATCAAATGGGCAAATACTTTTTCTGCTGAATCAAATAGAAATCCTAGCCTAACCTTTTCATAGTTGAGGGGGTTATCCTGAGCTAGAGGTAATTGATAAATAGAATGTAACTTTCGCAACCACCAACCAATCTGTACCACCTTTTTTTGAGGATTGGCAAGGAACTCGTCAAAATCAAACTGTTTTTCAGGAATTTCTGTTGGGTGGATTAGCACAGAAACAGGTTTGCCTGTTTGTTCTCTAAGCCAATAGCCAACATGCTCAGATAATGCAAACAATCCGATGCAATGGGGTAAACTAGCTTGCCAAATTTCCTTTTCAAATAGCTTTTGAGGTGACGTGTGATAATTAAACCAAATCGGCATGGATTGGGGATTATGCAGAAATCCGATCCAAGGTTTTTGATAGGGAATTATTCCCTTTTCTTCGGAAGTTGCCAAACTTTGAAAGACACCATCTGCTCGCATTTTTTTTAATATTCGTGGCGATCGCTTGCCAATGCGATTATGTTGATACAGAAATTTATCTTCTAAACAGCCATCAAACAGAACACCTTGAGGATTATGTAAATGGCTAAGAGCCTGAATTGCAAAATTCCAACCACTGCGATGGAATCTAAACACTCTTTGTTTACCAAGATTGATTTTGCCTCTGGAGATCGCGTTTGATGCTTCGACAGGAAAGATAATATCTTCGGATTTGATCGGCGGAGTATTAATATGCTTTGGCAAACCCAAACATTGGTAGTAGAAGGAAAGATCGGTTGCTTCAAAATCGAGCACTAGTGCTTGCTCATAGTATTCCAGTGCCTGATCTATACGTTTCTGTCTCAGCATCAAATTCCCTAATTGCTGATAGGCAGGCATATAGTCAGGTTGCAGTTGTAAGGTTTGTTGATAGCGTATAAATGCATCCTCAAAGTTGCCCCGAATTTGCCAAGCATTAGCCAACTTGAATTGAGTCAGGGCTGAGTCGATATCTAGGTTTGATAACTGATCCATGATGATTTTTCTTTGTTCTAAGGTTTGTTTACCATGAGGAAGGATTTACGGCAGGGCGAATACTCGATTAGCAGTCGGATGGGACGAATTATATAGTAGAGAAAAAATAATCCACTAGGGAGCGGCAAGAATTCGCGATCGCGCTCATTCGGTGACAGCAAAATTTTGCTCATCAGCTTTTGCAGATTTACTGCCACAACAAATATCGCATCCCATGACAGATCGATCATTCTGCGTTGATGGATATATTCAAACCACAACCCTTGTAAAAGTGCTGAAGGTGTATGATCACTCTTAAAAATCAACCTCTTGACTGGAGGAAGCCTGTCAATTCGATCTAAGATAAATTGAGGTAATGGAATATGTAATAGATCGTGAGTTACATAAAGTCCAATTAAAAACACTTGCTGATTCCGTAACTCAGATGACAGTTTCCAAGCTAGTTCCCAATTCAAATTAGGATTTGCTTGAATGACTTGAGCGACATCGCAAACTTGTTTAAGCGATCGCGTACCAACAAATTCCTTGGCAAAATTAAAGCATTGGGCAATTAAGGTTACTTCTGGCGATAAAGTGTGTATTTGCTGGCCCATTAATGTGATCGAACTGAGATTTTCCCAAAGCAGATCAAACGGTTTGTAATTCCAAATACGTCTAGGTGGAATTCCCCAATGTAAATCGATATTTCGGGTGGGATTGCTATACAGTAAAGATGACTCAAATCTGGCATTGAACATTGTTGCTTCAGGAGTTTCATAAGACATAGCAACTTGTAAGTGACACTCAAATAAGTCAAGTTCATTTTTTTCTGAGTAACTAGACTGATAACCCTGACTAATCAAAATGGCTTTTGCCTGCCAAAAGTCTTGCCGTTGCACCAAGATATCAAGGTCATTAAATTGACGCAGAGCAACATTGCCGTAGGCTGACGCTGCCAGCACTGCTCCTTTAAAGGCGATCGCTTCGATGCCTGCTTTCTCAAGTTGAGACAAAATTTTTAGTAACTCTTTGGTCTGTGATAAGTTATTCAATCCATTCATGCGATTGAGAGTTTGTAGTTGCACCATCACCGATCGCGGCACATAATCTCCTTCAATCGCTTTGAGACTCTGATACAACACCGGCATGACACCATTGTTGATCGCACTTTCGAGTAGAGTTGTCCAGTTCAGATCTGATGTCAGTAAACAAGTTACTTCGCTCTTCGTTGTTGTACGCAAATAAAACCGTACACAGGCAAGCAGAACTTTAAATTCGGGAGATAGAGTCGTCATTGATAATTTCTCGCTTGGATTTCAAACAAATGGGCATAGGTGCCTCCTAGTGTCATCAACTGAGCGTGGGTGCCACTTTCCACAATCTCTCCTTGATGCATGACATAAATCCGATCTGCCATTTTGACGGTCGAAAGACGATGGGTAATCAGCAGTGCAGAGCGATCGCGCATCAGATCGCGAAACTGCTCAAACACCTCAGCCTCAGCCTTGGCATCCATCGCACTCGTCGGCTCATCGAGCACCACCAACTGAGCATCCCGCAGGAACGCACGAGCTAGAGCAATTTTCTGCCATTGTCCTCCACTTAGTTCTTCCCCTCCCTTAAACCATTTCCCGAGCAAAGTCTCGTACCCTTTCGGCAAACTCTGGATCACGGCATCAGCACCTGAGTGTCGAGCCGCTTGGGTAATTCGTTCAGTGGTTGGAGGCAGGTCAATATTACCAAACCAGATATTGTCCTCTACGGTGAGCTGATAGCGAGTATAGTCTTGAAAAATCACACTAATCTGGCGATGCAAATCCTTCACGGAAAAGTGTCGCAGATTGATGCCATCGATGGTAATACTGCCCTGAGTCACGTCATAAAGACGGGAAAGCAGTTTTACTAATGTGGTTTTCCCAGACCCGTTTTCTCCAACTAGCGCGATAATTTCTCCCGGCGCAATAGTGAGATTAACTTGCTTAATCGCTTGGCGCGGGGAATTTTGATATTGAAAGCTAACATCCTGCAATACAATACCCTTTTGCATTGGGCGAGGCCATAATTTAGGATGTGTAGGCTCAGTTATAGTAGGCTTTAAGGCTAAAAACTCAAATAAATCAGCAAGAAACAAGTTATTTTCATGTACTTGCCCTAGTGCAGAAATTAGGCTTCCGAGTGCGCCCTGAGCGCGCTGAAAGGCTTGGCTGTACAGCACTAAATCGCCTAGTTGAAATTTATTATAAATTGTTTGATGAATAATCAAGCCATAGGTAATTAATACCGCAATTCCAGCCAATCCCTGTGTAATCAGTCGGGTGATAGCTTGCCGAGTCGTAATCGCAAGTTTTTCTTTAAACAGTTGCTGCCTGAGGCGATAAAATCGATCAATCAACAAATGACCTAAATTAAATAATCGAATTTCCTTGGCAGGGTGATCTCCCAATAATAAATGCCCAATATAGTTGGCTTGGCGTTCTATTTCAGTCTGACGGCAACGCCACTTGTAAAGGACTTTCGATTGCCCAAAGCGAACGAGCATGGTGGGAATAGAGGCGACCAATAAAACGCCGATGAGTCCCCAATGGAGAGAGATGAGTAACCCTGCGAGCGCCAATAGCGAAATTGCACTTTGCCCTACAGATGTCAAACTATTTAGCATTTGGGTCGGTCGGTAAGGGGCTTCCCACTTAGCGCGTTCCAAAATGTCTTGATGTTGGGGACTTTCGTAAGACTCTAAATCAATTTCGATCGCTTTTTTATAAAGTATTACTTGTAGGTGATCTGTAACTCTTTGCGATAGCGTTGTTGATGCTAGCTCAGAAATTACAGCATTGAAATTTATCAACAACATCACAAGTCCTGCATTGAATAACAGGAATAGAATATGACCAAATATCTGCGTTTTATCGCCAATCTGAAGACTAATGGCAATGTTATCGACAATAAGTTTAATAATATAAAGTAACGATAGAGGCAATATACTCTGAATCGTGGTTAAAGTAACATGAATTACAGTCCAGCCAGAAGCACTTTGCCAAACTAATATAATTGCACGCTTAATCTTTAGCATTTAAACACCGAACGGTTATAGACCATAAACAGATTAATCATTCGCTTGTTCGCGTATAGTTTAAGCGAACAACTCTTTTTTGTCCAAAGTCCAAGATCAAGAGGGGCAAAAGTCTCAAAAAGCAAGCCTTGACGAGAGAAGTTGCGTATATCATCACAAATGGGAGCAAATCTCCGCTCATGAAAATCACTAATAATATGTGCTTGTTGTTAAAATTCTGGTGTTTCAATGCTTAACATAGGTATAATGCAACATCTCATATCCAATAATCGATGGATCGACGGTCGTTTTTATTAGCCACAGGTACACTGGCAATTTCACAACTATTTATTGGCTGTGGTGGAAGCAACCGGACGCAGCTGAAAGTACAGCTATTAAAAGGTTCTATACCTGGTCAGGTTGTTAATGAATTTCAGAAGAAAATCCTACAGCCACAGGTAGAGTCAAAGTTTGCCCCTGTTGATCAGATACAAGATTTATTTAAACAACTACAAAGTTGGCAGGAAAAACCAAAAACTAGCGATGAGCAAGGATGGAGTCGGTTTATCCCGTTTCAGCAAAACCAAAAACCACCTGTAGCTGACTTAGTAACATTGGGCGATTATTGGCTCAAAGCGGCGATTGGGCAGAAACTAGTTCAGCCACTGAATCAAGGGCAAATAAAACAGTGGTCGGCGATGGATGAAAAATGGCAGAAACTGGTAACGCGCAACGACCAAGGTAATCCTGATCCTCAAGGAAAAGTTTGGGCAGCTCCTTACCGTTGGGGTAATACTGTAATAATTTATGATCGCCAGAAGTTCCAAAAATTAGGATGGACACCCAAGGATTGGAGTGATTTGTGGCGAGAGGAAGTGCGATCGCGGATTTCTTTACTCAATCACCCACGGGAAGTTATTGGTCTAGTTTTAAAAAAACTGGGAAAATCATACAATACCGAGAATCTTGACCAAGTACCAGACTTGGAAAAAGAACTAAGAACATTAAATCAACAAGTCAAGTTCTACGATTCCAAAACCTACCTGGAACCCTTAATCGTTGGTGACACTTGGCTAGCGGTTGGTTGGTCTGAGGATGTAGCGCCATTGTTACTGCGTTATCCTCAACTAGCAGCAGTTATCCCCCAATCAGGAACAGCACTATGGGCAGATTTATGGGTACGTCCCACAGGTGTTACTAAAGATAATTTACTAAATCAATGGATAGATTTTTGTTGGCAACCTGCGATCGCTAAACAAATTGCGATTCTGACCAAAACTAATTCGCCAATTTCTACAAATATTGTCGCCTCAGACGTTCAGGAACCATTGATCAATCTGTTAGTTAATAATCGTGCAGTTTTCGATAAAAGTGAATTTTTGCTCCCCCTGTCTGATTCAGCTACCAAGCAATATGAATCTCTGTTTACCAAAATCAAACAAGGATGAAACAAATTGCCCTCATAGGATGTTTGGCAAACCTGACAGCAATTTGAAAATTTGGGAGGGCAATTGACTGACATCGTAGTTAGCTTAGACTTGGGTACAGGAAGAGTGCGCGCGATCGCTGTTGATTTGCAAGAGCAAAGAATCTTCACCCAGTTTCCTACCACACCCTCTAGCCTATGTTTTGGGCGTTACATTCTCAGTTCAGTTGGGGTTGATTTCCAATTGACTTCCAGAACTGATATCAAAAGCTCATTTGGTTCGTCACCGCGTTGATGTTATGTCGCACGGTTGGGTTTTATTTTGACCAAAAATATTTAGATGAAGCTAGTGAAGCTATTACTTACAAGGAAGCAAAACCGATAATAATTCCTGACAAATGCTGATGCTGTAAATTCTCTAAGTGGGGTAGAATGCTGCTTTGCGCTGTGCAACCGATATTACCAAGTATTGCAAAGATTATTGACCACATTAACCCAAGGTGTGACGAACCATGCAATTAAACGAATATCAAAACAAAGTAGAGGAGACGAAAAATGATAGTGATTATCTCTACGAAGTTAAAATCTCCTCAACAGCAGGGATGGTTCTAACACAAGCTGAGGAAATTAACGAAATGATAGAAAAATTATTGGTAGATTTAAAACCGATAGACCGCGAAAAATTTACTAAGAAATTAAGCGGACTTTTGTATTGGACTGTAGTATTAATGGCTCAATTTGATTTAAATCTAGAGGATATTGCTAAAAGGTCTATTGACTGAGAATATCGTTAAGAGAACTCCACAAAAAGAATGTTCCATCCAATAAATAGTATCGCCGTGAATTAAAAATTAAAAATCAATCCAGCGTAAGCGTTTCGTTGATTTATAAACGGAACAAATGCTACATAAACTCCGCATTAAAGCCCATTAAACTTATCTCTTCATCCACTTTTTTAGGTGAATTTATTGAAAAATCTGGGACTATTTTATTGACCCAGATTTTCAATTTAGAAAAGAAACTACTGTTAAAATGGTATGAGTTAGGCTGTGGTAGCTTTGTACCTCATCCCATACATCTAAGCAAAATTCTTTTTTTTGAATTGTTACTATACCTCGTTGAACTTGGCGCGAATAGTCTCTATGCGTTGACGATTAACACCTAGATCACTCTTACCCAAGCGGGAAGCTGAACGAACCTGAATGACATTTGCATTGCGGTCGAGATAGAATTCGACATCATCCACGAATCCTAGTAAGGCACTTTTAAATTCCGCATAAAGGTAATCAGGACTTTCGGTAATGATCTGAGTTCTGGGTAAAGACTCAATGATACTTTTAAGATTAGCGATCGCTTGTTCTGGAGTTGATGTAAAAGTCAGTGGCGCAATTTGGTGGGCTGCATCTGAACTTTGACTAGAGATACAGTTAGGGGTATTGGGACAGGATACTAATTTCCCGTTGTTAACCCCTAAGTTATTTGGTCTTTTGCCTGCAAAAACCATAATTATCTTGTGAAATTTTGTAATTAAAGCCGTATTTCACTCTAAGAGAATTAATTGTCCACAAGCAAGCCACCTGAGCTGGAATATACAAGTAGCAATCATGAACTGTGTACACCAGGACGGATGAAAATTTTTCTCCCCCAGCTTCCCCAGCTTTTTCAAGCTAGGTCTATTTCTAAACGGTGGGCTTTGGCAACTGAGCAAATTTTTCTGGGTAAATTTCCACAGTTATCTTAGAGTCTTCACGACTAGCTAGCGATCGCTTGACCTGTCCCAAGTATAAAGGTACAGTCACCCCTGGTTCTGGGTGGATTAGAGTCCGGGCACGAATCGTCAGTTGGTTTTCAGCCTTAGAACCTAAGCGGCCATAAGAATAGAGATTACTAGCCGCTTGACGTAAAGTTGCGTCCAAAGCTGAAGCGGTAATTTGGGGTGTAGTGGAAATTACGGCTTGTGTTGAACCATTGTCATAAACCAGAGTGTAGCGGACTGCGCCAGGAATCACAGTCCGACTCAAGGGTACTAACGAGAGTGCAAATAAACCAGCTGTTACCACCAGCATAAAGCCAGTTGTACCCACCAGCCGAAAGCGGATGCCCCATTTAAAAATTAAACCCAGGACTGCTAAGGCGGCAAACACCAACGTGGCAATACCTGACCATTGGGTGTATTGAAGAAAGTCATCTGTTGTGAGCATAAGCTTGGCTACTGAGGCAAGAATTTTTGATTACAGACAAAACCATTCTACCGAGTGCTTACACCATCAAGAGTGCTGAGTTCTGAATGGTTAACTCGTTTCTTGACTGTAACTAAGTACTCAGCACAGGCTAAACACCCCGCTACCGCTCTAAGCGCAGCCATGCCCGCAGGGCTTTACAGTACTAAGCTTTGTAAAGATTACCGAATTTTATATTTTAAATTTTGCGGAATTCTCTGTTTCCTCTTAACAATGGCAAAGCGCCAAATCAAGCCAGTGTGTTCCTGAGCCGTAACGTGTCGCCTTGCGCCGGAACTGGCGTTGAGCAAAGGTTTACTCAGAAATTTGTAAGAAATGACCAATTTCCATTTTTATTTGTCTTAAAGTACAGATTTGATGATGGCTACTTATTAATAAGGCTGACAATCAACCGCTAAACTACCATCCTCAGAAATTGCCACATCTACCCTATATTCAGCCGGGCAAGTTTCCACTAAATTACCTTTAATAATTTTCATTTCTTCCGAAAGCTGGCAACTTTTCAGTTGCCCTTTATCATCGAAAAATATGTAATTTTTAGCTTTACAGTTAAAATTAAATATGCCTGCTTTAAGACTAGATATTTGTAAACTCATATCCTGGCTAAGGATACAAGTTGCCAATGAACCATTGGAATAATTAGTAATAGTGCCTGTTTCACAAACAATAGCAGCTTGAGCAGGTAGAGATATTGCAAAATTGAGAGCAAATAAACCAAAAAAAGATGTGAAAACCGCTAACCCTGAAAAGCATGATTTCATACAAAAATCCCGAGATTTTTTAATGCAATATTTTTGATGATTTAATGAGTAAGAAAATATATAAAAAAGGGCATCTGCAATAGATGCCCGTCATGCAGGAAAACCCCAGAAGGGTTGTCCTTACACCTTCCCAACAATCAGCAACAGTGACTAACTTTAATTAGCCACACTCACAGACGTGAATATGTTTATATTATTAAATACAAGTGATAAATGACTGCGGTGTATACACTGAAAATATGCAAAAATATGCAAGTGTTGATATATAACAATCTTATTTATCGAGGTAGGGAATAGGCAAAAGGATGAATTCAAACATGGAACTATTTTCCCTTTAGCCTTTTCCCAAACCACAAGGAAGATCAAAAGTGCTGGCCCGTTTGTGCCACCCATTTTTGGACGTGCAGACATGGATTATCTTTCGCTCAACTTATTCCAAGCACTAGAATTTTTGGTCAACAGCCTCAAAGCTGGCAGCAGCGATGAGATGTATCTCTGTTCCAGAATTGAAGTCCCTGGGTATGCGCTGGTATGCCATTCCGGCGATCAGTAACTTCTCCGTCCATATAGGTGGACTCAACTATGGTTGCATTCCCTTCAATGGCTGGTACATGGGCACAGAAATCATGCGAGATTTCCTGGACGAGTACCGCTATAAAATGATTGAGGACATTGCCAAAGTCCTAAAATTAGATACCAGTTCCGAGCAAACACTGTGGCGCGATCGCTTCGCCCTGGAACTCAACATAGCCATCCTCTACTCCTTCCAAAAAGCGAAGGTGACGATTGTAGATCACCAAACAGCATCTCGTCAGTTCTTGACTCACTAACAATCATTGAGGCATAGCTATCGGCAAACAAGTGCAGATTTGGCAATTTAACAACTGTTTAATATATACTCTGTAGTGTTCTACTTTTTCCATTTCACTATTACCTCATTTGCAGGATCGTAAACTATGAGCGTAACCGGAAAACCTTGAACCACTGTTTGAATAATAAGTTCAAAATCGTCATCAAAAGTTTATCTTTCATTGAGCATATTTAAAAAAAAATCACACTAGTGATGCAACTATAATAAATATAAATCTTTATTAATTATATGTTTTTAAATTTAAGTAGGGGTAGAGAATTAGTGAAAGCTTTTCAGAAAATTATTAGATAAATACTGTTGGTTTTACAATCAAAAAGTAATTCAAGTAGAAAAAAATTGAATTTTTTACCGAATTAAACGATCGCACTTCCGAACAAATTTCTGCTGGTAAGAACGCTCAGTGGCCATCCCCAGGAAAAACTACAGGGAGCATCTCAGTTTTTATTTAGCGCGCAAAGATTAATTCATTAAGATAAACACAATGATGACCTGTTCCCTACCTCAACGACTAAATTTACAACTTCTAAACGGATTGCTATAAGATGACACATCACATTTTAAAAGCAACCAGAGACACAGTTCATCTCGGTGGTTTTTCCCATTTGCTAGCACCAGCACTCACTGTTGATTCAGGTGACACAATTGAGGTGGAAACTTATAGTGGTTATTATGTGTATGACAAAGCACCACAGGAGTTTGTCACGCCAGAATTTCTCGATATCTGCCAAAATTTAGCTTCAGAACGTAAAATTGCTAGCGGGCCGCATTTACTCACAGGCCCAATTTATGTGTGTGATGCCGAACCAGGGGACGTTTTGGAAGTAGAATTAAGAGCGATCGCACCCAGTTTACCTATAGGCTTCAATGCAATTCGTCCAGGTTGGGGGGCTTTACCCCAAATATTTGATCAACCTGCATTAAGATTTATTCCCCTCGATTTAGAAAACAATATTGCGGAATTTCCTACAAGTAGTGGCATCAAAATTCCCCTCAAACCATTTTTTGGTATCCTTGGTGTTGCTACTCCCGAATCTCGAATTTCTATCCCGCCAGGTTATTACGGCGGTAATATTGATAACCGTGAACTCCAAGCAGGTTCTCGGATATTTTTGCCAATTTTTGTTCCAGGTGCCTTATTTTCTATTGGTGATGGTCATGCAGCCCAGGGAGATGGTGAAGTTAATGTTACTGCCATTGAAACCTCTATGAACGGTAAAATTAAACTCACTTTACGTAAAGATTTGCATTTAACAACACCAATCGGAGAAACTCCTACTGATATCATCACAATGGGTTTTGCTCAAACCTTAGATGAAGCCTTAGAAATAGCCTTGAAAAATATGATTGATTTCTTGGAACAGTTTACAGATTTATCGCCCGAAGATGCATATGTATTATGTAGTTTAGCAGTGAATTTTCGTATTACCCAAGTTGTCAATAGCCCTCAAAAAGGCGTGCATGGAATGCTTCCCAAATCTATTTTTTCTCATAGAATAAATTGGTAAGTAGGATGGAAACTGCCTAATATTTCTTCAAATCCATATTGTTATATGGTGGGCAATGCTATAAAAATTGCTTACCAATGACAAATGACAGACTTACATTAAAATCCAAAGATTATTAATTATGTCTAATATTCTCATTCAACTGTTGCTAATTGGTTTAGTTGCTGGCGTTGCTGGCGGAATGTTTGGGATTGGTGGCGGGGCAATTATGGTACCAGCAATGGTATTACTAATGGGAATGGATCAAAAATTTGCCACAGGTACTTCCATTGCTGCACAAATTTTACCAATTGGGATTTTAGGAGCAGCAGTTTACTATCGCAATGGTCAACTGAATGTTAAATATGCTGTGATTATTGCAGTTGGTTTAGTAGTGGGCAATTTATTTGGGGCATTGTTTGCCAATCAGCCGTTTATTAGTAGTGAGACAATGAAGAAACTGTATGGCATCTTTTTACTACTTTTAGGTGCTCGTTATTTATGGAATAACTGAAGAATTTCGCTGCAACCGACATTCATATCACTGCGATCGCCACAGGTAGGGGGTGGGATGAATTAGGAAAGGCAGGTAATATCGCAAGTGCGATCGCATACTCGCTTAGGTAATTGCTATCATCAGTAAATCATGATATTCCGCAAAGCGGTACTAGGCTGCATCTACCGTTATCCGTAATCAGATAACCCTTAACTGTTGACTCTTGAGAGCTAGCGCTGTCGGGGGGTTTCCCGGCTCGGGGCCACTAGCTCACCTTGACTCTGGTTGAATTTAAAATTACCTAACAATGGATCGTCGGAATTTTCTCAAGTATGCAACTTTAACAGGATCTAGCTTTGCCTTGGCTAGCTGTATTCAGGGTAGAAATTCTCAAACACAAAGCGATGTAACCCCAACAGCCTCACCTGTAGTAGTCAACGAACCCTTAAAGGTGGGGTTTGTTTATTTGGGGCCTGTAGGAGATTTTGGCTGGACTTACTCCCACGATTTAGGTCGCAGGGAAATGGAAGCTAATCTTCAGGATAAGGTCAAAACTACTTTTGTCGAAAATGTTAGTGAAGCTGATGCGGAGAGGGTAATTCGGCAACTAGCAGTAGATGGTAGCAAATTAATTTTTACAACTTCCTTTAGCTACATGAACGCCACAATCAAAGTAGCCAAGGAGTTTCCCAATGTTATCTTTGAACATTGTACCGGATCTAAATTTGCTGCCAATGTCGGTACTTATTCAGGACGCTTTGAAGAACCGCGCTACTTAACCGGCATGATTGCTGGCAAAATGACAAAATCGAATATCATTGGTTTTATTGGGGCATATCCCATTCCCGAAGTCATTCGCGGAATCAACGCATTCACCCAAGGATTGCGAACAACAAATCCTCAGGCAAAAGTTAGAGTGCTCTGGGTGCAAAATTGGTACGATCCTGCTAAAGAAAGGGAAACAGCCCAAGCTTTAGTTAATTTAGGTGCAGATGTGCTGACACAGCATACTGACTCGGCAGCGGCTATGCAATTAGCAGCCGCAAAAGGTATTTATGCTTTCGGCTATAACAGCGATATGAGTCGGTTTGGTACTAAAGCGCACCTGACATCAGCAATTAATAAATGGGGAAAATTTTATATAGATACAGCCTTAGCTGTGATGAATAGTACATGGAAGTCGCAAGAGACTTGGAGTGGTATTGGTCAAGGTATGGTAGATATTTCCCCAATGAATCAGGTGATTCCTAGCGATGTTCAGCAATTAGTCAACGCCAAGCGAGAACAGTTTATTCAGGGTACAGCCCATCCTTTTGATGGCTTAGTAAAAGACCAAAAGGGGGATATACGGGTACCTCAAGGCAAAGTGCTTGATGATCGACTACAGATGAAAATGGATTGGTATGTTCAGGGGATTGAAGGGTCAACTCCCTAGAATAATTTTTGGTTTGCAAACCCTATTCCCAATCCTGTTTACCGCAGATTTACGCAGAATAATTTGGTAGCTCAATTACACCAAACCTTGAACTCCCTATCCTAGAGAGTAATACTGATTTTCTCCAATTAATCAAAGGTAATGATGTGTCAGACCCCTTATATCGAATCAGGGTAATTACTGTATTATTAGTCAAATACATAAGAGTTTATAGATTCTGCCAAAAATAAATTGGTGAATATAAGTAGCCTGATTACGGTTGTACCAAAAAGCACCACAAATTTCGCTGGCTACTTTGTGGTTCGGTGGCACACACCAAATATTAAGTAGGTAAGGCATTCGCCCTACCTATGGTAACTTATATGTTTCGGTCAATTGTCGAGTCCTAGATTGTGTCAACTATTAACCTCATATCTGAGGGTAAAAATAAATGTTTTACAGGTTTTACAGTCTTTGCCCTGTATAAATCGATCGCACTTCGCCGTTACGCCGAACGATCGCTTCGCCATTATTGACATCTACTAGTGTCCAACCACTAGAACCGATGTTTTCACCAACAACAAAGCGGTGAGTTACACCTTCAACTTTAAACAAAGCCGCAGATTTGCTGCCTAACTCTAGTATTCCTTCTAAGGTATGACTAGGAGCAGATACTTCTGGCACTGTTGCTACAACCTGGTGCTGGGATGCAGCAGACACAGGTGCTGTAGCTGTAGGCATTTGTGGGGGTGCAACGCGGAATGAAGCAACTGGTAATGTTGGCAGCAAATTTGATGATTGCTTGACCACAATCGGCGCGGTTCGGGCACCTATAGATTTGAGATCTGGCCGCACAGCCGCAGCATACATATTGACGCTTACTGGCTTGGCTGGTTTGCGGGGCGAATTCAATGCGTTTTTCACGGGATTGAGCCGGGATGCAGTCCCTACTGATGATATCGGTTTGGGAACACCAGGCAGCAGTGGTGGTGTATAGCGCATTGGAGAAGGCGCTTGATAAACGGGGATATATATGCGCTCAACAACGTTTGTCGAACGGGTTGGTACTGCTAGTGTATTATTTGCTATCAGAGGCTGTGGTAAAATCACATTCTTTGAGTTGCTAGCTACAGCTAAGGTTGCTGGTTTAGGAGTTGCGCCAATAGCAATTCCAGGGGTAGCGTAGCTGTGATTATTTCTGTTCTGTTGCTGATCGATGACTGACAATGCGCCTAGCATATAGTCAACTAACTCAGCTTGAACATCAACTCTTTGCGGTACAGGGCGAGGCGCAACCTGAAGATTGGTGGCGAGATGTGGGAAACTCGGGAAAGAGAAGACTTTCGAGTTTAGCAAGTAGATAATGCCAGCGATCGCTACGCCGACAATTGTTGTACCGACAATCAGCAATGTGGCTAAAGGCCGCCTGCTTTTCTTGATTCTGCGCGTAACTGCTTTTCTTGGGGCAGTTTCAACTACACTCTTTCTCATAGAATTGTCTCTGATTTGAGACATCCCTTGTATAGTTTGGTGTAGTTCATCTGGCAAGACAATCTCTGGCATTTTGACTGTCTGCACAGGAACGTATTGTACATTCACCGTTTGGGTAGGAAAACTACCACTAAAATCCAGAACATTGTCAATATCGGCAAAAAGTTCATCCATCAAGCCATCAGCATAAACGTCAATCGTCCAAGGCTCGTTGGAGATCAAGTCATCTGATGCTTCTGGAATAATGAAACGGGTGCTGGCTTCTTTTAACATAGGCTTTAGGATGGTAGGTGCTAGGGCGGGGAAAAACCGCCCCTACTGCCTGGGTATAGAGATTTTTACTTAAATATCCAACCTCCTGCCTAAATTAGACAGGCTGATTGCTCGCTGGTATTAAATTCAACTGAGAATCCAGAGACTGCTGATGATGCCAGTTCTTAATTCATGTCATCTATCATACCAATCTCTGTCCCTACTACTATACTCAAGCTTCATGAAGTTTTTTTGAAGCTAATGCTGGAAACTCTGACTGGCTCTTCATTTTACGTAATTCTAGATAGATTAATAAAGCATTAATATCTGCTGGATTCACGCCACCAATACGTGCGGCTTGACCGATGGTAAGCGGTTTTACTTTACTTAACTTTTCTCGCGCTTCTTTAGAAAGGGTATCAATTGTTGAGTAATCTAAATCAGCAGGTAGTTGGCGGTGCGCTTGACGGGCAATTTGGTCGATCTGATTTTGTTGTCGCGCCAGGTAGCCAGAATATTTAATGTCAATTTCTGCGCCTTCTTTCTCGGCTCGGTTGAGTTCAAGGTTTCCTAGTCCATACTGTTCGAGTTGGAAGTAATGGAATCCCGGACGGCGGAGTAAGTCAGCGAGGGTGATTGAGCCTTTAATTGCTTGTTGGGTATCAGATGCGATCGCCATTCCGATTTGATCGTGTTCTTTTACCCTTGTGGCGTGTAGCCGTTCTTTTTCGGCAATAATTTGGGCTTGTTTACGGGTAAACAAATCCCAACGGCGATCGTCTATTAAGCCAATTTCCCGTCCCAAGGGTGTCAATCGCTGGTCGGCGTTATCAGAACGCAGTATTAAACGATACTCTGATCTACTAGTGAGCATACGGTAAGGTTCACGCAAATCTTTGGTACACAGGTCATCCATCAAAGTACCTATGTAACTTTGCTCACGTGGAAAGACAATCATTTCGCGATCGCTCACAAACCTCGCTGCGTTCACACCCGCCACAAAACCTTGGGCTGCGGCTTCTTCATAACCTGTTGTCCCATTAATTTGTCCAGCACAAAACAGTCCGGCAATCTTTTTCGTCATCAGTGTGGGATAACACTGAGTTGCGGGTAAATAGTCATATTCCACTGCATAAGCCGGACGCAGCATCACACAGTTTTCCAAACCAGGCAGACTCCGCAACATTTGGATTTGCAAATTTTCTGGTAACCCTGTAGAAAACCCTTGAATATAAAGTTCTGGAATATCCCTGCCTTCTGGTTCAATAAAGATTTGATGGCTTTCCTTATCCGCAAAGCGCACAATCTTATCTTCAATACTGGGACAATAGCGGGGCCCCTTGGCTTCTACCCAACCACCATAAACAGGCGATAGGTGCAAATTTTCTTGAATCAAGCGATGGGTTTCTGGCGTTGTACGGGTGATATAACAAGGCATTTGCTCCCGTTCTACCCACACTTGGGGGTCAAAGCTAAACCAGCGTACTTCCTCATCCCCTGGCTGGAGAGACATTTTACTGTAGTCCACAGATCGCTTGTCTACTCGTGCAGGTGTACCAGTTTTGAGCCTTCCGGTTTCAAATCCCAGCCGATTTAAAGTTTGTGTTAATCCCTCAGCCGCAAATTCCCCAGCACGTCCCGCCGCCATTGATTTGTTACCAACCCAAATTCGACCACCTAAGAAAGTACCAGTGGTCAATATGACTGCTTTACATTGGAACGTCACACCAAAGTAAGTCTCAACGCCAATCACTTCATCATTAGTGCCTAACACCAAATCTGTTGCCATTCCCTCGCGGATGATCAAATTATCTTGATTCTCGACAATCCCCTTCATCACTGCGGCATATTCTCGCTTATCCGTCTGGGCGCGTAAAGCCCATACAGCCGGGCCTCGTGAAGAATTGAGAATCCGCTTTTGCAGATAAGTGCGGTCTGCTATTTTCCCAATTTCCCCACCCAAAGCATCAACTTCATGGGTTAATTGAGATTTAGCTGGGCCACCCACTGCGGGGTTGCATGGTTGCCAAGCGATTTTATCTAAATTTAGCGTCAACAGCAGAGTCCGACAACCGAGGCGGGCAGTGGCTAGGGCTGCTTCACAACCGGCGTGACCTGCACCGACGACAATGACATCAAAAGCGTCTTGGAATTCAATCGAATTGTGCATGGTCATACTTACAAGGTCAACAAACTTAGAGTTATTTTCAATTTTAACTGATACCGTAATTTCATGGTTGTGCTTTCATCTGCCGAATGTTAAACAATTCAACCGTCAAAAATATGTTTTGGGAAGTATACTAACTACTAAAATAATCCTAATTTATGCCGTGAACAGAGATTATTATTAATATCACCCAGAGCCGCAGGCAGGAAATATAAGATAAGTTTTTTATTTTATATATAATTGATATTTTACACACAAGATAATTACTAAAGATCAACATTCATAATTATCATAATTACAAATATTTTATTGGCGTTATTTTTTGCCTCGTGCGATTCGTTAAACATTAAATAATAATCTTTGTTAGCAGTCAAATAGCTGGACATCTATTTTGAAATTACATACTTAAACAAGATTGAAATATGCGACGAATTCTGCGAAAAATAGGCTTACTTACAATTCTTTTCTTTTTGACTTTTACTTTAGTTGCTAGTAATGGAATTGCTCATCACCAAAAAGTCATTAACACCGCACAATTTAACAGTTGCTTAAATGATATTTCAGCATCATGTCTAATTATCCCCAAACCGACAACCTCACCAACGCCCATTACACCTTTTACTCCTGATCCTCAACTAAACGAGCAACAACGGTTTTTAACCACAATTGCGATTAAATTACCCACAGTTCCCCAACCAGGGACTTTTGAATATATATTGCTGCGTAAATATGGGGCACCATTTATCAATCAACAAGCAGAAACGAAACTACCGCTAAAGGTTCTCTTTGCCAACGAGAAAGAAACCAAGGAATTTCAATCTACCCTGGCAATGATTAAAGTTAATAATACTAATGATTGTTATTTACAACAATCGGCAGGATTAGCTTTAAATAAAGCACGAACCTTACAAAATATTCCCCTAAAATCAGGGTATGGTAGCGGTGATTGTACTCGCACCTTCACCACCAATTTAAGATTTTGGTACAAATATGCTAACAGTAGAACTTTGGATAAAGTCCGCCAAGGTAAAGAAACAGCTATTTTGGGGATAGTTGCACCACCAGGATCATCACAACATCTCTGGGGATTAGCCATAGATTTACGTGTTTCCAGTTTTAAGCAAAGACAAGCTTTAAATCAAAATGGCTGGTTTCAAACAGTCGAAAATGATATTCCCCATTGGACTTACTTAGGTTTAACTGAAGAGAAATTACCTTTGTTTGGGTTTAAGAAACAAGTAGTTCGGGGAATTACGTATTGGATTACACCAATTTAATCAACAAGAGTCAAGAGTCAAGGACAAACATCGGTTAGGCAGGCAGCAATTAACAATTAGCGCACTTCTACATAACGTAATTCTGCTTTTTGATTTACCTCATCCATAGATCCCATATAAGCTTTAATCGCATCTTTGATATTCTCTAAAGCCTCTTCTTCAGTTTCTCCCAGAGTCCAACATCCTGGTAAAGCAGGGCACCAGATAGCATATCCTATGTTCGTTTTATTTAACTTGACTTTGTAGCGCATATCTAAATAACCGCTTTTGCCTGTTATTCTATCTCGTTAAATTAAACAAAAATTGATCATCTTATACTGCAAAAATTGAAAATATTAATTTAGAGACCCAGAGTTGAGGATTTGTTGACATAAATCTTAACTTAAAGGCAAAATATCAAAATTACGAGTATTGATAGGTAAATAAGAGAAATTTCAATACTTATAATTGATTATTTGCTGATTTATCTTAAAAACGCCTATTTAATTTGTTTAAGTCTTAATTTACGAAATTGCTATTGGCACGATAGTGTAACCTGCCGTCATTCCTTGGAGGATTATAGCCTCATACCATTTTAGGAAAACCCAAATACAATTCCCCTGCTTGCCTAAGGGTGCAGGCATTTTTCTTTTCGCGATAACATAATAAGCGCGAAGCTCTATCTATGGGTAGATATGTAATGATGCCTCTACGTCAAACCTTATCCAAGTCGGACATTCAAATGTCTTACTTAGAGTGGCACCAAGGTCAAGAACCCTTACTGTTATTACACGGCTTAGGCGACCATGCCCTTGTGTGGTCTAGCTTAGGGGATTATCTGGCAGCAGATTACCACATAGTTGCACCCGATATGCGCGGTCATGGCGAAAGCAGTAAGCCGGATTTGGATTACAGTTTTGAGAGTGCGATCGCGGATTTAAAAGCACTCATGGATCATTTAGGATGGTCTAGTGCCCATGTTGTGAGTCATTCTTGGACAGGTAAGTTAGCTGCAATTTGGGCAAGAAAGCATCCAGAACGGTTACGAAGTATGATTCTGGTCGATCCCATTTTCATCTGGAAAATGCCCAGCTTCTTCAAGCTGACATTTCCTCTGTTGTACCGCGTCTTACCTTTTCTCAAAAGCATGGGCCCCTTCGCTAGTTATGAAGAAGCTGAACAGCAAGCGCAGCAGCTAAGTCAGTATCAAGGCTGGACTTCCCTACACCAGCAAGTTTTTCAAGCCGGAATTGAACAAAAACCCGATGGTAGTTGGGGTAGCAAATTTACTATAGCTGCCCGCGATGGGATTTTTGAAGATGTGATGCGAGTACCTGGGTTAACAGAATCGGTTTATCTACCAACTCTCTTCGTACAACCAAAAAAAGGTGTAAACCGTCAAGAATGGCAACTTAAGCCCTACAAAACCTATCTAAAAAACTTAAGCATTTGCCAAGTTCCCGGCAATCATTGGCCATTTTTGACACAACCGGAAGAATTTAATCGGACTGTGGAAGCTTTTCTAAAACAGCACAAATAAGGGACTTCCAACTAAAAAAATATACAATCACTTTGGTGAGCAGGGGAGGCTGGGGGAGCAGGGGAAGCAGGGGAGGAAGAATTCCATGATGATATTTGCTCTGACCCATTGCATAATTTATTTTCTGGAAGTCCCTAAGATAAATCTCATTAGCATTGGACGGGAAAGCTAAAAGTTAGCTGAATTATGAATTATGTTCGCGTTGGCGTAGCCTCTCGTAGAAAAGCGTCTCCGTACCCCTACTCTTAAGCAAGCTACGCGCAGCGTCCCGTAGGGAAGGAGAAGGATGAAGAAAATTGTGTATATGAGTTCCAATTTTTCTTTTTTCATCATTTATCCTTCATCCTATCCTGTGGCAAGATGCGGAGCGTCTACATCCTTATATTACCTACTAGCTAGTCATGAGCCTTTGTATTAATCCCGTTTGTCCTCAACCTAATCAATCAGACCAGGAGGAACATCGCTTTTGCCAAAATTGTGGTTCCCAGTTGGAATTGCTGGGACGCTATCGGGTGATGCGGCTTGTATGTGACAACTCTGGCTTTAGTAAGGTTTATGAAGCATACGAAAAAGACATACCAAAAATCCTCAAGGTGCTCCAAGAAAGCCTTTCTGGTGACGCTAAAGTAGTGGAATTATTCCAGCAAGAAGTAGCTGTATTGGGACAATTAAATCATCCTGGTATACCGAAAGTTGATGGCTACTTCCAATATAAAACCAGAAATGGTTTGCTGTTGCACTGCTTGGTAATGGAAAAAATCAAGGACGGGATTAATTTAGATCAATGGCTACAGCAGCATGATAATCTACCCATTTCTCAAGCACAAGCTATAGCTTGGTTGAAACAGTTGCTAGAAATTTTAGTTGTATTACATGGCAAGCAATACCTGCATCGAGATATTAAGCCATGTAATATTATGATTCGCAATTCTCCAGATAACCTTGGTCAGAAAGATGGGGGAGATTTAGTTTTAATTGATTTTGGCACAGCTAAAGAATTGGCAAAGTCTTTCACTGGGGTGAATGCAATTATGTCATCTGGTTATAGCGCTCCAGAACAAATGCATGGTGAAGCTGTACTGCAATCCGATTTTTTTGCTTTAGGACGCACCTTTGTATTTTTATTGACGGGATATCATCCCTTGGATATGTACGATATCCAGCATAATGTTTTGCACTGGCGAAATCGTGCTACCCATATCTCAACCTTACTGTTAAATTTAATCGATTGGCTGATGGCACCGGAGATAGAAAAGCGTCCCGTCAATGCCGAAGAAATTTTACAGCGTTTAGAGGAAATTGAAAAACAAATAAATGCAACAGCAACAGTAAATTTGGGGCAAGCTCCTCAAACTGAGCAGACATCATCACCAACTAGTAACACTTTATTAACTGAAGAGAAACCGCCTCTAATAGCATTAATAGCAGCCCTAATCTTCTCATTAGGATTGCTGGGGGTGATAGCTTTATTTATCGGAAATTTTAAATTTAATTTTGTGTCTAATTATGGACAATCACCAGAAAGAAAAGGTAAGGTAGATTACTTTCCTTATGTAGAAGGTAGGGATAGTCAAGGGAGAGTTGCAGAATTTAATATCGCAGTTTTATCAGTAGAATATAAGTGGCTTTTAGGCAGTAATTTTCAAATTAAAAATAACGATAGCATTATCAGTTTGGAAGTTTTAAAGTTAAATTTAGAACAAGAAGGTATACAGAAAATAATGGAAAATCCTAGCGAGATTATCTCTATAGGTACAGCTTCTTGTGAGGGTGATGTTGCAGTAGAACAAAGCAGGGCTTTAGAACGTTCTAAACAAATACAACTTTTAGCAAAAAAATTATTTAGTGGTACTGTTAAAAATTATCGCTTATTAAATTTGGGACAATTTCAGCGAAGTGATTGTCAGCAAAACCAAGATTTAACTGCATATCAAAGAAGTATTATTATTATTGGCGTAAAGAAAAAAGCAGACGGTGTAATTCTAGATCAAGCTTTGAGGGATAGATTAGAGAAGAAACCTTTTGCTGATTTTAAATTAGAGGATTATTCCTTGGGTTCGTCCCAGAAGTTTAAGACAATACCGAATAATTTATAGTCAAGGTGACTGAGTACGTAGATGCGGAGTGGCTTTTTGTAGACATCGCTCTTTTAAACATAAACCAGAATTTACGTAGGTTGGGTTGAGGAACCTCCGCTCAACCCAACCTACGCAGGTTATACCAGTTTGAAAAAAGAAGGCGACAAATACATGAGTAGGGACGCAAAGCTTTGCGATCCTAAAGATGATTGGTGTGTCAATACTTGTCGGTTAAGGGGAAAAGGGAGAAAGGGGAAGGGTGAGAAAAAACTTTTAACATTTTCCCCAAAGCAAATTCCAGTTTAAAATGCTATTCCTTGCAGAATTAATTGGTGTGTTCCAAAGATTTTTTGAATTTGTATTAATACAGGTTGTGTAATGGCTTTCTCCTAAAGGGTTTGCTTAGAAATTGTGATCAACTCTTTTTAATATCACGGGCCATATTGAGGTAGTAGTCCATTTTCGCATTAGAACGGCGGCGGTTAGTGGGAGTTTCAGCAGGGATATCTTGCTTAGTTTCTATTTTCTGTTGAGTTTCAGCCCGCTTTGTGCTTTGGACATCATCAGATTCTAAGAAATAACCAGACTCGGTCAATCCAAAAAGTTTTGCAAAAAAACCAAAGAAACTTTTGACAAGATTAGCAAAATTGTTCCAAACGACAGAAAGAACACCTTCAACTCGAAGGAACAAGTTCTGCATAATTTGTGTTAAACGAGACATAGTAGCGCCCTAATTGATTATTTATTAATATTTTGACCTAATTTTATGATGATATGTAATGGTGCCAAAAGTCTCTGTCAGCAGATGTGTTTTTCTGAGGGGATTGGGAGGGACTAGGGACTGGGTACTGGGGATTGGGGGGCAAGGAAGATGAGGTTGATGAGGGAGATGAGGGAGAAATAACAAATTTTCGTGACCAATTACCAGTTACCAATTACCAATTACCCAATACCTTTTGACTCTTGACCCTTGACCTTTGACTAAAGGAAAACTGATGAGTAAAATGCCAAAAATAGACCGTCAACGTGAGCATCAAGCGAATGAGCGTACTTTTTTAGCATGGCTGCGGACTTCTATTGCATTAATTGGGTTTGGTTTTGCGATCGCTAGATTTGGTCTATTTTTGCATCAGCTGGATGCAGCAATAACACAAAGAGAACCTCGTGTAAATCCCTTATTCAATTCGGAAAACCTAGGAATTATTTTAGTAATTTTTGGCATGATTACAATCGCTTTAGCAGCTTGGCAATACAACCGGGTTTTCTGGCAAATTGAACAAGGTAACTATCAACCTAATCGTCTGTCAGTATGGATTATTACCGGAGCAGTGATGATTTTGGGGTTTCTCAGTATTCCTTTACTTCTGTTACGTAATCCAGTTTCGCCTCGACCATCTTCTATAATTACTCAACCCCAGTCCCGGAATGTGGTTCGTTAATTACAGCAGTTTTTATGTATTGGAACCACATCTGTTGCGCCTGCATCTAGACACTGTTCTTCAAATCGGTTGACGCTATTTCTGGCGTTAATCAAGATTCATGGCGTTGTTTCAATCAGCCTGCTCAGCTTTTTCCACTGAGTTATCGTTCACTCCCAAAGTAAATTGTAAAGGAATGCGCGATGGATAAGCCTTCACTACTTCTCGGTAAACATCGTAGTTAGTGGGTAATATCTTCTGTTCGGAACCAACTCCATAGGTAATTTTATACTCTACAGTTTTCAATAATTCCGGCTTACTTATCTGTTGTTGGGGTTTTTTGCGTTGTTCCACTTCATCAACTGAAGGTCTCGGTGGTAGCGCCGGCCACCATAAACCCCGCTCATCAGGCCCGGTAACGGCTCCTTGTGGCTTTAAGCCATTGCGATTGAGTAAGGATGTAGTAGCAAAGCTTTCAAATTGCGGTGATGGTTCATTAGTATACTTCACTCGCCATGTATAAGTAGTCAGCGCTGTTGCTTCATATTGGCTAGTAGCGACGGTGCTGCAACTGCTGAGTGTCAGCGCCGTTAGCATCACCGCAGTTAAACGCGAAAATCTGAATTTTTTCATCTGCATGAGGAATAGCTGTAGAAACATTGAGGCTCAACTACTGATTCACAAATCCTAAATACTCATTCATGAGGCTCAACTATTTGCATAAGTCCTTTCCTAATCATAGCCCCACTGCATAAGCCAGCCTTATGTAGGCTATCCACAATTATTTGTCAAGTTCGCTTGACTTTTTGTAACAATATTGTTAAATTTATTTACATAAAGTAACAAACCAAAAAAAAACAACTATGTATACCACCATTAACGAAGACGGCGTTCTCAACAACTACGCGACTGAACCACAGATGTATTATTCTGAATACCCAGCAATTTGGCAGCAACGCAAATACTTGTTACAAGCTGCTTTCGCAACTTTAATAGTCACAACTTTAGTTTTGGTTGGTTTCAGCGTTAGCTAAGATTTTTTGAATTTTGTATTTTTATCTCATCGTCATTTGAACTTCTCCCATCAGCCTCGGTTATTTTCGCCGAGGTTTTTTTATTGCTGATAGGTGCGATGACCAAAAAGGCGATCGCTACTGTCCGTTCGCCCATTTTGCAAGCGCGAGAGATAATTATGTCTTGCACAGCTTGGAATCTAGCAGATAAAGAGACTCAGGCATTTTCATTAATGAAAGAATCTATTTTTGAAGCTCATTAATAGTCTTAATGAAGATGCGAGAATTAGGAACTTCAAAGCATAACCTTTTTTTGTATATCAAATTTCCCTGACTTATGTCAGCATTTTTTGGCGAAAAAGCACCTGAAAATGTTGATTTTTCGCGTGTGGCTGAATTTTTATGAAATTATTACTGATTTACTACTCGGCTTATTTACTTTTGGGGTGTACGCTCGATATACAGTAACTTTCACAATAGATTGTTGCCATAATTTACACCCTGAGGTAATACCATGAGAAATTATGCTGACAAACAGGACTTCATATTAAGTCAAAGTAGGGATTTCAGCGGATGTGACTTGAGCGGAATCGACCTGAGAGCAGTGGATTTGAGTGGTGTTAATTTTTCGGGAGCAGATTTGCGTGGTGCAAATTTATGCGGTTCTATTCTCACTGGTGCTAACCTCCGTGAGGCAAATCTTATGCAGGCTTCTTTGTGTGACGCTGATTTAAGTGAAGCTGATCTCACTGAAGCCAAATTAATTGAAGCCTCCTTAATTGAAGCAAACTTAGTGCGAGCAAATCTTGCAGGAGCAAAGCTATGTGGCGCAAAATTATTAGAAGCAAATTTAACTGATGCTAATTTAATTGGTGCAGATCTGACATGGGCAAATTTAACTGAGGCTAACTTAACTGAAGCCAAGCTTTGGGGAAGCAACCTAATTTATGCAAAGCTGCTGGATACGATTATGCCTGACGGTACAATTCAGGAGCCGCAGATAGTATTTGTTGTATAAATTAATAATTTTGTAGTAACCGCTTAAGTGGTTACTACTAAGTAACTGTAATTAAAATTCTCTACGTGAGAATACCAATATAGCGATCGCTAACAACATTGAACTATATATTAAGCCATAGCCAGCATTAACAATCAGTGTAGTTGGTTCTGGTAGTGCTTGCAGACCATAAACAGCATAGTTCTTTAAATCTAAACGCGATAAATCTGGCAATATCAGATACAAACCTTGAGTGACTTGTTGAATGCCTGGATTTTGGCTAAGTTTCCCAAATTTCAATAAATCTTGAGTTATGTTACCCAATAAATATACGGCTAAGGTCAAAATTATCGCTAATAGGGAACTAGTAAATACACCTAAACTAATAGCCACAGCAGTCATTAAAGAAGTCTGTAAGAATAAAAAAACTGCGGCAATTAAAATACTATTTATTGCATGAGGAATATGTCCAATTTGTAAAAATATCAGATAAATTCCCGTCATCATGGCGATGAGTACGGCTAGCACGGAAGATAAACCCAAGTATTTACCAGTGATAAATTCACTGCGGCTAATGGGTTTGGCAATTAACATCAAAACAGTACGTTTTTCAATTTCTTTGTTAACTAGTCCAGTACCAACAAATACAGTCACAATTAAAGCAATTACGCTCATGGTGGCGATACCAAAGTCTAAAAATATTTTGCCTTCAGTATTGGCTGCTACTTCCGGCAGGAGACGACTAGCGGCGGCGAGTATCAGGATATACACACCGATAATGTAGAGGATGCGATCGCGGATCACTTCCTGAAAGACATTCTTGGCGATCACAAAAATTCTGCTAAAATTCAGCATATCTAATGAATAATGCACCTTTTGAATTTTGAATTGATTTATCGTTGTGCTGGCGGTAATCCCAGAATTGGCTTACTAACCCTGCCACACTCAATTTCTGCGATAATTGGTTTTTCATCTAGTTTTTGAGTAGTAGCTTTGCTCGTAGAATCTGCAATTGGCCGAATTTGACATGACTGCTTTAGATAATACCCACGTCGGTCAGAACTAGGACCAGTCCAGATACTGAGTATATCTAGTATATATTCGTCTTTCTTGCTAGGATTAGGATTTGAAATGCGTGGTTCAATACGCCATAAATCTTTCTCTTCTTTTTGTTTGAGGCGTTTGTCTTGAATCACCTGCTGGGTAAGATTCACGAGATTTGCATTGGCGTTTTGTAGCCATTTCTCCACTTCTGACCAAGGCTGTTTATCGATTTGTCTCTCTAGTCTTGGTCTAATTTCTCGCAAAATTAAAGCACCGTTAGGGGAAATTCTCGTAGGAATTTCTGTTCTAATAACAAAGGCACTATTTTTAAAATTATCAGACAACAAACTAGGATATTTGTCTACCCAGTTATTGACAACAAAGTAGAACTGAAGCCAGCAACTTAGTACCATACAACTGGCCAGCAAAACTATTATATTTTGGCGGTCTTCTGGTTTAGGAATCTGAGCTTTAGAATCAGTACCAGTTCCTTCAAAAAACTCTGGTACGGCAGTAATTAATGCCGATATTGTCGGCCACAAAACGATTGTGTTCGGCGTAATTCCATTATTATCCTGTTGCCCAAATGCAAAAACACTCACTAAGAAGCCAGTGATGACTGCACCTACAGGCATAAAAGTTCCAGGCACCCTTAAAGGGTCATCGGTAGTGTACCAAGCTGTACCAGCTATTAAAAATAACCAACCAAAAAATGCGATGGTATCCTTGATAGGAGGCGTAGCAAAAAATGATATTGCCCAAGAAAAAACACTCAAATAAATTAATGTCTGCCACGCATAAGCTCTTTTGGGAATAAATAGCTTTTTAATTCCAGCATATATGTCGGATATAAAGTTTGTTAAACCCAATAAATCTTTAAATAATGTATTCATACTTTGACCTATAGATCATTTAATAATCACCATCTCATTTTGTCGTGCAAATAATTAAATTACAGAGCTTTATTGCGAATTAGTACAACAAAAGTTATAGCAGTATAGCTCAAGGAATTCGCTATTAGAAGAGTGGAAACTAAATTATTACTGATTAATTTAGCTTTTTTGAGATTACGCCAGTTTTGCCGATCGTTATTGGCAGGCTCTGCTGTTTTTTTCCAAAATTCTTCATTGAGTAAAATCGAGAATCCCCTTAAAAGAAATAACTTAACTATGAACGTAGCAAAGAAAATTATAAAAGCGGACAAAATAATGATAGTCTGCGTATTAGAATATTTAACAGTGTTGAAGAATATATAATTAATTAATTCTGACCTCAACTGTATTGGCAACATAGGCTCTATCATAAAAAACGCCAACCAACCAATGACGCTGGAAAAAAGATTAATTGAAATGGCATAAAAAATGCTAGTTTTTTTGTCAATTTTCAATCTCCTATTAAAACAATATGCTTCTATAGAGATGGCCATCAGTAAAAATAAGAGGTCAAACAAAATTGCGCCTATCGGCAAAACGCTAGGAATTGTCCAATTTTCAAACATAAACCTTCCTCTGTAAGGTTAACTGTAGAGAGTATAACGGGTAATGGGTAATGGGTAATGGGGACTGGGGACTGGGGACTGGGTAATGGGTAATGGGTAATGGGTAATGGGTAATGGGTAATGGGGACTGGGGACTGGGTAATGGGCAACAAACTAATTCAAAATTCACGCATTATGCCCTGTTTCCTCTTACAAACGCCAAATGACAAATGACAAATGACAAATGATAAATGACAAATGCCCAATGCCCAATTATGATAGCTGCTCTACCTGAGAGTGCAAGACGTTCGTTAAGATTAAAAATTGCTAAATTAGAACTTTTCGAGAAATGACAAGGAACGGTATCGGTATTCGCACGGCGCAAGTGCGTCCTGAACGGCTCACTGGTCAAATTCACGTCTACGATGGTGCTGGGAAAGGAAAATCCCAAGCAGCTTTAGGGGTGGTTTTGCGCTCGATTGGCTTGGGGATAAATACACCGAGCAATTCAAACCGTGTCTTATTATTAAGATTTTTAAAGGGGCCAGAACGGGATTATGATGAGGACGGAGCAATTGCCGCGTTGCAGCGAGGTTTTCCCCATTTAATTGACCAGGTGCGGACTGGGAGAGCAGAATTTTTTGGGGCTGAAGAAATTACTCCCTTTGACTGTGCTGAAGCAGCTAGGGGTTGGGATGTGGCCAAAGGTGCGATCGCCTCTGGGTTGTATTCAGTTGTAGTTCTAGATGAAATTAACCCCGTTCTAGATTTAGGTTTGCTCCCAGTTGATGAAGTAGTGGGGACACTAAAATCTAAACCCCAGGATTTGGAAATTATTGCAACTGGACGTGCTGCACCACAACAGCTGCTGGATATTGCCGATTTACATTCCGAAATGAAGCCTCAACACCACCCAACAGCAAAAGCATTGTTGATTGAGGGTATTGAGATTTACACAGGTGCTGGCAAAGGTAAGTCTACCAGCGCCTTAGGTAAGGCATTGCAAGCCATAGGTAGAGGAATCAATCATCCTGGTTCTACCCGCGTGATGATTATGCAATGGCTCAAAGGTGGTAGTGGCTACACAGAAGACGCAGCGATCGCGGCCTTACAGCAATCATATCCAGAAGTAGTGGATCATCAACGCTGTGGTCGAGATGCGATCGTCTGGCGCAATTCCCGCCAAGAACTAGACTACGTAGAAGCCGAAAGAGGTTGGGAAATTGCCAAGACTGCGATCGCCTCTGGATTGTATAAAACCATTATCCTGGATGAACTCAATCCCACCGTTGACCTAGAATTACTCCCCGTAGAACCGATTGTACAAGCCTTGCTTCGCAAACCCCGCGACACGGAAGTAATTATCACCGGTCGCTGCCAAAATCAACCGTCATACTTCGATTTAGCCAGCGTTCACTCCGAAGTTTATTGTCACAAACACTATGCCAATCAAGGTGTAGAGCTCAAACGTGGGGTAGATTTTTAATTTAGTCAAGGTTCAAGGGCCAAAGGCAATTTGTAATTTGTCATTTCTACTCTGCTTCCTCATCGCCCTTGTTCCCATTCCCTATTTTCAACTAGGCTATTGGTAGCTATTTAATTGTGTTGTTTTAATACTAATTAATAAGTAATTCCTCTCAGGCTTTTTCACCATTTTTTCATGTAGTTTTTATTAATCCACTTAGAAAAATGGTTAAAACATGCTGTACCGTAATTTACTTACTTTACCAGTTGTTCTAGCTGTTTTGAGCAGTACACTTCCTGCTACTGCTATCCCGTCTGAGATTTTTATTTCTGAATTGCCAGAAATTCAGCAAAACTTACCACCAGGTTATGCAATCCGGTTACCTGAACAAATTCGCTTAGGTAATGGTAGCGATGCCTACGGCGGTAAACTACGCGATTTGCTCAGTAAACTAATTGTGCGAGTTTTTCCTAGCACTACGCCTCGTGGTATGACTGTAGGTTTATTTAGTTGTGAAACTGCTGCTACACCTTGTTTAGTAGGCACTTTTAGCGTAGATAGCCCTAATTCTGTAACTACAGTATTTGAGTTTTCTAAACACAAAACCACAGGTGATGCAATTTCTTTATCAAAAAATCTGCAAGGGTATTTTTTAGAAGGAAATCAGCAAAACCCACCACTACCTTTTTCTTCACTGATGTGGCAGCAGGATGGATTAATCCACACAATTTCGTTTCCAGTTAAAGAAAGGCAGAATATTCTCTGGATGGGTTATTCGATGGTGAATCAGCCACCTATTCGCCATACTTATGCAAAATTTCAAAGACAAAATCCTATATTCTCGGCGGTTAAGTAGAAATTGCCTATGCCAATAATATGAATTCGTAATAGTCGCCCCCAGGGATAAGCAAGCTACGTAATTCATAATGACGCTCTCCGCGAGACGCTACACGTTAGCGTCTCCGTCCCTTGCACGTCCCCTAGAGAAGGCTTTACGCTGCGCTAACGTAATTACGAAAGTCCGACAGAATATAGGATTCTAGTTTTGCATTCGTTGCCAAGTTTTAGACACAGGACTTAAGCAAAAATAACGCAATTCTGTCATTGCGACCGTTCGCGGTAACGTCTCGTTCGCGGTAGCGTTGCGTAGCAAAGAGAAGGGAAGCGATCGCAAAGCCTTATTTTTCGCCGCGCGTAAGTCCTAAGACAACTTGTATAATAGGACTTAGACAAAAAATACCGACAAAATAACCTCAAACGCATATACCACAAGACTTTGACATTATTTTGCTTTGTTTGTTGATATATATGGGTTTCAGGCATTTTTATGTATTTGGTGTATTTCCCTTTCCCTGCAAAGGTTTGAGGCTTGTTTTGACCTCAAAAATGTTTAAGTCCCGATAACAAGGGCACAACATTGTGTGCCTCTACCCATCTGTCGCATTATGTATATCTTGAGGAGGCTTGGATCTAGGAGTAAAAATAGTTTAGGCTAATTTTGTCTACCTATTTTTCCCCAAAGTGAACAATGCCAGATCCCCAGAAGAACATTTTAAAAATTGAGCCAGGTACCCTAGTTTTGATTGTCTCTGTTTTGATTCTTTTACCGCTTCTATTAGCTGGTTTTCTATCACAATAATCTATGGGGCAACTGAAATTGCTCAACCAAAATATTTACCAATGTTTGAAGAAAATTGTAGAGGGCGATCGCGCTGTACAATCTATAGCAATTCTCAATCATTTGGTAAATAATTCTTTAGGGTAGGCAAGGCCTACCCTATATTTAACTTACAAGCGTAGAGAATTTTTTCAAAATACCAGATTTCTATATTAAGCAAGCTCTACAACCACATTTCTCCATTTGGCGGAAAATAAAAACTTCAGCATTTTGTTGGGATTTTTTGAAAACTTTTTACCCCAAATAGATTATCGCTAATTCTCCTTTTTAGTCTATATCTATAGTTAAGGTTCAACCGTAAATGTTTCTCCCCAAGGAGACATGAATACAACTCAGTTAGGTAGCTAACTTAAGAGAGTGATTATTTGACATGAGAAACCGATCAAGGTTTCCACTGGCTACAAAAGCCAAAAGCTTTAGTTAGTTAAAAGGAGTATTTAAATGTCAGACACCAGTAAGCGTGGCTTTGCTTCTATGGATGAAGATAAGCAACGCGAAATTGCTAGCAAAGGCGGACACGCTGCTCATCAAAAAGGCACTGCACACGAGTTTACCTCCGAGGAAGCCCGTGAAGCTGGACGCAAGGGTGGTGAAGCAGTAAGCCAAGATAGAGAACATATGGCTGAAATTGGCAGCAAGGGGGGCAAGAGTTCCCACAGAGGCAGCAACAACGCAGAAAAAGATAATGAGGATGATGACGATAGTGAAGAAAAAAGTACTCGTGGTGGTACACGAGAGCAACATTCTCAGGCTGGAAAGCAAAGCCACAAGAATAAATAGGGGTTAGGGCTAGGGACTAGGGACTAGGGATTAGGTATTGGGGACTGGAGACTGAGGACAAGGAAGCAGGGGAGACAAATGCCCCATGCCTCATGCTCCATGCCCCATTCCCATTTTGATCTGTCTTAGTGTACGCAATGCATGACGACTACTTAGGTAAAACTTGCCGCATTGCTTCTAAAAGTTGGTCAACACTTTCTTTGCGGCTATTAAAGCCCATAAGTCCTACGCGCCAAACCTGACCAGCTAATTCGCCAAGACCACCACCAATTTCAATGTTGTGTTCATTAAGTAACTGCCGGGCAATGGCCTTGCCATCTACCCCTTCAGGGATGCGGACAGTGGTAAGTGTTGGTAGACGAAACTCTCGCTCTACGTGCATACTTAGCCCGATATCTTCCAATCCATCCCAGAGATACTCTACATTTTTTTGATGACGTTGCCAGCAGTTTGCTAGTCCCTCCTCGGCAACTAAACGCAGTGCTTCCCGTAGGGCATAGTACATATTTATCGGCGCTGTATGGTGATAGGTGCGTTCATTCCCCCAATATTTACCTAGCAAGTTCATATCCAAATACCAGTTAGCAACCTTGGTACGGCGCTGGTGTAATTTCTCTACGGCACGGGGACTCATGGTAAAGGGCGAAGCACCAGGTGGACAACCCAGGCCTTTTTGGCTACAGCTATAAGCGAGGTCAACTCCCCAGTTATCTAAAAATATGGGTACTCCACCAAGACTTGTGACGGTATCCACTAATAGTAGAGAGCCAAATTCACGACATAAATCAGCAACTCCTTCTAAAGGTTGACGTGCGCCAGTGGAGGTTTCAGCATGAACTAACGCTAGAATTGCTGGACGATGAGTTTTTAGTGCAGTGCGGAGTTCATCTAGATTGAAGACTTGTCCCCAAGGTTTGGTGATAGTTCGGACATCTGCCCCATATCTTCCAGCCATATCCACAAGGCGATTGCCAAAATATCCAGCTACACCAATTAACACTACATCGCCGGGTTCTGTGACATTGGCGATGGTAGCTTCCATTGCTGCTGTTCCTGTACCACTAACTGCAATTGTTAGGGGGTTTTCTGTCTGCCATACGTAGCGTAGCAGCGATTGAATTTCATCCATCAAAGCGAGAAAAGCTGGATCAAGATGACCAACTGGAGGGGTATTCATTGCTTGAAGAACGGCTGGATGAGCATTGGAAGGGCCAGGCCCTAATAGGAGACGAGTTGGTATTGCTAAAGGTGCAAGCTGTAACCTCTGACTATCGTTGATTGCTACGGTGTGCGTCATGATTTTTTCTCTTGCTATACGGTACTTACCGCATCATAGAGCGATCACATCACCGTTGTTTTAGTGACTCTGAGGATTCTTAATTTTGCTTTATTTAAGAATGCTCGTTGAAGTAACATACGGCATACTTCTACAAGCCTCAAAATCACGATATTCCGACAAGAATTACCAATTTAGATGCAGCGGCCCTAGCTATTATGGTCTTGATGGCAGTTCTCACCACTTTGTTTTACAAAAGGCACGAATGACACCAAAAGACGCACGGCAAGAGGCACCAGCAACCCAGCGCAACCGTGAACCAATCTTAGAAGTACTTTTACAAGTATTACCTGCCAGTGGCACGATATTGGAAATAGCTTCTGGTACTGGCGAACATTCCGTATTTTTTGCCCCCAAACTCAGCCCTCGAAAGTGGCTACCAACAGATGCAAATCCGCAATTACTCCCCAGCATTAGTGCATGGGTTGAACACTTTGGCTGTGATAACATTTATCCACCGCAAGTTCTTGATGTGAGAGAACCAGTTTGGCCAGTGGAGAGGGGGATAGTAAGCCAGTGGCTTCATACCTCGCCCATTGTTGCCATCGTCAACATCAATATGATTCACATTTCACCTTGGTCAGCTTGTCTGGGACTAATGGCAGGAGCAGGTCGTATCCTCAAAGCAGGTGGTATCCTTTATTTATATGGGCCCTTTAAACAAGGTGGAGAACATACATCACAGAGTAATGCAGCTTTTGACGAATATTTACGCGCCCAAAATCCACAGTGGGGTGTGCGTAACTTGGATGATGTAGTGGCAGCAGCTAGTGCAGAATATTTCATTTTAAAACAGACTTACCAAATGCCAGCAAATAATCTTTCAGTAGTGTTTGAACGTTCTGCTAATGATTGATGAAGGCTGGAATTACCGCAAAAATACTGATATCAATACATACAGCATATCTCAGGTAAATGAAGTATACGGTTAGGGGCACAAAATTGTTGTGCCCTTCAACCGGAGAGCCAGTGAAAAACCGCAAAAGGGGTTGCTGAGTCTTTAAGTTTACTTCATCCACCAGGTTTTCTTGAGTCCATCCCTTCAGGGCAAATGCTCTTTTAGCCTCTTGAATCCCAGTGAGTGATGCTTAGAGCGATAGCGTCCGCTCTGCGGAAGCGCTGCCGCCTATGGCAGATCGCCTGACAATAAAATAAAAAACTTATATTTAAAATTAATAATTTCAATTTTTATGAACACTATAGATTTTCTAGCTTTTCTTATGCTGTTAATCTTCCTCTTGGATGAAGTGATATATACACCAAGAGATGTACTCTAATTCTATCGAAATCAAACCATTCCAAAATTTATTCACACTTAAAATTAGGAGTCAAGTTGTGGAAGCTATTCTCTAAAAACCTGATGAATGCTGAGTTTTGGGCTTCTATGTATAAGTAAACGACCGTGAATTACAGATATTTTGAATGTAACATTAATTTTATATATGTTTGTAACAAATTCAAATATGATCAACTAATGTTATACATTTCTAACGGTTGCCAAGACTGAATTTAAAGCACCGCTCTTTTATGCTTTAGAAGTAACCCATCTATCGTTGCATGGTTATTTGCACCTGATGGCTACTTCTATGGTCAGTTACGTCTTTTGAGGTTCTCTATGTTATCTAGACAAGAATATAAAATAGATATATTAGGTAATATTCCTTTTATATCTATTCATATTGGTAGCCTGTTAATTTTTTGGGCAGGCTTTAGTTGGGCGGCGCTAATTACATGCTTTGCTCTCTGGTTTATCCGAATGTTTGGAGTCACAGCAGGATACCACCGTTATTTTTCACATCGCACTTATAAAACAACGCGTTGGTTTCAGTTTATTCTTGCTGTTTTAGGCAATTCTTCAGCTCAGTTAGGGCCACTATGGTGGGCAGCACATCATCGTCATCACCATCGCTACGCAGACACCAAACAAGATATTCATTCACCTACCGTTCATGGTTTTTGGTGGTCACATATTGGCTGGGTGATGTCCCCTAAATATTCCAAAACAGATGAAAAGAATGTCCGAGATTTTGCCCAATATCCAGAGTTGCAGTGGTTAAACCGTTTTCATATGACTGTCCCTATTATCCTAGCAGTCACCTTGGCTATAATTGGGATTCTGTTTCAGCACTATATTCCTCAGCTAAAAACTACTGGCTTGCAGATGCTTGCCTGGGGATTTTTCTTAAGTACTTTACTGCTTTATCACTCGACTTTTACAATTAATTCTCTTGCCCATATCTTTGGCTATCGTCGCTTTAACACAACAGATAGTAGCCGCAATAATTGGTTCTTAGCTCTAATTACTCTAGGTGAAGGTTGGCATAATAATCATCATTACTATCCGGCTTCAGAACGGCAAGGATTCTACTGGTGGGAAATAGATGTTACGCATTACATTCTGAAGCTACTTTCATGGTTAGGAATCGTTTGGAATTTAAGAACTCCTCCCAGACAAATCTATGAGCAATTGTCTTTAAAATCAGCAAATAAAACTTCTCAAATTCTCAATATTGGTGATAGCAATGTCGATTGAATAATGGGGATTAGGGCGGTCGCATCATATTAATAAAAACAGAATATTGTCCATAATCGAATTGTCTTGCTAGGCGCAATTTGTCAAGAAATCTTGGAGTTCGCAGTTTAGAACAGTTTACTCGCTTGCAACATTACCTGCGAGCATTCCCAGATCTAGAACTTACATCCGAAGACTACAAACTTGCCGCAGCAATGGCATTCAAGAGACATATAAGTGAAAATTAATTCTGCGTTGCCCGAAATCCTTGGTAGGGGCGTACATCTGTTAATTGGTGTCAACTTAAGCTCAAACGCTTATCCCACAGGCTTTTTACCCCTCCCCTTGCCAACTATCCATTACCCGGATCTTTCTCAACATTTGCCAGAGTATTCACTCACCTTTTTTATAACCCTGATTAGTTCGTCATTTATTCTCAATAAAAACCTAATTTTAGCGAGAATATTAAGAGCTAATTTGTCAAGTATGTCTGACACCTCGGTGTTTAAGATGTTTACAAAACAGGCGTTTCAAGATTGTAAAGAAAGATGTGACTAATGGATAGCCTTGCCAAGGAGGGGTGGTTTTGGCTTTAGCAAAACTCTTGTAGGGTAACGCGGATCGTGATGGGAAGTTAGTGAATTGAAAATCACGTCTTCATTAGGGTTTCACGTTAAGTTGACACGTATGACATCTGTTCGCCCTTACATCACTCCTGGAGATGTCTAAAGTTCAAATACTGATTTTCTGATTTGCGTGGTTGCCCATCGTCGAAACTACAGCATTCTCACAATCAACAATGACTTTCAGCGTTTTCAAGCCTACATCCCTGTTCTTCTTTACAAGTTGAGGGTTAGAGGATGTTTTAAAAGTATCCCCTCAATAATTCGGGGTAGGGGGTTATTCAGGTATCCACGACCAGG
>JAVRCF010000009.1:0-152280 GCA_034530935.1 Aulosira sp. DedQUE10 | reverse complement strand
CGCATTCATACCGTTTCTACAGGCGTTGAACCCTCGTAAATTGGCAAAGGTATTGCACAAGGGGCAGGGTATCAACCTTCTCCTGATTATAAGATTCCGCCCACGAGGGGCGGGGCATTTACCGAGTGCAAAAGTGCTGAGTACTCTTTTTCTTACTCAGCACTCAGCACTCAGCACTCAGTACTGAGTAGGGTAAAATGCCTGTGGAATATAGCGTTTGAGCTTAAGTTGACACCAATGGGCAGTGCCATGCCCCTACAAGCGACGATATAATTTTGTATTGCATCCAACTGAAAACGGCTATATATGCCATGAAGTTTTTGCTCGGTACTCAGGCATTCCTCTAGTTTGTACTCAATGATCGCGCCCTTAGTAAAGTCGCCTGTAATTTAATTGTCGATCCTCTCAATGACATCTTGCTCAGTCCTGTTTCCTATTGGGAAATTGCCATCAAAGTTAGTATTGGTAAATATCAAATTCCTGGATATTTTGAAACTTGGATGGAGCATCAAATCTAAGTTAATGAATTGGAAATATTACCGATTAAAGTTGCTCATGCAGCTGCGATCGTTGCTCTGCCATTGCATCATAAAGATCAATACGGTTCAGATAAGCCCAAAACCCTAATGTAGAGACGCGATTTATCGCGTCTTCAAAGACCGATTATTTACACCAATAACCCTTAACTGAACCGTATTGTCATAAAGATCCCTTTGATCGGTTTTTAGTTGCCCAAGCACTCACAGAAAAGATCCCGATCATTAGCATTGATGCAGTGCTAGATAATTATGCAATCACTCGTTATTGGTAAATACAATAACCTGCGGTCAGTTGCAGTGCGATCGCACTTTTTCTATGTCGATTAGCAACAAAGACGTAAGGCTTGATGCGATTTGAAACTTTTTCGACAGATTAACCAAGAAACTCCCAAGGCACTACCAAAGAGTGCTTTCACTTTTTAACTAGTATTTTTTCGGAATCGCCATTTTTACATTTGTAGGTTTGGTAAGTATTACATACATGAGTAGCGAAGGTAAAAAAATGCATATTAGCATCACAGATGACTTGAAGAAGCGCTTTCATGCCACCTGCGTCATGCGGGGTAAAAATATGAGCCAAGTAGTAATTGAGCTAATCGAGCAATGGCTGGAAAGTAACGAGGTTTCCCAAGCTGGTGAGATAAAGAGGCTATAAACACTTCCCTACATTGGATAGTCTGGCTAGTGGTAAAACCAGTTGAGTGAGAAACCTTGTCAAATTATATAACTGGAGTTTAAGTAAATGGTGCAAAAAATCTTAATTTTGACAGCAAATCCTCAAGGTACTCCACAACAACGTTTAGATCAGGAGGTGCGAGATATTGGAGAAGGATTACAGCGAGCAAAGCACCGTGATGAGTTTATCTTAGAACAGAAGTGGGCAGTGCGACCGAGGGACATCCAGCGAGCAATGCTGGATATCGATCCGCAGATTGTTCATTTTTCTGGGCATGGAAAAGGGGATGAGGGTTTAGTATTTGAAGATGAGACAGGTTCGGCAAAGCTAGTCGAGCGAGAAGCCTTGGCGGGACTGTTTGAACTGTTTGCACAAGTTAAGTGTGTTGTTCTTAACGGCTGTTATTCGGAAGTGCAAGCTGCGGCGATCGCACAACACGTCAATTATGTGATTGGCATGAAAAAGGCGATCGGAGATCAAGCAGCAATAGAATTTGCTGTGGGTTTTTACGATGCTTTAGGAGCAGGAAAGCCCGTTGAATTTGCCTACAAATTTGGTTGCGCTGCAATTCGGTTAGCAGGTATTCCAGAGCAACTCACCCCGGTTCTTAAGAAGAACCCAAATATTCAGGAGACAGTTGTTAGTTTGCCCGAAAAGCTGCCTCCAATTAAAAAGGAAGTTGAGCAAGAATTAAACGACTCTGACAGAGAAATGCTGACAAACCTTCTTATACGTAGTGGACGTACAGAATATTCGGCACGAAAAGCACTTTGTATAAGAATTGGAATTGAATCAAATCAACTTGGATTTTTCAGACAATCGACAGATGCTGACTTTGCTTTGGAGTTAATTAGCCATTTGCATAATACAGATAATAAACAAGCTCTTTGTAAAATCTGCAAGGAACTTGAAGTTGTGTTTAAAACAGGGAAGTATGCGGCTGATTTGGAAAGTATTAAATCAAAACTAAATTGTAAGTAATTTGGTAAGTTAAAAATATGTCACAAGAATTAAACCAAGATGATTTAAACACATTAGCAGACCTATTAGTTAGTAGCCAAAAAGCAAAAGCACGAGAAGCATTATGTATAAAAATTGGAATAAGTTACTACAAAGAACTTGGGTTTATCTACGAATCTTCAGATTCTAGTTTCGCTATAACTCTAATTAATCACTTAAATGAAGTAGGCAATACAAAAGCTATTTGTAAGCTATGCTCTCAGGAGCTATTACCTATTTTTACAGGTGGAAAACGTGAATATCTTTTAAAAGAAATTGCAGTAAAACTTAATTGTAATCAAGAGCTTAGACATAATTATCCAAATCCAAACACTGTAAAACAAGCAACGTCTCCAACACCTAGCCCTGTTGCTGAAATCGGAATAAATCCCCCTAATCAACTAGATGGATCAAAATCTCAATCGAAAAGACTTAATTGGTTGACTGGGGGAGCAATTTTTCTAATTGGGTTAGCTGGTTTGGTAGGGTTTCAAGTTTATAAGACGGAACCAGTTAACTCACGCTACATTCCACTACAAAAGTTACTGTCAGAAGGGAGATGGCAAGAGGCTGATCGTGAAACTGCTGATAGGATGTGGGAAGTGGCTGGCAAATGGCAAGAACGCAGCCTTAAAGCAGAAGACTTTCAGAAGTTGTCGTGCGAAGACTTACGCACTATAGATAATCTCTGGACAAAATACTCCAAACAACACTTTGGTTTTAGTATTCAGAGGCGCATCTGGCAGTCGAGTGAAGTGAACAGTGATCTTAGTAAGTTTATTAGTCGCGTTGGGTGGGGAACGGTGAAAAAAAATCAGCCAACTGTTGTTTTTCCCATCACTAACTTTTCTCTTAGCGCTCCGGAAGGAGAGCTCCCCTGGTTAGTGACTTGGCAGGGTGGTAGCTTTGACGATCATAGTCGTGAGGCATATATGTCTAGAATTATAACCTGTGGCATATAGTATGATTCATAATTGTGTTGCCAAAATGGGGGAGCTTATCTCAACGCAGTGGCGGATGTTGCGGAAAAGTTCTGGGTAGAGTGCGATCGCACTTAATAATCTATGACATTGGAGATGGTATTTTTTCTAAGGAAACCAAACCATTATCTGCAAAATCTATCTCAAGATGATATCCTTCCATCATCGCAACTCCCAGTAAAGGTTTATAACCAGAAGCTAAAATGGGGACTACTTTTTCTACATCATCCCAAACAATAGTTCCTAAATGTATAGATAATAAAGCTTCACTACCGTCAGCTAATCTTGCAGGTATGCTTGAATATAAAGGAAGATTCATCGCACTGATTGCTTGTGGTGGTAGGGTAAGATAGTCATTGAATCCAGTATCTATGACAAAATCTACAGAAAAATCTGGTTGCTGTGGTAAACGAAAAATAACTGGAACTATTGCTTTGCGGTCAATCAATCTTCCGCAAATCATTCAACTGTACGCTCCATAGGAGCATGACCAAAGCTGACAGCAACATCATAACCAATTCGCATGGTAAATAATCTGCCGTTGGGATTCTTCTGCTTTAAACTCAATGCTGATTCTACACCACTTTTATCAATTCCATATTCGCCAGTTTCAGCATCAATCACAATCATTTTACCAATATTATCGCCATGCTCCACTTGTTGGCGAATCCCATTTTCGTAAAATTGTTTGGCTCTTTGGGCAACTTCTTCTACAGTCCAAAAAATAGCCTGCATAATTACACCTACTTTTACCCTAGTGTTTTTCTATATTGTCATTATAGGGGTGAAGAATTGAAGGAGCGCACAGTTTATAACCCCAACTGCTAGCTCGGCAGCCAAAAGTTGAATAACCTGGAGTTTATCTACTCGATCAAGTTTGCGTAATTGTTCCACTAACTCATTAGATACCATTGTTAACCAAGGCTGTTGACTAATTTGATATCCATTTTAAGAATAACCTGTAAAAGCATGATTTTGCTTGGCTTGTAATGATATAGGAGTGCGATGCCTACCATTGGTGTCAACTTAACGTATAACCCATGTTCCGCAAGGAACAGAAGTTCCTTGCTCATAGCAAAAGTCATCTGAAGATGACTAAAAATTTTCATAAATCCCCAGTTTACTTTAGTAAACTTTGCCTATGAGCCATGAAATTCATTTCATGGCGGGCATGGAAGCCAACAAGTCAGCCATCTGTAGCTTAAGTTGACACGTATGGATGCCTACGGCTGGCTACGCCTACGCAAAAGCCATTTCGGGAGTCGCCAAAATAGCTTTTGAGACAGCATTTGCTATTTCGGATACTACAATTGCTATTTTTGATGCTACAATTGCCATTTTTTATACTACAATTGCTATTTCGGGAGCAACCAAAACAGCTTTTGAGACAGCAATTACTGTATTTGAGATAGCAATTACTGCTTTTGAGTACCCAATTACTGTATCTGAGTACCCAATTACTGTATCTGAGATAGCAATTACTGTATTTGAGTACTCAATTACTGTATTTGAGATAGCAAATGGTATAGTGTGCAAGTTCCACTTAAATTTATACTGTCACCCCTTCCAACTCTTCATCGGTTAACTCATACAATTGGCGTAACTTATCTAACTTATCTTGATCGGTTTGCCAGAAACCCCGTCCATGCGCTTCTAACATTCTCCCGATAATATTGCGGAATGCTTCTGGGTTTGCCTTGCGTAATTTCTCCGCCATTTCTGCATCTAAGGCGTAAGTATCAGCCGCTTGGTCATATACCCAATCATCAGTAAAATCCGCAGTCCCACCCCAACCAATCAACGCTGTCATCCGTTGAGATATCTCAAACGCGCCACCAGAACCTTGATTAGCCATTGCTTGCGCCCATTTGGGATTTACCAACTTTGTGCGGTACTCCATCCGCAGTAAATCATCTAAGTTGCGGGGCGTGGTGTCTTTGGAGAAGCTTTCAACAAAACTAGTTGTGATTTTTTTACCGCGTTGTTTTTCTGCGGCTTTCTTCAACCCACCCGTATTGGCGTAATATTCCTGAATATCGGTAATGCCATATTCTACCGAATCAATTTCTTGAACAATGCGATCGCTTGTTTTCAACAAAGTATTCAACACCTCAGGCCTAGCTTGACCTTTATCTTGTCTTCCATAGCTGAAAACATTGCGGCTTTGCCAAGTATTACCTAACTCCTCACCAGATTCCCAGTTACCATCCACAACTTGATCATTCACCAAAGAACCAAAATCTCCTGCCGGGTTAGAAAATAATCTTGCAGATACATTCTCCACCCCTTGCGCCTTTAAAGCTAAAGCGTGTTTTCTAATAAAATTCTGGTCTTCTCCTTCCTCAGCATCAGCAGCCCGTTGAAATAAATCATCTAATAATTCGATAATATTCACAAAACTATCTCGGAAAATTCCCGATAGATTTCCTAACACATCAATGCGGGGATGTCCCACGTCAGCCAAAGGTTTTAATTCATAACGAACAATTCTTCCCGTTCCCTCCTTCACAGGTTCAGCACCGACTAATTCCAACAAAATCCCCAACGATTCACCCTTAGTTTTAATCGCATCCAAACCCCATAACATCACCGCCACAGTTTCCGGATATTTACCATGTTCTTCTAAATGTTGGGCGATAATTTTTTTGGCAATTTCTCTCCCCCTTTCATAAGCCGCAGGAGAAGGCATTCTATAAGGATCTAAAGCATGAATATTCCTCCCTGTAGGTAACACACCAGGCCCATCCCGTAACAAATCCCCACCAGGTGCAGGCGGAATATATTCCCCATTCAAACCCCTTAATAAATTTGTTAACTCATCCGTAGATTGCATTAATAAATTTCTGATTTCTTCTTCTCCGGATCTTTCCGGTTCATCGCCAAAATAAGCCTCTAAATACCCCGCCAACTTCTCCTCATTCGGTTCTTCCCCCAAAGTATGCAACCCAGAAGAAAACAAGCGACTTTCTAAAACCTGCAAATACTCATACAACTTCACCAAATAGTCATCAAAAACATGGGCGCTAAACATCCGCACATTTTCATAACTAAAAGGAATCCCCAACTTCTTCGCATCTTCCAACGGACAATCTGCATCCAACCCAGTGTCCACAATTTTTCGACAAATACCTTCCTTCAGGGCATAATTCTTTTTCGGATCTTCCCGATACTCAGAAATTAAATCCCTTAGCGCCAACAACTCCTTATACAAACCAGCACGACCATAAGGCGGGACATTATGGGAAATTAGCACCCCATAACCGCGACGCTTTGCCAAAATTGACTCCGAAGGATTATTCGCCGCATATATATATAGATTGGGTATATCTCCTAACAAAATATCCGACCAAGAATAACCTGTATTTCCTAAAGGAGAACCAGGTAACCATTCCACAGTTCCATGCATTCCAAAATGAACTACAGCATCAGCCTCAAACTCATTTTGTAGCCATTTATAAAAAGCAGCATATTGAGGATGGGGAGTTAAATCTCTTTCAAACATTAACCGCATCGGATCGCCTTGTAAACCTAAAGGCGGTTGCACACCTATCCAGATATTTCCTAACTGCACACCCCCAATTTGGAACTCATCACCATAAGTTTTAATTCCCGTACCTGTGAGAGATTTCCACTGTTTTTCAATGCGAGAAGTGCGGAGATATCCTAACCATTTTTCTAACTCCCGAACATTAACGCTAGAACCCCCCCTAACCCCCCCGGGGGGGGATATGACTCCCTCCCTGCTTGCGGGGAGGGTTGGGGTGGGGTTTTCATCCGCTTCCTTCACCCAGCGAATTAATTCTTCCCCATCATCCGGTAAATCTCCGATTGTATAGCCTTGTTTTTTAAGTGCATCCAGAAATTTTAATAAACTACGCGGCACATTTAATAATGCAGCCGTACCCACAGCACCATAACCAGGAGGAAACCCATATAAAATAATTGCAATCTTGCGTTCCGATGCAGGTTTTTGCCGCAAAGAAATCCAGCTTTTTACCCTGCCAATTAATCGCTGTACCCGTTCTGGAATTAAATAAATATCTTCACCCACCAAACCACCAAGGGGAACTGTATCAATTGCCCCATCGAGTTCTGGTAAAGCGTACAATACCACACTTTGCAACCCGCCGATACCTTGACGCGTCCAAGAATAAATATCTTGAATTAACAAAGGTGCAGCCACAAAATAAGGGACATTTTTTGCAGTAAGAATGCGTTTAGCAACTTCTACCTGTCGCCCTGCTTCCATTGAACCAGCCGGGCCACCCACTAAAGGAAAACCAATTGTAGAAACCACCGCATCAACTTTCACTGCTTCTGGTGAAAGCGAGGGAGTTTCAATATTGCCAACTTTTCTTTGTTGAAGTTCATAATCAGTTGTCAGCCAATCTCTGACAGCCACGTGTCCTTCCACACCGTTAATAAAAATCGGTAATGGAATTAACCCAGCTGCTTCAAAACGTCTAATTAATTGGGGAATATATTGTTGTTTGGTAATAACGTGTTTGCGATACAGCAGAATTCCCACAACCGGATTTTGAACTGGGAATTTCTGCTGATACCATGACAAATATGCTTTTGGTGATTCAAAAAACCCTTGGTAATCTGGATGCAATAACCCCATGTTTGGAGTTTCCACAGGCGCGGGAATATCGCCAACTTTTAACCCTAAATATTTTTCCGCTATTGTCCAGAATAATGAAGCAACGTTTTCAGGGCCGCCAGCATTCCAATATCCATAAATAATTAGCCAGTTGCGTAAATCTTGGACTTTTTGCACTGGCACATATTTGAGTAATTTCGGCCCTACCTTTAAAAAGCTAATATAACCAGCGAGTTTGTCTTCTTCTCTGCCGTTACTAAATTTATCCAGAATGAATTTTACTGGCTTGGGCATACCTTTGGGTTGATCACCAATGGCAAAGTCACCCAGCTTGGTTAAACTCATCAATTCCAAAGCCGACTCAAATACTAGCCGGATGGGAATTTGGGAAATGCGATCGCGTAACCACAAAACCTGGTCATAATCAAATAGCAAGCTGCCAAAAAATACATCAGCGTCTTGGAGTGCTGCTTCTACTTCCTGGCGCTTGGTGGTAATATCGCGATCGCTAAACACTCGAATATCTAACTCTAAACAGCGAGAGTTAGCGAAAAAGGCTGCTTTTCTGTACAAGTCAGCGTTAAAGGATTCAAACCCAGCAATCAAGACGATGCGTTTCATGCCCGTAAGCTACGAAATATTTCTTTACTTCGATCTTAAACGGGCTTGCAGGCTGATTGTCGAATATCTACCCCTAGACTACGATTAATAATTTCTTTTTAGCAATCTGCTCAAGATATTAAACTTCTTGTCCAGCTCGCCAATAATATCCATAATATCGATCAGATTTTGCGGTGGTCGAGAAAACAAGGAATCTACAGCAATCAAACTGGGGAAATTTACCCGAATTTCACCAGGACGTTCCGTTTTCCCATCCTGTTGATAAAATTTCACCCCTGCCGATTGCATAATCTTAATTAGTTCTTGAGCTATAATGCCATAGCCAATCGTGGTGGGATGAATCCCATCTAAAGAAAATAAACCCCCTTGAGTACGACCATTTGGCCCGGAAAGAAAAAAGCGAGAATCTGGTACAGGGTTCAAAGCTTGCAACTGGGCAGGTAATGGGTACGCACCGCCAAGTTCATCCCACCACTCTGGTTTAGCTGCGGGGTCTTGTAAATAACGCCGGGATGCTAACCTATCTAATAATCCCGCCGCTTCAAATAAATACCAATCTCTGCCCTCAGTGCGAGCTTGACGCACGGCATCCGTTATATAGTCGTTATATTGGTCAATGGCGCTATCAATTGCTCTAGTTTCTTGTCCAGTTAGGTTTGGGTGTTTATTGGGGTCAAAATCTTCATCCCGAATCCAGGGTAAGGTGTAGTAAGGGAAGTAGCGAGAACCTTGTCTAACCTTGTGATCTACCCCACGGGCAAAAGGTACAATTGTAATGTGAGGTACTGTACCAAAAATTACATGACGAGCGCGAATTTTTTTGACCTCAGCAACTAACTGATCGAGTTCTGCCTGAAAGTGAATAGGTCGCCAAACAGTATATTTGTCATTAATATCCATATCCTCATAGCCAGTATCAGTCCACACAACATTAAAGGTGAGAATACTGCCTAAAGCGTTATTAGCCCCAATTAAAACAATCAGTGTTTCAATTCCTTCTGTGTCTTGTGTACCTTCATCGCCCAAAGCTGCGGCGGCTTGTACTGGCGAGAGTGCTACAGCATTGCTATCCCGTGCTGAGTTGAGAGTGCGAATTGCCGCCCTTTCGTTGTGATTTTCCACAATTAACCGCAGAAAATCATCCTTGGGCGGATTCTCTTTGAGAATGTTAATACAGATATCTGCATTGCGCGAGATAGTATTACGCAAATCCCATCCATAAACTGCTAGGTTATGGTTGATGCCTTGTTGAATGGGGAACAGCGAACCTTGACCACGTTCCCAATAATTTTCGTTAATATCTAAGTGGTGACGTAAAAATAGGGCAGCCCCCACAAACTCTAAGGGGTTAATATGAGAACCAAATTGCTTCTCTAAGTCATAGGCTAGACGTTCCAAGTTTAATGGCAACCCATCTTGTGGCCCCACATAAGTCGGGTATCGCAGTTCCCCCCAACCCAATTCCTTAGCAATAATTACTGGATATGATAGCTGCGTGTTAAATATTGCCCCACTTTGGAAACCATGTGTGATTGAGTCACCCAACGTTACCAGCCGATTTTTGGGAGTCCCAACTTTTGTAACTTTAACAGCAATACCCAGCGTTGGGTCTGTTACAGGTTTTCGTGGTTGCAACGAAACGATGACATCAGATGGGGTTTTTAGGTCTAATATCGAACTTGGTACATTTGTCATAACTGTCTGTTGTAATTGGTAATGGGTAATTGATAATGGGTAATTGGTAATGGGAATTTCTTCTCTGCTTCCTCATCCCCTTCATCTCTGCCTTTCCCTCTCTACTGCATAGTAGCGACTCTCAAGTGAAATGGTAGCAACCTCTGCTTTGAGGAGATGTTACGTGAAAAAAAGTTTTGTTAAATTCCTGGAATTTCTTGTTCTCCAATTGTTGTACTGGAAAGTGTTTAAGTTTAATTCAAGCGATTGCCATTTATTTTATAACTTTCGTTAGAGCCGAGTTAGGAGCCTTTATGTTATAAAATTTTTTTAGTTATGGCGTTTTTTAGGAGGGAAAATTTATTTTTATTTATGCGAAAGAATAAAAGAGGCTTATCGAAAAATGTTAGAAATTTAAGAGTCAGTAAGTAGTGAACAAAGTTTCAGGTACAAGTTAGAGTTAGCTATTTCAACAATTGTTCAGGTTTTTTGAAGTTTAAATATCTATCTCTAACCTTGATAACTTATTTAAAGTATGATAAAAATAAGTAGAGGAGAAAAACATGAAATTTGGTATTGATAGTGGACACAATTGCCCTCCAGACACCGGAGCTAGAGGCATAAAATTTGAAGATAATTTAACCTTAGATGTTGGAAATAGAGTTATAAATAAGCTGAAATCTTTAGGGCATGAAGTTGTCGTTTGTAGACCAGATAGTGCCAGAACTGTAACTGAATCACTTGCAAAAAGATGTGATAGAGCAAATTCTGCCAAAGTTGATGTATTTGTATCAATTCACTTTAATGCCTTTAACGGGCAAGCGAATGGTACAGAAGTATTTGCAGGTAGTGACACCAGCAGGAAAATTGCTAAACCAGTATTAGATGAATTTCTAAAGTTAGGTTTTTTTAATCGTGGGGTTAAAAGTGGTTCTCACTTATATGTCCTGAGAAACACAAATATGCCGGCAATTCTTATAGAATGTTGCTTCCTCGATTCACAAAAAGATATGAATCTTTTTGAGCCAGAGGCTATGGCTAATGCGATTGTTAAAGGCTTAACAGGTAAATTACCAACTACTCCTGTAAATCCAGTACCAGATGAGGAGATGAATGTAGATACCACAGTTTTGAGGCTACAAAAAACTTTAAATCAATTGAAAATAACCGATGCAAATGGTAAGCCTTTAAAAGAAGATGGTATAACAGGTAGTTCTACAAGGTCTGCGGTCGCAAAATTTCAAAAAGTCGCCGGAATTTCTGAAACTGGAACTGCTGATAAAGCAACATGGGATGCCATAAACCTCATACTAGCAAAACGGGTAATTCGCCCAAATCACGCTGGTGGTCCAGTAGTTAGGTATTTGCAATTCCGTTTAGGCGTTGAGGTTGATGGCGTTTACGGGCCACAGACAGAGGTAACAATTAAAAACTTCCAAAAGCAAAATAATTTAGTCGCGGATGGGATCATCGGGCCTGCTAGCTGGCAGAAAATAATTGCTTAGTAACGAGCAATTAATACTTCATGAAAACTAGGCGTAAAAATTTTCTGAAATTGTCAATCATGCAAAGATATTAAAATATTTATGATTGGCAATTTTAGAATTACAGCCTCATATCGTGCTAATAAATAGACTGCTTGTAAAAGTAACTGAAAAAATCAGGACAAGGAAAAAGAGAAATTACAGCAGATTGCAAAGGAGTGAGGTACAGATCATCGTCGATCGTAGGGCACAACATTGTTGTGTCTCTACCCATGTACTTCATTAACCTGAAATACGCTGTATATCCTTTCTTAGTTTCCCTTACTTGTACAAGAAGTCTATGATTTTTCAATGAGGAGAAAATTATGGCTTTTAATGTCAATATTCTGAAATTACCAGTAATAAAAATTGGCTCTAATAATTCTGTTGTCACTGCTTGGCAAAGCTTTCTTAAAGAGGCTGAATTCCCAATTGATGTTGTTGATGGGGATTTTGGTAAACAAACTGACCAAGCGACTCGTAGCTATCAACAACGAAATGGCTTAACTGCTGATGGCGTTGTGGGCAATATGACCTATGTTAAGGCGCTGACTCAAGGTTTGATTTTAAAACTTAATCTTACAGCTAATACATTACTCAGTTATCTTGGTTTTGGTGAAGCAGAAGTTAAAGATTTACAAGCATCTCTCAATAAAACTGGGCAATTAAATCCCTCTTTAAAAGTAGACGGAGACTTTGGTATTACCAGTAATAAAGCATTAGCTGAAGCATATAAAAAAAAGGATGTCCGCTGGCGTGGCGAACTAGAAGAAGCCTTAAGTAATGCGACTAAGCAAAAATTAGGGCTAGATTTAACACTAGCCTTAGATATTTTAAACGGCTATGCAAAAATTCAGAGATTTTATCTGAGTGGAGCGCATTGGATTGACAGGTTTCCTACCAGCAAATTAATTGCTGATTTAGCTTCACCATTTCGTCAAAGAGTAGAAGCATTTCAAAAAGCACTAATTGATGCAAAATGCCAAGTAATTGTTACCGCTACCCATCGTCCTAAAGAACGTGCTTACCTCATGCATTATGCCGCAAGAATTGATAGGCAAGAGATTGCTGCTAAATATGTTCCCACAATGGCCGGAGTTAATATTGAGTGGGAACATTACACCAATGCTGGTTCGGTACAAGCCGCTAAAGATATGGTAGAAGCTTATGGAGTTGGCGGTAATCCTGTTTCCTTAACTTCTCGCCATATTCAAAGATTGGCGATTGATTGGAATGTTACCTGGAATGGCAAGATTAATATCAAAGATGGTAATGGAAAAATTGTCACTATCGGCGACCCAGCAAATGCTGCCCTCAATAGAACTTTATGGACAGTAGGTAGTACTTACGGAGTGAATAAGTTAAGTAATGATCCTCCACATTGGTCAGTGGATGGTTACTAATATTTTGGGAGCAAGGGGAGCAGAGGAGAATTATTCTGAGCTTTCCTCTGCCAGAATTGTTATATTAGCTGGCTCTTGACTAGCCGCGGTTACGTTCTAGTAGCAGCATCATCATTAAACTTAGCAAAATTTGCTCTTCTTCGCGATCGCTAATTTGATCGACAGCTTTAATCGTAAATCTTCTGGAGAGGAAAGAGGGGATTTTCTCTAAACGCATCACAACCCTACCATCAGCGCGACTGACTAGGTAGACTGGGTTGAATACATAACCCGTAAACATCCCCACAATCGGAATCTCTGCGAATAGGGAATCTGCAATTTTCACCCAGGGATTTTTCTCTTGAATGTTGAGATTACTAGTATCACCATCAAATATGTCATAACGTGCCTGCCAAAGCGATCGCAATCCCCGCCGTTTTACGCCCCCAATATCCCTACCGTTGCTATCTGTAAAGTTGTAGCGTGCCGAAAAATCAATAATTCGGTCAGCTTTGATGTAGTAAAGGGGGCGGGTGCGCTCTACGTCAGCAAAGATGGTAATTGCTTCCTTCAGCTTGAAAAGTTTCTGCTTTACATAGAAAACCAAATTGCTTTGACTATCAACAATCAATATTTGCGGCGCTAAAGCCCAGAATTTGAAGGTGAGTTCTAAAGGGTACTGCATAGTTCAGTAAAAACATCAAGATTATTCATCTTATTTATCCCAGTTTTCAGAGCAAATTTATTGGTCAAGGGTCAAAGATCGGAGAGACGCGATTAATCGCGTCTGTACTCAAGGGTCAAAGGTTATTTTTCCCTTGTCCCCAATCCCCAATCCAGGATTTACAAAAAAATTTTCCCAAGGGGTGCATAAACTAGTTGAGGTCAACCTATTGAGTAAGTGAAGGGGTTCAAGCCCAATACACACAAGCACTTAAACTTTAGGAGAATGACTATGAAATTCCGTAACTTAACTAGTTCCTTGCTAACAGCTACCGCACTTTTGACCTCTACACTACCAGCTTTCGCAGGGCCTTTTGATGCACAGCCTGCTGGTATTTTCAAACCAGGTATTCTTGCCCCCGGAGCAGCCGTAGGTAATGCTACTCCTAAGACTCCTGCGCCTAGCACACCTAGCAATCCAGTAGGAAATACTGAAATCCAAGGATTAGGTGACCATCAAAGTTGGGTTGACCCAAAAACTCTGGCAAATGACCCGCGTGCTTTGTGTAGTGATGTTGGTTTGGGTAACAACACCCGCAACAGCGCTAGCAAAGTAGCTCTAGCAAACTCTACTAGCACTCGTTCCAGTTCTGCCAAAAGCCACAATGACGGCGGTGGAGGTGGTGTTAGCTTCTTAGGTATTGGCGTGAGTGGTAGCGGTGCTAGCCAAGGTAGTCAAAATAACAGTGATTCTAAAGATATTCGCAATAACCGCAACGAAGAAAATAGCAGTAGTTCTTCTACAGTAGTTCAAGGTAAGAATTGCGATGCTTTCGTTAACTCGGCTGCTGCTAGAGATATGAACTACGAAGACAACCTGACTCGCCGATATGAAATTAAAACTGGTCGTCGGGGACAGCAGGTTAATCAATTGCTAGATGACAAATAATTTATACCAATTTCTAATTTGCAATTCCTAATACTCGCCTACGGCGAGAAGCAAGCTAGGTAATTTTAAATTGATTCTACGCCGGGGTCAACACCCTGGCAATTGCTTTTTTACTTGTCATGAGACATTATGAACAGCCCACTTGGAGCAATAATTATTCCCCTGACTACAACTTTGTTGCTGTCGGTAACGTCTTTAGCCAGTGCCCAAACTCCAACAATTCGTGGCTCTCAAATTCTGCCCTATCTTTTGGATAACCCCAATGAAAGTTCCTTGGTGAAAGTGCGTTGTGTACCTAGCGATAGGCAGGAAGGAGATAGGAATAGACGTATGATTAGAGATACCCTCTTGCGACCAACCCAGAGCGATGTCTCACGACAAGCCGCTTCTGGTCTACGCAATCAAACAGTCACAATTGAAATTGAGGGGAGTTGTCGGAATGTCAGAATTCGTGTTCCAGACGACACACAATTTTTCGATTTCCCCATAGATAATCCCGATTTAGAGGACTCCTGGCTAAACCGTGAAGGTTCTGGATGGTATTGGTTCTTACATCGTCAATAAATAAATATGGGGAAAGGGTAAGGGGAAAAAGGGGAAAGGGATTGAGTTACAGATGTCTTCTCATTTCAAGTGACCTCAAAATATGCAGCAGCAGAGCAAGGGAAAATAATTGATAGCTGTAATTTAGAAAATTCCTCTCATGTCAGATTTATCGGATTTCAGTAATCTGCTTTCTGATGAGGCGTTAAGCCATTATGAAATTGGTCAAGAGCAAGAACGTTTATTACAAGGTACAGGTGTACTGGAATTAGCTCGCACCCAAGAAATTATTAACCGCTATCTACCTCCTGCACCCGCAGTAATTTTCGATATTGGTGGTGGCGCTGGTGTCTATTCTTATTGGCTTGCTCAGAAAGGCTATGAAGTTCATCTAATTGACGCAGTTCCCTTGCATATCGAGCAAGCACAACAGTTTGCACAAATGCAACCCGATTATCCTTTAGCTAGTTTAGCTGTTGGGGATGCGCGACAATTAAATCAGCTTGATAATAGCGTTGATGTTGTTCTTCTACTTGGGCCTTTATATCACCTAATTGATCGCACAGAGCGGATACTAGCTTTGCGTGAAGCTCATCGCATTTTAAAACCTGGAGGAATTGTCTTCGCTGTGGGAATTTCTCGCTTTGCTTCTACCTTAGATGGATTATTTCAGGGATATTTAGACGACCCAGAATTTGTCAAAATTGTGCAACAGGATTTGATTGATGGTCAACATCGCAACCCAAACAACCATCCTGCTTACTTTACAACAGCTTTCTTACATCATCCTGATGAACTCAAAGCTGAGATTGAAGCATCAAATTTATATTATGAAAGAACTTTAGCTATTGAAGGGCCAGGCTGGCTACTACAAAACTTTCATGAACATTGGCATGATTTAAGTTGTCGTCAACGCCTTTTAGAAGCTATCCGTTGGCTGGAAGCTGAACCTTCTACGTTAGGCATGAGTGCTCATATTATGGTTATCGCCCGAAAGTAAGGATCTGTTTACATTTTGTTATATAGTTAGGTGGATTCTTGCCTAACTACATAATTCACACTTCATCCTTCAGATGACTATTACTCAATTATTTAACGTTGCTAATCTTTTTGTTTTGCCTTTTTGGGCGTTGATGATTCTGCTGCCCAATTGGAAAGTTACACGGCGGATAATGGAATCATATTTACCATTTTTGCCTTTAGCTGGGGCGTATTTATATTTATTTATCACTAGCATTACACCAGAAAATGCCCAAGCTTTATCCAATCCGCAATTAGCTGATATTGCGCGATTTTTTGCAGATGAAACAGCTGCTGCTACAGGTTGGATTCATTTTCTGGTAATGGATTTATTTGTTGGACGCTGGATATACTGGGAAGGACAAAAAACAGGCATTTGGACAATTCATTCCCTGGCACTTTGTTTATTTGCTGGCCCTTTAGGTGTGCTTTCTCACATTTTAACTGCCTGGATAACTAAAGCATTCTTGCCTAATTCTGCAACAGAAACAGCTACATCTTCCAGTAGTACGTGAAAATTGAATAAAAAAATTACCGAATTTTATAATAATTCGGTAATTTTTTTGTTCATGGAATTATAAATATTCCGTTACTTGACGACCAAATTACAAAGCCTTAGTTATTGTCTTTATAACTAGCATCTAACCAACAGCGCGGTAGGCTTTCCCCAGAGGGAAAAATTAGTTCGTCTTTCTTAAAGGTGTCAGTTTCCTGCTCTTCTTGACCTTCTTGATCTTTTGCATGAACAAGATCATTATTAGGATCAATTAATTCTTGTAAATCAACTATTTTTACCAACTCGCCACTATCTTTGAGTTGTAAAAGCATATAAATATCCCTCAATAAATTGCTAAGAAAATCTGTGGCAAGCAAAGAAATTAACTTTACAATGTTTGCATTGAATATTGATAACTTCGCTTGCCGAAAAAAGCTATATTTCTCGTTGATATTTCTCTAAAATATCTACTAAGCTAACTTGGCATTGCAGTGGGAGTAAATCGATTAAAGCAATTTCTTTTCTACCACCGCCAATTTTCACAGGAATTGATTCTAATACTGCTGTTACGCGGTCTTCATTCACAGTATTAGAAGTAATTAACGCATACAGCTGTTCGGCAACAACGGTATGTAGTTTGGCATTGGATAAATAAAGATGCCACTTGGCAATATCCATGTAAACGCTGTCACCAATTTCGGCTGCTAGGGCTTCTAGCAGTTCTGTGGTGTTAGTCTTAGCCATAAAAATAACCCCGTATCAACAAAGAGCGCTAACTCTTAGGCTATTTAACATTATCGCTCAATTACTAGGCTAACTCTACAGTCACAGGTTACAATCGCCCTAGCATTAGCAGTATCTCTTCAGGTGGATTTTGGTGGCGTATCGGAATAGTTAGCGATCGCACTGATATAAATCAGATGCACTAACAATACAACAGTCCAACTTACCGTTAAAGGTGGCAGCCATTCCCAGCTAGCTGCTTTGAGATTTTGGGTAAACCACAACCCAGAATTAATCGTAGCTGCGATCGCTACGTGAACAGCAAAATTCATTCTGTCATCAATTTTGCGGTAGGCTGGGTCTTTGCGATCGGGTTTGGTAGGCCAACGAGGAGGCATAAATATTTGTTACAAACTTTAACACACCCTACTTATTCTAAGGGTGTTAGGGGTGCAGTTGCTATGAGAATGGAGAATTTTCATAAGCAGACTCTATAGTTTTCAGTAATTTTGTAATGTCATATGGTTTATTAATAAAATAAGAAATACCTAGGGATGAAGCCAATTCTTCCACTTGGTTATATGCAGTCACTAAGACAACTGGTAGCTGAATTCCGCTGGCGTGTAGATGCTGATAAACTTCAGCCCCCGTTAGTTCTGGCATCCTATTATCTAAAATTAATAAGTCCGGTTGCTCTGTCAGCACTTGTTCTAAGGCTTCTCTACCATCCCTGGCTTCCCTCACCTCCCAGCCTTCCTGCTCAAGTACAAAAGCGAGCATGACTCGGCTGTCGGTGTCATCGTCTGCAATTACCAATTTGCGCTTTGCTAAACTTTGAAGTTTCATAACTAGTTTTTTGCTATCGGTACGCAAAAACTATAAGGAGTAAATTCTGATTGGTCAATATTTGATACTGGAATTGCCATAAAACTTACTTGTGCGAACTCAGCATTCGGCACCTTAGCTACTTGTACTTTTACTGTGCCATGTTGACCTGCACGCTCAAAAGCTTGCAGAAAAGAACGGAGTATATTACGTAACAAGCTTTGCGGATCAGCAAGAACTGTAATTGACTCTTGCCAGTGCGTCACAAGTTCAACCTTACGAATAGCAACTTCCGTAGCTAAAATCTCGATCACATCGCAGATACTTTCAATGATTGACAGAGGTTGGACAGTACCAGTCTCTAATGATGCCAAATTGCGCCAAATGGTAGCACGACTGCGAAATATTTCAATTGATTGTTCAGCTTGTCTGAGCAATTGCTTTGCATACTCCCAGCGATGAACAGCTACCAGACGCGAGATTACCTCAAGTTTTAAGCGTGCGCTTTGATGTACTTGAATGATATCTTGACGCAGTTCTTCTAATGGCTGATAGTCTTCAGGTTGAGAAGCTAGTACACGGCGAACATCTTTTTCTAAGTTTGCGATCGCAAATTCTGCTGCAATAGCATGGGAAGCACATCGCAATATCTCTTTGAGGCGTTGTCTTGCATCTGCACGGCGCAGGGAAATACTCAGCACACCGACTATTTCCTGTTTGTCATTCCGCAGTGGTATGCCTTGACAAGTAAACGGATGAAATCCTGCAATAAAATGCTCTGCAGAAACTATTTCGATATAATTTTCTTCTGCTAACGGTGTACCAAGACCATTGGCACCAGCCACAGCTTCTGATAGCAAAGAACCAGGTTGCGGAAAAGGTTCTGGCCCTTGTACAGTCTGCTCGTCACCGATGACATCTAATAGAATAGCTTGGCGATCGCCTAACATTATGGCATGACGTTCCTGCCCTGCGGCCTGCGACAGCATTCGGAAATAGGGACGCACTACATCAATTAAATAATTATGTTCCTGTAGCAGAAGTTCTGTCTCTCGGTTGGATAGTTGTTCTGCTTGTAAAGCCAGGGGGTTAGCTCCTTGCAGGTGGGATCTTTCCCAGGCACGATAAACTGGTGAGCGCAACTTATTAGCAGCAATTGCACCAGTCGCTCTGTATACACGTCCTGCTTCGATGGCATCGCTCTCTATCTGGGGCATACATTTAGCGTTTATTGATGTGTAATTTTGCTTTAGCCTTTTAAATTAAAAATTTGCATTTCTAATTTTGTTTCCAAGGATTTTATGGCAAATTTTCAGCTATCAATAATAAGCTCTTGTGCCTTGAATTTACAATAATATTCTGCTTGAAAATGTCAACAAATACATGGTAGTAGCACAAAGCTTTCCACCCTACAGATGATTGATGTGTTGCAAAGATTTTTTGAATTGGGATAGCCAATTCCTCTTTTTGATAGAGGAAGCAAATCCATCTGCTTGTAAGCATGGGAATGAACTTTAAAGGTGGATGAAAATGGCTAAAGCTAACCCAGTTTCAGTACAAAAATACTTGAAAGGTGTTGACTATCCTGCTACTACAGAAGAATTAATTCAGCACGCTCAAGAGCAAGGTGCTGATGATGACGTGCTTTCAATCTTGGAGGAATTACCCGAAGATGAAGAGTTTGAAAGTCCAACTGATCTCAGCGAAGCCCTAGGCGATTTGGAATAGTTTATGGTGCTGGCGGGGAATAATCTCCCGATTTCCCGCCTGTTTTGCTAATTAACCGAATTGACTCAATTTGAATCGATTTTTCTAAAGCTTTTGCCATATCGTAAAGGGTTAAAGCCGCCACAGACACGGCGGTTAAGGCTTCCATCTCTACGCCGGTTTCCGCTTTGGTTTTGACGGTAGCTTGAATTTGATAGCCTGGAAGTTGGGGATCTTGTGTTACCTCGACTTCGACTTTTTGCAATGGCAAAGGATGACACAAAGGAATTAAATTAGCTGTTTGTTTAGCAGCCATAATCCCAGCTATCCTGGCAGTGCCTAACACATCGCCTTTGGGGGCATTCCCGGCTTGAATGGTGGCAAAAGTGTCTGGCAACATTCGCACCTGGGCAACGGCTACGGCTTGGCGGATGGTGGGCACTTTCTCAGATACATCTACCATCTGTGCCTGTCCTTGCCGATCTAGATGAGTTAAGTTGGCAGAATTAGAGGAAAAATTGTCTTGCATGATTTTTAAAGAACGTGTTAATATAATTCTCTGACAGGGGCGTGTAGCTCAGTGGACTAGAGCACGTGGCTACGGACCACGGTGTCGGGGGTTCGAATCCCTCCTCGCCCGTTAAATAAAAGTGAGAGACGCAATATTAATTGCGTCTCTTTCTATATATCAAGTTTGATTCAGAGAATAAGCATCTTTCCCGCGACCTAAGGCAAAGCGTAGGGAACCAGGAAGATTTTTGTTGCCCTGGGTGAGAAAAATCAGCAGTGCCAGTACAGTTAAACCAGTACAGTAACCAAACATCTGACGGTAGCCGACTTGTTCAGCGAGGGAACCGAAAACAGGTGCGGCGATCGCAATTCCTAAATCCAATCCAGCTATACATATAGCAAAAATACGTCCCCGTTCTTGTGGTAGTGAACGATCTGTCATGAGAGTCACAATCATTGAGATCAATGTTCCACCACCCGCACCTTCCGCAATCGCCGCTAGCATGAAACTAATTTTGCTGTTAGCTTGCCACAGCAGTAAGGATGCTACAGCGTAACCAATTATACCACCTGTAATAAATAAACCCCGTCCGAAGCGATCGCTTCCCCGACCAGCAAATAGTCTGACACTAAAGCTAGAGAGTGCTGCAATTGTGAAAAATAATCCAGCATTAAAATCTACGCCAGTATCTTTAATAAATAATGCGATAAAGGTATGCACAGTACCTAGCGCTAAACCCACTAACAACATGACTAATGCCGGAATTCTTACCCTGGGGCTGATGACAATTTGCCAAAAGTTGCTTTCTTTGCTGTTTGTTTGTGCGTGTCTCTGTATTGGTGGATTGACGATCATTCCAATACCCAACAGCCCAGCAAAAGCTAATTCAGCTGCTAAGAGAAATAAAGGTGCGTCACCAGCTGCTTCTTGTAAATAACCTCCCAAGGCGGGGCCAATTGCTAAACCAATGGGAGTCCCCAAACTCATGTAACCCACGATTTCGCCCCGATTGGCTGGAGGCGCTAAATCTGCCACTAATGCACTGTAACCTGTAGTAAAAGCGGCAACAGCAACACCATGAATAGCACGCACTAACATCAACAAGGGAATTGATTTGAAGAATAAATAACCAAAGGGTGCGATCGTGGCTACTATCATGCCAATTAATAAAGGAATCTTCCGACCTCGTTGATCGGCTAACCTTCCTAACATGGGGCGAACTAGTAACAATCCGATGGCAAAACTGCCCATGACAATGCCAATTTCTTGCTTGGTTGCGCCTACATTCTGTATGTAGAGCGGTAAGGTTGGTAACAACGAAGCTATGCTAGACCAGAATAATAAACCTGCTGTAAATAAAATCAGCAGGCTTTGGCGCAGATGAGTATCAAAATTCTCAAAGGCTTTCAAGGTAGATGCAGCTAAATACTAGAGGTGTTTCCTTTTATTGTTACGTTACTTAACATTTTTTGCTACCACTTCCCGCACTCGATATATCGGTCTACCTTGGGATTTGTAGTAGCCATCATGAACTTCGTACACCAGTAACGGATGAAAAGGGACTAGTACAACACGGCGTAAATAGCGCAAAGTTGAGCCAGTGTGTTGGACGGGTTTCCTGGCTTAAAGCAACTGGCGTTGGCGGTGTCGGTGGTAAGCACAACTTTGCTAAAAGACAGCTAAAGACGGCTTAATACCCAAAAATAAGCCCATCTACGAGCGATGGTGTGATGGTATAACAATGCTAGTGATACTGCTGCCTTTGCCCTCTGAGATTGCGCGCATCTAAGTGATAGTTAATTTAGCTGGCTCGATGAATCTCTTTAGCTGCCCTTAGTCCAGAACCTAAAGCACCTTGCATCCATCCACGTTCTTTGGCTGTGTGTTCTCCTGCAAAATAAATTCGTCCTTCTTTACGTCGCAATTCATCGAACAGGTTTTTTTCTTGAGATTCAGTAGGATATGCCCAACCTGCCATTGCCCAAGGATCGCTCGCCCAAGAATGACTGACTGCATTTACTTGATAATCGCGAACATGCGGCAGAATTTCTGACCATTGCTGTAGTAACCTAGCTAATCTCTGTTTTGGATTTAGGGCATCCATACTCAAAGCAGCTTCTCCTTTGAGATAAGAATGTAAAATACCTGTTTTTCCTGGGCGATCCCAAGTCGGGTGCCAAAGTTCTTCAGGGCGATCGCGAAACAAACCCCAACCATTTAAATTTTCTTTTAACCAAAAACGTTCGGGAAATTCTACAAATATCCTGGTAGCGGCACGATAGTTGTAACCTCCATTAAGAGCAGTTTGTTTTGCAGCGGATATATAGCGTTTCCTAGTCTAGTGAAGTACAAAATTATCTGCGTTTATCTGCGTTTATCCTCTTCCATCGGCGGTTAATTTTTTATTGGTGTACCTCACCAGTATGGGAAGCGCTATAGGAGGATTGAAACTAATGAGTCACTCAAACTTATGAGACAGGAGTTAAGCTTACAAAAAAAGCTATGTCTAAAATTGAAAGACAAATTGAGAGACTTACTAATTCTACCCACGAAAAGTTTCCAGATTTAGGTAAGTGGTTTATCGATATCTGTTGTGGAACAACCTAAGAAAGAAACAAAAGTTATAAAAGGTTGAAACTACACTTCGAGATTAATAGTAATTACAATTATGCATTTGAAATTTCTTACAGAGTGCAAAGTTTTTCATGGCTACTTGAAGAAGTAAGGGGCGAGCCCCTTACTTACTCAAAATGATTATCATTACTTTTTTAGTTTGTTCTCTTAATTTTTTTGAGTAATTTATTCTTTGGAAGTCCCAATTAAACCAAAGTGTTGAGTATAGGCAAGAGTCAAATCGTGATCGGCAGGAATCCTTGCTGCTCCGGCTTCCACAAAATGTCCGTCGCTAAAATTATCACGCAGGGTTAAAACTCTCCCGCCAACTCTAGAACGAGCTTCGATAACAGTAACGGTATGACCTACTTGAGATAACTCATAAGCAGCTACCAGTCCAGACAATCCAGCCCCGATGATAATTATTTTCTTCCGTGGTAGACCAGTAGTTAAAGCTCCTGGAGTTTTTGATTGGGCTTTAACGGTAGTATAAGTTGTCGTAGCAGCCAACATTAAGGCACTACGCAACAAGAATTTACGCCGGTTTAGTTTAAACACTTTGTTTCCACTAACCTTTTATGTATTACCGATAATTATCCCTCTTTTGCAGATTTGATTTCACTGATTTTTTGCTACCACTTCCCGTACCCGATATATCGGTCTACCCTGGGATTCGTGGTAGGTACGCATTAACAACTCTGCCAATAGACCAAAAGAAAACAGTTGTACCCCTGTTACTAGTAACAGCACCGCTAAAATCAGCAATGGGCGATTACCAATCATCTCACCCCAAGCTAATTTGATGAAAGTCAAGTAAATGCCAATAATCGCCCCTAAAACCATTGATAATAAGCCCAACAACCCAAAAACGTGCATGGGTTTTGTGAGAAACTTTTTCATAAAGGAAATTGTTAACAAATCCATCATCACGCGGAAAGTCCGCGATAACCCATACTTACTGCGACCAAAGCGGCGGGGATGATGACGCACAGGGATTTCGGTAATTCTTGCGCCTTCAATGTAAGCTAAGGCTGGTAAAAAGCGATGCAGTTCTCCGTAAAGGTTCATATCTGCCAAGACTTCGGCACGATAGGCTTTGAGAGAACAGCCATAGTCATGTAATTTCACACCAGTGATGCTACCAATCAGCCAGTTAGCAATTTTAGAAGGAAGTAATCTTGATAGTTTTGCATCTTGGCGTTTGTGCCGCCAACCACTAACTAAATCGTAGCCTTCCTCCAGCTTGGTTAATAATATAGGTATATCAGCCGGGTCGTTTTGCAAATCGGCATCTAAAGTCACAATGACTTTAGCTAAAGCATGATTAAACCCCGCCGCCATCGCCGCAGTTTGACCGTAATTACGCCGTAGAATCACTGCTTTTAAATCATTACGGCTTTGTGCTAATTGCTTGAGCAATTCGGCGGAACCATCAGTGGAACCATCATCTACACAGATGATTTCATAAGTCAACTGATTGCCAGTCACCGCAGATGCGATCGCCTCTAATAATAATGGCAAACTTTCCACTTCATCACGCACCGGCACCACCACTGAAATATTGGGGACAATTCCCAAAATCGCCCCATTTTCCCCACTTATCCTGTCTGACACCCACCCAGTCCTCATATTTCTTTGCGTCCCTGTGGTTCGTAACTCTTCACAACTCTGCCAGCACCGCGCAACTGCTGATAATATGACCGACTAACAGCATCTCCCTGTTCCGATAGCCGATCAATGCCAATGCCATTTCGTCCTTGGTCTTTTCCGGAACTATGGATATAGGTACTATCTCCTAAATAGAGTCCGACATGAGTTGCTTTTTGGGGAGTGCCAAAAAAAATCAAATCTCCTGGTGCTAATTCTGCAATCGTAATTGCTTGGGTGAAAGCTTCTTGTTGATAAGCATCTCGCGGTAACCAGATACCTACAGAAACAAAAGCCGCTTGCATCAACCCAGAACAATCATAATTCGGCCCCACCGTACCACCCCAAAGGTAATAATTTGATTGTTGCATGGCTTGTTGAGTAAAAGCGATCGCCTTTGGTAGCAGTTTTTTAATTTCAGCTTCCGTCAATTTTGCTGCCCGATAAGGTAAAGTAGCTCTTTGTAATAAACCCACATCACCAAGAGATACCCACCCTGGATAGTCATCTTCACACAAACACACCTCAACAGCGGCATCCTGATGATTTGATGTTACCTGCAGATGTCGCCCGGCTGCGGCTTGAGTCGCCAAGCGCGTACATTCTGGAGAATCATATAAGTTTAGGTCAGCGAGACAATTGTACTCAGCCGCGTTGAGATTTTGGATTGGAGATTTTAAATTAAAGACCATTATGCAAGGTTAATAACTAAATATGATTTTCTTCCGAAAAGACGAACAACTCGAAAATCTCGGGTTAAGTATTTTAGAAGCTACTTGGGCTGCATTTCCCACATTAGCCCGGAACCAAATTGCGCTGACTTGGATTGTCTACGATCCCCCTGTTTTGGTAAATACTGGAGGTGCTTTAACTCCCGATGCTTTTTGGAACCATGCTGTACGTGGTTTTACTTATCGGGGTGTAGAGCGAATTTACCCAGCGAGTGTTGTGAAGTTGTTTTACCTGGTAGCCATCTACGAATGGTTAGAAAAAGGCATGGTGCAAACTTCCAAGGATTTGGAAAAAGCCATCCGCGATATGATTATCGATTCCAGCAATGATGCTACCAGCTTGATTGTGGATGTTCTCACAGGCACAACCTCCGGCCCAGAATTACCCCCCGGCCCCTTTGAAACTTGGAAGACGCAGCGTAATTTTGTCAACCGCTATTTTCAGTCTTTAGGCTGGGAAGAAATGGAGACAATTAACGTCTGCCAAAAAACCTGGGGTGATGGCCCCTATGGTAGAGAAAGGGCATTTTATGGAGAGATGCTAGAAAATCGCAATATGCTGACCACAAATGCGATCGCTCGATTGTTACATAGTATCGTCGGGGGAGTCGCAGTTTCCAGCGCGCGATCGCAAGCTATGATGGCTTTGCTAAAACGTAGCCTCAAATACGATGATTTACCTACTGATGTAGACGAAGACCAAGTAACAGGCTTTTTGGGCGGTGGAATTCCTCAAGATGCCCAACTTTGGTCAAAAGCTGGTTGGACAAGTCAAGTCCGCCATGATGCAGCATATATCGAAATTCGGGATCGTCGTCCCTACCTGTTAGTCGTATTCACTGAAGGCAAAGCCCACGCCAGAAGCAGGGCGATTTTACCTTATATATCCAAGCTAGCTGGTGAAGCTGTCGCCAGTTTGTGAGAGAAACTAGAGGCTAGGGGGTAGCCTAGAACAATTTTTGTAGGGTGGGCACTACTAGATCTTTCGTTCAAACCCTGATGATAATTGTTGCCCACCCTACGGTTTACTACTCTATTTTCAGTTAAATAGACCACGCTGTAGGGAACATCCACAATCTTCTGGTACATACAATAATTTTACTGGTGCCGTGCCCCCAAGAGGATCTGTGCTTCTTTCTAAGGCATTTATGTTTTAGCTTAGTTGTTGAGGGGAAATCTCACCAAAGGAATTGCTGTGAATAGTTTTTTATTTGTAACCGATTTAGATCATACCTTTGTAGGCAATGACGAGGCACTTGTAGAATTAAGCGATCGCTTGCAACAACATCGCCAAGCATACGGTACTAAAATTGTCTACGCTACTGGGCGATCGCCGCAACTTTACCGTGAACTGCAAATCGAAAAAAATCTCTTGCAACCAGATGCACTCGTCCTATCTGTGGGTACGGAAATTTACCTTGATGGTAGTGATACGCCAGATTCAGGTTGGTCAAAAATTCTCTCTCCTGGTTGGGATCGTGAAGTTGTACTATCCATAACTCAAAACTATCCTGAGTTAAATTTGCAACCCGATTCCGAACAGCGGCCCTTCAAAGTAAGTTTTTTCTTAGAACAAGCAGTAGCACCTGGTATTTTATCGCAACTTGAGTTACAGTTGCAAAAACATAATTTACAGATAAAGTTAATCTACAGCAGTGGAATTGATCTTGACATTGTTCCCTTAACCAGCGATAAAGGTCAGGCAATGAAATTTTTGCGTCAAAAGTGGAAATTTGCAGCCGAACAAACTGTTGTCTGTGGCGATTCAGGTAATGATATTGCTTTATTTGCTGTAGGCGACGAACGGGGGATTATTGTCGGGAATGCCCGTCCTGAGTTACTTCAGTGGCACAATCAGTATCCCGCTGACTACCGTTACCTAGCACGAGCTTTTTGTGCAGGTGGCATTCTGGAAGGATTAAAATATTTTGGATTCTTAGAATGATTAGTTATCTCAAAGGTATCGTTGCTGGTGTTCAAACAATTAGCAGTAATCGCGTGATACTGACTCTTGAGGTTAATAACATTGGGTATGATCTGCAAATTCCCCAACGGCTAACAAAGTCTTTACCAGAGTCGGGGGGAGTAGTGCAAATCTTTACCCACTATCAAGTCCGTGAAGAAGTACCCTTATTGTATGGCTTTGCTTCCCCAGCCGAACGGGACTTATTTCGGCACTTGCAAAGTGTCAGCGGTATTGGTGCAGCTTTAGCGATTACTTTATTAGACACATTAGAATTACCAGATTTAGTCCAAGCAATTATTGCTGCCAATATCCAAATTCTCATTCAAGCCCCAGGTGTGGGCAAGAAAACCGCCGAACGCATTTGTTTGGAACTGAAAAGCAAATTAATCGAGTGGCGCAAATCGGCGGGCTTCTTTGTCGCCACAGGCGGGCCAGCACCAGGTATTCTCGAAGAAGTGCAAATGACGCTGTTTGCTTTGGGCTATACTGCCCACGAAGTCAGCCACGCCTTGCACGTCGTCAGTGAAGATATTGGACTCCCGAAAGACGCTTATGTAGAAGACTGGATTAAACAAGCGATCGCTCATCTTAGCAGTCAAGCTGAGTGCTAAATTGTGAGTACTGAGTGTTAGATATGGCGATAGATCCTTATGCTTGGCTAGAGCAGTCTTTAACAACTATATATAAGGCAGATTGGTATCGCTCAGTACAAACAATTCACGGAGTCCCAGGTGCTACTGTGTTTCTAGCGGGGCGAGAATTAATTAATTTTGCCAGCAATGACTATTTAGGATTAGCAGGGGATCAGCGATTAATTGATGCCGGGGTTGCAGCTACTAAAGAATTTGGCACAGGAAGCACAGGTTCTCGATTACTTAGTGGGCATCGAGAATTACATAGACAATTAGAAATAGCGATCGCATCTTTGAAACAAACAGAAGATGCATTAGTATTTAGTTCCGGGTATTTGGCCAATTTAGGTGCGATCGCAGCTTTGGTTGGTAAGCGCGATTTAATTTTATCTGACCAGTACAATCATTCGAGTCTAAAAAATGGCGCAATCCTCAGTGGTGCAGCGGTAATTGAATATCCCCACTGCGATCTTACAGCTTTAAAAAACCACTTGATTGAGCAAAGACAAAATTACCGACGCTGTTTAATCCTCACCGATAGCGTCTTTAGTATGGATGGTGATTTATGTCCTTTACCAGCAATGTTAGATTTAGCTGAAGAATTTAGCTGTATGCTGCTAGTTGATGAAGCTCACGCCACTGGGATACTGGGCAACACTGGCGCAGGGTGTGTTGAACATTTTGGCTGTACAGGAAAGCAGTTAATTCAAATTGGTACTTTGAGTAAAGCCTTGGGTAGTTTAGGCGGATATGTCGCCGGAAGTGCCACCTTAATTGACTTTTTACGCAATCGCGCCCCAACTTGGATTTACACCACAGCCCTTTCACCCGCAGACACAGCCGCCGCGTTAGCAGCCATCGAGGTAGTGCAACAAGAACCCCAACGCCGTAACCAATTGTGGGCGAATGTAGATTACTTAAAAAAGTTAATCCAAGAACAGGTATTTGATTTAGAATTACTACCTTCAGAATCACCTATATTATGTTTTCAATTGCCTAGTGCCGCAGAAGCTTTAAAAGCAGGTAAGTATTTAAAAGATACAGGAATTTTTGCCCCAGCAATCCGTCCGCCAACCGTGCCCACAAGTCGCATGAGAATATCTGTGATGGCAACCCATCAAGCAACGCATCTTGAGAAATTGGTAGCGGCATTGCGCGACATCAACGTAATTCGTAATTCATAATTAAAATGTAGCGACTGTCTTAAAAGTCAAGCGGTCACAAAAAGAAAAGCTGACAAAAATCCTTACCGTGGCGCACACAGGAACATTAATCGCCTCTGGTGACATCGACCTCTACATGGGTGGAGAAATCCCTCCAAGTAAGTCGAATCTCGGAAAGAGGAAGCCCAAGAAGTGATTTTTGGAATCACCGTGGCTTTAGCCAAGTGATGATGTCAATTAACAACTTATAAGTATTATGCATCCTACCAGCCCAAACTTAATTTTTAACAATCCCAGACAATTTGTTGAGGGATGGTACTGGGCATTACCATCGAGAAAGTTAAAAGTTGGCAAGGTGAAAGCTGTAACGCTACTGGGTAGAAACCTGGCAATTTATCGAGGAGTCAGTGGCCAGGTGGTAGCAGTGGATGCTTATTGCCCACACATGGGCGCTCATTTAGCAGAGGGTAAAGTAGAAGGTGAGGGAATTCGCTGCTTCTTCCATAATTGGAAATATAGCGATCGCGGAATTTGTGTAGACATTCCTTCTCTAACTAAACCCCTACCTGTGTGTATCAAAACCTGGTCAACAGCAGAAAAGTACGGCATGATTTGGGTATGGGTGGGAGAGGATCAGCCAAGTTCGTTGCCCTTCGTCCCGGAATTACAAGACGTAGACTGCGACTATCTATTAGGGACTCGGTTTGTGAAAAACTGCCATCCCAATGTGTTATTGATTAATGCGATCGATGCTCATCACTTTAATACAGTACACAATCTGCCTTTAGAGATTGTATTTGATTCGCAAAACCTCAGATCCAACGCTATTACCTTCAGCAACACCACAAGAGGAGGCGATGATTCCTGGTTAATCCGGCTGATTAGTCCTTTGTACCGTAATGAAGTTACTTATAGTATGTGCTACTGGTATGGCAGTATTGGTACTGTGACACTGGGGCCGGATTTCCTCCACTTCTATATTATATTTGCGTTACGAATGCTAGAAGGAGGCAAAACTGAAGGGCAAACAATCTTAGTGACTCCCAAGCGGACTAGATGTTTAGGATGGGCTATTAATCGTGGGTTGCTGTTGCTAACGCAGCAGGTTGGTAATTACTTCGCCAAAGGTGATACGCAGGTATTTCAGACAATTCAGTTTGACTTAAAGACACCCACCAAAGCGGATCAGTCAATTGTGCAATTTATTCAGCACGTTAATCATCAAAAAGCCTTAACCTGGGGAACTTGGGATGTTGATAGTCCAAAAGAAAGCGATTCTCCACAGGAGATGCTTCTCTCCGAGAGGCTCCGCCAACGCGATCGCCATCCTTCATTATTTGAACATGAAAAACATTGATTTAGAATATAAAATTGCCGGACTCGACTTACCGCATATAGATCCTAATGACCGATTGCAACGCATACTAAAAGCAGCATTGCCAAATCAAAGCGATAATTATTCACTGCCACAATCAGATTATTGGGATGCGGAATTTTTCAATTTGCATAAAGTCAAAATGTTTCAACAAGCAAGTGTAGCTGAACAGTCTGCCATACTTGGGTTTGTCAATCGCAGCCTCTTAGAAGAATCTTATTTCATTGAAAAAGCCGGCGTTGGCTACATGGCAAAAATGGTACTGTTAGCAGAAACAGTTGAAGAACGAATGCTCTACGGACTATTTACAGCTGATGAAGCTACTCACCTCAGCCAAATCATTCATTTTCTACCAGAACTCGAAGCTACTAATATCAACGATCCATTTCTAAATTTACTAGCAGACGTAGTAGAAAGTGCAGACAAAACAGTATTATTGTTTGTGCTTCAGGTAGTACTAGAAGGATGGGGCTTAAGCCATTACCGCCGCTTGGCGAAAGAATGCCATCATCCCATCCTAGCGGAACTTTTCTCAAGTTTTCTACAAGCAGAAGCCCGCCATCACGGTACAGGAACAATGCTATTTAACCGAAATCCCGTTTCAGCATCCAGCCAGTCAGCTGCAATCGATGTGTTAGCCAGCTTTTTGTCTATGGTGCAAGTAGGGCCGCAAACCGTATTATCAGCCATTGAACAAGTCAAAGGACATCTTACGCGATCGCAAAAAATCCAAATCCTCGAAGAACTCGATACACAAACCCACAGTGGAACAAGATTAGAAATACTGCGATCGCTCATGCGAGGAGCATCCGCAGAGGCGATCGTTCAAGCCTTAGACGAACGAGGAGCCTTTGCACCACTCCCCCCTCATAAATGCGTGTATTAAGAAGGCAGAGGGCAGGAGGGAAGAGGTTTTTAACTAGTTTATCTTAATCCAAAGGATCATATTTTATTAGATTTTTTTATGGAAAACACTATTGAAAAGTTATCAGAAAAATCAACAACTTACCGTAAATTACAAATTAACCACACCCGCAACAAACAGCAGGATCACACTGCTTTAATGGATGAAGCAACCGCCAACTTTCGCTATGAAGATTGCCAAAACGAGTATTGGAATCCAGAAGAATTTTCCCTACTCTACGGCACACCTTTATGGCAACAATCCAGCCAAAATCAGCGTGTAATTTTAAATCAACTTTACTGGGTAGCATACTACTCACAAATTGTTTCCGCCGAGATTGCAACCATCTATTTCAATCAAACTAGTGCAGCCGGACTTTACGCTCAAGAAGACTTCCGCTTAATCTGCGATACCTTGGATTTAGAATCCTCCCAAGAAAGGGCACATATTAACGCATTTCGCACAATTGCCAAACAAGTTGAGCAAACATTATTTGGGGAACTGATTTTTACTTACCCCATGCGCGGCCCGTTTACCGAAACGATGGTTTATGCTGACACCAATGCCTTAAAAACTTGGTGGAAAAAAATTCAACTCCAATACTTCGGACTAATTTCTGCGAATAATACCTTTTTGGCTTGTCAGTATTTTACGGTTCGAGGGGTGCGGACATTAAATGGCAAATTAGTACAGCACAAACTCAGCAATTACTATCAGAAACATCCCCATCCAGATACTGCTCCTATTCCTGCCAAAATCTCTTACTATCATTTTCTGGATGAAAGCTTTCACTTTAATAGTTCGACAATTGTATCTCACGATGTTGTTACCTGCCTTCCGCCACCAACTGCATTTGAGCAATTAGTTGCTAATTTAGGGCTGCTGGGATGTCAGCGCGATCACTTTCACTTTTCGGCAGCAATTAACGGGATTTTCTGGTATGATCCAGCGCTGTATGGCAAGATTTATCGTGTATTGCGATCGCCTATTTTTTCTATGAGCGATCGGGATGCTAAAGAAATGATGCGTCGCTGTTTTATGGAAGAGTCCGAAGGTTTACATCGTAGTTTTTTAACTCATCAAGAAGCGATGGCATCTTATAAAGTATATGTAGAAAAACTAGATTACCTTTGGCAAAGAAATCGAGAAATGTCATTGATGGGAGCTAATTCAATTTCTCGATATTTGGCGACTCAACAAAAGGCTTTTCGACGCTTTGAACAGCATCAAGGTGAAGACTTACATGGATTTGTAGCAAATGTATAGAGTATTCAAAGCAAGCTAAACTGTGTGTATAAGCTAGTAAAATATTGATAGTAATCGAAACAAATCTTAATCTATATATTTGATAAAACAAAAGTTATTTACATGGCTTTTGTCAGAAGATATCAGTGGACATTAATGAGAGAAATATCATGCAAAAAGAATATATGGAGATTTTAGAAAGATTACTCGATCAATTGACATTATCGGCAATATTAGAAATGTTAGAACGAATATGTCACAAAAAAGCGGAAAATTTGAGAACTCATTGGCAAGATGAAACTTCAGCAAAGCGTTGGGAGAAAGCTGCTAGACAGATAGAACAGATAAATGTTGATGTTTGATGAAACAATAAAAATAGGTAAATAAAAGAGATTGGGCATTAGTAAAATCCGCAGTACTAACAACGTGCGAATTGTGTGCCTAATCTTTCTTATTTAAAGGACAGCCGAAACCCCACCCCTTATCTACCTATTTCTTAGCCAGTCCCTAGCCCTCTTAATACTCGCTAAAGACGCTTTCCTTCATGGCACTGCTGATAATTCCCGATTTAAAATTGAGCGATCGCGGGTTGTTTAGTGGTAAAGATTTTAAGTTCGTGTCACTGTGGGTTAATTGATGAATTGATTATGTCTGAACTTTGTAATATATCCTTTCCCGGAACTGATTACCCTCCCATCAATCTGCAACCTCATCAAAATTTATCTGAGCATCTGACAATTCAAAATTCACCTGTATTGTTTGGTTGTCGGACTGGTATTTGCGGAACTTGCTTAGTTGAGGTGATTGGTGAAATACCTTCCCCTCAACCTGATGAACAAGAAATGTTGGATACATTAGCTCCTAAAAATCCTAATGTGCGTTTAGCCTGTCAGCTTGACCTCACAACTAATGTAGAAATTCGTAAAGTAGAACAATGAATTTGGTTAGACTTAATTTAAAGACTTAGTTTTTTAATTTTATGCAAACTGTAAATATTGATAAAGCTCAAACAAATCTCTCACAGCTGTTGTCGTGCGTAGAACTTGGAGAAGAAATCATTATTTCCAACCAAGGTATTGCGATCGCAAAGTTAGTTCCGTTCCGCACCTCATCAAATCGACACGATAGTATTTGTACTATTAAAATTTACATTACTGATATTTTTCAGTGAGTTGCTGCTTCTCGCTATCAATACACTCATGCTTGCTTGAGAGGTTGTCATAATTTAAATACGATGGTGGCGGTTCGCGTAGCGTCTCGCAGAGAAGGCATCGCTCTCTACCCTCCCTACTATCAACTATGCAATTTGCAGATTTTTGGTATATTGTCGCACTCAGCAAACAGCTACGCCCTAACACTGTACTAGGGCGATCGCTTTTAGTTGCGCGCTGAGGATGGACAACCTGTGGCGTTGCGCGTAGACGCAGAGCGGCTTGTCGTTAGACATCGCTTCATTCACTCACCAGCAATATTGTCTAGCTCCCCAGGTGCAATTACTGGAATTCCTGCGCTGACAAATCCAGAAGCATCACGAGTTACGATCGCGTCTACTCCATGTGCTATTCCACAAGCACATTGCACTGCATCCTCAAAATCTTTAAAATTCATTGCGATCGCCTGTGCCAAAATTCCTCTATACAACTGCACAAATATGCAAATCTGTCAAAATTTGTGCAATTGCATCTTGAGCAGCGATCGCACCTGCTGCTTTTCGCACGATGTAATAGATGTTAGTAATCGTTGTTGCTGTAATAAATCCTTCGACTTCACCAGCATCAATTTTCTCAAAGAGTTTTGCCGCATCCTCGACGAAAGGCTCTCGCTCTTGTAAAAAATCAAGAACAACATTTGTATCAATTAAAATTCGCATTATTGATATTTTTCAGTGAGATAGTTAATATAATCAGCTTCAATATCTCCACTCGGTGTTTCTGTACTTTTTGCAATCCCTCGCAGTCGAGATAAGTTACCCTTTTTCAATCCAGAACTAGTTTCTTGTTGTAGCGATGCCAAAAGGTTTTGCACTAATTGCCAGCGATCGCTCATTGGTAACTGCAATGCCTGCTTTTGTAATTCTTGCAATGTCATTATAATTCTCCCATCTCAGGCTATCTCACCTTTAATTGTAAATTAGCACTCCTGGGGCGGTAAATACAGTAATGTTTGCTTGAGAGATTACCATAATTTAAATACGATGGTCGCCGACGTTCGCTACGCGAACGCACCAGAAGGCATCACACTCTCTCTCAATTTTCACTATGCAATTTGCAGATTTCTGGTATATTGTCGCACTCAGCGAAAAGCTACGACCTAATACTGTACTAGCGCGATCGCTTTTAGGAGAGTGGCTAGCAATATTTCGTGGCGAGGATGGACAAGCTGTGGCGTTGCGCGTAGACGCGGAGCGGCTTGTCGTTAGACATCGCAGTTTACCTGTCCACCGAATTTGAGTTACCTTTAAGGGTGCAATATGTACTAAAGACTAAATAAATGCTTCCATTTGAAGTAATTACACCTGATGTTGCAACTCAACAAGGACTGCAACAGGTTTATATGAGTGAGCATGGCATACTCTATCAAGGAGACTGTCTGAAACTGCTGTCAGCTTTGCCTGATGAGTCTGTAGATCTGATATTTGCCGACCCTCCCTTTAATCTTGGTAAAGAATACGGTGAAGGTGTTAGCGATCGCATGGAGGTAGATAAGTATTTAGACTGGTCGCAACAGTGGCTGGGTGAGTGCGTTCGAGTGCTTAAACCCGGTGGAAGTTTGTTTGTCTTCAACCTGCCTCGATGGTGTATAGAGTACGGTGCTTACCTTAATCGTCGGGGGATGTGGTTTCGGCATTGGATTGCTTGCAGAATGCCGAAGGCTTTTCCTAGAGGTAAAAAGATGTCTCCTGCTCACTATGGGCTAATTTATTACACAAAAGGGGAGCCAGCAGTTTTCAACAAAATTTATACACCTATTCAAGTGTGTCGGCATTGTGGCGGAGAAATTCGTGACTATGGTGGACATCGAAAGAAACTTAATGAAAAGGGTATTAATTTAATGGATGTCTGGGACACCCCAGAAGATGTTTGGGAGGATACACCCGAAGCTGATTTTACTGACGTTTTATGGACATTAACAGAAGAAATCTGGACTGATATCCCACCAGTTCGGCATCGTCGGCACAAAAAACGAGTGCCGAACGAACTTGCGCCCATTATGCTAGAACGGATTATTGCAATGGCATCGAATCCAGGTCAAATTGTGGTCGATCCATTTGGGGGTTCTGGTACTACATTCTACGCAGCAGAAAAGCTACACCGTTTCTGGATTGGTTCCGAAATTGGCGACACAGATCCAGCAGTAGAACGATTGACTGATCTAGCTAATGGGATTTTAGAGCAATGGGAATCGGCAAGGGGAAGCAAAAAACCTAAGCAACACAAAACCTGTGCATCACAACTGCCAATTCCTTTTTCTACATAGCGTTCAGATTAACGCACGACCATCTGTTCCTTTAGTAATCTTTGGTACACTGCTATCTACTTGGTCGTGTTCAATTACGAAGATTGCCAAAAAACCCTCTTTAATCCTAACTGCTCGCCAAACATCAAAGTAAGGTTCTAGCTCTTCATAGTTACCAATGCGATCAGTTAGATAAGGGTAAAGTTTCCTACTAGGCAGTACCAAGGCAGCACCTAAAAAAACACCACGTAGCAATCCAAGAATCATTTTATTGATTGCGCGATGACTGGAGGAGATATTGCCCGTTTCCCACTCAAGAGCAAAAAGATAGTTATCAATGACTTTCGTTGCATCCACCTTTCCTGGTGATTTAGTTGCATAGTTAATCTGAGTTTCTAACCTCCATTCAAATCTGTCCCTCAATGCAATCATGCAAGCTTCTTTAATAGGCTTGACACCATTACCGTGTTTTGCTGGATTGATTGTAAAGCTGGATGCACCAGGAGGATGAACGATTAAAGAAATAGCATCCCGAATTTCAGCACGAATGATATACCAATCATTTGATTCTTCAAAACTACCAACACTGATCAAAGAAACCTCTTGAACAATTTTCATACTGACTACTCACTCACTTCGCTACGCAAGAGTAGTACAGTTTTGTGTATTAGTTTTGAGAGTTAAGCTTAGTTTCTACATTACGAAAAATACATTACATCTAAGGCTATTTACCTTTAATTGTAAATTGGCGCTCCTGGGATGCTATAGACACACTAATGTTTGCTTAAGAGATTGCCATAATTTAAATACGAATCGCTCTCTCCCCTCCCCAATTCTCACCATGCAATTTGCAGATTTCTGGTATATTGTAGCACTCAGCGAGCAACTACGACCTAACACAGTACTAGCGCGATCGCTTTTAGGAGAGTGGCTAGCAATATTTCGTGGTAAGGATGGGCAAGCTGTGGCGTTGCGCGATCGCTGTTTACACCGCAGTAGTCGTCTGTCAGCAGGTAAAGTTTGTAACGGCGCTTTGCAATGTCCTTATCACGGTTGGGTATATGATTGCAATGGCAAAGTCATTGCTGTTCCTGCTGAAGGAGATGATTTCAAACCCTCCCAGCAGCGTCAAGCAAAACGTTACGCCACCAAAGAACAGGATGGTTATATATATGTGCGGTTAGCCCAGACTCCAAGCGTTGAGTTTGAACCATTTTCTATGCCTTACTATGGAAAGCCAGGCTGGGAGACGGTGCGCGTAATTAACCGTTTTGCTAACAACGTTACTAATTGTGCAGAGAACTTTATTGATATTCCCCACACGGCTTTTGTGCATCCTGGTGTATTTCGTAACTCCCGCCAACAAAAGTTAGAAATGACTGTGGAACGGGAAAATGGTGCGGTTTTGGTGGAATATCGCAATGAAACCAGTAATTTAGGATGGTATAGCCGTTTTCTCAATCGTGAAGGTGCAGAGATAAAACATTGCGATCGCTTTTATATGCCCAATATTACTTCTGTGGAATATGAAATGGGACGCAATCGCCATCTGTTTATTACCAGTCAATCTATCCCAGAAACCGATAATTCAACTCTGGTTTACACAGATGTCACGTATAATTACGGTATTTGGAATCAGCTGGTACGTCCGTTTGTGTGGTGGACGGCTCAACATATTATCAGACAAGACATTGAAATTTTGGGCATTCAAGGAGAAGCGATCGCTAAATATGGCACACAATTTTCTAACACCCCTGCTGACACAATTCATGTATTTGTCGAGTCAATTAGAGGTGCGATCGCTCGTGGAGAAGATCCGCGATTATTGCCAAATCAATCCGTAAAGGTAACATTTTGGGTTTAATAATCATTGGTAATTGGTAATGGGTAATTAATAAAGCTATATTTGGTTTCAATATTGGTATGCATAACTTTGTTCAAATTATAATTTTTGTTACATTTATTGGCTTAGTTTCCTGGACTATTAACAATCAATTTGGACGAACTCAACTTCAACTAAAAAGTCGTGAAGATTGGCTATTAGATGGCGTAGGCTTAACGATTCAAGGAATTTTGATTCCCTTATTACAAGCTACTTTAGTTTATGGACTTTACCATCATTTATTACCCAATCAACAGGGATGTTTAAAACTATCACCTATTTTAACTTTTATTATCAGTTTTGTTTTAGTTGATTATTTATATTATTGGAATCATCGTTTATTACATAGTAAATTTCTATGGCAAGTACATCAAGTGCATCATACTGTTACACAGATGGATGTATTAGGAACTTCTCGTAATACGCTATGGACAAGTTTGCTAATTATTTATTTATGGATACACACGTTATTTTTGTATCTGTTAACTGATCCTACAGCTTATTTACTGGGAGTCAGTCTCACTTCTGCCCTGGATTTATGGCGACATAGCCGCTTGATAATTTCTGAAAATAGCTGGCTATATCGATTTGTATTTTCCTGGTTAATTTTACCGCAGGATCATGCATGGCATCATTGCAGCGAAGTTTTTAATTGCAATTATGGTGCTAATTTTAAAATTTGGGATAAGTTACATGGAACTTATTATCAAAGTAAAGAGTTACCATCTGCAATTGGAATTTCTACTTCATTAACTTTGAGTCAAAAACTATTCTTCCCTTTTTCAGGATAAGCTGATACGCACCTAGATCACATATTTTTCTGTTAAGGCTGTCCAGGATCAAAAGTCCAAAGTCCAAGCTAGTATTTGACCCTGGACTCTTGACTTTTGACAACCTTAGAGAGAAATATACAATTTAAATGCGTAACAGCTTAGTTATTCATGAACTGCGGTTACAACTAAGGCATTAAAATCTCTCTTTCAATGCCCAATCCCCAATGCCCCATGCCCTATTGTAATGACAATTTTAAGTACAATTCTTTTATTTTTTCCTACCCTTATATTAATAATAACTGGGGCAGCAATAGTTTACCTCGCTTATTCACCCAGCGTTTTCAGCATTTTGGCAGTGTTACTTTCTATTTATGGCTTACCTGTGCTAGTTTACCGCTTACATCAATGGGTGTACCCTGCGCGGGAAGGTATTAGTTATCTACGTGGTAAGGAATATAGTCCTTGGTGGGGTAGTCATCAAATTCAGGTGATTTATATTGCAATTCCGGTTTTGGAAGCAATGCTGCGGCTGATTCCGGGGGTATTTTCGTTTTGGCTGCGATTGTGGGGTGCTAAAGTGGGGCGAGATGTTTACTGGACACCAGGATTAGAGATTGCCGATCGCGGTTTAATAGAAATTGGCGATCGCGTGATTATGGGACATCGTGTTGGGATTACTTCCCATGTAATCAAACCCCGAAAGCAAAACTTAATGTTGTATGTCAAGAAAGTCAAGATTGGCAATGATGTTTTTGTAGGAGCTGGATCTACTCTTACACCAGGTGTAGTGATTGGGGATGGTACATTTCTTCCATCTGCCACAAACCTTTATCCTAACCAACAGGTTGAAAAAGTAAAAAGTCGTCTTGGAAAGTTCTGATCGGAGGAAACCTCCGATCAGACTTTCCGCAAAAGTAAAAAGTAAAAAGGTTTTATTGTCCACGTCGTGGTTTGCAATCTGCAAAACCCAATGCCTCCGTATCGAGGAAACTCGCGATCGCCATCTCAATGACTGCTTCAATTGGATATTCAATTTCAGCAGCATGAGCAATTAAAGCTGCTCGAATTCGCTCAGGTAGTCGTCCCAAAATAATTTCGGCATCAGCAGGGGAAAGTTGCTCCTGAATTTTGGCTTGCATGGCTTCACCTTTCGGTTGGAATTTGGACGTTGTAAGGGGGTTCAGTGGCTCTTAAGATAATGGCTTCTAGCTCCAATAATAACGCAGGGTTTTCCCAGTAAGAGATTGGCTGCACTGCAATCCGAATGTCTTCATCACTATATTTGTCTAGCCAAGCCCACAAAAAAGCTTTATGCCCACCACTGAAGCGTCCTCGTAGACTTTTAGTTTTACCGATGTAGAGTAGCCCATCGATTTTGTGTCTGATTGCATAGAGACCAGGACTAGCAGGAATATTGTCAAACCTGCGGCTCAAGGGTTGGCACTGCTCAAAGGGAGTAAAGGCGATCGCATCCAGGATTCTCCGAGCCTGGGCTTGCAGTTCAGAGTCGTTTGTCGGCATGAAAGCAAGAGGACTGATTGCACCCAAATCATATTCCCATAAATTCTGCCTATCATTAGCCCTGTGCTACAGCACTTGACTAACAAAAATTTCCCTATCGCGATTTCATAGAAATTGGCGATCGCGGCGTTGATTTTTTAGCCTGTCATCTAGCCCCAAATCGAAAATTCAAGTTCATAAACATCACAGCACAACGAACTACACTCTGTTAAAATGCAGAACTGTGGCATTCGCTTTCAGTCTTAGCGTTTACTGCTCAAAAAGCCCTTCAAACCTTTATTCGGGAGCCTAAGACTGACACCATAACAGGTGACAGGCCGATGTTAATCATGGAGTCCTATGTCTTTTTCTACTCTCGGCTTGTCTAATGAAATTATCCGTGCTGTCACCGAGCGAGGGTACACCAAACCCACGCCAATCCAGATGCAGGCGATTCCTGCGGTCTTATCGGGTAGCGATTTGCTAGCTGGTGCCCAAACTGGGACTGGAAAGACTGCCAGCTTCACCCTGCCGCTTCTGCATCGGTTATCGTCCAATAAGAGCAAAAGTACAGCTAATGGGCGATCGCCGATCCGGGCGCTAATTCTCACCCCAACTCGCGAACTCGCTGCACAGGTTGAGGAAAGTGTGCGCGACTACGGTAAGTACCTGAAACTGAACTCAATGGTAATGTACGGCGGAGTCAGCATTAGTCAGCAAAAACGGCGTTTGAGCAGCTCCGTAGATATTTTGGTTGCTACCCCAGGAAGACTGCTAGACCATGTGCAGCAGGGTACAGTGAACCTGTCGCAGATTGAGGTGTTAGTGCTGGATGAAGCAGATCGGATGCTCGATATGGGCTTTATTCGTGATATTCGCCGCATTATCGCGCTTTTACCCAAACAGCGACAAAACTTGCTATTCTTCGCCACCTTTTCGGAAAAAATCAAGGAACTCGCAGCCGGGCTACTCAACCGCCCCAAGATGATCGAGGTAGCACGCCGTAACGTTACCGCCGAAACAGTGGTACAAAAAGTCTACAAGGTAGAGCGTGACAGGAAGCGGCAATTACTTGCTAACCTCATACGACAAGGTAATTGGTATCAAGTACTAGTGTTCACCCGGACTAAGTATGGTGCTGATCGTCTGGTGAAGCAGTTGGGCGACGAGCGGATTCAAGCATTAGCCATCCACGGTAATAAGAGCCAGTCTGCCCGTACCCATGCTTTGGAGAAGTTCAAGAATGGTAATTTACAAGTATTAGTGGCAACCGACATCGCAGCACGTGGTCTTGATATCAGCGAACTGCCCCATGTGGTCAACTTCGATTTGCCATTCGTCCCAGAAGATTATGTTCATCGCATCGGTCGTACTGGTCGCGCTGGTGCGTCAGGTGAAGCAGTATCGCTGGTTTGCGTCGATGACTACCATTTGTTGGCAGATATTGAAAAACTGATTGAACAGCGCTTGCCTTTTGAAGTGGTTGCTGGTTTTGGAGCCAACCCCCAAGCAATTCAAGATGAACGCAAACACAAACCCAGCCCCAAAGGTGATAAGCGTCCGGCTCGTTCTACTGCTAAATCTTCACCAGAGACATCGGTGAAAAAATCGGCACCGCGAACCGTGGCTGGGGGTAAAAAGTCAAGTGGTAGTTCGTCTGCATCACCGAACAAGGCAAAAGAAAGAAAAAGAAAAATGGTTTAAGCACCATTTTTCAGGAATAAGCTTTTTCTTCCTTGTCCCCCTGCAATCAAAGCAATGGGATATTCGCGGGTATGGGAACTCAGAATTGATACATGGCATCTAGTACTAAGTGCTACCATTAGTCTGCTACGGTTTCATAATCGACCAAATAATGCCAGCATTTTGGCTGCATTTAGTAAAAGTATAAATAATCCTCCACAATTGCAGCCGTGTAACCTCAATCAGCAATAAAAACTCAAGCTTAACAACCATCTCCATGAACGTTTTACTTTTATATCCACGCTTTCCTAAAAGTTTTTGGTCTTTTGAAAAAACCCTAGCTTTGTTAGACCGTAAGGCAATGTTACCGCCTTTAGGTTTGGTAACTGTCGCTGCGATTTTGCCTCAAGAATGGGAATTTAAACTAGTAGATCGGAACGTGCGTCAGGTCACAGAAGCAGAGTGGGCTTGGGCTGATTTGGTGATTCTGTCGGCGATGATTGTGCAAAAAGAGGATTTGCTCTCTCAGATTACAGAAGCCAAACGTCGAGGAAAGCGTGTTGCGGTGGGTGGCCCTTATGCCACAGCCTTACCGGATGAAGTGACAGATGTGGGCACAGACTACTTAATTTTAGATGAAGGGGAAATCACCCTACCGTTATTTGTCGAAGCGATCGCACAAGGCAAATCTACAGGCATATTTCGGGCTGGTGGTGAGAGACCTGATGTCACCCACACCCCCATTCCCCGCTTTGACTTGCTGGAATTTGAAGCTTACGCAGAAATGTCGGTGCAGTTTTCCCGTGGATGCCCTTTCCAATGTGAATTTTGTGACATTATTGTCCTCTACGGTCGCAAACCCCGCACTAAAACCCCGGCACAACTGCTGGCAGAACTAGATTATCTCTACGAATTGGGTTGGCGGCGCAGCATTTTTATGGTGGATGACAACTTCATCGGCAATAAGCGCAATGTGAAATTATTTTTAAAGGAACTCCAGCCCTGGATGGTGGCACACAACTATCCATTTTCCTTCGCTACTGAGGCTTCAGTTGATTTAGCTAACGACCAAGAACTGATGGATTTGATGGTAACGTGTAATTTTGGAGCAGTGTTTCTGGGTATTGAAACCCCTGATGAAGAAAGCCTCACCTTGACTCAGAAATTCCAAAATACCAGAGATTCCCTCAGTGAAGCAGTAAACAAAATTACCCGTTCAGGGTTGCGAGTCATGGCAGGCTTTATTATTGGCTTTGATGGCGAAAAGCCAGGAGCCGGAGCCAGAATTGTTAAGTTTGTCGAGCAAACAGCGATTCCCACAGCCTTATTTAGTATGCTGCAAGCGCTCCCAGATACAGCTTTGTGGCATCGATTAGCCAAGGAAGGAAGACTCCGCACTAAATCTGCAAACATCAATCAAACCACGTTGATGAACTTTGTACCCACTCGACCATTAGAAGATATCGCTCGTGAATATGTAGAGGCATTCTGGGAACTGTATGAGCCATCACGATTTTTAGATCGTGCGTACCGTCACTACCAAATTTTAGGCGAAGCAACTTACCCCAACAAGGGCAAAGGTACGAAAAAAGCGTTGAATTGGAAGGTAATCCAGGCATTGCTAACCATTTGCTACCGTCAGGGTGTGTTACGTAAAACGCGCTGGCAGTTTTGGCGCAACCTGTGGAATATGTATCAGCATAATCCAGGTGGGGTGAGTAGCTATTTATCGGTTTGTGCCCAAATCGAGCATTTTGTGGAGTATCGCGAGATTGTGCGCGATGAAATTGAAGCTCAAGTAGCTGAGTTTTTAGCAGCAGAAGCTAAGGTGCAGCCTGAGGTGATTGCGGCGTAAGGGGCAGGGGGCAGGGGGCAAGGGTGACAAGAAGGAATCTAAAATCTAAAATCTAAAATCCAAAATTGATTACCTTGCTTCCCCAATGAGAGTAAACGCTGCCCAATTCTTAGGAGTATCAGGATACTGTTTCACAAGTTTGAGCATTGCATTTCGCAAAGATTGGGCTTTATGATTACTTTGCTGTAGCTGACTATAAAACTCCGTCATTAACTCGGCTGTAGCTACATCGGGGACAGACCACAAAGAAACTAATACACTTTCTGTTCCTGCGGAAATAAATGAACGAGATAGACCAATTACGCCATCACCAGAGATTCTACCCTGTCCAGTACTGCAAGCACTCAGAACAACTAATTCAGCGTTGAGTGGAAGATTGATAATTTCATCGGCTGTTAGTAAACCATTATCTTTTGCTGAAACGGGAGCAAGAGCGATCGCACCTGGTATTCCTAAATCTTGCCCATAACTTGTAGCTGCTTGGCTACCGTATTCTAATAAGCCGTGGGTAGCTAAATGTATCAGTCTGGCTTGAGGTAATTGTTCCAGTATGTTTGTTTCTGTGGCTTTTGCGCCAACCATTGCAGTTGTTTGCAACAGATTAGCGATCGCATTTGCTTCCTTTTCTGCCTCTGGTAGTGATTTTAATGTAATTTTAGGTAATGTCGGCATTGGTGAGGGATTGCCCACTATCAAAGCTGATGATTGAAAGCGTCTGATAGAGGCATTCTCTCCTCTATTTTTACTTCTTCTTTCTCGAAGGCTTCGTGTTAAATCTAGTACTTGAATTGAAGGTGCAGTGAGAATAGTATGCTGTTCAATCAAATACTTACCATTTTTATCTTGCAGTGCTGGGAAGGGAACCAGAAATAGGGATTCTTGGGGGATAAAAACAACGTTGGCTTTGGGGTCTGATGGTAGTAAATCAGCAATAGGTGAAATTAAAATTTCATGGATTTGTTGTAACTGCCTTTTCTGACTTGGTTGATTAACAGCGACCTCTGTGGAAAAAATACCGCGACTATCGTTAATGCCCATAAATTGGCGGCTATTTTTAACCAAGTTTTCTAAAGACTTGTATTCCGTTTGCCACAAAAATTTTAAATCACGGCGGCGGAAGTCAACTTTTCCATTTGGTTGCACTACCCAAATAAATAGTTCCTGTTCTCTACCGCGTTGTTTGCCACGAAATTTAAAATCATCATCAGGAATGATGGTGTATTCTACGAGTGTGGCGTTTTGATGACGGGCGATTTCCCTAATTTTCTCAATATTAGGTGAAGTATCAGCAGATGAACTATAAGCCTCTGATTTCACAGATGAGTTAGGTTTGACAGCATTGACGCTTAATTTTCTAGTAAGTAATTCAGCAAAAGCACGGGCGCGTCCTTGTTCTGAAACTTCTAAAGCTGCTTCGGGTTTTTTGGCAGTAATCAGAATTTGTTGTAGCAGGTTATAGGTAGAGACTTGCGTATCAAAAATTGAGACTTTGTAGATATCACTCAGCCCCAAACGCAGATTATCAAGTAGTTTAATAGCAGACCGCAATTGTGATTCAGCATCATTCAACTGGCCAGCACTGAAAAAAGCGTGCCCCAAATTATTGAAAACTATTCCTTGGGCTGCTGGATCGCCGATTCTCTGAAAAATTGCCAAACTTTGCTGTTGATGCTGAATCGCTTGAGAATACTGTTGTAAGTCTTCATAAATCAATCCCAAACTACCCAAAGCTTCGGCTTCAAGTTTGTTATTCTTCGCAGTTTTGGCTATTAACAAAGCCTGTTGATAGTAATTGAGGGCTTTTGTGCGATCGCCTAAGGAATAATAATTAGAACCCAAGTTAATTAAAGTGCTAGCTTTCCCCGCAGCATCATTAATTGATTCACTAATTTTTAGGCTTTGCTGATGGAAAGAAATAGCCTGATCATACTTTTGCTGGTCAGCAGCAGCAGCACCTAAGTTGCCTAAAGCAATAGATTCTACAGGAGTATCTTTAATTTCCTGTAAAATCTTCAAACTCTCTTGAAAAGTTTTAAATGCACTCTCATAATCACCCAAAGACTTGTAAGCATTGCCAAGATTGATTAATAGCTTTGCTTCCGTTTTTCTGTCTTTTAATGTTCGTGAAATTTGCAACGCTTTTTGATTAAATTCAATCGCAGTATTATATTTACCTAATACTCGGTAAGCTTTTGCTAGATTGCCTAAAATAATCGCTTCTTCTAAGCTTTGTTGCGATTGTGAAACATTTTTTAAACCCTGTTGATAGAATTCTAGTGCTTTGGCATAATTTTCTTGGCTAGCATAGATATCGGCTAGAGTTACTAAAGCCGCTTGTTCACCTTGGCGATCGCGCAAATCTCGTGTCAGATTCAAGTACTGTTGTAAATGTGCGATCGCTTGCGGATAGTCAGCGAGTTCTATGTAAATCGCACTCAGATTTTTCAGCGTCGTTGCTTCACCCACACGGTCTTTGAGGCTACGATAAGCTGTCAGCGCCTGCTGCCAAGATCCAATAGCAGATTGTAATTGCTTGGCTTTATACTGTTCCACACCTTGTTTAAAGATGCGATCGGCTTCCTGGCGAGTAACACTTTGGGCAATTAATGCAGCAGAAACAGTTGTATAACTTGTGTTAACGGGTATGAAGCCTGTTAGCAAAGTGATAAAAATTACCAGGTTTATCAATTTATAAATTTTCACCTTAGAATACAAACCATAATTTAGTTTTTGCATTTTCTCCTTCCTTCCCGCTATTACCTCTATGTTTTCTGCGCCTAGAACACTAATTTTTTAATAAAAAAAGTATTTATGTAGTATTGTAGGGTGTGTTAGGACGGAGTCCGTAACGCACCCTACAACTGATGTATCAAATATTTTTTACCCCACCCTAACCCTCCCCTTGGAAAGGTGAGGGAACCGGATTTTTCTTGTTTGGGACTTGCGTGAAAATAAAATACCAGTTGGATAATTGATATTAAGCAGAAAAATCATAAATCATTGGTACATTATTAAATTGCAAGTCCCTTTCCCCCCTTTATAAGGGGGGACTAAGGGGGGTAATAATGCGATTAAAATCACAGCCAACTACTTTTCAAACAACCTCTTATATTTTTCCAAGAATCAAATCGGATTGCTACTAGCAAAGTAATCTATTACTCGGCAATCATAAATTATGATTAATCTCTGATTGAGGTAGAGGATTTAAATTAATCAGAACAGATTGAGTTCGATTATCTGGAATAATCCGCAGAAGGTTGTTATCTTGAGTTGATTCCTCACAAGTATTTGCAGTATTTGATGTTGAAACATTTAGAGATATTCCGCGTGCTTTTTTGAGTCTTTGCCCTAGAGTAAGGCTTGTATTTGTAGGTTGGCAAACGTCGTTTTGGGATGCTTGTCTAGTCAACTGACGTTGTGTATCATCAGGAATATCTGGGTTTGGTTGTTCTGGTTGTCCTGGTCGAGGAACTTGGGAAACACCAATAGAATTACTCAACTCTAAGCTTGGATCATTATATGAACCAGCCAGCGTTTGATTACTTCCATCTGAAATGAAGATTTCCCCTGCTGTACCACTAACATCATCTGCAATGTTACTAGTAGCATATCCGGCAATGAAGCCTACACCTCTATGTTTAATATTTATTGTGGCATTTGTCCCCGGTTCCGCACTGCCACTAAATCTAGAAGTTAAAATACTCGTTGGAAACTTGTTAGAGCTATCAGGAGCAAAACCAAATGGGAAGGTTTTTTGTACTCTAAAAATACCACCTGCATCAATATTAATACTACCACCACTATCAGTGGTACTTTGACCTTCACCAGTGATTGGGTTCAATCCTAAGGTATTAATGCTATCTACAAAAATGTTGCCATTTGTAGTTGTTAGGTTGACCGATCCTTTCTTGGTTGTAATATTGCCTGTTTTAATCTCTCCGACGGCAGATAATACTACAGAGTTAGAAGTGAAAAGGTTAGAACCTGTACTAAACCCGTCATCACGAGTGGGAAGCGCAACAGGAGTTTCCGCCGTAGTGATATCTCCTACTTCAATACTTCCAGGTAAGGTTGCTGTTGTCGGGAGTTCCCCATTCGGGAATGTGAAAGCTGTTCCTTCAAAAGTTCGTCCAGCAGGGTTATCCGGTGAATATTTTAAATTAGTTACACCAGCTTGCAGAATAACTGCTGGGCCTGTGTTCAAAATTGCTAGGTCTGGATCGCTACCTGTAGGAAAAGTACCAGCTTTCGTGATGTTGATATTACCACCTTTTATGCTTCCCCCAGCCTCTACTTTCAAAGAACTGCCAGTGTAATCACCAAAGCTAACATTACCGTTAGAACTGATAATGCCATTGAAATTTAGAATCGGGCTAGGTTGGCTGTATGCTCCTGTTCCGGCAACTGAGAAATTACCACCACTGGCAATCCGAGCATTACCAATAATATTACCATCACTAATTAGCTGAAAGTCGCCTCCACTACGAAGCAAAGATTCTGGAAGGTTCAAAGCTTGGATATCAATACCTCCATTACCTTGAATGCTGATTTTTCCTCTACTTCGGGTAATAGATGGGTTGACTGTTTCAGATAAATTTACAGCATTATTTGCCTGTAACAGTATATTTCCCAAAGATGAGAGTTCAGTTCCTTGTAAATTTAAGTTTCCTTGGGTCTTTAAATTTAGGTCTTCTTGTGCAAATAGCTTAGAGTTTTGAGTTGTGAGAGTCTGTGCTGTGATATTGAGATTTCCTTGTGAAGAGGTCAATTGATCATCATCAAATGTTAAGTTGTTACCAATTAAATTTAAGTCGCCTCTGACAGAAATATTTTGCGAACCGACTATATTAATCTGGGGTGAGTTTAGAGTCAGACTATTGGGTTGTTGAAATGCTTCAAAAGAGCTATTAATGGTGATATCATTTGTGGCTTCAATGGTCACATCGCCATTGTTGAGGCTATCTATAATCTTGGTATTAGAAATGGAGAATGAGCCACCTGGATTATTAGCAAATAGAATTTGTCTATCATTAAGTTCATTGTCATCTGCTCCTACAAAACTGATAGTAACACTTGCAGGATCTAATAATAACTGTCCTACTTTGCCATTTGTCGCACCAAGATTCACAAAACCATCAAAAGTTAAATTCTCTTTACCAGATACTTCAACAAAACCACCATCACCACTACTATTCCCACCACGGGCGCTAATATTTCCGTAGAAACGGGTTGTTCCATCTGCCCATGCAATTACACGCCCACCATTACCATTTTCTATTGCATCGGCATTAATAGTAGAGTCACTACTGATAAATGTTCGAGAAGCATTAGGTATTGTTCCCTTACCTTGGTAATCACCACCAATCAAGACAGTTCCACCACTATTTGTTCCAGAGGCGTTGATGTTGGCATCAACAAGACCAACAATATCCCCTAATATATTGACATTTCCACCTGTTTCACCAGACACATTGATCTGATTCGTCACAACTGTAGTTCCTGGCGTATTGGGAATTGTCACCTCGGAACCTGTTAGTTTCACCACACCATTTTCTACAGTGACTCCAGTAGCAACATTGACATTACCTCCGGTTAAGAGTTCAGGTAATGATTGTGGTGTAAAAGGTAAAGGATTAATTGCTGTTTTGGTTTCTACAGGTAAGCCCAAACTCAATAAGCTTCCTTCGGGAGTGATGCGAACTAATTTTTCTCCTGATACGGCGGTAATATTAACTTTACCTGTGGGTGCTTCTACTGTACCTGTGTTGATTACCGTGCCGCCTAATAAAGTTAAGCTTTGCCCTGATGAAACCCTTAAATTACCATGATTAATAATTGCTCCTCCTCCTGTTTGAGTAAAAGCAAAAGCATCGGTATTTCCTGTGAAATTACTATAACTATTGGTGCCAACTGCATTAAACCATTGATTATTAAACCCAATGCCATTGGCTGTGGTGGCTGTAAATGCTGCTGGCACATTCAAGCTAGCATTAGGGCCAAAAATCATGCCGGCAGGATTCATTAAAAATAGGTTGGAGTTACCACCTGTAACTTGAATTAAGCCGTTAATTACTGAAGCTTCGCCACCTGTGACTCGACCTAAAATATTTTGAATTGATGGGTTGGAAATAAAGTTAGCAGTTTGATTTTGAGTGAGTCCAAATTTTTCAAAGCTGTGGAAGAGGTTTGAGCCTGTTTGAGTACCACCTTGAATATTAAAGGTGTTGTCAGAAGAGTTGACAACTGTATTGGCATCATTGGGGGTTGGTGTGATTTGGGCTGTGGCTTTGGTTTGGTCTAATAATAACGAACCGCAGAAGGCACAGAGGACACTAAGGAATAGAGGAGAGGTGTAATTCTTGAGGGCGAACAGGGAAATCTGTGTGTATCTGTATTTATCTATGGTCGATTTCTCAAACATAATTTTTGACATAGTTTTTAGTTAATTAATGAAGCGGGATCTGTTGGAAAACTTGGGTTTAAAGGTCACGCAGCCTATAAATTTATTGCTTGGCTATCATTAATTATGATTAATCTCTGATGGTTGTACAGAATTTAAATTAATGGGAATAGGTTGGATGCGATTATCTGGAATAATCCGCAGGATATTATTACCTTGAGTTGCATTTTCACAAGGTTTTGCATTACTTGATTCCGGAGTATCTCTAGGTATTCCACCTCCTTGTTGGAGTCCTTGCCCTACAGTAAGTCCTGTATTTGTAGGTTGACAAACGTCTTTTACAGAAGTTTGATTAATCAACTGGCTTTGTGCTTCATTGGGGGTATCTACGCCGCTATTACCATTATCTCCACCGCCACCGCCACCGCCACCGCCACCGCCACCGCCACCGCCACCGCCAGAAGGAACAGTTACTACATTGATGCCATTGCTAGAACCAAGTTGTGTATCTTGATATATACCAGTCAGTTGTGCATTAGTTCCGTCTTGCAAAACAATTAATCCGTTAGTGTAGCTGATATCTGGAGAAACACTATTTGGCTCAAATAGCACAGCATTAACAGTAAACGGATTGTCAAAGTCAAATGGTACATACTTTTCATTTTCATCAACGAAAATTGCTACATTAGGGCTAATTTCATCAGGTAAAACTACTAAATTGCCATTTTTATCTTTGAATACAACCTTTGAATCTGATGAAAATGAATATCCTCGGAAAAATACTTGTCTACCATCATTCTTAATTCTGTATACAGGATTTCCTACCTGATCTCGTTCTACACCTAGTCCTTGTGTAAAAGTCTTACCACGATGCTGGATATTGATGTTGCGTGCAGCTCTAAGACTAACTGGCACATCGCGAGGCCCGCTATTTGCGAAAGAATTAAGAAATGCGCCTTGAGCTTGAAAAATCCCAGCAGCATTAATATCTATATTACCTGATCTAATACTGATTGAATCTACGATGATATTGCCTTTATTAGACCGCAACAATCCAATATTTGAGTTTTTATCATCTAAAGAACCACCACCACTTACAGCAGCAGCATAACCAGAAATTCTTTTGATATTAATATCACCATCACTAAGTAACATTGTACTGCCACCATTAATATTTCTGGCAGTGATACTTCCTGCTGATGAATTCAAAATTATCGGGCTATTATCATCTGAATTCTGAATATTGAAATCTTGTTGAGCATTAATATTTCCTTTGACGTTAATATCACCTTTAGAAGATAGAATAACTGTACCTAAAGGTATGTTACCGCTATTAACTGATGAAATATTAATATCACCATTAATAGTGATACTGCCTAATGATGTGAATGGTGTCTCTGATGAGTTGCTAGGAGTCTGACGCAATTGAGTTAAGCCAGCGCGTAATATTAGCGATGGATTATTAGCTAAAAAAGAAATATCTGGATCGGTGCCCCGTAAAAAAGTATTTTTATCATTAATTGTGATTGTATCAGCAAATATACTGCCTCTAGTTTCTACTTTCAGCGAAGGGCCTGTATAATTGCCAAGACTGACATCACCATTGGAACTGATAATTGGTTGTGAACTAATTCCGCCTAAATTACCAAATATTAAGTTTCCTGAGTCACCTGATAGATTGAGAATAGAAAAGTTTTTACCGATTGCAAACCGAGTATCACTAAAAATTGTACCATCGCTAATGAGGCTGATATCTCCACCTGTTTGAACCACAGAAGTAGGCTTATTATTAAACTCTATATCAATTCCTTGGTTACCTTGAATTTTTAAATTACCTCCTACCTGTACAACTCTTCTTTCCGAATCAACTCCATCGGCTGAACTATCGCGAAGCTGAACTTTTTTCTGAGCTAATAAATTTAATTCCCCAGTTGTAGTTAATTCGTTTTGGTTGGAGAAACCTCCACCTTCAAAAATGAAATTGTTTTCTGCTGATAAAGTAGCATCTTGGGCATATAAAGAACTGACTAATACATCTCCATTTTCTATTTTTACATCAGAATCAACAGCCGTAACTACACCATTATTATCTATATTTATTCTCAGTGGATCAATTGTTAAATTACCATTGCCTACAGGCGTACCAGAATCTAAACGTTTCAAGTTACCATTTGCATCTACTGTCAACTCACTAGGATTGATTTTTTGTTCTCCTGTTTGTGGAGATGCATCAAAATTCCTGAGCGTCACTTTACCATCAGCAGCAACAATTACAGTAGTTGCTAATTTTAAACCTCCACCAGTTAGCAACGCGGGTAATGACAATGGTGTAAAAGGCAAGGGGTTAATTGCCGTTTTAGTTTCTACAGGTAAACCCAAACTCAACAAACTTCCTTCCGGAGTAATTGTAACTAACTTCTCTCCCTGGACGGCGATAATGTTGATCTTGGCTCCTGGTGCTTCTACTATCCCTGTACTAATCACTGTTCCCCCTAGCAACGTGAAGTTTTGCCCTGAAGCAACACGGAGACTACCACCATTATTATTAATAATTGCTCCTCCTGGTTGAGTAAAAGCAAAAGCATCAGGATTTCCTGTTAAATTACTATAACTATTACTCCCAACCGCATTAAACCATTTATTATTAAAGCCGATGCCATTGGCTGTGGTGGCTGTAAATGCTGCTGGCACATTCAAGCTAGCATTAGGGCCAAAAATCATGCCTGCGGGATTCATTAAAAATAGGTTGGAATTACCACCTGTAACTTGAATTAAACCGTTAATAATTGAAGCTTCGCCGCCTGTGACTCGACCTAAAATATTTTGAATCGCTGGGTTGGAAATAAAGTTAGCAGTTTGACTTTGAGTGAGTCCAAATTTCTCAAAGCTGTGGAAGAGGTTTGAGCCTGTTTGAGTGCCACCTTGAATATTAAAGGTGTTGTCAGTTTGATTGACAACTGTATTGGCATCGTTGGGAGTTGGTGTAATTTGGGCTGTGGCTTGAGTTTGGTTTAATAATAACGAACCACAGAGGGCGCAGAGGACACTGAGGAATAGAGGAGATGTGTAATTCTTCAGAGCGAACAGAGTAGTTATATATGTGTATCTGCATTTATCTGTGGTCGATTTCTCAAAGAGAATATTTGACATAGTTTTAAGTTACCTCAGATAAAAAGTTAGTTTTATCAGCTACTAAAATCCCAACAAAATTACGATCAAGTGGAGAAGGGGACGCAAATTTTTTGGTTTGGTGGGTGAGGCTGTTACTAACCCACCCTACGACTTGAATTTAATTCAACATCAAACTCCTCGTTAAAAGCTGTAGTTGACACTAAAGTTAAAACCCCGGTCTTGCGCGTTGTTTCCGCGATCGCTTACATCTATGAAAGGAACGGCATAGTTGAGGCGCATAAGTAGGCGGGGTAAGGGTTCCCACAGTAACCCCAAGCCGGCAGATGCTAAAAAGGTTTGATTTGGTTGTGGATTAGGATTGTTGGTGGCGTTCCACACGGCACCCATATCAACAAAGGGCGCTAGTTGCAAGTTTGGTAATCCAGCTTGATCGCGTAAGATGGCTATCCGATCTTCGACTGAGAAACGGAAACCATTGTCACCTGCACGGGAGTTTTGCCGATAACCACGCAGAGATTGTCCGCCACCAATCAAAAATTGTTGTGAAGGTAGCAAAGAGTCTGGTGTGAGTTGGACATCGGCTTGGGCTATGAGTAAATTGTCTCTACCAAAGCGTTGTACTCTCTGAATTTGTCCTAGCCAACTAAAGAAATTACCGCTAGGTGCAGAACCAGAGTTAGTTGTGGCATCGAATATATCTAAACCAAAACTAAATTGCGATCGCACTGCCCATGCACCCTGCACATCACGTTTAATATAATCTTGCCCGAACTTTAGCACCCTAGTTCTGCTGTTACCTTCGTTATCAGGGCCTGTACTTAAAGGTCTAGGTATGCCATCAACGACAAAGGTATTCCGCCCATTCTGCAATGCAAAGCCTAAAGATAAGGCAAATTCTTCGCGAGGAGTTCTAACTAATGGTTGACGATAGCTGATTTCATACAACTGGCTGTCACCGCTAATATTTAACTCTGAAAATGGCGCTTGAGTGATTTTGCTGTCGGTAGGAGAATACCGCAGTTGCAATGTGCCATTCATGGCATTCACTGGTAGCCGGTAGATGAAGTCAAAAGAGTTGGAACCACCTGTGGTAGAACGGTAATAGGAAGCGACGAGTTCATCACCTAAGCCGCTAATGTTGCGGTAGCTAATTGCACCACCAAAACGTTCGGAACCCACAGACGGGGGTGAGTAGTTGTCTACTCCCACAATGCCACTGATGGGATTGGCTTCTTTAACTCGGACTGTGAGAATAGTTTGACCAACCTTAGTTCCTGGTGTGAGAATAGCTTCCACACTAGTGAATAAAGGATCTTCTTTGAGCAGACGTAGCTGATCTTCGATTTTATCGACTCTCAGAGGTTTCCCTGCTGCTAAGTTCACACGACTACGCACATAGCCGGGATTTAGCCGTTGAGTTCCCTCGATTTCGATTTTTTCGAGAGAACCTTCTATGACTTGGATTTTGGCTACACCATCGGTAATTGTTTGTTCTGCAACAATTGCTCTAGAGGTTAGATAACCTCGATTTAAGTAAATCTGAGTAATTTTATCTGCAACGCTTTGGAGTTCTTTGAGAGTTACCGAACGTCCCTCGAAAGGTTTGGTAATTGAGGTAATTTCATCTTGACGAAGGATGGTACTACCTACCACTTCGATTTTACTGATCGGTATAGTGATATTTGGCTGTTCTGGCGTTGGTGTTGGCGGTGGTACGGGAACAGTTGGTTGCTGTTCTTGGCTGGGTGGAAGCGGTTGAGGTGTCGGTAAAGGTTGGGGAAAACGGTCAATATTTGGATTTGGTTTGGTGTCTGGAAGGGTGGGGGATGTTTGGGCGATGGGCTGCGCCCCGCCGTAGGCGATCGCTGGTGACATTAGCAGGCAGAAGGGGAGTATGATATTTTGAGCGATGGGCAGCGCCCCGCCGTAGGCGATCGCATGATTGCTAAGGTCAATTACACCTTTCAACCCAGTGGTTGCAAATTTTAAATTCATTTATTTATCTGATATTATTATTTTATTTTTACTGTTGATAAAATCTTTACTTAGCAATTTTTACTATTCATTTTTCATGGATTTACACTACCTCAAAAGGAATTGATAAAGTTGCCATATCGCCAACTTTGAGTTCTTTTTCTGTGCTGACAGTACCTGAGCGATCGCCACTCAAATCATCAAGTAAATCACCCATTACCTCTACTGGTTCTCTTAACTCTACTGGGCCAGAACTGCGATTTAATTCTGCGGCTAAAGCTACCAATGTTTTGACAGCTTTTTTGAGTGGAGAACGACTGACAATTACTAGCGCTTCTCCTGTACCTTTATCTATTGCTTTGAGCTTTAGTTGTTGTGGATCGCCAATTGTGCGAGTTTCTTTTGGTGCTATTAATGTAGATTCTTCTGTAGCTGGCCATTGATAGGGAAACACTACTACTAGCCCACCCGTAGAATCTATCAGCAAACTTGTTAAATAAACAGGAGTAGTTTCATGGTTGGTAACTTGAAACTGAAATAGTTTTGCAAGTGGTAATTTTTTAGCAGTAACTTCTTGGGATACACTCCGATTATTTCTGCTTCTAACCGTTGATGTTTTAAATAGCGGTTGCTGAGGTTGCTCTACTAAATTCATTGATACTTCTACATTCAAATGAGAAGTTGTAGAATTTAAAGTTTTTTTAATGATTTCAACTGCTAAAAAAGATTTGAGGATTGGTTGTAAGCGAGAAACGGCTGCTGGTGCTGTTTCCCCAAGTTTGCCAAAAGATTGGGCGACAAATTCTAATCCTTTGGTAAATAAACCAATACTGCCAACTGTCGGTAGATTCGATATATTTTGTCGTTGTAATTGTTGGCGATAATCAGCCGTCAATCGACTCAATATATATTGCACCTGTGAGGGATATGGTACGTTTCCTGATTTTGCTGGTACGGCTTCAACCCGGTTGATTTGGGAAAGCGCTTGTTTAGCAGCATTCGTTTCTTCTGCGAGGGAGGGATCGATACCGATGGTTAATTTCAAAGTCGCCGGAACCACACGGCTTGATTCTTGCAACAGCATTCCTGCTTGCATAGATGCAACTTTTCCCCCTGCTTCCAGCTTTGCTGTTGCAGTTAAACCCTGGCGAGATTGTAATTTAACTTGTGCAGATGCTTGCCCTTTTTCATCAACTATTGTGAAAGCAGCGCCTTTCTCAAAGCTTTCTAGGCTTTCTGAGTCTACTCCCCCTAACCATATGGTAGCTTGTTGACCTTCTACTTTAGTAATTACCGCATCAGCAGGCGGTAATTTTTTATTAATAAAATACACAGGCTGGCTTTGATTCCCATCTGCTAAGGGTCTTTGGGAAATTCTTAAGGTTTTTAAACCAGAAGTTAATTGCGCGATCGCACTACCCACATTGCTTGTCTGTTGCCAAAGATATTGAGTTAACAAGTAAGTAAATGCACCTGCAAAAAAATCATTGAATGTAGCATCTGCTGCTGCCTGTTGCCTTTGGGCGCTAGCTATCACTACCCCTTTACGAACTGCTGCACAACGCTGTTTCGCAAATTCTTCGGCAGAAACTTGTAATTTTTCTAACCAACGTTGTTGATAAGCTATTTCTTCATTACTAGGCTTTAAATTATCACCTGGTACAGAACGGATTCTAAAATTGCCACGAGTACCCCCGCCAGAGTGACAACTATCTAAAACAAAGGAAACATTGTCTGATTGTAATGCAGACATCAACAAAAGCAGAGTCCGTCCCATTATGTCTGGGACTAATTTATTTTGTCCATCCTCAGCAGTCACTATAGTACTGTTCAAATCACTATTAAATTGTTGATTGGGGCATAATTTTATGGGATTGGGATCAATCAACTCAGAACCATGACCAGAAAAATGAAAAATTACTACATCTCCCGGTTTAGCTTGCTTAATTAAATGTTCTTCAAATGCCGTTAATATATTGTTGCGGGTTGGCTGCTTGTCAGAAGGGTCACTCGTCAACCTGAGAATATCGCTTTTATTAAAACCAAAACGGTGAATTAGCAATTCCTGCTGTAAATCTACATCCGTAACACATCCTTGTAAGTCGCTAAATCTTTGACTAGCTGGATACTGATTAATTCCCACCAACAAAGCCAGTTTACGCGGAGTACTTTGTGCCAAAACTTGAGCGTAACGATTTGCTTGGCGAATAATATCGAATTGGCTCAACCCAAGCGTAGTTAGGGTTAATCCAGCAAATTGGAAAAAATTGCGGCGTTGCATTGAAACTTTAGGTAATTTATGCACTAATTAACAAAAATATAGGCCAACACGGTTCAGATAAGCCCAACACCCTAATGTAGAGACACGATTTATCGCGTCTTCAAAGACCGATTATTTACACCAATAACCCTTAACTGAACCGTATTAAAATATAGGCAACTACGAACCAAAAAGCCGAATTTCTAAATCATTTACTAAGATTCCGTGGGTTGAAGTAAGAGGCTTTTAACAAGCCGTGTTTTGTGGTGGGGTCTAAATCCAGATTACAAAACTGTACTTCCGACTTCCGACTTCTTTAATGCGATTATACATTTATTCCTTAGGGCGGATGTATAAACAATCTTATATTTTTGTATTTAAAATCAGTAGTTCAGTAAAAATAAATATAAATATATAGCTGTCTGTTCTTTATCGACTACTATGCTAGAAAAGCGATTCGTAAAGTGTAGTAAACCATTTGATTTGCGTCCCACTCGAATAAAACAAAACGAGTGAGTGCTTGGTGAAAATTAGGCAACAATCTCGTTGGACTTTGGTTTATTATTTAATGCGATTAAATCGCCATAAACTAGATAATTATTTACAAGGCATGAGAGCTATGGAGCTTATACAGTCAGTTTTTTAGGCTCTATGTCACCCCTTCAGTGACTCATTAGTAACTTTGACTACTTTCATGTTTTTTTCAAGAGTTCTAAATAAACGGCAACCTTGCTCATGATTCTGCTACATCTTTGTTAAGAAACGTTACAAATCTCTTAACACTAGGAAATATTTTTTATGGTAGTTTCACTTGAAAATAATCCATTACATAAGGTTGTAATCGTTGGTGGTGGCTTTGGTGGACTGTATGCAGCAAAGGCGCTAAAGACAGCGAATGTAGAGGTTACTCTCATTGATAAACGTAATTTTCACCTATTTCAGCCGCTTTTATATCAAGTTGCCACAGGTACGCTATCACCTTCTGATATTTCCGCACCATTGCGATCTGTATTCAGCAAAAGCAAGAATACAAAAGTGTTGTTGGGAGAAGTAAATGGTATTGATCCAAAAGCGCAACAAGTTATTCTGGGTAATGAAGTAGTACCATACGATACCTTAATTGTTGCCACAGGTGCGAACCATTCCTATTTTGGTAAGGATCACTGGAAAGAAGTTGCTCCTGGCTTGAAAACTGTGGAAGATGCGATAGAAATGCGTCGCCGGATATTTGGCGCATTTGAAGCAGCAGAAAAAGAAACTGATCCCGAAAAACGCCGTGCTTGGTTGAGTTTTGTGATTGTGGGGGGTGGCCCGACTGGTGTAGAATTAGCAGGTGCGATCGCCGAGTTGGCATACAAAACTCTCAAAGAAGATTTCCGCAACATCAACACCTCAGAAACGAAAATTTTACTATTACAAGGAGGTAATCGTGTCCTCCCACACATTGCGCCAGAGTTATCGAAAGTAGCAGCAGTATCTTTGCAAAAGTTGGGTGTGGAACTCCACACTAACACCAGGGTGAAAAATATTGAAGATGATATCGTTACTTTCAAGCAAGGCGATGAATTGACAGAAATTGCCTCAAAAACTATATTGTGGGCAGCAGGTGTTCAGGGTTCGCCAATGGGGAAAATCCTCACAGAAAGTACAGGTGTAGAGCGCGATTACTCGGGACGTGTAATTGTAGAACCTGATTTGTCTATTGAGGGTTATAAGAACATTTTCGTAATTGGAGATTTAGCCAACTTCTCCCATCAAGATGGTAAACTCTTACCTGGTGTTGCACCTGTAGCTAAACAAGAAGGTGAGTATGTCGGTAAACTAATTCAACGACGGCTTCAAGGTCATACTTTGCCACAATTTCATTACAACGATGTAGGTAGTTTGGCGATGATTGGGCAAAATTTAGCTGTTGTAGATTTAGGCTTTATCAAACTCCAAGGTTTCTTTGCTTGGGTATTTTGGCTACTAGTTCACATCTACTTCTTAATCGAGTTTGACACTAAATTACTAGTAGTATTTCAGTGGGCATGGAATTATATAACTCGTAATCGTCGCTCTAGATTAATTACGGTTCGAGATGCTTTTGTTACAGCAAAAACTATTAACAATAGTAGTGATAGACCTTTGACGAAAGTGTAAGGTTGACACAAGCTGACTAATACTGTTTCTTTGTGAAGCTGCATATAATTCACCCCCCGGCTATCGCCGTCCCCCCTTGCCAAGGGGGGACTACAGGGGGGTATTATTATGTGCATCTTCATACAGAATTGGTATAAGACAGTTCCGATAGCAGCCATTTGTCCTTTGTTGTGAAAATTCGCGCTATCCAGATCCCCGACTTCTCAAAGAAGTCGGGGATCTAATTTTCAATGATTTAGGACTGCTATAATACATTTTTTATGGGCATGATGCGTCCGATTATTCAACTTTTTGGGCAACTTTTTGCAGCAACTTATCGGCGATTTGAGCAAGCATTGGATCATCCTGAGTTAACGCAGATATCTGTACAGCAGGAGATTTGCGATCGCCTAATTCTCAGCGAATATGGCAAAAGCTTGGGAATTCGTTCTCTAGCCGATTGGCAAGGTGTACCAATTGTTGATTACGATGTGCTGGAACCCTGGATTTTAGGAGATGAAAAACGTCAGCAAATTCCGCTGACTCCTGAACCGATTTTATTTTATGAAAAAACTTCTGGCAGTAGTGGGGCGGTAAAATGGATTCCCTACACTCAGTCTTTGCGGCGATCATTTAATCAAATGTTTTGTGTATGGGCGTATGATTTAATTAAAAATGGCCCTAAATTCTCGACTGGCAAAATTTACGCCTGTATCTCGCCACAATTAAATGTAGCTGATTCCCCATCTTTACAAGATGACTTAGATTATTTAGATGGTTGGTTGCGTTGGTTGCTGCGTCCTTGGTTGGTGATGCCAAATAAACTTAATCGCTTACACGACGCGCAACAATTTAAACATCAGCTAGCTTTGGCTTTATTGCAGGCCGAGAAATTAGAAATTATTTCAATTTGGAGTCCTAGTTTTCTCCAAGTACATTTAAAATACATTCAGGAAAATCAGGAGTTATTACGGCAAGAATTACACAATAAAATAATACGCAATCGCCTGCAACTTCTGAGCGAAAATTATATACCTTGGAAGCAACTATGGCCAAATTTAAAGCTGATTTCTTGCTGGGATAGCGACAACGCCGCCGATCAAGCCAAGGGATTGCGATTGCAATTTCCGGGTGTGTTAGTTCAGGGTAAAGGATTGCTAGCCACCGAAGCACCGATGACGATTCCGTTAATTGCGGCGGGGGGTTATGTTCCGGTTCTCGATGAAGTTTTTTTTGAGTTTGAGGATGATATCGGTTCGCTGTATGGCTTACACGAACTCAAAATTGGACAAGAATACACAATTATATTGTCACAGAAAGGCGGTTTGTATCGTTATCGCATCGGCGATCGCATCCGGGTGACTCATTACTATCGCCAAACCCCCTGTTTAGAGTTTCTCGGACGACATCAAGCCGTCAGCGATTTGGTGGGCGAAAAGTTGCAAGAAACCTTTGTACATCATGCTTTGGATAGCTTGAATTTACCAGAAGCCTGTTTTAAAAGCTTAGTCAGTATTGCCGAGCCACCACACTATATTTTATTACTTGATGCAGCACAAGAAACAAAAGAAATGCTTGCTCATCAATTAGATCAGGCTTTATCGCAATCGTATCATTATGAGCGCGCGCGATCGCTTGGTCAACTTGCACCACCACAAGTTATCATTTCTTCTCAAATTCCAGAAATATTAGCCTTGCATCGTCTCCGCACTGGGAGTATCTGGGGTGGGATTAAGCATCCAATTCTAGCAACATCACCCATTAGCACCGAACTTTTAGAAGAATTGAACACAACATATCAATGAAATTACAGATTCCTCAATTTATCTGCAAACATTGCCCACACTACCACTTCTTATAATATACAAAGATGCGTTAGGCTGCGCCATAACACATCCTACATATACTTAGATTGTTCCAAGAATCATATTAGAGATTGCTATATTCTAGAAATTTCCTAAAATTATACTTAGCTGAATTGTATTGCCCTATGTGCAGTAAACGCTTTTACCACATTGGCTTTGAGCAAGCAGATCTGGGTGCAAAACCTCCCAGTATAGCGCTGTTATCTGGCGATCCGGAGCGTGCGTGTCTAATTGCCCAAACTCATTTGCAGAATGTGCAATTGTTATCGGAAAATCGGGGACTGAATAGTTATCTAGGATACTTAGCCAATGGTTGCCCCATCTTATCTGCTACAAGTGGTATGGGTGCGCCTTCGTTAAGTATTGTCGTCAATGAATTGGTACAGGCAGGAATCCGGCAAATTATTCGCATTGGCACTTGCGGCTCAATTCAACCTCATGTAGCAGTGGGTAGCATTGTGATTAGCAATGCCGCATTGTGTCGCCAAGGTGCAGCCAATGATATTGCGCCCGTAGAGTATCCAGCCGCCGCCGATCCGTTTCTCACCGTCGCTTTAGTAAAAGCAGCACAAGAATTAGGCTTTGAGCATCATTTAGGAATTACGGCCTCTGTAGATACATTTTATGAAGGACAGGAACGCATAGATTCAGCGAATCCATATTTAATGCGATCGCTGCATGGCATTACCGAAGAATATCGACACTTGAATATCTTGAACTATGAAATGGAATGCGGCACACTATTTAAAATGGCAGGAGTCTATCAATTTGCTGCTGCTGCTGTCTGTGCCGTAGTTGCTCAACGCACTGTTTCCGAAAATATCATCTATCCAAAAAAAGATATTGCCATTGAGAATGCGATCGCTACTGCTCTACAGGCAGCTAATGCAGTGCTGAGTCCTGAGTCCTGAGATGCTCCATTAATGAATAGCTGTTTTCAAAATAAATATGACCGAAAATGAAAAGGATTCAAGCTCATAAATTTATGTATGGGTGTCTTTAATTTTGAATTTTGAATTCGGAGCAAAGCGACGTGACGCATCTTACCTTAGTCATTGGTAATAAAAATTATTCCTCTTGGTCATTACGTGCTTGGTTAGCTTTAAAACAATTCGGGTTAGAATTCGATGAAATTCGGATTCCTCTTTACACGCCAGAATCTGCATTAAAACTGCCACAGTATTCGTCTTCAGGAAAGGTATCAGTGCTGTTACACAATAATCAAACAGTCTGGGATTCACTGGCGATTTGCGAATATCTAGCCGAAGAATTTCCCCATCTGCACTGGTGGCCAGAAGATAAAGCTGCAAGGGCATTAGCGCGTTCTATTAGTGCAGAAATGCACTCAGGTTTTCAAAATTTGCGCCAGAATATGCCGATGAATTGCCGTGCTAAATTGCCGGGGAAAGGTTTAACGCTGGATGTGCAAAAAGATATTGATCGCATTACTAATATTTGGCAAGAATGTCGGCAAAAATTTGCCGAAAATGGCGAGATGTTATTTGGCAAATTCACAATTGCTGATGCAATGTTTGCACCTGTTGTTTTGAGGTTTGTTATTTACGATGTGCAATTAGACAGCGTTTCTCAAAATTATGTCAAGACGATTTTAGAACTTCCACCAATCCAAGAGTGGATCAATGCCGGAAAAAATGAGGTAGAAGTTATCCCTAAATTTGAGTTATAGCTGCTGGGGCATTGGGCATTGATTTTCATGCTTTTGTTAAACTGTTACGTCAAGTTGCACATATATTTGGGTTAGTAGGGGCGAATAGACTTGGAAGTCCCTAAATCTAAAAAACTATCGCCATTCGCCCAAGAAGGTAAACGCCGCTTAACAATTGGAATTACGCATTTTCACAGGGGCATGAGTTTTGGACTTTGAACGTATAATTCAAGCCAAAAATGGGCTGAATGTGGCGTGTGATGCAATTGAAAAACAGTTTCTGAGAAACATTTAAATGTTCAATGCGATTAAGATTGTGGTTTCTTGTATTGCAATCATAGAGCTAGCAACATGAAACTATTGTGGAGATCTGGGATTGTTTTGGCTGCGCTCGCTACAGCTATTACTATCACTATCTTAATTTTTCAAACTAACAACTCATCTATAGCTGAAAGTGAAGATGAGAGCGTTATCGATTTGAGGAATAGGCAGAGCAAGACTGTTCTCCAAACAGATAATAGCTTTTTTGAACAGGCTCAGAAGATGGAGCGTGCATCTCAAACTCCAGTGTGGAGTCAGGCTGATTCCAAAAAGCCAACTCACAGCATTGCGGCGGCTGTTCCAAGTACTTTGCGCTTGGACAAACCTTTAACCTTAGCCGCAGAAAATAGTCAACAAGTAGTGCTTGTGAGTACGCCATCATTAAAACAACAGAGGCAATTCGTCCAAAAAATCTTACCGACAAATCCAGGTACAGACGGTTATCGCCGTGTATATTCGCCGCAACTAATTCGGATTGATCGTATGGGTAAGCAAACTTCTCTGCCATTTACGCGTCATCAAGTAGCTTCTTTAAACTTGCTTTCTTTTGAGTCGGTAAATGGTCGGCGGTGGATTGCTGAACCCGGTACTGGTACCCCTATATTGTTTCCTAACCCTCAACATCCAAGCCAGCTATTTTTTCAACAACATCATGGTACAGGCATCTTATACATTCTGGATGCCAAAACGCTCACAGTCAAAGCTGTTAATCCGGATGGTCTGGAAACTGCAAAGAATCGAATTCGCAACATACCTACAAATGGTAGAGATTATCAATCAATTTTGTACTGGGCTATCGATCCTGTTTGGTCAAATGATGGTAACTTGATTGCTTTCGGTTCTAACCGCGATGATTTAAGCACAACTTCTGATACCGCAGTATGGCTACACAATGTTGCTACAGGTAAAGATACTAAAGTTATAGCTATAAAAGGAGTGACTTTTAGAATTCATGGCTGGACTCCGGACGGACGAATTTTGGTGACAGAAATTCTTAGAGGAAGCAAAAATACTTTATTTGCTATCAATCCAATGACTTTAGAAAAGCAACAACTAGCTGTTGGAAGTTTTCTGGCTTTGAGTGATGACAACAAAACGCTAGTATATGAAACCAGACCAAATAGAAATGATCTAGCAGAAATTTACTCGCTTTCTCTGGCTACGGGAAAAACTCAATTGTTATTTAAGGATACTGAAAAAGAACGATTTAACGGTAGCACTGTAGACTTTAGTGCGGATGGCGATCGCATCGTTGCTAGTTTGAGCAGTACTAACAGCTTTGAACAAATCTTATTTATTTACGATTTCAAACATCTTCAAACAAAGCGTTTCTCTTTACCAAAAGCAAGGCAAATAGAGAGCTATTTTGGCAAACGCTTGCAGTGGGCTGGTGAGCGCGTGATTGTCCCATTAGCTAACCAGCAACAGTTGATTTCGGAAACGCTACTGATTTCTCCTTAGTTTTGTCAATATTGCCAAGACAGCGTTACTCCTTAGCAGTTACAGCAGATTGCAACTTCTCTACGAGAAGCTACGCCAAGGTGAGGTACAGATCATTGTAGGGAACATGGCTGTGCCCCTACCCTTAGACTAGGCAGTAGGGCAAGGCATCCAAAAAAATTTCCTTGGTTAACAAAACAACAACTTTCATTCAAAAGGCAAGAACTTTCATTCAAAAGGCAAGAACTTTCATTTAAAAGGCAAGAACTTTCATTCAAAAGGTCAGAACTTTCATTCAAAAGGTCAGAACTTTCATTCAAAAGGCAAGAACTTTCATTCAAAAGGTAAGGACTTTCATTCAAAAGGTAAGAACTTTCATTCAAAAGGTAAGAACTTTCATTTAAAAGGCAAGGAGTTTCATTCTCTAGCGGTGCGTTACAGCTTTCGCCTAACGCACCCTACTGTATATTTAATTTGTTGGAAGTCCCTTTGTCAAAATCAATTTTCATTTTGAAAGAAGTGCCACCAACGCGGTTGATTACCTCACTACCCTCAACAACTTGCCAGCCTAATCGTTGATATAAATGCAAAGCCGGATTTGAGCTTCTAATGCTGAGTGATACTGATGGGTAATAGGCTGGCGCTATTGCCAATAAGTGGCTGAGTAACTGCGTACCTATGCCCTGATTTCTATATTCGGGAAGAATGGCAATCGCTAGTTCAGGCGTTTGGCTGTTAACATAACCATATCCCTGATTGTCCTCTGTCAGTAACCGCAACCATGCAGCCCCTACTGGTTGATTACTGGGTATCAAGGTCGCAACATAGCCTATATCATCTTCAAAACTCCAATTTTTGACATATTTTGCCAAATCTGGATGATTCATTGCATCCTGCACCGTTAAATTACCTTCTTCTGCCATGTGCGCCGCTTCATATAGCATTTGCCACAGAAAAGGCTCATCTTCCTGAGTGACTGGGCTAATTAGATAATCCATACTACAAGGGATAGAATTTTAAACTCGGAATTTTCTTTGGTGAAAAGGTTAAAGGGTAAAGGTTTTTTCTTTCTCCCTTTCCCCCACCCCCAGCTAAGGTAAATTACTCAGCGGAGTTGGTAAACCATCTATGCTGGCAAGATTTTTCTGCTGTTGATATTCTTTAACTCCTGGTTCGCCTTTTTTCACTGCCCAATTAACTAAAGTCTGACGCTGGCCTTGATATTCATAGAGTGGTATGCCAAAGCCACAAGAAGTTTGCACACGTTCAATATCAGCTATGATAATTTGACGAATTCCAGGTAAGGGCGGAAACAGAGGATAAAAAGAGTTCCAATCGGGTGAACCTGGTAAAATCGTATACCCCTGACCATACAGTCGCAAGATACTGGCAGGTTCTTGAAAAGCACAAAACAGAAAAGTAATTCGCCCATTTTCTTGCAGATGAGCTGAGGTTTCATTACCACTACCCGTCAAATCCAAGTAGCCTACGCGGTTAGGAGAAAGAACGCGAAAAGTTTCCAGTCCTTTGGGAGACAAGTTAACGTGTCCTGTAGGACTCAAAGGCGCACTACCTACAAAAAAAAGATGCTGGGCAGCAATAAATTCTTGTAGTTCTTCGGTGATACAGTCAAATAGTTTAGACATAAAAAGTCAAAAGTCAAGAGTGATTTCTTCCTTGTCCCTCCTTGTCCCCTTTGTCCTCCATCATCTCCCTCATCATTCATGGTGAAAGAAATCTTTTCATTTGGGCTGACTCCTACAATACAACCAATTGATAGCGCAATTGCTCGACAGGCTGGTGTTGATTTGTCTGTGCTACGCCTCGATGTTATGCACCCATCGGTGAATGGTAATAAGTGGTTTAAGTTGAAGTACAACCTCTTGGAAGCTAGACAGAGAAATTTTACAACGCTGCTTACCTTTGGCGGTGCTTATTCTAATCATATCTACGCAACTGCGGCGGCGGGAAATCTTTTTGGCTTTCGCACTATTGGTGTGATTCGTGGGGAAGAGAATTTACCATTAAATCCTACATTGAGTTTTTCGCTTCAACAAGGTATGGAAATTATCTACATTGACCGCCAAAAATACCGAAAAAAAAAGACAACAGAACTCCAAACAGAATTACAGGAACGCTTTGGTGAAGTGTACATTATCCCTGAAGGTGGTGGCAATCTTAACGGTGTGCGGGGGTGTACGGAGATTTTATCGGGGGATGAGGGAGATGAGGGAGATGAGGGGGAATATTGGGGGAAACAGTTTGATATTGTATGTGTGGCTTGTGGTACAGGTAGTACTTTAGCGGGAATTGTACTTTCACTGCAAAAAGAACAGCGCGCTATTGGGTTTCCTGTGCTGAAAAATGGGGAATTTCTCGCTGCGGAAATAGATAGTTTACTAACAAATTATCGCGCCTCTGGTTTACCTAAAACCAAAGACGCGATCGCATCCTGGGAACTAATATGTGATTACCACATGGGTGGCTATGCCAAAGTAAACGACGAGTTATTACTATTTGCCCAGCAGTTCACCCAAGAACACAACATACCCCTTGATTATGTCTACACCGCCAAAATGTTTTATGGCGTAATGGATTTGCTCAAGCAGGGATTTTTTCCCCCAGGCGCGCGCCTACTGTTGATACACACTGGCGGCTTACAGGGGAATCTTGGGAGGAAATAGGGATTGGGGACGAGGGAGATGAGGAAACAAACTATTAAACACTGTTCCCTGTTCCCTCTTAAAAACCCCAAATGACAAATGACAAATGACAAATGACAAACCCCAAATGCCCCATTAATTCAACACTTCAACAATCGCTCTCAAACCGTTGCCATTGAGTGTTTTTATCATGCTATCGGCGTTATAGCGATTGCTAAAGACTCCGGCTTGCATGAGGTTTCGTCCCTGGGAGACTGTGAAAAAAGCATTCGGGACAAGGGATTGTACGAACTCCATATCTCTCTGAGTTGCTACTTCAACTAGTACGCGGTAACGTACAATCATCGGGAAACCATTATTAGGCACTGGAGTGTTACCCATTGGAGCCATATTATTGGGCACTGGAGTGTTACCCATTGGACTTACACCAGCCGGTAATGGGCTATCACTCATTGGAGTCACAGTATTAGGCACTGGAGTGTTACCCATTGGAGCCACACTATTGGGCAATTCATTGCCATAATTTTCACTAGGACTGCCTTGTGGTACTGGCACTTTCCGCATATTGCGAGTATTGCCTACAGGGATGTTGGAGTTAGGAACGGGCAAAAGATTAGAGGGCGCTGGCTGCTTTTTACCTCTCGTATTTATCGGTTTTGCTGGCTGTGCTTGCTGGTTGAATGGGGATTGGGGTGCGGTAAACTCGATCGCATTGGAATTAATCTGCACATAATTCAACTGTGGTACATCAGCCGGGGTTCCTGGTGCAGTTGGCACACTTGCCCTTTGTGAAACTTCTCTACCTGCCAAGCTGCTGGGAACTGGAAAGCCAGGGACTGGTGAGGGAGTTGTCGCCGTTGGTGGCTGGGGATTCACCTTGGGGATGGAACGAGATGTATTGGCTGGTTGCAGTGGCAAAAGTTGAGGGTTTAATTTGCCAATCCTCATGTTATTGGCAGAATTGCTGTTGGCGGCAGATGGGACGCTTACCTGGTTGGGAGTGTCCGAGGCACCAGGCGCAGAGAAGGTGATTTCGCCATTGCTAGGTGTATCTTCTGGCCCACCAGCAGCCGATGCAACATTCCGGGCTACGAGTGTTGTGGGAGCTTTCAAATCTACCTTACCAGCAACACGACTGTTGGTCAGAGTATTACCAACAGCAGCAATTACTTGTTTCGCAGCACTGGCGTTAATGTCGTAGCGGGCATTATTGCGGAATTGATTCCCACCAGCTTCGGAATCATTACCTAAATCTGGCATTGCTTGCGCGATCGCTACCATACCATCTTCTTTACTACCCTCAATGATGTTATTCCGCAAAATTGGATGGGCGTTAGCTTGGACGATAATTCCCGATCGATTATTCTGAATTTGATTGTTTGAAATTGTCGGCGCGGCATTTTGGGCGATATTAATCCCAAAGCCAGTTTGCTGAAAAACATTATCCTTTACCTGGGCTTGGGAATTACCTGCGATGGTGATCCCGTTCGCACCATTACTATCAAAGTTATTCTGGCTAATAGTCGGTGCCGCATTGCCAGTCACAAACACCCCATCTTGGGTATTACCAGCAAATGTATTTTGTGAAACTACGGGATTACTAGATTCAATCCACAAACCATAACCCCGATGATTGGTGTTTGTTACTGTCACGCCAGTCAAATTTACTTGGGTTGCCGCAATTATACTGACATTTTGACTACCTAAACTGCGGCTGAGGTATTCACCACCTCCTTGAATAATCACTCCTTTACCTTGATTGCTCACGTCCCCTTGAATGGAAATACCAGGTTTCAAAATCAAGGGAAATACTTCTCCAGTTTCCGCACTGTAAGTACCTGGGGAGAGCGTAATCACGGTGTTGGCAGAAGCTTTTTGCAACGCTTGGGTAATTGTTTTCAAAGGAGTGCTTTCACTGCCACCCTGCTTGTCATCTCCGCTACTAGGGTTGACAAACAGTACATTAACTTGAGACATTGTTGTGTCGGCTACAGGTGGTACTTGAGCAATAGCGCGGCTAAGGCCTGTACCTAGCAAGGTTATACATGCTACGCCGATCCCAACGCTAAAACATAATATAGAAGAACGAAAAACTCTAAAAAGTCCCACTTCTAATAAAGAAGATGGTTGATCGACCTTTGCAACCAGCGTTGCTGTGAGAATATGTGACTTACGATACTTAGAAAACATAATAGACGACATCGACTTTAGAGCACTCCTGCGAGGTAACAATAATTTTTTATACTCTGATTTGCTGGTATGCCGATAATGTTACTCAACATATTGACCAATTGCCTATTGGGAATACACAGTAATCAGTTAAAAGACTGGTTTTCGCCAACAGGGATATAAAGTATTCATAAATCCTAGTAAATCATCAAAGATCCGAAAAAAAGTGCCTATATGGCAGATTTTGCTGATGCGATCGCGGCGCTCATTTTTGATTAAAAATAGTTTAACGTCAGTATATTCAACAATATTAACCATAATTGGGGCATTGGGGACTGGGGACGAGGGAGATGAGGGAGACAAATGACAAATGACAAACACCGACGGATTGATGCCCATCGGTGTTTATAGTTGATTGAATATAATCAATCAGGATTTTTCGCAGATTTTTCTAAAAAGTTGATAAAAAAGGTGAACCGGAAGGGTTCACCTAAATAAGGCTGCCTAAACTAACTTTGCTACGTAAATGACCATTTTGAGCAAATCGCTTTTGCAGAATTTGTCGGTAAACGTCTTCATAACTATCAGTCATCTTTTGCAGGCTAAAGCGGTCTTCGACGTGCTGACGGCAGGCGTAGCGGTCTAAGTCTGTTACTTTATTAATAGCATTGACGAATTCTGCGGTATTTTCGCACAAAAAGCCAGTTTTGCCGTGGTCAATTACTTCGACTGTAGACCCTAGTTTCATCGCAATTACTGGCGTACCTGCTGCCATTGATTCAACCATCACTAACCCAAATGGTTCTCGCCAAGTGATGGGGAATAAAGTTGCTACTGCACCTCCCATAAGAGCATTTTTTTGCTCATGGTTTGCTTCACCTAAATACTCAATTTGTTTGCCGTCAATCAGTGGTTTGACTTCTTGTTCGTAATATTCTACATCAACGACATCTACTTTACCTGCGATTTTTAAATGCCAACCTGCTTCTCTGGCTATGGCTATAGCTAAATGTGTTCCTTTCTCTGGAGATATCCGTCCCAAAAATGCTAGATAAGGCGGGTCATTTGGTTTAGCATGAAATTCATAACTGCTGACATCAATGCCGTTATATGCGGTGGCGACATAATTTAACCCTAATATTGGTTCCCGTTGGGCATCGGAAATACTGATATAAGGTTGATTTTTGGCATATTGGAACATCTTTTCATTGTCACGGGTAAAGATACCGTGCAAGGTGTGAACTGTAGGGGTCTTTACAAGATTGGCATAGGGCAATGCCGCACAACCCATATGGGAGTGAATAACATCAAAATTTTCTGCCTGCTCATAAACTGAACCCAATTGCAACATCTCATAGATGCCGCACTCTTTAACATTAGGGTCGAGTCTGAGGGCACGGGGGTGAACTGACACTAGTTTTGCCAAACTGATAGAATCTCCCGATGCAAATAGTGTGACTTCATGCCCGCGTCGCACTAGTTCATCTGTCAGCAACCCCACTACCAACTCAATACCCCCATAACCTGGAGGTGGTACTCTCTCCCATAGAGGGGCTATCTGAGCAATTCTCATTACAAACCTCCTAAAAAATTAGTCTTGCCTTAGAGATTTCTGCCTTATGTACTTTGGGTTTAAAGTTTTCTTGAAGCTGTTCTAACTCATACAGAATCTCTGTTGCAAAGCCAAACAATGTATTAACTACCATATAATCATAGGCATTAAATTTTAAGTTTTCATCTATCCAAGTGGGGAAATTATCTTCTCCTGAAGATGGAAAATTCATTCTCTTGAAATAAACAACATCCATATCCAATATGCTTTGGTTAATAGGAAAGGGGAAAGGGGAGAAGGGAAAAGGCGTGAATTCACGTTCTACTTTTTCCCTTTTCCAAACCACAAGGAATATGAAAAGTGCTTAAACAAACTGTATTGCCCCCACGCCTGTTTTTAGCTTTTTAGCAGAAAATGTTGCTAAAATTGATTAATATAGGATAAGAAATCCGCTTCTGTCAAAGATTCTCAACTCTTGACACTTGCTAGCTTTTTAAAGATGCATAAATCGAATATTTAACTGGTTTGCAGTTGCCACTCTTGATAACCTCAGCAGGAATCAAAGTTGGGCGTAATGAATTCTAAATTAAACACTATTGACTCTTAACCATAAACAATATATAATTGTCGGCTAATTAAATTAATAAAAAATAGCTAAAGTGAATATTTCTCCTTTACCAAAAAAACCGCGTGTCGCATGGCAGGCGGTTTTATCAGTAATTATATTTATGTTTATGTACCTGCCTATACTAGTGCTTGCATTTTATAGTTTTAACAAATCGCCTTACAGTGCAGGTTGGCAAGGGTTTACCCTTGATTGGTATCGCCAACTGTTCAGTGATGAACGGATTGTCTCGGCTTTGCAAAACAGTTTGATAGTTGCTTTTTGTGCAGTGGCTATTTCAGGCGTGTTGGGAACATTGATGGCGGTAGGTTTAGCACGTTATCGCTTTCCGCTTCACAAAGTCTATCGGGGTGTCTCTTATTTACCGTTGATTATTCCTGATATTGCGATCGCAGTCGCTACCCTAGTTTTTTTAGCAGCCTTTGCCATCCCCTTGAGCTTGTGGACAATTATCGCGGCTCATTTGGTATTTTGTCTAGCCTATGTGGGGCTGGTGGTGTCTTCCCGACTGACGCATTTAAATCCCCATCTAGAAGAAGCAGCGTTAGATTTGGGAGCCACACCATTTCAAGCTTTCATGCAAGTATTATTACCACAGCTAATGCCCGGTATTATTGCTGGCTGTCTGTTGGCTTTTGTCCTCAGTTTAGATGACTTTTTGATTGCTAGTTTTACTGCTGGTAGTGGTTCTAACACCCTACCAATGGAAATTTTTAGTCGCATCAGAACTGGAGTTAAACCTGATATTAATGCTCTCAGCGTTATTTTAATTTTAGTATCCGCAATTGTCGCTTTTGTAGCAGAACTAATTCGCGCTTATGGAGAAGAAAATTAAACTACAGCAGATTGCAACTTCTCTACGAGAGGCTACGCCAAGGTGAGGTAAAGATAATCGTAGGGAACATGGCTGTGCCCCTACCCTTGTACTTCATTTACCTGAAATACGCTGTAATTTTTAATGGGCTGTGCCCCGCTACGCTAACGTAATTCCCTAGAGGTTGTTTAAAAAGTGGTTAGCTGTGACTTTAGGCACTTGTTGATCCCCCCTAGCCCCCCTTAAAAAGGGGGGAACCGGAATCAAAGTCCCCCTTTTTAAGGGGAGCCACTGCGTTGCGGTGAGCAGTGCGTTGGGCGGCTAGCCTTCTCTTCGAGAGGCTTTGCCAACGGCAACGCCCGCCGTAGGATGCCCGAAGGGCTGTAGGGCGAACGCCGACTTGTCCCTTGCGCGTCTCCCCTTGGGAGAAGCAACTGCGAACCCGTTCGCTGAAAGCGTTCCCGAAGGGTAGGGGGGTTCCAAGAGTTGTAGCAAGTGGCGTGGATAATGGTGGATCTAAAACGTTTTGCTACCAACAAAAGGACTTTTCAAACATCCTCTTAGGAATTTCCAATTAAAAAAATATTCAATATACAAAGATGTTTTATCGCCGAGAGTACGGCACAGCTAGAGATAGTGCTGGAAGTCCCTAATTAAAGACTATTTGAGACTATTTGAGGTGAGGGTTTAAACCCCTTATTAAATTCTTTTAACTTCGCTTTGCTGAGTCCAAGGTTAAAACTCCAAAACATTTGCATAAATAGTAAACATTCATACATTCTTTTGGATGCTTTTGTGTTTAATCACAAATAGTATATAGGCTCCTAGAACTCTAATTTAATTTTAAATAATGCAATATCTTATACTCTTTAGGAAACGACGAGGCATTTTATATTAACAAACAAACTGCCAATAAGGCCAATAACGCCAAGGAATAGAGAGATAAAATTTAGAACAAAATAGAGATAATTCGACTGTGTTTTTCCATACTATTAATATGCCGTTGACAAAATCAGGGAATTTATCTTATTATTCTCTGGGTAATAACAAATAATTACTCTTACTTATACTCATATTTACAAAGGTACAAACAGAAAACAACAAATAAATATAATTACTACCTTTGTATTCCTTATTTATTTGTATCCACATCTGTTTTCACTTTCGATAATATTGGGGCTAACTTTGGACAAGATGCTACTTACCCTACATTATGCAAATCTGCCAAAATCCCAATTGCTCAAATCCATTCAATTCGCACAGCAATAGATTTTGTTTGAGCTGTGGACAAAACAATTTTGGTCAATATCTGAGAAACCGCTACCGTGTATTACGTCTATTAGGTGAAGGTGGTTTCAGTAGAACTTATGCAGCAGAGGATGTAGATAGACTTGATGCGCCTTGTGTAATCAAGCAATTTTTCCCGCAAGTTCAGGGAACAGGACAACGCCTAAAGGCAGCGGAATTCTTTAAAGAAGAAGCATTTCGCTTGTATGAATTAGGAGAAAATCATACACAAATTCCGAGATTATTAGCATACTTTGAACAAGGTGCTAGCTTATATCTCGTACAAGAATTTATCCAAGGAAAAACTCTTTTAGAAGAAGTTCAAAAAGAATCCTTTAGCGAACGTAAGATTCGGCAACTTTTAGCTGATTTATTGCCAGTGCTTGACTTCGTTCACGCTCATAATGTTATTCATCGTGATATTAAACCAGAAAATATTATCCGCCGTGATAGTGATGGTAAACCTGTATTAATTGATTTTGGTGGTGCAAAACAGGTAACACAAACGAGTTTAGCCAGACAAGCGACAGTAATTTATACAATTGGTTATGCTCCCGCCGAACAAATGGCTGGATTTGCTTGTCATGCTAGCGATTTATATGCTTTGGGTGTAACTTGTGTGCGGCTTTTAACTCAATGTTTGCCCTTACAAAGTGGTGATGGACAAATACAAGATAGCCTTTATGATGCCATGAATGCTCAGTGGTTGTGGCCAGAACGGCTGCAAGAAAATGGTATTACCCTCAGTCATGGCTTAAGCAAAATTCTCAATAAATTGCTGCAACATTTACCAAAGGATAGATATCAATCAGCGGCAGAAGTCATCAATGATTTGAAGACTACAATCACATCTGATTTAGAAGCGGAAATTATCGCAATTTCGCAACGGTTATTATTATCTGTATCACCTATTACAAAATTACAAAAAATCATCGTACCGCTACCTCCATTACAAAGCTTTGAATTTGATGTGGTAACAGTAGATACGGCGGGTAGAGAAGTAAACCGCGATCGCTTCCGTAGTAAATTTTTTGCAGAAGAATTGAGTAAAGCGATCGCACTGGAAATGGTCTCAATTCCTGGTGGTACATTTATGATGGGTTCGCCAGCGTTTGAAGGCGATGCAGACGAACGTCCCCAACGCCAAGTTACAGTTGCACCTTTTTTCATGGGTAAATTTCCTGTAACTCAAGCACAGTGGAAAGCTGTAGCCGCTTTACCAAAAGTCAAACAACTTTTAAATCCTCACCCATCGAAAAACAAAGGCCCAAATCTACCAGTAGAGAATGTCTCTTGGTATGAAGCTGTAGAATTTTGTCTCAGGTTAGCCGAAAAAACTGGACGTGATTATCGTTTACCCAGCGAAGCCGAATGGGAATATGCTTGTCGTGCTGGAACGAAGACATCCTTTCACTTTGGCGAAAACATTACTCCTGAAATAGTTAGCTGTAGTGCTAGCGATGCGAAATATCGTAAAGAAACCACAAATGTTGGTAGTTTTGAAATCGCCAACGCCTTTGGATTATACGATATGCACGGTTTAGTCTGGGAATGGTGCGCTGATCCCTGGCACAATAATTATCAAGGCGCACCTACAGATGCAAGTGTGTGGGAAGATGGCGGTGATATACATCGCCGGGTGTTGCGTGGTGGTTCTTGGAGTTTCGGTGCAGAACTTTGTCGCAGCGCCAGTCGCAGTTGGAATGAGTCAGACGGTGGATTGAGGATATGTGGCTTTCGGATTGTGTTTTCTGCCGATGGCACACATTAGGGACTTCCAAGTAAATAAATATCCCGTCGCTAGGGGAAGCGGGGGGAGGAAAATATCATGCAATACGCTTGGGTTAAGGTGGTTAGAGATTGATTGTCACTTGTTGAAAAAGCCAGCATCTTGGGGGATTCTCCCCCAAACCCCCGATTGGGGGACGGTTGCGTCCCCCAAACCCCCTCCAAAATTAGTGTTCTGTTTTTTTGTTGAGTAACTAGTTTTTTGGCTTTGTTGTTGATTAATTTTATTAACTGAACTGTATTGAAATATCATGTGCATCTTCGCCCTCAAAATTGGATAATTTAATTTCTGGAAGTCCCTTAAGGGAGTTTTAAATAACAAAACCTCGTGGCTTCGTTATTCTAAGCACTGCATAGCCTTAACTGAACCGTATTGGTCTAAATAGCATCATTACCGATTTAATTAATAAATTACCCTTTATGCTACTAATTCCGTCATTACTAGGCTGCTCAAGCTCTTGGCAATCGCCTCTGGAGTCAGAACGGAATCTACTTTCCCGGTGTCAATAGCTGCTGAAGGCATATCGAAGTACTCCGAAGTACTTTCATCTTGAGCAATCGTCGTGCCGCCATACTTTTTGATTGGAGGAAGAATTCCATGATGATATTTGCTCTGACTCATTGCATAATTTATTTTCTGAAAGTCCTTAAAAAGGCTTGCTCCCTAACCCTCCTTTTTAAGGCTACGGTGTACACACAAGTATAACCAGCATAGGTTTCAACTCTTCTAGTAATTTCGTGGGGTGTGTTATGGACTCGCCGAAATAACAAATGAGTACGCCGAAGTAACAAATGAGTTCGCCGAAATAGCAAATGAGTACGCCGAAATAACAAATGAGTACGCCGAAATAGCAAATGAGTACGCCGAAATAGCAAATGAGTACGCCGAAATAGCAAATGGGTTCCCCGAAATAGCAAATGAGTACGCCGAAATAACAAATGGGTTCCCCGAAATAACAAATGAGTACGCCGAAATAACAAATGAGTACGCCGAAATAACAAATGCGTAGGCGTAGCCCAACCAGGCATCGCTATAGCCGTCCTATTTGATTTGTGAAAAAACCAAGTACACGTCACCTTCTTACCTGTTAAGAGTTAAAAGTTTTCTATCTCAACAAGTAATTTCGCAACTCCTAAAAGCATTGCTATATGCGAGATAATCTTTTAAAGATACAAGGGTGAATTTCATTGCTACCACAATCAGAACTCACAGAAAATTCGTCGATGCAAGCAATCCAACGTGTGCTGGGGAGCTTGAGCAATTATCAATGGATTTCCTTAGGAGCTTTGTTAAGTCTCTTACTTTTGACAGTTGCGAATGCAGTTACCCCGCAATTATTTCGCTGGGGACTTGATCAAGGCATTATCCAGCAAAACTTACAAATAGTACTTTATAGTGCTGCATGGATGGTAGCCGCGGCGATCGCTCGCGGTTTGTTTAATTTTGGCCAAAGTTATTGGGCAGAGGCGGCTTCTCAAGGTGTGGCCTATGATTTACGAAACAAAATTTTTAGCAAAATTCAAAATCTCAGTTTTAGCTATCATGACAAGGCGCAAACTTCCCAACTGCTAACTCGCGTTACCAGTGACATTGAACAAATCCGCACATTTATTGGCACTAGCCTGATTCAGGTAATTGGTGCAGTGGTAACATTGGTCACTATTGCGGTAATTCTGCTGGTAATGAACTGGCGGTTAGCATTAATTACCTTAACAGTAGTGCCGATGTCAGGATGGTTAATGGCACAATTCATTACCCGCAATGATCGATTGTTCCGCCAGGTACAAGAACAGCTGAGTGACCTGAATGCGGTATTACAAGAAAATCTGTTGGGGATTAGGGTAGTCAAAGCTTTCGTGCGGGAGTCTGCTGAAAGGTCACGTTACACAGGACTAAATGATGCCCTCGTCACAGCCAACATGAAGACCATTCATGCCATCCATAATACCTTCCCATTTATATTTTTGCTGAGTAATTTAGTGACTTTGGCAGTTTTTGCCTATGGGGGGGCACAGGTAATTGGTAATCGGTTCTCGATTGGGGAACTAGTAGCATTTAACTCCTACCTGGTGTTGATACTCCAACCAATTTTACTGATTGGATTTGCCGCACCCGCGATCGCCTCTGCTGCTGCTTCGGCTCAACGAGTTTACGAAGTAGTAGATGCTGAGGTAGAAATTCGCGATCGCCCCAATGCCATTGAGTTTAATTCTTGTGGCGGTAGAATCACCTTTGAAAATGTCTCCTTTCGTTATCCGGGAGCCACAACCGCAGCCTTAGTGAATGTTTCTTTTGAAACCAAGCGTAACGAGCTAATCGCCGTTTTAGGAATGACAGGTTCCGGCAAAAGCACGGTGATGAACTTGATTCCCCGCTTTTACGATGTCACAAACGGCGCAATTCGCATTGACGGTCGGGATGTGCGGGATTTTACACTCAAGAGTCTGAGAGCGCATATTGGGATTGTATTTCAAGAAACCACCTTATTCTCTGGCACCCTCCGCGAGAATATCGCTTACGCAAAACCCAATGCCAGCTTGAAAGAGGTGATTGAGGTAGCAAAAACTGCCCAAATCCATGATTTCATAGCCGATTTACCCGATGGCTACGAGACGATTGTGGGGGAACGGGGTATTGGTTTATCTGGAGGGCAAAAGCAACGGATAGCGATCGCCCGTACCTTACTAACCGATTACAGTATTCTGATTTTGGATGACAGTACTTCTGCTGTAGATGCCAAAACTGCGGCGCAAATTCAAGCCGAACTCGATAACCTTATGCGCCGAAAAGCCTGTATAACTTTTGTTGTGGCTCAACGCATTAGTACAGTCAAGAATGCCGATCGGATTTTTTTGATCGATAAAGGACAGTTGGTAGCTCAAGGAACCCATGAACAATTGATGCAAACCAGTCCACTTTACGGTGTGATTTTAGAATCTCAAGTCACGAAGGAGAACAAATGATACCAACTTAATACAAATAATATTTGAGATGCCTGTAATAGCTTTGCGATCAAGACTTTTAATCTAAAATCCAAAATCTAAAATCTAAAATTATTATGAGAGGTATCGGCCCAGTTGTTGCACCTGAGCAACAAGCAACTCAGCAACTCTCCACCTTGCGGCGCTTCTTACAATACTTGCGACCCTACCGTAAAGAAATTCCCATTGCCTTGACATTAGTTCTAATTGGTGCATCAACCCAGGCGATCGGGCCATTCTTACTTGGTTGGTCAATTGATCACCTAATTGCACAGGGTAATTTGTCAGGATTGCTACTGCTACTAGGGCTATTAGGGCTAATCTATGGGCTTGGTGTCTGGGCAATTCGGGGTCAAATTCTGCGAGTCGGCTGGATTATGCAGCGATTGCTGGCTCAACTCAGACAAGACATTTTTACGAAAATCCAGAGTTTACCACTGAGTTTTTTTGACCGCAGTGAAGCTGGTGATTTAATGAGCCGTCTGCTGAATGATGTCAACACTGTAAATCAGGCATTTGGACAAACAATCGCCCAAATGCTGGGTAACACTTTCAGTTTGGTGGGCATTGTGATTGCGATGCTTTCGATCAACCTGCAACTCGGCTTGTTGAGCAACCTAGTTGTACCAGTCATGATTTTGACCACAAGCTTGTTTGCACGTTGGGCAAGAGATAGATTTCGTGTGACAAGACAAACAATCGGCGAACTTTCCGCCAAATTGGAAGAAGATATCGGCAGTGTACGCGAAGCTCAGGCATTTAATCGTGTACATCTCAACATCGCCGAATTCGACATTCTCAACGCTGCCAATCGAGATGCCAATGTCGAGGCTGTAGCAATTACTGCGGCCTTTTTACCATCTATCGATTTTCTCAATACCATAGCAACCGCAGGTGTACTGGCTTATGGTGGCTATCTTGCCGTCACTGGAGGCGCAACAGTTGGTGTAGTGACATCATTTTTACTTTATGTACAGCAGTTTTTTCGCCCTATCCAAATTCTTAGTCAGTTTTACACCCAAGCTCAGTCTGCCTTTGCGGGGTTAGAACGAATTTTCTTGCTGTTGGATGAACCATCGCAACTTAAAGATGCAGCCGATGCCACCGAAATGCCAGCAATTCAAGGAGAGGTGACTTTTGAGAATGTCAAGTTTGGCTATAACCCAGAGCAAATGGTGCTTAAAGGTGTGAATTTACAAGCTTATCCAGGGCAAATGGTGGCATTAGTCGGGCCAACCGGCTCTGGCAAAACGACAATTATTAACCTGATATTGCGTTTTTATGATGTCTCTGATGGTGCAGTAAAAATTGATGACATTGATGTGCGTAGTGTTACGCAAGCTAGTCTGCGCCGTCAAATTGGCATTGTCCTGCAAGATAATATTTTATTTAGCGGGACTGTTGCTGAGAATATTGCCTTTGGCTCTCCACAAGCTACCCAAGCAGATATCGAAGCCGCTGCACAAATGGCGAATGTGCATGAGTTCATCACCTCATTGTCTCAGGGTTACAGCACTCAATTAGGCGAACGAGGTGCGCCTTTAAGTCAGGGACAACGGCAACTGATTAGTATTGCCCGTGCGGTGTTGATTAACCCGCGAATTTTGATTCTCGATGAAGCTACCAGCAGTATAGATACCCGCACCGAAGCACTAGTACAAACTGCGATCGCTCGTTTGCTACAAGGTCGTACCAGTTTCGTAATTGCTCACCGCCTCAGTACTGTTACTCAGGCTTCCCAGGTGTTAGTGATTCAGCAAGGGCAAATTGTCGAACGGGGAACTCATGCAGAACTGATTGCCCAACGAGGTGTTTACGCAAACCTTTATGCTCTCCAGTTGGGTGCAGCTACAACTATGTAAGAGAGTAGGGGGGCAGGGGCAAGGGGGAAAGAAGATTTTGTGGTTTTTGCACAGATGCAGGAATTATCACTAATTAAATTTTAATAGATTTTTATACTTAGCTTAATACTCGACTGTAAAAGGGACAAGCAATAGCCATGCCTGTAGAAAACGGTAAGTAAAGTTGAGCGTGGACTTTTAGGAACGACTATTCATATTGATGCGATCGCTCAGTTGACGGAGGGTATTTGCTAAAGTGCGATCGCTTTGGAGAAGTTGGGCAATTTTGTCACAACTATAGATGACCGTTGTATGATCTTTACCACCAAATTCTTCTCCAATTCTCGGCAAACTCAGAGGGGTATGTTGCCGCATTAGATACATACCTATTTGACGTGCCCAGCTAATTTCTCTGCGCCGTGAGTTGCTTTTCAGGTCTTCAATTGGAACATCAAAATTTTCAGCAACAACCTTTAAAATTACCTCTGGGGTAGCGGCTACTTTCTCCCTGGGGCTTTCTAGGACTGGGGCAATACTTTCTACTGTCATAGGCAAACCCCAAATAGAGATATAAGCAACTGCCCGAATTAAAGCTCCTTCCAATTCCCGAATATTAGAAGTGTAATTAGAGGCAATATACTCAATTACATCTGTAGAAAGGCGAATATTTTCGTATTCCGCCTTTTTCTGGAGAATTGCCATCCTCGTTTCTAAATTTGGCGGTTGTATGTCAGCAATTAACCCCATAGAAAACCGGGAACAAAGTCTTTCCTGAAGGCGAGGAATTTGGTTTGGAGGGCGGTCTGAGGCGATGACAACTTGCTTGCCAGCTTCATGTAAAGTATTAAAAGTATGAAAAAACTCTTCTTGGGTATACTCTTTCCCTTCAAGAAACTGAATATCATCTACTAACAAGATATCAGCAGCCCGATAATGCTCTCGAAAACTTTGCATACTATCCTTACGGATTGCTGTAATTAAATCATTAGTAAACTGCTCAGTTGAAACATAAAATATTTTAGAATCAGAACGAATTTCCCAGCGATAATGACCAATAGCCTGCATGAGGTGCGTTTTACCTAAACCCACACCACCGCATAAAAACAAGGGATTAAACTCCCTACCAGGAGATTCAGCAACCGCTAATGATGCAGCATGAGCCATCCGATTGTTAGCACCAACTACAAAGCGTGAAAATACATACTTCGCATTTAATTCATGGTTTTTTTGCCTGGTTTTAGGAAGACTTTCCGGAATAGTAGTTGGGGTTGATAATTCCCAAGGCGCTTCGCTCTCATGCATTGGAGACATTTCATTACCCTGAGCAACGGTAATGTAAATTTCTACAGGATGTCCGAGAATATCTTGCACGACATGAGCGATCGTATTTATGTAATACTTCTGTAACCAATTACGCGCAAAAGGATTAGGAGTGCAGACTACCAAACAATTATTTTCTAATCGCTCCGCACTAGCAGTTTTAATCCAAGTTTCAAAGGTGGGACGGGATAGTTCTAGCTGTAAGCGCTCTAGTACCTGACTCCACAAATTGTCTATAGGAATTTCCATTATCTACCACCTTTGCTGCTAATCGTCACAATAGAAGATATAAGCAAGCACCAATTTAGCATTCACATGCTCTAGACCTGGAACAAGCTTTTAAGTTGTAATCATTTTGGGGCATACCCGGTAGGCAACATCCTACCACCCACTGACTAACACGGAGAAGCAAAGACACATGAAGATAAACAACAGTAGCTGTGCAGCCCAAGATATTGATACCAAAGGTTTACCCAAAAGACAGGAAAGAACTAGTATGATGTCGATGCTATTGAAAGTAAGTTTAGTGGTATGCCTGGGAAGCTGCTCTCTTCTACCTGGCAAGACCTTTAATACACAAGAAAGTGATGCTCAGTCACAAGTAGCACCCCAAAATACAACTAACCCTAATTCGGCAATTGTGCCACCGCCAATTTTTTCATCCTCTGGCGATCCTAACTTTGTAGTGGGAGTAGTACAAAAAGTTGGACCGGCTGTGGTTCGCATTGATTCTTCTCGAACCATAACTTCTCAGACACCAGAAGAATTTAACGATCCTTTTTTCCGGCGGTTCTTTGGCGATAGAGTGCCATCGCAGCCTCAACAACGGGTAGAACGAGGTAGTGGCTCCGGGTTTATAATTAACTCCTCTGGTCAAATTTTGACCAATTCCCACGTAGTAGACGGTGCTGACAGTGTAACCGTCATACTTAAAGATGGTCGGAGTTTTAACGGTAAAGTGCTGGGAGAAGATCCAGTAACCGATGTGGCTGTGATTAAAATTCCGGCGAATAACCTGCCAACCCTAGCTTTAGGTAACTCCGATGCCTTACAACCAGGAGAGGCTGTAATTGCCATTGGTAATCCTTTGGGGTTGAACAATACTGTCACATCTGGAATTATCAGTGCTACAGGTCGCTCTAGCAGCGACATTGGTGCTAGTGATAAGCGTGTTGATTATATTCAAACTGACGCAGCAATTAACCCTGGTAACTCTGGCGGGCCATTGTTGAATGTACGTGGCCAAGTGATTGGGATGAACACAGCAATTATCAGTGGCGCTCAAGGTTTGGGGTTTGCCATTCCTGTCAATACTGCACAAAGAATTGCTCAAGAGTTAATTGCCAACGGCAAGGTTGATCATCCTTATTTAGGTATACAAATGGTAACGCTTACACCAGAAATCCGAGAAAGAATTAACAAAGAATTAGGCGATCGCATTAATCTTACAGCAGATAAAGGCGTTTTATTGATTAATATAGTCCCTCGCTCTCCCGCAGCTAATGCTGGTCTGAAAAACGGTGATGTGATTCATAGTATTAATAACCAGCCTGTAAACAAAATAGAAGATGTGCAAAGGCTTGTAGAAAATAGCAAAATCGGTAATCCTTTACAAATGGAAGTAGAACGCAATGGGCAAGTTACTCAAGTAGCAGTTAAACCTGCCCCTTTGCCAGTGCGCCGTGAAAATTGATTTAACCTCACAATTTAAAATTGAATTACTAATTCGTAATACTCGCCTGATCTACGAGATGCTACGCGGACGGCAAGAAGAAGCTACGTAATTAGTAATTAAAGGTGCAAGCCCACACCTGATGCTCCGTAAGCCTTTACTCACTAAGTATTGTAGGGTGGGAGATGCTGCAAATTCCCACCTTCATACGTGTGTTTTAAAAATAAAATCTGATTGCTATACTGCTCAATGAAGAGTAAAGATAACAAATAAATATTTAGCTAAAATCAATTTTATGAGAAAGAAACTCCAAATAAAAACTAACAATTTATGTAGATTTTTCTCGATTTAAATAACAAGATGTATCACACTTGCTGAAAATTAACTATTTTTAAAGGAGTATCTGATGGCTGCATTAGTTCCCATTATTCAATTAGGTAATCCCATACTGCGCCAACAAGCTACCTTAATTCATAATATTCAAGATGAGGTTGTGCAAAACCTCATTGAAGATTTAATGGCAACAGTTGCCCAAGCTAACGGTGTAGGAATTGCTGCACCGCAAATAGCAGAATCTTATCGTTTATTCATTGTGGCCTCCCGTCCTAATCCCAGATATCCCAACGCCCCAGAAATGGCACCGACAGCGATGATCAATCCGAGAATTATTGGTCATTCTACCGAAGTCGTTAAAGGTTGGGAAGGTTGTTTAAGCGTTCCCGGAGTTAGGGGTTTAGTTCCCAGATATCAGACAATTCAAGTTGAATATACCGACCGCAATGATGAATTACAACAACAAGAATTAACTGATTTTGTAGCGCGGATTTTTCAACACGAATACGATCACCTCGACGGTATTGTATTTGTTGATCGCTTAGAAAGTACTCAAGACATGATTACAGAGCAGGAATATCAACAGAGGATAGTTAATAATCTTTAATTACTAAACTTTGTCTACTTGAAAATTTGAGTTTTTTGCCATCTTTAAAAACTGTACTTTTTGTCAACTACTTCTACTGGGCTGCTTCTCTAGAGAGGAAAAGTTTAGGCTAAAAGTTTGAAAAAATGGACTGACTTGGCGTTAGTAAATTATCTGGATCGTAACGTCGCTTTGCACTTACTAGATTTCCCCAAACTGGATGAAAATGCTGCTGCCAATCTTTTTTGGAGAAGGACAGGGCGTTTACAGGATATTGGTAACCACCCAAATCACGATTTTGCTCAAAGAGTCTACGATTATCATTGAGCATTTTTGTAATTACAGAATCATCTGGTGGTACTGCTGTTCGCAATATGGCAAACAGAAACACAACTTTCTGCTTTGGAACCCGGAAATTGGGTAGCCCGAAGCGTTTAGTTTTAACTGGATACAGCAGAATTGGGCCTTGACCAGTGTCAGCTAGCGTTAAGTTGGCAGCAACTTCACCAACAAAACTGTTAACTGCATTACCTGGCACAAACAGGTTTAACCAAGGATGAGGATAAGACCAAACACCAATAGATTTGAGAAAGGCAACTGTAGGAGCTAAACGGTTGAGAAAATCAAAGTAAGTTTTATCCTCTATTTGTTCTGTACCACGAGTGTAGTTTAAGCCTGCAAGTAACAAACTGTTATTAGGTATGCTTGGAGGACTGTAAAAGCTAGCCGCTTCTAGCAGATAACGCCATCCACCAGTATTATTAGAAACTAACTGACCTTCTACATAGTTGAAGCGCTCATCATTTATAATTTCGCGTTGGTCACGAGTAAAAGTAGCTAAATCGTCATAATACAACTGAAACACACGGGCATTCGTAGTGGCGGGAATTAGCTTAATAGTCGCCTGTACGATAATTCCACATTGACCTAGCCCTGCTAGTACTGCTTCCCATAGATTGCGATTGTATAACAGCGAACAAGTTTCGAGATGACCAATACCAGTAACTACCTTCAGTTCTAAAACATTGTCAACTTGCACACCATAGCGATGAGTTGCACCACCAATACCCCCTACTGACAAAGTACCGCCAACAGAAAGTTCGATGTAATCGGTAAGAACAGGCGGTGTTAATCCCTGGACAAGCGTTTGTTGCAATAACTGACTCCATAACACTCCAGCATCAACAATCGCTCGGTCTGTACCAATGAAATGAATCTTGTTGAGTGTACTTAAATCAATGACAATGCCTGCTTCTACTTGTGACTGACCATAGGTAGAGTGACCCTGACCGCGTGGGGCAACCTTAAGCTTGTGAGTCCGAGCAAATTGAATAACTTGAACAATATCCTCAATTGAGCCTGGTTTTAGTACTGCTATCGGTTGACGATGCACGATATTACCAAAGTCAATACTGGCATCAGCAAGTGTTGCATTATCAGTGTAAAGCACTCCATCTAAGGAAGGTAAACTTTCAAAAACAGATGTGGCACTGGCAGATGTTACCCAGGAACGAGTAGTTAAATCAAACCCGATAATAATTGCACTGGTAATCAAACCTTGTAAAATTGAGCGACGTGAAGTGTTTTGTCCCATAATTTTTACTTGGTAGTATAATGGTTGCTTTGTCAAGTAAACACACTGATAGTTTTTAGCGTTTACTTAACTAAACTTGATTTATTTTCAATGAAAGATGTGATTTTATGGCACAGCCATAAATTTAAAAATATACAATCATTCCATAAAAAATACGGTTAAGTACTGTGAAGGCTATAACTTGCGAAAAATCGCCTTTAAAAAATTTTTAGAGTCAAAGTTGAGAAACATAAAAATTGAGAGTGCAATGGTGCGGTGAGCAACTCTCTAGAAGTCCCACAACCCCAGTAACTCCCGCTAAAAGGAAATAATTCCATACCAATAGATAACCCTTCCCTAGCGATCGCCTGACGGAACTGTAAAATAAATGCTGGGATATAGCAAGTTCTCCAGCAGGCATGGATCATGAAAAAGCTGATTAACAAGCCAGAAGACTTTGTAAGGGAAAGTTTAGCAGGTATGGCGGCGGCTCATTCTGATTTAATTCAGGTGAATTATGACCCAGCCTTTGTTTACCGAGCCGATGCACCTGTACAGGGTAAAGTAGCAATTATTTCTGGTGGTGGCAGTGGACATGAGCCAATGCACGCTGGTTTTGTGGGTAGGGGAATGTTGGATGCAGCTTGTCCGGGAGAAGTTTTCACCTCACCGACTCCTGACCAAATGTTAGCAGCAGCCCAGAAAGTAAATGGTGGGGCTGGTATCCTTTATATCGTCAAAAACTACAGTGGCGATGTGATGAACTTTGAGATGGCGACGGAATTAGCCCAGAGTGAGGGTATCCGAGTGCTGAATCTGTTGATTGATGATGATGTGGCAGTAAAAGACAGCCTTTATACTCAAGGCAGGCGGGGTGTGGGTACAACAATACTGGCAGAAAAAATTTGTGGTGCAGCAGCTGAGCATGGGTATGATTTGCAACAAATAGCAGATTTGTGCCGTCGGGTCAATTTGCATGGGCGGAGTCTGGGAATTGCTTTGACTTCCTGCACAGTACCCGCTAAAGGTACACCGACATTTGCATTAGGCGATCGCGAATTAGAAATTGGCATTGGGATTCACGGTGAACCTGGTAGGCAACGTATCGCTTTACAATCGGTAGATGAGATTACTGAGAGTTTGGCGCGATCGATAATTGAGGATGCAGGTTATAGCCGGACAGTGCGGGAATGGGATGAAGACCAAGGGGAATGGGTAGATGTAGAATTGATAGATCCGCCATTGCAAACAGGCGATCGCGTACTAGCTTTTGTTAATAGTATGGGTGGCACTCCCCTTTCGGAACTTTATCTTGTTTATCGCAAACTAGCCCAAATCTGCGAACAGCAAGGATTGCAAATTGTACGCAATCTGATTGGGCCTTATATTACATCTCTGGAAATGCAAGGATGCTCGATTACCTTATTGAAGCTAGATGATGAAATGATTCGGCTCTGGGATGCACCAGTCAAAACCCCAAGCTTACGTTGGGGAATTTAGTATTTGGCATTTGGCATTTGTCATTTGTCATTGGTTATTTCCCCTTGTCTCCTCATCCCCCTCATCTCCCTCATCTCCCTCATTCCTGCCCCGATAATTACTTCGCTGGCTTATCAAAACCTTTATAGAATAACATTACTACTCCGTTAGCGGTTGATCTGCCTGGAATCTTTGATCTAGTGAGTGTTTTGGTAGTATTACCCCGTGTTTCTTCAACCCAGATTTGATAAGTATCTTTATCAAAAAATGCCTCAGCAATGCCAACGAAAGTGCCAGAAGCATTAACAATGCGAAAAAGTGGATCTTTTGGATCTTGTTGCCCAGTGGCATAAATTAACCCACCTAGAAGTTCGGTTGCACCGCCTTTGATCGTTGCAATTTTTGTTTTACCCCCTTCTGTCTTCAATCCCAGAATCCAAAGTTTAGCGCCACTATTGACTATATTAGTTTCCGCACTTCCTTCAGAATTTAGCTGGCGTGCCCAAATGTGTTGAGCAGAATTGCGGAATCTCAGTTTACCCATGACAGCATCATCAATGAAAAGATCTCCAGATCCTTCGCTTTCCAGATTCAGGTGAGTAATACTACGGTAAACAATAGTACGATTAGCAACTGTCTTCCAGTTCAACTTCGAGCCATATCCTACAAAAAAGTTTTCAATAATTAAGATGGGTTGAGTGCCGTTTTCTGCAACTATCTCGCCATTACCTTCAATCCATCCCTCAGTTCCTGTAAATCTTTGCACTTTACCTCTGAGTCGGAGAGAACCATTGATTGTAAAAGTTCCAGTTTGTGGTACTAATACTGTAGTTGCACCAGAATCGATTGCTGCTTGAAAAGCATTTGTGTCATCTTTTTGATCATTGGGTCTCGCGCCAAACTTCTCTACACTTACCCAGGTTTTTGGGTTATCCCATGCTAGTTTAGGAAACTGTTTAATCCGCAGTTGCAAAGATTTTGATGGCGAAGGAAACTCAGAAAGGATGGGGTGAGAAGTAAATTCATCGATTACAGTCTTGTTAATGGTCTTGGTAGCCTTTCTTGCATTACTTGAAAGAATATTTTTGTAACCGGAAGATACTATGTTTCTAGCATATATAAACCCAGCAGAAGTAATTGCAGAGATAGTTTTGGCTTTACCACGACCGATAAGCTTGGCATTCACTAAGGTTAAAGTACTTCCTGGATCAACGCCTTGATTAGGATTTATACCGTTAATAATTGCTGGGACTGAATTAAAACTACTGAAACCCTCCAGGCTCATTGCTTGTCCGCCATTGTAGATACCAGCTCGATTTTGATTGCGGACTGTAATGTTCTGTAACGAAATACCGTTGATACCATTATTTGTGAGTATACCGTTATCGAATCCGGCAATTTCAACATCTTCAACTAGCAGGGGGCCGACTTCACCATGAGTTAGTGCTAGACCAGTTGTTCCCTGTCCTTCAGTAGAGATGATTTTAATGCCGCGTACTGCTCCTTGATTATTGGCAACAAAATTTAGCCCTTCTGCGCCTGGATTCTTCTTTCCTATATTAATAGTGAGGTTTCTCACCGAATTCCCAAAGCGTTGAGCTACCAGACTGGCTTTGAAATCTTCAGACTTGGGATTTAAGTCTGGGTCAAAACCTGTAGAAATAACTGGTCGAGGCTGCTTGGGGTTTTGGAATTTAGCAGCAGCATCTTGGAGTTGAATAACCACCCCTTCTTTACTTTGTCCTTGCAGCACAGTTCGCTTGTAGTCAGAGCGAAAACGAGTGCCTGTAGGCCAATGTAAGGAATCAGAGATGTTATACACACCATTGGGCAAATAGATAATTCGTCCTCCACTGGGAAACTTGCTCAGTGCTTTTTGGATAGCCTCGGTATCATCCCGGCTATCATCGGGTATGGCCCCATACTCTGGGGACGTAACATTGATGACACCTGCATTTTCTGGATAGATAATATTTTCTTTCGGTTTGGCGATCGCAGCACCAAAGGCAGCAATCTGATTTTCACTATTTTTGCTATAGTCAACGCAAGTAGTAGTGAAGAAAGCAATTAAAAATAATAAAGGAAGTAGTTTTAAGACTAATGACCGAGGACGAATCATAAACGTATATTCCCTTGGCTAATTTACAGAAAGTCGGCGGGAAATCCCACTCCTTCCATAGGTAGGACGAGCTTAATACTTCTTACTGTTACATCTGCCAAACACACATAGCCGTAAAAATTCGGATAGAATTTTACGCTAGCTTGGCCAAATATTAGCAAATCTAGGTTTCAAAGGTTACAGATGGTAAGCAAAGAGCATATTTTGCAATGGTTGCACGCATTTGCCAACGAAATAGAGCAAAATAAAGCATATCTAACGGAATTAGATGCAGCGATTGGTGATGCTGACCACGGTATTAATATGGATCGCGGTTTCAAAAAGGTAGTTACTCAATTACCAACTGTCGCAGACCAGGATATTGGCAGTATTTTAAAAACAGTAAGCATGACTTTAATTTCTAGTGTTGGGGGTGCAAGTGGCCCTCTTTATGGAACTTGGTTTTTACGTGCTAGTACGGATGTAGCTCTTAAGCAAGAATTGACTGAGCAAGATTTGCTGGTATTACTTCAAGCTGGTTTAAACGGTGTGCTTCAGCGTGGTAAAGCTCAACTGGGAGACAAGACAATGGTGGATGTACTGTCTCCCGCAGTCGCGGCTTTTGCACAAGCTGTAGGTGAGGGTGGAGACGCTGTAACAGCTTTGCAACAAGCAGTAGCAGCAGCAGAACAAGGTTTGCAAGCGACAACACCGATGTTAGCAAAGAAGGGACGGGCTAGCTATTTGGGAGAGCGGAGTATTGGACATCAAGATCCGGGAGCTACTTCTGCTTATTTAATGTTGAAATGTTTATTAACAGTAGTGCAAAGTTGAAAAACATAAGCAATCGCATCGACTCACAATGCGATTGCATCAAGTGACAATGGCATTGTATCGACTGACAATGCGATCGCATCAAGTGACAATGGCATTGTATCGACTGACAATGCGATCGCATCGGGTGACAATGGCATTGTATCGACTGACAATGCGATCGCATCGACTCACAATGCGATTGCATCGGGTGATAATGCCATTGCATCGACTCACAATGCGATTGCATCGGGTGATAATGCCATTGCATCGACTCACAATGCGATCCCCTTTGGGCGCAGCGCATCGCCTTGTAATGTTATTAGCGGTGCGTTACGGCTCAAACCTAACGCACCCTACGATTTGGATATCTTTTTAATTGAAAACCTAGATGATCACAATACTTTTTATTAAGTGATTTTACATATTATTTCTACTGGCTGTAACAGAAAAAGCAGCATATACTGAAAATCTAAAAATTTAAGAATATTTATTTGTCAATAGATTCCACTATAGTTGGCTAAATTTGGCGTGCTCATAGGCTGATTTTTTTTACATACACTTTTTCTACTACTTGCTATTTCAGGTAAATTTAATGATGAGGATGCCAGCAATTTCGTTTGTAATCAAGGTTTATAACCAAGAATCTAACCTCAGTGCTGCTATTGAAAGTATTTTGGCGGAGAGTAGGGATGATTTTGAACTAGTTATTTGGGATGCTGGTTCTACAGATGGTTCACTAGAAATTGCCCGCGAATACGAAAAACTCGATCGCCGTGTTCGGGTAGTAGGAAAAACAGCAGAACACAGAAAATCCCACAAACTTATATTTCCAAGCTACCTGCAAAAAAAAAGTCAGATAAATACCCCCAGTTTGCAGAAAAAGGGAGGCTGGTACAAGTCTATATTTGCTAGTTGCATGAGTCCACTGGCAACTTTAGCGATGATTTTTGGGCTGTTATCGCCGATTGTCAAAGCCCAATCAATCACTCCGGCTAATGATGGTACTGGATCTGTGATTACTACCGAAGGCAACAAGATTGATATTAGCGGTGGTAGTTTGAGTAGCGATCGCACTAATCTATTTCATAGTTTCTCTAAATTTGGACTTGATGCCAATCAAACGGCTAACTTTCTCTCTCAGCCATCGATTCAAAATATTTTAGGACGCGTCACAGGTAACAACGCTTCATTGATTAACGGATTGATTCAGGTTACTGGTGGCAATTCCAACTTATATTTAATTAACCCTGCGGGGATTATATTTGGTTCTAGTGCGAGTTTGAATGTACCTGCTGCGTTTACAGCGACGACAGCAAATGGTGTTGGGTTTGGTAACAACCAATGGTTTAATGCGATCGGTTCAAATAATTACGCTAATTTAATTGGCCATCCTACAGAATTTGCTTTTACCACCAGCCTTGGTGGAAATATCTTCAACGCTGGAAATTTGGCTGTGGGTGAGGGGCAAAGCTTAATGTTACTCGGCGGAATGGTGCTAAATACGGGGACGCTTGCTGCACCTAACGGTAACATCACAATTATGGCCGTACCCGCCGAGAAAGTTGTGCGGGTAACTCCAACAAATAGTTTATTGAGTTTGGATTTACCTGTAGAGGCAAAAGCCCAGATTAATCCACAACCATTTTCGCCGCTATCATTGCCAGCATTGCTGACTGGTGGCAACATCAAAAAAGTCACTGGAGTTACTGTAGAAAATGGTGTAGTCAAGCTAACTAGTACGAAGACAGCAATTCCCACTGATGTTGGCACAAGCGTTGTCAGTGGACAAGTTTCTGTTAGTAACTCCCAAGAGCCGATAAATAAAGTTTCTAATGCTACACCGCAGATTAATATTTTAGGCGATCGCGTGGCACTGTTGAATGCTAATATCAACGCCTCTGGAAATAATGGCGGTACTGTCTTAGTGGGCGGAGATTACCAAGGTAAAGGCACTGTCCCCACTGCAACCCATACATTTGTTAGTAGTGATTCTACGATCGCAGCTGATGCATTGCAAAGTGGTAACGGTGGCAAGGTAATTGTCTGGGCAGATGATAGTACCCGCTTTTTTGGCAATATTACAGCCAGAGGTGGTGCGATCGCTGGTAATGGTGGCTTAGTCGAAACATCAGGGAAACTGTCCCTGAATGTGACTGGTAGTAAAGTCGATGCTAGTGCCGTCAAAGGGCAACCGGGGACTTGGTTACTCGACCCAACTGATATTAATATTGTCAATGGTGGCAGTGGGACAATAGTAGGGGGACTGTTTGACCCAGCCAATAATAGTGATATTGACCCTTTAACTATTGTAAGTGTCTTAGATGGTGGTACAGATGTTACCCTGACAACTTCCAGTGGGACAGGGGGTAATGGTGATATTACCCTAACAGATGGGATTAACCAGACAGGCGCAGGGAATGCATCTCTAACGCTGACGGGTAGACGATTTTTCACTCTAAATGAGTCAACCATCAATTTATCTAGTACGGGCAACTTGACGTTTAATCTCAATCAGGTAAACCCAGAGGCGAATGCACCTACTAGTTCAATTCAGAATGCGATCGATGCAATTGGTGGAGTGGCAGGAAATAGCATCATTAACTTAGGCGCAGGCACTTACACAGGTAACACAGTCAACATTATTGAAAAAACGTTGACATTAAATGGTGCTGGGGCAAGTAACACCATAATTGATGGTATTAATAGCAACCAATTATTTAGTATTTTTAGTGAAGGGATAATCACTATCAATAACTTAGCAATTATCAATGGTAGAGGGGTTGGCAATGATGGTGGTGGTATTGCTTATTTCGGTTCTGGCACGCTGAATGTCAATAATATTACCTTCACTGGCAATTCGACAGAATTTAGCATAGAAAGTGGTGGCAGCGGTGGCGGTATATACAGTGGCTCTGGCACACTGAATGTCAACAACAGCACCTTCAGTGGCAATTCGGCAAGCAACGGTGGTGGTGGCATTTACAATGGCGGCGAAGGAAATACAGTAAATGTCAACAACAGCACCTTCAGTAGTAATTCGGCAACTAACAGCGGCGGCGGTCTCTACAACACATCTATTTCGCAGGCAAATATTAACAGCAGTACCTTCAGTGGTAATTTGGCAACCGACGGCGGCGGTATCTACAACGAATCTGGTGCGCTAACGGCACTGAAGAATACTATTGTTGCGGGTAACACTAGTTCCCAAAATACCGATGTTTCTGGGCTTTTAGATGCAAGTAGTAGCTACAACCTCATAGGTGATGGCACTGCTACTGGTATCAGCAACGGGATCAATGGTAATCAGGTAGGTACGGCTACTGCACCGATTGATGCCCAACTCTCAGTTCTTGGTAACTACGGAGGTTCTACGCAAACCTTTGCCCTGCTACCAGGTAGTCCGGCAATTAACGCGGGAATTTTTGATGACATTATTATCACAGATCAACGTGGTATTAGCCGACCTCAAGATACAGCACCAGATATAGGTGCATTTGAGTTGGTAGGTTATACTCTCACACCTACTGCTGGATCAGGGCAGAGTGCGATCGTTAACAATATTTTTTCTACTCCTTTACAGGCAACTGTGACAGAAAATGGCTTTAATCAACCGATTTCTGGGATCACAGTCAACTTCACAGCACCCACAGTTGGTGCAACTGGCAACTTTACTGGAAATACTGTCCTCACGACTGATACTAGTGGAAATGTGAGCATCCCAGTCACAGCCAACACAGTTGCAGGTAGCTACGCAGTTACAGCCAATAGTGGCACACTCACACCTGCCAATTTCAGTTTGATTAATAATCCCGATGTTGCGGCTGCAATTATCGCGACAGGTGGGACACCACAAACTACTGTTGTCAACACTGCATTTACTAACCCACTACAAGCAAAAGTTCAAGACCAATACGGAAATGCGATCGCCAACGCCACTGTTACCTTCAACGCACCAACCGGGGGTGCAACGGCTAACTTTACAGGCAGCACCACTCTGACCACTGATACTAGTGGAAACGTTGCTATTCCAGTCACAGCTAACACAGTTGCAGGTAGCTACGCAGTGACAGCCAGTAGTGGCACACTCACACCAGCTAACTTCAGTTTGACGAATAACCCCGATGTTGCGGCTGCCATCATCGCTACAGGTGGCACGCCGCAAAGTACCATTGTCAACACTGCATTTACTAATCCACTACAAGCAAAAGTACAAGACCAATACGGGAATGCGATCGCTAACGCTACTGTTACCTTCAATGCACCCACAGGAAGTGCAACTGCCAATTTCACAGGTAATACCAGCCTGACAACTGATAGCAGTGGAAATGTGAGCATCCCACTCACAGCCAACACAATTGCAGGTAGCTATGCAGTGACAGCCAATAGTGGCACACTCACCCCTGCCAACTTCAGTTTGATTAATAACCCCGATGTTGCGGCAGCGATTATTGCCACTGGTGGCACACCGCAAAGTACCATTGTCAACACTGCATTTACTAACCCACTGCAAGCAAAAGTTCAAGACCAATACGGAAATGCGATCGCCAACGCCACTGTGACCTTCAATGCACCCACAGGAAGTACAACTGCCAGTTTCACAGGTAATACCAGCCTGACAACTGATAGCCAAGGTAATGTTAGCATCCCAGTCATAGCCAATACAGTTGCAGGTAATTACAACATCACAGCCAGTAGTGGCACACTCACCCCTGCCAATTTTAGTTTGATTAATAATCCCGATGTTGCCGCAGCCATTATCGCTACAGGTGGGACACCGCAAAGTACGATTGTCAACACTGCATTTACTAACCCATTACAAGCCAAAGTCCAAGACCAATACGGAAATGCGATCGCTAATGCCACAGTTACATTCAATGCACCCACAGGAGGCACAACAGCTAACTTTACTGGCAGTACAAATCTGACAACTGATAGCCAAGGTAATGTTAGCATCCCAGTCACAGCCAATACAGTTGCAGGTAATTACAACATCACCGCCAACAGTGGCGCACTCACACCTGCCAATTTTAGTTTGACGAATAACCCTGATGTTGCGGCGGCAATTATTGCTATTGCAGGCACACCGCAAAGTACGATTGTCAACACTGCATTTACTAACCCATTACAAGCCAAAGTCCAAGACCAATACGGAAATGCGATCGCTAATGCCACAGTTACATTCAATGCACCCACAGGAGGCACAACAGCTAACTTTACTGGCAGTACAAATCTGACAACTGATAGCCAAGGTAATGTTAGCATCCCAGTCACAGCCAATACAGTTGCAGGTAATTACAACATCACCGCCAACAGTGGCGCACTCACACCTGCCAATTTTAGTTTGACGAATAACCCTGATGTTGCGGCGGCAATTATTGCTATTGCCGGCACACCGCAAAGTACGATTGTCAACACTGCATTTAATAATCCATTACAAGCAAAAGTCCAAGACCAATACGGAAATGCGATCGCCAACGCCACTGTTACCTTCAACGCACCAACCGGAGGTGCAACGGCTAACTTTACTGGAAGTACAAATCTGACCACTGATACTAGTGGAAATGTGAACATCCCAGTCACAGCCAACACAGTTGCAGGTAGCTACAACATCACAGCCAATAGTGGCGCACTCACCCCTGCCAATTTTAGTTTGATTAATAATCCCGATGTTGCCGCAGCCATTATCGCGACAGGCGGCACACCACAAACTACTGTTGTTAACACTGCATTTAATAATCCATTACAAGCAAAAGTCCAAGACCAATACGGAAATGCGATCGCCAACGCCACTGTTACCTTCAATGCACCAACATCTGGTACAACTGCCAGTTTCACAGGTAACACCAGCCTGACAACTGATAGCCAAGGTAATGTTAGTATCCCAGTCACAGCCAACACAGTTGCAGGTAGCTATGCAGTGACAGCCAACAGTGGTTCTCTCACACCTGCCAATTTTAGTTTGACCAATAACCCAGATTCCACTAACCCCAATACTCCCGAAGTACCAACCACACCAACAATTCCAATTAATACTCCCAATCCAGAGACTTTCAAAAAACCGCCCACTACACAAATACCTGTAACCACCAACCCCACTACAGAAGTTGTACTTGACACTGCTGTAGCGAACATTGAGCAAGAGTATACCACTCAGTTTCAAGAGTACTTGGGTGATGCAGCTAAACCTAATCTGGAAGCTCCCAACACAGCCCGTAATATTTTGCAACAAATTAGTGATGCCACAGGTATTCAACCTGCACTAATTTATGTAAATTTCATCCCAACAAGCCTTTCACCTGCTAATACACTCAAGCAAAACAAACCAAAAATCCTACCATCCCCAAACGATCGCCTGGAACTAGTAATTGTTACTGCCAAAGGTGTACCAATTCGTAAGGTTTTACCAGTCACTAGATCGCAAATTATCGCAACTGCCCAAACCTTTACCAAGTACGTCACCAAGAATTCACGGAATCAGAACTATATAGATCCAGCCAAAAAATTGTATCAATGGCTAATTACACCCGTAGAAACTGAACTGCAAGCACGAAAAATTAATAATTTAGCCTTCATTATGGATGAGGGATTGCGATCGCTTCCCGTTGCTGCCCTTTATGATGGGCAAAAGTATTTGGTAGAAACCTATAGCGTCGGTTTAATGCCCAGTCTCAGCTTGACTGATACAAAGTATGTTGACATCAAAAAAGCTGAGGTTTTGGGTATGGGTGCATCCGAATTCCGTAACCAAAACCCTTTACCAGCAGTACCTACAGAATTGGTGACCATTACTTCCCGGCTATGGCAAGGCAATTTCTTCTTAAACGAAAACTTTACGTTGCGAAATCTGCAACAACAACGTCAGCAAAAACCCTTCGGCATTATCCACCTAGCTACTCACGCTGAATTTGAACCTGGTGATCGGAGTAATTCTTACATTCAGATGTGGGATACCCAATTAAAAATGGATCAGCTGCGACAACTCGGCTGGAATGATCCCCCTGTCGAGCTAGTAGTGTTAAGTTCTTGTCGGACTGCGATCGGAGATAAAGAGGCAGAGTTTGGCTTTGCGGGCTTTGCTGTACAAGCTGGTGTGAAGTCCGCACTAGCGAGTTTGTGGTACGTATCCGATGAAGGGACGCTGGGATTAATGAGTGAATTCTACGAACAATTAAAAAAAGCTCCCATCAAAGCCGAAGCACTCCGTCAAGCACAAATAGCAATGCTTAATGGTCGCGTGCGCTTGCAAGACGGTAAACTCAAAACTTCTAATTTTGATGTGACTCTACCGCCAACCCTTGCTCAACTCGGTAATCAAGACTTACAGCATCCATATTTCTGGTCTGCTTTTACCATGATTGGCAACCCTTGGTAACAGTCAATAAACCCCTTTGGGGTAGGGAACAGGGAACAAGGGACTTCCAAATAAAAAAATAATCAATCGCTTTGGTGAGCTTTCTTGAGCCGGGGAAGCAGGGGGAGAAGAAATCGGATAGTCGTATTGGATACACGAATTGAGTAATTTAATTTTTGGATTTCCCCAAGGAAGATATTGCAACGAAGTTTAAATCTTTCCCTGTTGCCTCTTTAACAGCAGTTTAGTTTTATTGAAGGTGAAAGCTTGATGTATCTGATAGTTCGTCGGTTTTGGTTGTCGGTTGTCTTTGCGGCCTTTGCGCTGTTTATGAGTTCATCTGCGATCGCGCAAACGGCCCCGGTGCAGGTGCTTCCTAAACCGAATCCGAATCTTGATCGCTTTCCCCAATCCCCACCACAGCCTCAACCTTTACCGGCAAATGAACAGCAGCCGATACCAACACCGTCTCCTGCAACATCCACACCAGCAGATCCGGCTATCAATATTGTGGTTCGCAAAATAGAGGTTATCGGTAGCACTATCCTCAATCCCGAAGAAATTGCTGCCATTACCAAGCCCTTAGAAGGTCGTTCTGTAACCCTAGCAGAACTCCAAGGGGCTGTAGATAGCATCTCTGAGCTTTATCTCAATCGGGGATATATTACCTCCAGGGCGATTCTCACTGAGCAGACGATTGCTGACGGAGTTGTGCAAATTCAGGTTATTGAAGGTGGGGTAGAAAAAATAGAAGTGCTAGGAACAGAAAAATTGAATCCTAGTTATGTTCGCAGTCGGCTACAACTAGGTACTGTCTCCCCTCTCAGCAAAGACAAGCTAGAAGATCAACTGCGATTACTCAAAGCTGATCCGCTATTCACCAACGTCGAAGCCTATCTCAAGCAGGGAACTGAGTTAGGGCAAAGTATTTTGACAGTGCGAGTCCAAGAGTCACCTATCTTTTACGGCTTTGTTGGTATAGATAACTATTCACCCCCCAGTGTTGGCTCTGAGCGTTTTGGTGGGGTGATTGGCGATCGCAATCTTACGGGCAATGGGGATGAAATTAGTGCTTCTTACTATCGCTCAACTACGGGTGGTTCCAATGCCTATGATTTTAAATATCGCCTTCCCGTCAATGCTATGAACGGTACTGTGCAACTGCGGATTGCACCAAGTAACAGTAAAATTACTGACCCCGTGTTTGCTGATTTTGGCATTCGCAGCGATAGCAACTTATACGAAATCAGTTACCGCCAACCTTTGATTCGCAATCCCCGTGAGGAGTTTGCCCTATCTTTGGGCTTTTCTTGGCAAGATGGTCAAACGTTCTTATTTAACGATACACCGACTCCCTTCGGTATCGGCCCGGATGCCCAAGGTAACAGTCGCACAAGAGTGCTGAAGTTTGGGCAAGATTATCTTAAACGCGATTTGCAAGGAGCCTGGGCGCTGCGATCGCAATTCAATATCGGCTTGGATCTCTTCGATGTTACCAGTAACCCCGACCCCATACCCGATGGGCAGTTTTTTAGTTGGCTCACCCAGGTGCAGCGTGTCCAGCGATTGGGCAAAGACAACTTGCTGATTGCTCAAGCAGACTTGCAACTTACGCCTGATAGTTTGCTACCTTCGCAACAATTTATCATTGGCGGTGGGCAATCTCTGCGGGGCTATCGACAAAATGCTCGTTCTGGTGACAATGGGTTTCGCGTGTCAATAGAAGACCGGATTGTACTTGAGTATGACAATTCAGGACAGCCTACAATGCAGTTGGCACCATTTATCGACTTAGGCGCTGTCTGGAACAAATCGGATAATCCCAACAAGCTGACTAATCAAAACTTTTTAGCTGGTTTAGGTTTAGGGCTGATTTGGGAACCCATTCCCCACTTGTTTAGTCGCTTGGATTATGCACTTCCCATAGTTGATTTGAGCGATCGCGGTAATAACGCCCAAGATCATGGATTTTATTTTAGTTTTGGATACAACTTTTAAGGGTAATGGGTAATTGGTAATTGAACCTGAGTTCGGGTTAAGCCAGAAACTAAAAAGCTTATTCTGTAAGGATTGAGCAAAACTCTAAGTGATAAAAGAAGTGATTAAAGTGGAATTATTTTGTCAATAAGGTTCACAAATGAAACTAATCTCAACAATATACCTTATTGAGAATAGATTCAAACAGAGTTTCAGACAGAACAATGAGAAATCAATGGTTTTGAGGATTTCTTATCCCGAACTCAGGTTAATTGATAATGGGGATAAATAACTAATGGCCTTTGACTCTTGAGCAATGATTTACGATTTCTATATATATTAGTTAAACTTACGTAATTATTTGAGCACATATGAAACGTCGTGATTTTATTAGTTGGGTGGGTTTAGGTTGGATAGCGAGTTCTTTACCTATAGCGATCGCTGCTTGTAGTTCCCAAACAACAACGACATCTACAACTGCAACAATCCCTCCCACAACTGGGAATTGGGCAAAAGTTGGGACTTCTGCAGAGTTAGATAAAACCGGTCAGTTACTTGTGAACGAATCACCTGTTGGGCCTGTATTAGTAGTTGGTAAATCTCAATCTGGAAGTCTGATTGCTGTTAACCCTACCTGTACTCATAAAGGTTGCACAGTCGCATGGAAAGAAACAGCCAAACAATTCGTCTGTCCTTGTCATAAATCGGAATTTGGGGCTGATGGTAAAGTGCTGCAAGGCCCTGCCGATCAACCTCTGAAAACTTACACCGCTAAAATAGAAGGCGGTTCTGTTGTCGTCAAGCCAACATAGTATTTATTAGTTCGTAGTCAACGAAGAGGCAGGGGGCAGGAAAGAAAGATTCTGGAATTACCCTGCAATTCCTGGGTTCAGAGCAACTACATTTATTGATGCTCAAACGAAAAACATTTATTTCGAGATGCAACGCACGAGAAATAGCGAAAAGTTGCGGCTTGAGGGAAACCCCAAGACCAAACTTTTCACGACAATACGTTCTTATGTATAGGCTTCTCCCCCTTACTCCCTGCTCCCTGCCCCTTGTCCTCTTCTTTGACTACGAACCCTTGGCTAGATGGTGTAGATTCTGAGAAGATATATATGAGCAGTGTAGGGGTTTTTAAGAATCGTGAAGAATATCAACCAGCTTTTGGTGCAGGCACAGGTAGCACATGATGCAGCTGATTGGTCATTGTTGATTCAATATTTACAACAGTTGATTCTCCAACACGACTCTACACATCCAGAAATAGTGAAAAATCGAGAGTATCTGTTGGATTTAGCAGTTTCGATTTTAGAAATGGGAGATTTTCAGCAACGCTGGGATATCGCCAAAATTTTGATAAATTTGGGAAAATTTGCTATCCCTCGATTAGTTGAGATATTAGAAGATGAAGACGCGGATGAAGAAGTCCGGTGGTATACGGCGCAGATATTAGGAGATTTTCAGCATCCAGAGACGATCGCGCCTTTGGTGCAATTATTAAAAACTAGCGACAGTCAAGAACTCAAGGAAATGGCAGCAAGTGCATTAGGGAAAATGGATCATCTTGCTAGTGCTGCACTTACCGAACTCTTAATGGAGGAGGATACACGGCTTTTAGCAGTGCGATCGCTTTCTTATATCCGTCGCACAGAAACTATTGCACCTTTGTTGAGTGTGGTAGAAGATCCACAAGCCGCAGTCAGAACCGCAGCCATTGAAGCCCTCAGCAGTTTTCATGATGAACGTATCCCGCCTATATTGGTGAAGACTTTAGACGATTTCTCAGCCACTGTCAGACGCGCCGCCGTTCAAGGTTTAGGTTTGCGCCCTGACTTATGCAAAACATTAGATTTGGTAACGAAACTCCAACCTAGACTTTATGACTTAAACGAAGACGTTGCTTGTACAGCCGCAATTACCCTAGCTCGAATGGGTAGTGACGATGCAGCTCAATGCTTATTTCAGGTGTTGACATTACCCAATACATCAATCAAGCTGCAATTAGAAATTATTCGGGCGCTGAGTTGGTTAGGAACTGCTTCGAGTTTGGCATATCTCCAACAAGCATTTAATCAAAGCACATCAGAAACAGTGTGGCAGGAAATTGTCACAGTTCTAGGGCGGGTACAACAGCCACAGTTAACTACATTAGCCACAGAAATTTTGTTGGCAATACTGCAATCAAACCATCCCGCCACAGAAATTGCCAACATCAAAAATGCGATCGCCCTATCTTTAGGACAGCTAGGCTGTATCCAGGCAATAGAACCATTGATTTTACTACTAGCAGATCCAGAGCAATCAGTCAGATTACACGTGATCGCCGCACTCAAAAATCTCGCCGCCTCAGAAATCGCACATCAACAATTACAACAATTAGCTAAAAATACGACCCTCACACCCGATTTACAGCAAGGAGTCGCGATCGCTTTGGCGGAATGGTAATTAGGGGTCAAAGGTCAAAGGTCAAAGGTCAAAGGTCATTAGTTAATTTATCACCAGTCCCCAGTCCCCAGTCCCCTTGTCTTGATATTTAGATACGGCAAAATAAAATTCAAAATTTGTCTTGGGGAGATTTGGCGACAAATGTGGCATCAGAATGACTATTAATGAGAAAAAATCTAAAACCAGATTTAGAAAAAGTTAAATTAAAATATTGCCGAACAAAGCACTTGTAACAAACTGTACCAAATTGAAGCAAAAAATCCGTTAAGTTAATGAAACCCTTAAATGTAATTCAGGCTACAAAAAAATGCGACTAGAGCAGTTGCAAGCCTTTTTAGCGATCGCGGAAACCGGCAGCTTTCAACAAGCAGCAAGGAAATGCGGTGTCACTCAATCAACAATTAGCCGCCAAATCCAAGCCTTGGAAGCTGATTTGAGAATAGAACTGTTTCATCGCACAAGTCACGCCAAGCTGACACTGGGCGGTGAACGGTTACTACCACGTGTGCGGAAAATTTGTCAGGAGTGGCAAACGGCGACAGAGGAATTAACAGATTTAATTGCCGGCAAGCAGCCAGAATTGTGTATCGCGGCGATTCACTCGACGTGCGGATCGTACTTACCACCAGTATTACAACAATTTTGTCGCGATTATCCAGATGTACAATTGCGCGTAACTTCCTTAGGTAGCGATCGCGCGCTAAAAGTCTTGAAAGATGGACTGGTGGATCTAGCGATTGTGATGAATAATCGCTTCTTAACTACTGGACGGGAAATGGTAGTGGAAGTACTGTATGAGGAACCTATAGAGGTATTAACTGCTGCCAAGCATCCCTTAGCCCAATATGAATGTATTCCTTGGTTGGAGCTAATTCGTTACCCGCAAGTGGTTTTTAAAGATGGTTATGGAATGCAACGTTTAATACAAGATAGGTTTGAGCGTTTAGAAGCTACACTCCAAGCTGCTTTAGAGGTCAATACCTTAGATGCGTTCCGGGGAGTGGTGCGTCAAGGAGAACTGATAGCTTTGCTACCTCATTCAGCACTCATGGAAGCACGCCTAGACCCTACCTTGGCAGTGCGCCCTTTAGCCTGTAATAGTAATGGTACTGTGCCTGATACTTCGAGTTTGACACGTCGGGTAGTCATGGTAACCACTGGCGATCGGCTGCAAATTCCCCCGATCAAGCACTTTTGGGAACTGGTGCGAGACAATATCCCGCCGCAATTTAACCAACAGCGATCGGCTTGTTAACAGTCAATGAGTCATTGGTCATTAGTCATTGGTCATTTTCCGTGATTAACAAAGGACAAAGGACAAAGGACAAAGAACAAATGAGCAATCAATTTAGACAATTATTAAAAAAGGTAGGAAGTGGAAATCACACAGGAGAGAATTTAACTCGCACTGAAGCAGCCACAGCTACCAAAATGATGATGCTAGGTGAAGCCACACCCGCCCAAATCGGGGCGTTTCTGATTGCTCATCGGATCAAACGTCCTACCTCAGAAGAGTTAGCAGGAATGTTAGATGCCTACAATGAACTAGGGCCAAAACTGCAACCCATCGCTGCCAAGCGACCAGTGATAGTTTTGGGCATACCTTATGATGGCAGAACGCGCACTGCACCAATCAGTCCGATCATCGCTTTGCTATTAGCTGCCGTCGGTCAACCAGTGGTCATGCACGGTGGCGATCGCCTCCCGACTAAGTACGGACTACCCTTGGTAGAAATTTGGCAGGGGTTAGGGGTTGATTGGAAAAACTTGCCACTGGCAAATACCCAGCAATTGCTAGAGCAAACCGGAATTGGCTTTGTTTACGCTCCTAAGCATTTTCAATTAAATCAAAGTATTTGGGAGTACCGTGATCAATTAGGCAAGCGCCCACCCTTGGCAACAATGGAGCTAATTTGGTGTCCTTATGCTGGGGATGTTCACATGATTCCTGGCTTTGTCCATCCGCCAACGGAAGCGCTGTTTCAGGAAACGCTGGTTTTACAAAATGTCACAAAATATACCTTAGTTAAAGGATTAGAAGGTAGTTGTGATTTACCACGCGATCGCACGGCGATTATCGGTTTATCCTCACCCTCAGGAATTCTAGAACGGTTACACCTCGCACCCCGTGATTACGGCTTTACTACTAAAAACGTACCGCTAGAGACTACCGAAGAATTGCTGAGAGAAATGCAAGAAGTTTTAGTCGGTAAACCCACAGAATTGATGCAAACAGCCTTGTGGAATGGCGGATTTTACCTTTGGCGAAGTGGTATTTGTCCAGATATGCGATCGGGTATCGCAAAAGCCGAAGAATTATTAATTAGTGGCGTAGTAGCTGCAAAACTGCAAGAACTTAGCCAGTTAGTCACGAGTCAAGAATCAAGAGTCAACAGTCATTAATTATTTCTTCCTTGTCTCCCTTATCCCTGTGACTTGCTTACAGATAAAACCATCCCTTCACGGGCTAATAATGCTTTAGGGAATACAGACTTAACTTCCGATTGAACGCGATCAAGAAAATCATCATCATCATCTGGGTGATAATGAGTGATGACTAAGCTGTTAACGCCACCATGATTAGCTAAATCCACAGCAGTTTGACACTGCAAATCAGAGAAATCATGGTTATGAGCAGTAGGGGGAGCATAGGTACTGTTAGCAATTAGCAAATCGACCCCTTGAATGAGCTGTAAAATATTTTCTTGTTCTACTTGATCGGGATTTTTAGACAAATCTGTGAGGTAAGCAACACTAAAATCTTGCCAAGTAACTCGGTAGCCAAGCGAACGCTGATATTTGTTGATTAATGCTGTGTTAATAGTTATATCATCTAGCTTGAGTTCGCCACCTGGATTTAAATTATGGAAATCCAATTGTGATTGCATCACCTGTAACGGGTAAGGAAAGTGCGGTTGCAGCATTTGGTCAAACAGACATTGCTTAATCGAGGCGCTGTTTGAGGCTGCTGATCCGTAAATATGGAAGCGATTTTTAGCAATAAATGCGGGGCCAAAAAAAGGAAACCCTTGAATGCGATTTGATTGGGAGTTAGTAAAAAATAAATAGGCTTCTAGTGGCTGTTGCAATTCCTGCCAAGTTTTACCTAGTAACCTTAAGCCAGTACCCCCATCAAAAATCAAATATTTTGCGCCTACACGCATTTCTACACAGCCAGTGTTTCCACCATAGCGCGTGGTGTTGCTGCCTGGAGTAGCAACCAAACCTCTCACGCCCCAGAATTGGACAAAAAATTCCCCAGAGGTACTACTAAGAGGGGTAGGTTGTTTCTCAGTTAAGTAGCTTTGGGAACCCGACAGTTCAGTATTTGACATTTTTCTTGCAGTTTAGGCCTTACTGAGCAGGTCATCGTAGTGCCGTACTTCCAATAGTCGGTTGTTTTCGTCTACAATGACGACCGTAGGCGAGTAATTATGTAACTCTTCTGTGGTGAACTGCCCGTAGGCCATTATAATCAGGCGATCGCCTATAATGCCTAGACGTGCGGCAGCCCCATTTAGCTCAATAACTCCTGAATAGGCTGGAGCAGGTATTGCATAGGTAATAAAACGCTCGCCATTAGCACTATTCACAACTTGTACCTGTTCATAGGGTAAAATTCCAGATTTTTGCAACAGAATGTTATCTATACTGATACTACCCACATAGTTGATATTGGCCCCTGTAAGGGTACAATTGTGAATTTTTGCTGAAAGGAGAGTACGCTGCATTTGATTAAGGGGTGCGGTGGCAATATTTGCGTTTTCTAGTTCGTAGTCAGCACTTTAGTGCTGATGATTTAACAATATTGGTAATGGGTAATTAATCAATAGTCAACAGTACAAAGAGAGTGCTGAGTTAAGGGTTAAGGGTCAAGAATTATTTCTCCTTGATCCCCAATTCCCCTTATCCTCCTAGTCCCCAGTTCCCAGTCCCCAGATTATCCTTGAGCAGCTTTAATGGACTTTTCTACCAAAGGTTTTACCTTGTCAACATCTTGCCAACCGAGAATTTCAGTTACCTTTTTTTCCAGATTTTTATAACTGCGGAAAAATTCGGCAATTTCATCCAAGCGGTGTGATGGTAGGTCTTTTAAAGATTGTATTTGAGCGTAGCGCGGATCTTTGTCAGGAACGCAAAGAATTTTTTCATCGCGATCGCCGCCATCAATCATTTCTAAGTAGCCAATTGGTCGTGCAGCAATTATACAGCCAGGAAAAGTAGGTTCATCGATGATGACCATACCATCTAAAGGATCGCCGTCATCAGCTAAAGTGTTTGGTACAAAACCATAGTCATAAGGATATTGTACCGACGAATAAAGTACTCGGTCTAGGGCAAAAGCTTGTAGGTCTTTGTCGTATTCGTATTTATTTTTACTCCCGCCTGCAATTTCGATTAGAACGTTGATTAGACCCGGTTTTGGTTGGGGTGGTATACGGGATAAATCCACAAAAAAGCTCCTCTAATAACACAGTACATCGGGGTGCAAGCAATATAGGCTCCCCGTGTAGAATTTTAGGGCCAAGATGGACTTCTTCCCAAGGTATTATTTTCACAAAAAGCGCGGCGACCTTTCAGGAATCGCCGCACAGCCGCGCTGTATCAGTAGCGCGTGAAGATTATTCGGTTTTCCAAGAGAGTCCCAATGAACCGCTTCACACCTTCCCAGCTTACAGAGAGTTGAAGAAATTCTCTTTTTTGCTGAGTATCTGTTCAGGCTGAGGGTTTATTGGTGATTACTTTTGGGGTTTGATTGTTTAATCCCCGCTTGTGGGTAGATTATAGGTCAGAGGTTGCTGGTTGTTGTGTACATTTGTTGAAGAATAATGAGCAATGACAAATACAGGTAATGTCAGAGTCAGTAGAGCGATCGCGGTTCCCACAATGTCTGCCAACCTATGGGAATATGTATCGGTATTGGCAGACTGGCTATTTGAATTCATACAAAAAATTTGAAATTCACCACTTCATTTTGAGATTTACTCTCGACGAGAGAGTCTTGATCCTATTTTAACTATATTTAGATGTAACCTGTGGATATATACAGAATATTATCCAGTTTTACAAGTGTCATAATATTTCTGTGATACAAAAGTCTTTTGATACAAAGTTCCAGACAAACATTTTTGGCTTTTTTTGGGTACCTAATATTAAATCTCACTTGCTCTCCAGTATCATTTTTGGATTCTTCATAGTTTGTCTTAGAGAATAAGAAATTACATTTTTGCCGTAGGGCGTATATGCAATTTTTAATTATTTTTGGGTTTCATTGCATTAGTATAACACCTGAAAAAGCTTTGTCTAAGGTAGTTTTAGGGATATTTAGTTAATTTGTGTTACCTGAACCTTATCCAGCAAAACTACTGATTATCTCTGACAACTACTAATGCTTCTACAGTGGTTATACTTAAATAGCTTCGCGTTTTCGGATTAACTAATGGTGTTGATTTTTTTAACCATTAATCGGCACCGGATAAATACAGACATCTCTACCTGGTTGGGCAGTATTAATTGATTTCTGACAATAAGAATATTGCTGAGTAGAGATTTATTATCTTTGGTAATATTTGCTTATTTTGTCAATCTATATATAGGTATATTTTGAAGAAATTAGGATACATATTTCTACATAAATTTGCCAAATGTGACAACAACGATATCTAGCAATAATGCAGAGTTTGATCAGCAATTGTATAACAAATTTAGCAATGAGAAAACCGCCGCTAAACTAGGGCGGTCTGGTTAAGGAATCGGAGGGTAGTTATAGCTTAATTTGCTAATTTTGAAATTGTTGTAGCAAAGTTTGCACTTTTAGCACTAACGTCTACCATAGGCAGTCATTGGTTCTTTAATGAACCGAATGTAAAGGTGTTTAAATGTAGATTTAATCACACGGGGCATAGCAAAATCGATGGGTATTAGCTTGTCTGGTAGCCGCCAATCTTCTATTTTGAGTAAATCAGGTTCTAAGTGCGGAAAATCAATCTCAGTCAATTCTGGGCATAGTCCTAATCTTAGGGAAGCTGCAACTGTGGGTACTTGCTGTGGTGGGACATTAAGAATTTCTACCATTGCCCGATCTAGGGCAAAGACATTTGATGCTGCTGCCAAAATCCCCAATGCACGAGGTTCTCCATTACTAGGGCCATTGCCATCATGACCGATGATGCCATCTAAAATGGTTAAGCTGGGGTTAATAGCCTTTGCAGTTTCTACCAACATTTCTCCAAATCGATTTGCGTCTTTCCCGGCTTCCATGTGCCACCAAGCTTTCATTTTGCCAGGAACACAACCAAAAAGGTTTTTTACGCCTAAAGTTAATGTTAGTTGAGCATGGGATTTGACTTTGGGCAAATTAATCACCACATCCGCCGCCATCGCTTCTTTAGATAACAACAGGTGGTTAAAATTTTCACCCACAGTTTCGTAACGCTGACCGTGAAAATCGATAATTGGTAGCTGAAGTTCCTCTAAAATTGGTGTATAGCCACTTGCTACAGCGACACCCTTAGCACTACCAAAAGCTGGACTATCCCCTAAAAACGGCTTACCGCCAACTTCCATTACCATCTGGGCAACTGCATAAACCAATTCGGGGCGGGTGGTACACTCTTTACCTGGACGCGCTCCTGTGAGTAAATTAGGTTTGAGCAAAACGCGATCGCCTTTCTTAACAAAAGCTGCCATCCCCCCAAAAGGTTCCAGCAGCGTTTCTAAAGACTCGCGTAAAGTCTCTGGTTCGTAAGAATTAGCACGGATTAAGCTGACAGATGGTTTTTGTGTCTGCATGGATAATTTTGACAAGTAGTAAAGATAGAGAAAGAAGAAATTCTTCTTTCCTATATCTTCCTACTATCTTTTTAATCCAGGTTGTGTGATTCTGGTGTGAGGGGTATGATACCGCTCATCTGTTCTAGATTTAACACGGTGGCTAATTCTGCCTCACTCATCAGTCCTTTTTCCAAAACAATCTGCCGTAAAGATTTGCCTGTTTCCAAGGATTCCTTAGCGACAGCCGCCGCATTCAGATAACCAATGTGAGGATTTAGGGCGGTAACTAAAGCCAAACTACCTTCAGCATAAGCTAAACACCGTTCTTGGTTAGCCGTAATACCTTTAATGCAGCGTTCCGTGAGGGCGGCGATGGTATTGCCCAAAATTTCGATACTGTGAATCAAATCATAGGCAATTAGCGGCATCATCACATTTAATTCTAATTGTCCGGCTTGGGCTGCCAGTGTGATCGCATTGTCGTAACCCATGACTTGAAAACACACCATCGATGTCATCTCTGCCATCACCGGATTGTACTTCCCTGGCATAATTGAGGAACCCGGTTGCACTGGTGGTAATTGAATTTCCTTGAATCCAGTTTTTGGCCCCGAATCCATCAGCCGTAAATCGTGGGATATTTTGACTAAATCCTGAGCTAAATTGCGTACAGCACCGGAAACATTTACAAATGGTGCCATACTCTGCATTGCAGCCATCAGGTGCGGTGTCGGTTGCAAAGGTGAGTTTAGCAATTCGGAGAGAACTTCCACCACCCGCGCCCGATAATGAGGATGAGTATTCATACCCGTACCAGCTGCACTTCCCCCCAAACCCAACACCATCAAATCCCCAGAGGCAGTATAAATGCGGTTTTGATGTTCTGCAAGGATATACGCCCAAGCGCGGAAATTCTCGCCCAAACGCACAGGTACAGCATCCTGCAAATGTGTTCTGCCAGATTTGACAATATCTTGAAATTCTGTGGCTTTGGCTTCAAGAGATGCGATCGCATGATCTAAAGCTGGGTGTAATGTCTGAGTAAGTGCCAATAACCCACCAATGCGAATTGCGGTGGGAATCACATCGTTGGTAGACTGCCCATAATTAACGTGGTCATTAGGACTCACACGCTTGTAGTTGCCCTTTTCATCTCCCAAAATTTCTAAAGCGCGATTCGCCAAAACTTCGTTAACATTCATGTGGTGAGAAGTACCTGCACCAGCTTGATAGACATCCACCACAAACTGATCGCGCAACTTCCCTGCAAGTATCTCCTCAGATGCTTGCACAATAGCTTGGCTGATATCTTGGGGAATGCAACTCAGTTCGCCGTTGACAATTGCTGTAGCTTTTTTAATTAATAAGCCAGCATCTACGTAAGTAGCTAAAGGCTTAAGCCCGCTAATTGGAAAGTTTTCTATTGCCCTCAGCGTTTGAATACCGTAATAAACATTACTTGAGATTTGGCGCTCGCCCATCGAATCCCGTTCGATGCGAAATTGGAAGTCTGTTTGTAGAGTCATGATTTGTATGATTTTAGAGAATCTCAGAACACAGATCATCCCACGCTTAGGAAGAGATGTGGAGATCTAAGATCTATGAAATAAATCATTTTTTAGGTAATAATTTAAGTACTTGACGCTGAAAGCAAAACCAGGTTTTTTTGGATCAATTCCCCAGAGTCAACACACCAGAGGACATATCCACAATCAACCGCCGAGTTTTTAACCACTGACTACCTAGTAAAACTTCTGTCAATCCTCCACCAACATGAACGGGAACATCAACATCAGTTCCATCTATCCTGATTTTGCCAAGATAAATATCAAATCTTGAATCACCTTGCGCTGTTCTCATAGTTTGTTGATCAAAATAAATCCAACCAAGTGCATCTAAATCTTGGTTGTTAATTGCCAACCAACCAGAAAACCCCGTATCAAACATTGCATCAACAGGTAGTTCCAAACCGTCCGATGCAATTAACTCAATCTCGAAAAATAAGGCATCCTCATCACCAAAAAAGCCGGAAATCATATAGTTCCGCAAGTTCCTGTTTCGTTTATGCGGAAAACATGCAGCTTGGCATTGGGATATTTTTGATGCGCTATTTGTGCAACAACCAATTCATCTTGATCAATAAAATAATCCTGACTATCCGGCTCAACAGCCATATACCAGTTGTAGTGCGTTTTAATTAATTCTGGTTTAACACGCTCAAAAATTGGTTTGCAGCGCTGGTAAAAAGCCTCGCGTTCAGCTTTCCATTGGGCTTGCTGTTCTTCCGTCCACTGAATTTCCGGGAATATTCTTCCCCGACGGGCTATACGAGTTGGTTTTGTTTCAGTCATTGGTCTAACTTTTCCAGTAATATATAGCAACTCTATATTATCTAGTGAAAGCTAGTAGCGGTAAGGGTTATAGGTTATTCTTTCAGACTAGTACAAGTCGGCGTAAATAAACAACCCATTCAAAATCAATAAACTATTACCTCAAGAAACTGTGTTGAGTGAGGCAGAGTTTAATACCCTACTGAATACCAGAAATGTTGAATGTTAAGAAAAGTTAGATAAAAATAGCCCAAAATATGTTATTTTTGGGCGAAGGATTAAAATATATTAGTTTGATTGTGATTATAAATTCATTTCCAAGAATTGTCAAAGACATCCTGAAAAGCCTGCCAAAAAATGATTATCCAGTATTGAACAGTCGTCTATTCTTTGAGTGCTGGCTATCTTATGCTCTGGATAACGGTTTTACAAGTATGCGAGATTTATTTAAAAGATTAAATAACACAGGATTTGATGTAGATATTTCTACTTTCTCTAAAGCAAGTTCTCACCATACACAAAAACCTTTCCAAGAAATTTATCAGAAATTAAATGAGTTAGTACATAATAAACAAGAGAAAAAATTACATGATAAATATGCAATTTTTCCCATTGATTCAACAATTATTACTTTAACAAGTAAATTGTTGTGGGTTTTGGGACATCCAGAGCGTTAAAATAAAGCCATAAACAATTAATATCCTAACCGCAATCATGTCCCTAGCTAAAGAATTAGAGACTAGCCAAGAGGCTATCAAGGACATCACAGAAAATGTTATCTTTCCTCCAGGTGATTTATACAGTGATGAGCCTCCCTGGGAAACAGAACTACATTTAGAGCAAATAATGCTCTTACTCAAATGTCTAAAATGGTTGTGGCGAGATAGGAATGATTTTTATGCTGCTGGTAACCTCACAATTTACTATAGTCACAAGAAACGCAAAGATGAACAATTCCGCGGACCTGATTTTTTTGTTGTACTAGATACAGAACGTAAAACCCGTAAAAGTTGGGTTGTGTGGGAAGAAGATGGTAAATATCCCAATCTAATTTTAGAAATTCTTTCGGAATCAACAGCGAATACTGACAGAAACTTGAAGAAAAATCTTTACCAGAATACTTTTCGCACTCCCGATTATTTCTGGTTCGATCCATACACTTTAGAATTCGCTGGATTTCATTTAGTTGATGGTAAATATCAAACTCTAGAACGTAACAATCAAGGACATTTGTGGAGTCAACAGTTAGAATTATATTTGGGTATTTATCAAGGGTTATTAAGATTTTTCACGCCAGAAGGTGAGTTAGTTCCTACACCTGAAGAAATCGCAGAATCCGAACGTCAGCAAAAAGAAATTGCTCAACAAAAAGCTGAAAGGTTAGCTGCTAAGTTGCGAGAGTTAAATATTGATCCAGATACAATTTAATATATTGCGTACTGCTCCCATGATTTCCCTGTCTTTAGGTACGAAACTCGATTTGGTAATATCTATGAAATTTCAAGGGTTTCAAGATTTAATTTACACTAAAGGTAATTTTAAATTTTGAATTGCTAATGACCATACCCAACTGGATTACCTTTTCGCGTTTATTAGGAATACCATTTTTGCTTTATGGCTTATACAACCCTTCACCACAAGCTAAATGGATATGTCTAGCAATTTTTTTAGTTGCTGCATTAACTGATTGGTTAGACGGCTATTTAGCACGGAAACTTAACCAAATTAGCGATTTAGGCAAATTTCTTGACCCTTTAGTCGATAAATTTTTAGTACTTGCACCGTTGATGGTGTTGATTGAATTAGGCAAAGTCCCCGCTTGGGGAGTGTTCCTCATCTTAGCGCGAGAACTTGCGATCGCAGGTTGGCGAGTGAATCAAACTCAAATTACCGGGGCGAATATTTGGGGTAAACTCAAAACTGTCAGTCAAATCATTGCGATCGCACTTTTAATTGCACCGCTTCCACCAGATTGGCAAATCCCAGCTTTGATAGCTTTTTGGATTTCCGTCATTCTGACATTAATCTCTGGGGGAATTTATCTTATCCCTTCATCTGATTAAACTGCTGGTACAAGTAGTTTTCATCAGCCTGTATCTACATTTATCCATATTTATCAGTGTTCATTGGCGTTTAATTATTCATTAAACTTTACTGCGGTAGCCGATAGGCAATTTCAGCAATTTTAGATCTTGCAGGTCTTTCTTTGTTGATTAACACTAGATTCTGTCTAGTTCCAGTTGTCAGTCGAAGATTTTCTTGATGCATTTCCCACGCTAAAGTAGTATAGACGATCGCATCCAAGTCGTTATACTGGGGTTGCCAACCCAATACCTGACGGATTTTATCTGCACAGGCTGTCACACAAGCTGGATCACCAGGACGACGGCCCGCTTCAATCACTGGAAAATCTACGCCAGAAATTGCCTTAACCCGTTCAATCACTTGGCGCACACTGTAGCCTTGTCCATAACCACAATTGAGAGTTTGGCTTTCTCCACCTTCTTCCAGATAACGTAAAGCATCAACATGGGCCCCAGCCAAGTCTTCAACATGAATATAGTCCCGAATTCCAGTCCCATCAGGAGTAGGAAAATCTGTGCCAAAAATTTTTACTTCTGATTGACGTTTAAGTGCTGCATTACAGGCAGCTGCAATTAAGTGTGTTACATTGCGTAAACTTTGTCCCAGTCGCTCACCAGGATCTGCGCCCCCAACATTAAAATAGCGCAGAGTTACATAACGCAACCGAGACGCTAAACCGTAGTCTTGAATTAGCCATTCGCTCATCAGCTTTGAGCGTCCATAGGGATTAATAGGTAAAGTAGGTGTAGATTCGGTAACTGGGTTTTCTTCAGGTTCACCGTACACTGCGGCTGTACTGGAAAAAATAAATTGATTAACGTCGAGTACATTACAGCATCGCAGCAAATTCAGGGTATTGCGTGTGTTGTTGGCATAGTAATCAAGGGGATTAGCAACTGATTCTGGTACAATTAAGCTAGCAGCAAAATGCAGCACTGCACTGAATCGATGTTTGGCAAAAACTTGGTAAAGACGGTCTGTATCTGCTAAATCACCAATAATTAACTCACCGTGCAGTACAGCTTTCGGGGAACCTGTAGAGCAATTGTCATAAACCACCACCTCATAACCAGCTTCCCCTAATTGGCGGACGACATGGGAACCAATATAACCTGCACCGCCAGTTACCAATACTTTCGTTTTCATCTACCTTTACCTAACAAAACGACCCTGACAGTTTTAAAGGCGATCGCAATATCTAACCATAAGGAATAATTTTTAATGTAATAGAGGTCGTAAGCTAGCTTTTCGGCGGCATCCTCAACTGAAGCACCATAGGGATAGAGTACCTGTGCCCAGCCAGTAATTCCCGGTTTGACTAAATAACGTAGTTCGTAGTACGGAATAGCTTCTTTGAGCTTGATATCAAACTCCGGTCGTTCCGGACGAGGGCCAATCAGACTCATATCTCCCCTCAGCACATTAAAAATTTGTGGTAGTTCGTCAATTCGTAAAACTCTCAGCCAATACCCTACCCTGGTAATTCGCGGATCGCGTTGACTGGCCCATTGTGCGCCCCGCTTCTCAGCATCTTGATACATAGACCGAAATTTGTAAACCCTAAATGGTTTACCGTACAACCCTGTGCGTACTTGACTGTAAAAAACTGGGCCGGGACTATCCAATTTAATAGCCAGCATTGCCAAGAGCATTAGGGGAAATAAAAATATCATTAACAGGCTTGCCAGTATCAGGTCGATTACCCGCTTCACCTTCAAACTTATACCACCAGGTACTAGGTTAAAGCCAGCACTAAAAGCTAACCAGCTATCCTCAAGTACCTCTGAGGGAAGTTTATACCATAGGGTTTCGCAAATATCTGGTAACCTGTAAGTTGGGACACCTTGCAGCCGTAGTTGCATCAACTGCTGCACCTGGATATCGGAAAAATCCATTGGCGTTGCGACTACTACCCCTGACCAAGGCTGCTGACTCCAAGCAGGCAAGTCATTCAGACCACCTACATAACTCAGATGGGATTCTGTTTTTGCTAATTCAGCGATATCTTGACCAGCTTCGGCAAGCACCACCAAACGCCCGAATGGATTACATTCTAGGAACATTTGGGCAAATTTTGTCCCACTCTCGCCAGCACCCAGCATTAACCACAGACTTTGCTCGGCGTGCGATCGCAACCACTTAACTGCCCATAATCTTAAAATTACAGCCCAGATTGTAAATATTCCCAGGCTGACTAGCAAAATTCCTCGCCCCAGCAATGGATGCTGTCCCCAAGTAACTGATAGGTAAATTAGGGCAGAAGTAATTGCAGCAACTATTAAACTAGTGAGCAGGATACGAGCCGGAGCGCGCAAACCCGCTATTTGCGTGTCTGGATGGTAAGTATCTGCTAGATAAAGGCCTGCCAGAACCAGCAGCATAAATCCGCCAACAACCCCATCAAACCCTGCAAGTGGTTGACCTAGACGTAACCAAAAGGCCACTACTAAACAGGCAAATAAACCAAAAACATCTCCTACCAAAAGGAATACAGGCATGAAGCGTGGGATTCTAATTAATTGAATGCTTCCCCTGTAAGTGTGAAATAGTATATTGGACATAAATATTTTATACTACTCTTAATTCCGAAGTAAACGAGCTGTAGGTAGTAGATTTTTGGTGCTTGAGTATGCTTAACCCTGTATATTCCTTAGTTAGAGGATTGATTGTCAGTTGCCAATTTTCCTCTGCAAATATGGCAAAGTTGATTAGCTCAGTTTCAGTTTAAGAGTATTTTAAGTGTTTAGGGGATAATAACTAGTCCCTTTAATTACAAAGAAAAATTATAAATAAATTTAACATAGATCTAGTATTTTTTGTAACAAGTACTTTACATAACTTGTAATTTCTTCGTATATGATTTTGAGATATTTTTGGTTCAAAGTATATACTTGTGACACAGAGTGAAAGACTCTGTATCACGGGTGCGTTTTTAACGATTATTTTTAGTCAAGTTTAAGTGTAAATACTAAGCAAATAGCTAATATTTATGAATTTGCTAATTGTACATAAATTTTTCTTATAAATTCTAATGACTTTGTCAAAGATAGTATTTATGGTGAATAAAGAACAGAAATTAGTATAGAATAAGCGGGACGTTTTGGGAATCAAGACATTTGAGAGAAACTTTCTGATCAGAATATTTTCTGATCAATAGCAAGACTAATCTATCTTCGGTTAATTTGGTTGGATAAATATATTGTGTTGGCATAGAGAACAGTGCCAGCCAATGGGTTTTTGGTTTTTCGGGATATTATTTATGCCTACTAAGCAAGAAGAGCGTGACCTGATTGATGTCCAACAGTACTGGACAATTCTGAAAAGGCGTTGGCCAGTGACAGCAGTTGTGATTGGCTCTGTATTTGGACTAACAGCTTTAATCACCTTCGTCCAAAAACCAGTTTACGAATCACAAGCCAAACTGTTGTTCAATAAACAGAGTGGAGTTTCATCGCTCACTGGTATATCTTCTCAAGTCGGAGAACTGAGCGGTTTGACCAACCTGAGCAATCCAGTGGATACAGAAGCTGAGGTCATCCGCTCAAATCCTATTATCCAAAAAACCATTACCAGCCTTAATCTAAAAGATAAATCGGGTAAAGCGCTTTCGATTGAAAAGTTTCTTAAAATACTGAAACTAAAGACTATTCGGGGAACGGATGTGATGCAGCTCTCCTACCGCAGCACTAATCCGCAAGAAGCAGCATCTGTGATTAATTCCCTGATGAGCTATTACTTACAAAGCAATGTTCGCACTAACCGTGCCGAGGCGAGATCAGCGAGGGAATTTTTAAATCGGCAACTACCTGAAGTTGAGAAAAGAGTTCTGAAAGCAGAAATGTCCTTGCGCCGATTTAAAGAAATAAACAAGGTAGTAGCTTTAGATGTAGAAGCAAAAGCTGGTGTCGAGGGTCTTAAGGATTTATTGCAAGAAATTACTAAAACCCAAGCAGAATTAGCTGATGCTACTACTCGCACTACAGCATTGCAAAGCCAAATTGCATTAAACACGCAACAGGCTGTAGAACTCAGCACATTAAGTCAATCTCCTGGGATACAGCAAGTACTTGAAGACTATCAAAAAACAGAAGATGAGTTAGCAGTAGCACGGACTCGCTTTAGTGAAGATCACCCCACTGTGATTAATCTCGATCAGAAAGCAGCAGCTTTAAGAAGCCAACTAGAAGGGAGAGTTTCCCAAACCATCGGTAATTCCGAAATTGTCCCAGAGCAAAATTTGCAGATAGGAAAACTTAAGCAGAATTTGACAGAGGAATTAGTCAAGTCAGAAGTAGATCGATCGGCATTAACAAACCGATTAGCTAAGTTGCGTCAAGTATATTTAATTAATCAAAGACGCTTGGATATTTTACCCCGACTAGAACAACAACAGCTACAGCTACAGCGACAGTTACAGGTGGCACGAATCACTTACGACCAACTGCTGAAGCAATTGCAGGAAGTAGAGGTACTAGAGAACCAAAACATTGGTAATTCGCGGGTAATTTCTGATGCTTTAGTCTCTGACAAACCTGTTTCTCCGATCATTCCCTTGAACTTGGGGCTAGGTGGAGTGTTAGGAATTTTCCTAGGTCTGGGAATAGCACTGATGCTGGAAGTTATGGATAATTCGCTGAAGACTATTGAAGAAGTCAAGCGGCTGTTAAACTATCCCTTGTTGGGTACAATTCCGTTAGCGGAAAAACCTAAGGGTAGTGATGGTGAAGGAGGCGCAGAACTGCCTGTACTTAACAATCCCTATTCTCCTGAGTCCGCAGCCTTTGAAATGCTCCAAGCTAACTTAGGTTTCAGTATTTCTGATAAGACGCTGAAAGTGATTGTCTTAAGTAGCTCAATTCCTGGTGAGGGTAAATCATTTGTAGCCGCTAACTTGGCTGTAGCGGCCGCACAAACTGGACGTAGGGTGCTGTTAGTGGATGCAGATATGCGTCGTCCTCGCCAGCATAAAGTTTGGGAACAATCAAACCTGATAGGGCTGAGTAATATTTTAGTTAATCAAGCTGAGTTACCAAGCACTACCAAAGAAGCTCTCATGACTCTAGACTTAGTGACTGCTGGGACAATTCCACCCAATGCTGCTGCACTTCTAGAGTCAAAACGGATGGCTGCTTTAATCAAAGAGGCTACCAGTAATTATGACTTTGTGATTATTGATGCTCCACCTTTAACAGCCGTTGCTGATGCCCAAATATTGGGCAAGTTAGTAGATGGAATTTTGCTAGTTGTACGTCCTGGTGTAGTTGACTCTGCGGCTGCGGCTGCTACTAAAACATTGCTCGCACAGTCTGGTCAGCGGGTGTTGGGAATGGTTGTTAATGGTATCACTGCTGGTAGCAGCTATGGTGGCTACTACGCCCAGGGTTACTACCATCAAAATGGGCACTCCAAGAATGGGAAGGTTGATGTTCAGACGCTTAAAATTCGGAATTAACAATGGTGGATGATGAAGTTTTTAGCCTATGTATATCAGGGTCTTCTTTCAATTTTGCCCATTTGAACCAAGAAACAAATTTATCTATCAAAGTAATGTAAGATGCAGCGATTAACTACAAATAATAATTGTCTCAGTGAATCATAAGTTATTAAAAAATGGGCTATACAATGCTGCGGCTGGAGCAATCAGAATTGGATTAGCCATACTCACAATACCTATATTAATTCGCTTGATTGGGGTTGAAGAATATGGGCTGTGGACATTAGCTTCTGCGGTGGTCGCAATGGTTACTTTAGCTGAGGCAGGCCTTTCTACAACAACAACTGTCTTTGTATCGCAGGATCTAGCCAGGGAAGATACTGAGAGCCTATTGCAGACTTTGACAGTCACTATAGGAGCAATGCTGATACTGGCTACTCTAGCAGCGATCGCTCTTTGGTTTGGTGCAGAAAACCTAGTAAATTTATTCCCTAGGTTGGGAAATAGACAACATTTGGCGACTGTACAAGCACTGCAAATCGCTGGAGTCGTAGTATGGGCAAGGTTACTTCAGCAAGTCATCATCGGTGTAGAGCAAGCCTATCAAAAATATGCAGCTATGAACATGGTGATAACTCTACAGTCACTAGCTAGTAATTTGGGAATGTTGGTTGTCGCTGGACTGGGAGGAAAAACCGTTGCCTTAATGCAGTATCAAGCCATAATCAATCTGGTAATATTGTTTGCTCATATCTGGTTAGGGTGGTTACTCATGCGGAATATTAATCTATATCCAATATGGAACCTTGGCAAGATATTAGTTATTACTCGCTACAGTTTGATGACATGGCTGGCTTCTTTAGGAGGAGTTTTATTTACGCAGTGCGATCGCATAATTGTTGGCGGTTTGCTCGGTACAGAAACCCTTGGAGTTTATGCAGGCATCACAAGTATTACTTCGCAAATAAATGTATTGTCAGCGTTAATTGTGCAACCAATACTTCCTGCATTAAGTAATTTGATCGCATATCCTCAGGAACATTTAATAAAATTGCAATATCAGATAAAAAGAGCTTTTAAAGTTAATATTTTGACTGCCTTAGGAATGGGTATTATGTTATTTATGCTTGCGTCGATAGTCATGTACTTAATGTTGCCATCTCAGGTCACAGATGATAGTATATTAGCTTTTCGCATCGCAACAATAATTTATACTACTTATTCTATGAATGCTGTAGCTTACTACATTCTTTTAGCAGTTAATGCTGTGAGGTTAAACTTAGTTATTAACCTAATCAGTGGTATATTATCTTTGATATTGATATATTTTCTGTGTTTTCAACTAGGGCTGATTGGTGCTGTTTTAGGTAATGCAGGCTACTTACTAAGCCTCTTATTTATTCCTTGTGCATTAAAACAAATAAATTTACTGAGAATTAAATATATATATAATGGCATTACTAACTGAATTTACCCGTAAGCTTAATTCTTTAGCACGCTACATTGAAAATCCTCAACTCTTTATTCTACGACAACGTGGAGTAATCTTAGATACATTTGCTATTTTTAATAAACCTTGGATACACGAACTTAATATTGCAACTGTGATTGATATTGGTGCTAATATTGGACAGTTTGCTATTAGCATAAATGCAGTTTTGCCAAAAGCACAAATCTACTCTTTTGAGCCAATACCAGATTGTTTTAATCAATTAAAAGCAAGTATGGTAGGCATAAAAAATTTTACTGCTTTTAATCTTGGTATTGGTGACCAAACAGGTGATTTAGTATTTCAATATAATACTTATTCGGAATCATCATCTTTTCTGCAAATGGCACATTTACACAAAACAGCATTTCCAGAAACATCTGATAGTCATCCTATTAATGTAAAAATAGAAAAGCTAGACGTAGTAGCACAACAGATTTTACTTACTGAGCCGCTGCTCATCAAAATAGATGTACAGGGCTATGAAGACAAAGTATTAGCTGGTGGAGAAAGCACAATCAAACGTGCCAAACTAATTATTATAGAAACATCTTTTACGAGTTTATATAAAGATCAACCATTGTTTGAGGATATTTATTCTCAGTTAAAAAAATTTGGTTTTGTCTACGCTGGGACTTTTGATCAACTGTATAATCCTCTAAATGGAAAAATTTTACAAGCAGATAGTATATTTATTAAAAATAATTAGAGGATATTTATTATATGTCTAATCATCAAAAATCTGGTGATATCGCTGTAGTTATTCCAACACACAATCGAATTATTGAACTATTGGAATGTCTAGAATCAGTCTATCGGCAAAAAAATGTAAAGTTGCAAGTCTTTGTAATTAATGATGGCTCGCAAGATGGTACTACTGAGAGCGTCAGAAAAGCATATCCTCAGACTCAAATTATTGAGGGAGATGGCAATCTTTGGTGGACAGGTGCAACTAATGTTGGAATTACAGCGGCTCGAGAGCAAGATTTTAAATACATTCTACTATTAAATGATGATAATATTCTAGCGGATGGTGCTTTAAAAACTTTACTCAATTATGCACAAAACCATCCTGACACTATCGTTGGTTCCTTAGTTCTGATCAAAGGAACAAATACTATTGGGTATGCTGGTGCAGGCATCAACTGGTTTAAAGGAGGCCCTTTTCTTAAAGACTATAGGCATGAATATAAAGGTCAGTATCAGAATATGATTGATGCTGATTTTTTGGGTGGGCAAGGCGTAATGATTGCAAGTTCTATCTTCTCTAAAATTGGTATGTTTGACTCTACTTCTTTTCCCCATTATCATGGGGATGCTGATTTTTATCTACGAGCAAGTGCTGGTGGGATCAAGATTGTAGTTCATCCCCAAAGTATAGTCTTGGATAGCGAAAACCCTAATAGTTTTCCTCGCTACGGATTTCGTAAAGGGTTTAAAAAACTCGTTGAAGCATATATTTCTCGACGTTCTCCAGCTAATATAGTGGAAACAACACGCTTTTTCTGGCGACATTGCCCTCTCTGGTTGCTACCAATTGCATTACCTCGGAAATTTCTGGGTTTTTTGAAGGGCTATCTTCATGCACAATTCAGTTAACTCAGAACGTTCTGTGCTGGCAGAAGCTTATTCAGGTATATTTTATTACTTTTGTAACCACGTTTTCAACAAAATACCATCTTATACATTCAGGTCTTGGATGTATAGATATCTGCTTGGGTATGAATTAGATAAAGATGTAACTATTCAAATGAACTGCTATGTATATTGTCGGGGTAATTTAGTAATTGGCGATCGCACAATGATTAATCGTGCCTGTGTGTTAGATAGTCGCGGTGGTTTGTATATTGGATCGCGAGTTAATATTTCCCCCTATGTACAAATCTACACAGCTCAACATAATATACATTCTCCAACATTTGCAGAAGAACGTGCTGCTGTAACCATTGGTGACTATGTTTGGATTAGTACCAGAGCTACTATACTACCAGGTGTAACTCTTGAAGAAGGTGTTGTTGTTGCTGCTGGAGCAGTTGTTACTAAAAATGTACCTGCTTACAAAATTGTTGCAGGTGTGCCCGCAACAATTATAGGTGAGCGTGAAAAAAACTTAGATTACATTCCGGTTTGGAGACCTTTAATGCAATGAGTCGTAAAGTATTATACCTTACACCTTTTCCTCCAACACGAAGTGGCATCGCAGATTATGCTGTTTGCTATAAGCAGGCACTTGAAGAGTATACAGATTGGCATTTAGAAGTTGTTACTCAACAAGAACACATTATAGGTAATTCAATAGGTGATATGTTTAGTATTTATCGCCAGGTAAAGCAGTGGCAGACTGATGGTGTTTTTGACGACGTTGCCTTAGTACACGCAGAAATAGGATATACACAGCATAGAGAGTTTTATACTTTGTTTTGGATTCAACGTTTATTACCAGATTTACCATACTGCATTACAGTTCACGACCCACCTTTGGTTATAGCACCAGCCTTATACTATTTGAGTTTTGGATTGAATGCAAAATTGATCCGACATGGTTTCCGCTTATTAGATTATACCTTCTTAGGTAGAGCAACTATTCGTTCTGTGTTATCTGGTGCAGCCTGCTCATTTGTACTTTCAAATGTAGGTGCAAAAGCTCTTAATCAGATGGTAGGTAAAAAAGCTAGGATACGAAGTCTTCCGCACATTAATTATCGCTCTGAGATTTCATTACAGAGAAAAAATATTAAAAATTACTCTGAGCCATTAAATATACTGTTTATGGGTTTTTGGCATAAAAGTAAAGGCATTGAAGTTTTGCTTAAAGCCATAGAAAATGTTATTATCAACACTAAACAAAAAGTGAAGCTTTTGATGACAGGAGGTCTTTTACAAAATAATCAAAATCAGAAATATGTCCAATCTATTCTCAATATTATTGAAAATTCTCCAGTTAATTCTGCTATAGAAGTCCTTGGTTATGTTCAACCAAACTCTGTAGATGCAACTTTTGACCAATCAGATATCTTTGTGCTGCCTTACACTCAAAGTCCCGGATATTCATCAAGTGGCGTTTTGATGCGTGCTATGGTTGCTGGATTAGCTATAGTTGCAACTGATTTTGCCCCAATCAATGAGGATATCAGACATTTAGAAACTGGCTTATTAGTTACTCCAAATGATGTCAATGCAATGGAAAAAGCACTAATTAGCCTAATTAATGAGCCAGAATTAAGATTAAAACTTGGTACTAAGGCTCAGGAATGCGCGTGTCAAGCACATAGTCCAGACAGAGTTGCAGACATTGCCAGCAATATATATACATCTATAAGTTTTTGACTATACAAAAGTATCTTAACACATAGACTTTACCGTGAAAATTTTACTCTCTTGTATTATTGTTATAGCTGTCTTTGGCCAACCAAATGGTTTTGCTTTGCTTGTACCGTCTTATCCCTTTTTAGCTTCTGCTTTAACTTTATTTTTTTTAGTATTCATTTTTTTTAATAAACTTTATAAAGGCGAATCTCTTTTTACTAGTCTTAATATTTATCTACCTACTATTATTTTTCTTGGATATTCACTATTGTCTTTAGCATATGCTCCTGACCCATTATTTGGGTTTAGAATCTGGATTTCAATGATATTCAAGCTCATAGTTTTTACTCAAATTGTAATTATTTGTAATCAAAAAAATAGTATAAAACAACGGTTAAAACAATTGCTAAAAACTGTAGCAATCATGGGAACAGCATTCTCTATTCAGGGATTGCTGTTAATTTTATTAACAGCATTATTTAATCTAAATCCAATCTCCGAAATTAACGAAGTTGGCGGATTAGGATTAATAGATTATGAATATAATCTTTTCTCCTATGGTATTTTAGGTTTTGGTAAACAATATATAACATTCCTAAGTTTTACAATACCTAGATGTCAAGCTATGTTTACTGAGCCAGGTTGGTTTGCCAATTTTTTGGAATTGTCATTCTTTTCTACTCTAGGTTACTCTGCTTTAGAGAAAAATCATCAGTCAATAAGATGGATGCTGTGGCTGCAAATACTTGCATTATTCTGTTCATTTTCTACTGTCGGTTGGTTAGCAGTCTTCATAGGTTATTTGACCTATATTATCTGTGTAAATACTGACACAAAAGCTTTGCTAACTAAAATAGTAAAAATTGGATTTTTGCTCATACTAATTACTACAGTTTTGATAGCAATTATTTCCTTTTTTCCCAGTATTTTAGAGGAAATCTACAACATAATATGGTTAGAAAAGTTTGCTACTGCTTGGGGAACTGCTTCGGCTACTGAAAGAATGGAAATAATAAATTCAGCTCAAGATCTTTTTGTTCAACGTCCTTTATTAGGTTGGGGAACAAATCAAATGAGAATAGTAAGCGATGGATTTGGTGCAAATAATGCTGTTATAACTGTTGCCGTGGAACTAGGTTTCATCGGCATAATTATTTATTTTATTATGATTTTAGCTGTTATTAAAACAATCTTCACAAATTATAGAATGGCATTAATATATCAATCTAATTCTCTAATACATCTCACAGCGTCAAGTTCAGGTTGTGTAATAGCACTAATTACTCACTCTATGTTCGTGGATACTAATTGGGCTTTCTTTTATTGGATTGGTTTGTCATTTGTTTATATTAACTATCTTTTATTAAATCATTATTTCAAATCAACTTCTTTTTATTAAGTCAAAGTTGGTGTATCTAATAATCTTCAAGTCTATAGAGTGATTAGTTTTTGTGATTTAGAAACGAAAATCGAGTTTCGCTAAGTGATTAATTTACTTGCGGATGGAAATGCAGGGTTAGTAATAATGAAATCAAGTCTATTTATCGATTATCTTGGGGAGATGAATTATGATGAAACTTTTGAAAGATGCACTGAAAAAGTGACAAATTAATTATCAAAAACCTCAATGGTATTACTATACAAATTTACGTTAGCTTGATAGCTAATCTGATTGATTTTACATCTTTTATATATTTCAATTGTGTGGGAATATAGATTATCAGATAAATTTCACCATTTACAATGCTGTATGTCTCAGACAATTAGTTATTTTCATTGGTTTGAGGCGATGCAGAAATGTTGATTGATTTAAGCTTTTTAGACTTAGAATATAAGTAAAGACGCAAATTTTTGTATAGCCATACAATATTTTTGTTCAAAATCATATAAGTTGCTTCTTTATAATTAGTTCATTAGTACAAAAGTATGAAAATTAGATTAAATTTTGATGATATTATCTATCAACTTCAAAAGCAAGGAGGAATATCTAAATATTGGCAAGAACTAACAAATAGGATTGCTACCAATGATTTATTTGAAATAAATCATACAACAAGTAGCAAAATTACTAGATATTTACCAGTATATACCAATGCAGATATTTTTCATTCAAGTTATTATCGTAAACCATCGAGTATAAGAACAATAAATGTTGTAACTGTTTATGATTTTCTCTATCATTTTGGTTACTTAAAAAATATAAATACAAGAGTCAATATCTGGCAGATGAAATCAGCAATAAATGCTGCTGATGCCATAGTCTGTATTTCAGAGAATACAAAAAGAGACTTGTTTTTACTTTATCCACATCTAGTGAATCATCCTAATATTTATGTTGTAAGTATTGGTACTTATATAAACTTTAATAAAAATCTTAACTTAAAGCCCCCTGGCAGGCTTTTAGAGTTAAGTATAAGTAAGTTAAAAAAATCTATATTATTTGTAGGAAAAAGAATAAAATATAAGAACTTTGACAATGCTCTTTTAGGTTTTTACGAATCAGAGTTAGCAAAAGATGGATTTACGTTGTTATGTGTTGGTTCAAGTTTCTCAGAAACAGAACTTCAGCTATTGACAAGATTGGATTTACAAAATAACGTTGCATTTATTGAAAATGCAAGTGAAACTGAATTGAATTATTTATATCAGAATGCTTTTGCTTTAGTTTATCCTTCCTTATATGAAGGTTTTGGTTTACCACCTCTTGAAGCCATGAGTTGTGGTTGTCCAGTTATTGCTTCTAATACATCTTCTATTCCAGAGGTAGTTGCAGATGCAGGAATCTTGATTAATCCATATGATCCTCATGAAATAGCCTCTTCCTTAAGAAGATTATTACATGATGAAACAAGAAATAGTTACATAACTAAAGGTTTTGCCAGAGCTAAATTATTTAACTGGGATAAAGTTGCTCAAAATTACGTTGAAATTTATAAGGCTTTAGTTAGTGACAGTAAAAACTAATTTTTGTCTCAATTGAAGTTATCATTATATTTATATTAGTTAATACTAATTAATAAAAAGATGCATGAAATTACCCTTATTACGCAACACTTTTACCCCAGTCAATTTGCCTCAGGGCAATTAATGACAGATTTAACAACTGGGCTTAGCCAACGTGGATACAATGTGAATGTATTTACAGGTAGCCATTCAAATGGGACTACTCCTGAATACTTAATTAATGTAAAAATTAATCGTGCTTTTTCTCCTATTCAACCAAGTCGCAGCTTTCTAAGCAAAATTATCAGTTCAGTATTTTTTATATTTGGGGCTTTCTTCTATGTCATATTTAAACAGCATCGTAATACTACTCTATTAATTGCCTCAAATCCACCCTATGCAGGTATCTTAGGAATTTGTTTTAAGATTTTAAAAGGTGGAAATTATGATTTTTTGCTGCAAGATATTTTTCCTGAATCTGCCGTTATGATTGGTATTATGCAGCCAATGGGAATTGTATTTAGATTTTTTGATAGATTGATTTATTTAACTTGCAAATATTCTCGAAATACCATTGTTCTCACCAATTCAATGAAAGTATTTTTAGAAAACAAATATGTTTCATTAAACAAAAAAATTAAGGTTATTGAGAACTGGGCTATTGTAGATATGCCTGTTTATGAAAAACAAGATAATGAATTTGCTCAACAATATAATCTCACCGAAACATTTACAATTTTATATTCTGGTAATTTGGGTAGGCTTCATGACATAGAAACTATTGCCGAAGCAGCTAAATTACTTAAAGATACTCCTATTAAATTTGTATTTATTGGTCAAGGAGCGAAAATTAATGTATTAGAATCAGCAATTGAAACACATCAATTAAAAAATATTTTGTTGTTACCTTACCAACCTAGAGAATTGCTACCTCTATCTCTGACGGCCTGCGATGTTTCCTTGGTTAGCCTAATTGCAGGTGCTGAGTCTATTGTTGCCCCTTCTAAACTGTATGGAATGTTAGCAGCTGGGCGGGCAATAGTGGCTCTTTCTTCGCACAATTCATATGTAGCTCAATTATTAGTAACTTATAGATGTGGAATTAATAGCCCCCCTGGCAACCCACAAAATCTGGCAAATATTTTTTTAGAATTATCTACTAATTCCCTATTATTAAAACAAATGGGTGAGCGGGCACGCCAATTATATGAAAGAAAATACACCTTTAAACGTGCTCTTGATGAGTATGAAAAGCTGCTATTTCAAAATTGATAAATTTGCATAAAATAGTTATTATCAACTTGGATAGAAAGCTTAGCAGTAGAGAGACTCGTCGTTAGCCTAGAATGAATAATATTAAGTAATACAAAAGCAAACGCAAAAATTAGCCATACTCATATCAAATTGTTCTAGTATTTTTTACTGAAGGGAATAAATATGGATCGCCGCTCTTTTCTTGCTTGGATGGGATTGGGCTGGTTAACCGCTTCTCCTTTATTTTTTGGCTCTTTAGTCACCGAATTTCAGCAGCAACTAGTATTTGCAGACAATTCTAATGGCATCAAATCTACTATTTTTTATGTTGCCCCTGATGGTAATGATGCTTGGACAGGCAAACAGGCAAACCGAAATAAAACTCAAACCGATGGACCATTTGCGACTTTGGAAAGAGCACGCAATGCTATTCGCGAAATCAAGCTTCAACAAGGCGGTATTCTGAAACAACCTGTTACTGTTTTCATCAGAGGTGGTACATATTTTTTAGCCCAACCATTGGTATTCACTTCGGAAGATTCTGGTACACACAAATGTCCTATTATTTACACAGCCTATCAAAATGAGAAACCGATAATAAGTGGCGGTCAGCGTCTTCAAGGATGGCAAGAGGTAGTCATCAATGGTAAAAAGTTATGGATGTTAGAAATTCCGCAAGTTAGCCAAGGTCAATGGTTCTTTCGACAGCTTTGGGTGGGAAATCAACGGCGAACTCGTGCTCGTTACCCTAATAAGGATTACTTACAAGTTGCAGAAGTACCAGATGCTAACATTAATACTCCCTGGACTCAAGGTCAATCAAGATTTAAATATCATCAAGGTGATCTAAAAAACTGGAGTACTATTAGCAATGCCGAGATAGTGGTTATGACGCGATGGGTGGAGTCTCGGCTACCAGTTGTCAGCTTAGATGAAAAGCAGAGAATAGTCTCCTTTGCTAAGCCTAGTATTCAGAGAATGGAGCCTGATAACTCCCAGTCTTCTACGGGCACAATCTATTATTTAGAAAACGCCCTGGATGTTTTAGATACTCCTGGTGAATGGTATTTAGATAAACAGTCAGGCAAGCTGTACTATATGCCTCTAGCAGGTGAATCTATGAATAAAGTTGAGGCAATTGTTCCTCGACTATCACGCTTGGTTGACCTCCAAGGTAATCCTGACAATAACAAATTCATAGAATATCTGTCATTTCAAAATCTGAAGTTTGCCCATTCAGAATGGTACTATGCCAACAATTCTCCTATCGTAGGCTTTGGCCAAGCAGCAGAAGGTGTTCCTGGCTCAATTTATGGGCAAGGAGTAAGATACTGTACTTGGCAAAACTGTCAGATTACGAATGTCAGTAATTATGGTATTGAGTTTGCTAACGGCTGTGCAAATAATTCATTAATTCGTTGCCAAATTTCCGATTTAGGGGCTGGAGGAGTCAAAGTTACTCAGGGAGCTAGTAGTATTCAAGTTATTAACTGTCATATTCACAACGGAGGCAAGATTTTCCATAGTGCAGTAGGCATTTTAGTGATGAATGCACCGAATAACTTGATCAGTAGTAATCACATTTATGATTTCTACTACACAGGAATTTCAGTTGGCTGGACTTGGGGTTATCAAGCTAGCCCGACTAAAAACAATATTCTGGAATTTAACCACATACATCATATCGGTCGGCTGTCGAATGGTGATGGTCCACTGCTAAATGATAAAGGTGGAATCTATACATTGGGTGTGCAACCAGGAACAGTAATTCGTGGCAATATCATTCATGACATTGATGCTTACAAATATGGAGCTTGGGGTATATATTTAGATGAAGGTAGTTCACAAATTCAGGTTGAGAAAAACCTAGTTTACCGAACAAGAGACGCAGGATTTCACCTACACTACGGTAAAAATAACTCTATTCACAATAATATATTTGCTTTGGGTCGGTTCTCACAAATTCGCCGCTCAAGACCCGAACCTCATTTAAGCTTTACATTTGAGCATAATATTATTTACTGGAATCAAGGGCAACTTCTGGATAGTGATAGCAAATGGGACGATTCTAATTATGTATTAGACCGTAACCTTTATTGGTATACAGGTAAGGGTAATGTTCGCTTTGGTAAACTGTCATGGCAAGAATGGCAGAAAACAGGAATGGATAAAAATTCGCTGATTGCTAACCCATTGTTTGTTGCTCCCAATCATGATGACTTTAGGTTGAAGCCGAATTCTCCTGCTTTCAAATTAGGGTTCAAACAGACTGATTACAAAAAAGGTTGAAATATCATTCTTTGTGCTTGGTAAAATGAGGCTGATGGCTGATTTAATACACTTGAAATTTAATATAAACTATTGACTTTTAACTCACCAGCCAAACAAGAGCAATGCTTCTGTCATGACACAGCAGGGTTATCGGAATTTTTTATTTTTTGCAAAATTTGTTCAACTTGGTAAGCTTTTTCGTTTCTATTTTGTGCTTTGAAAATATCTATAGCTTTTTTCAGAGAAGCTAGCGCTTCATCTCGCTTATTTGTTTGCCACAGTGCTAGTGCTAAATTAGTCAGTGCATCGGCATAATCAGAATTGATTTCCAAGGCTTTGCGATATTCGCTCATGGCTTCATCCCAGCGACTTTCGCTAGCGTAAACAATCCCCATTGCATTGTAAGCTAGGGCGTATTTTGGTTTAAGGCGAACAGCTTCTTGGTAGGAGGTAATTGCTTCCTCTAGCTTGTTTTCACGAAAAAGTACATTTCCGAGTTGAAAGTGTCCAAAAGCGTCTTCGGGGAATCTTTTGAGGAATTTACGTAAACTTTCCTCTGCTCCTTTGAAATTCCCTTGGCTGTATAGAGCATTGGCTTGTTGAATAAACTGCGATCGCTCTTGAAGAACTGAGTCCTCCTGAATCTGTGCGATTTTTTGCTCTCGGCTGTTGAGGTTTTGCTGTGGCGTTAATCTCTCAGCAGTCTGTGCCTGAGAATGTAAAGAATGTTGTGCAGTTACCGCTAACACTGATGGTGAGATAACAATTGTAGTTATCATGCTCAGTGTTAAGTAACTAAGAGGTTGAACAAATACTGTTTTTAGTTGGTTGTTCAGCTTCATTGCCCTCAATCCCTCACGAGTGTTCTGATACCTATGATAAATTGACGTGCGTTAGCAAATCTACAAACGCACCCTAATTGTTTGTCTGTAATGGTGTGTTAAATGTTCCTGGTAAGGTCAAGAGTCAAGGTGAGCTACTGCGGTTGGGAGCATCCCAAGAGGAGCAAGTGGCATTCAAGGGCCAAAGATCAATCATTAACTTAAAGTCCTAGTACTGCGGCGCGGAAGTCGAAAGTCAGTAGGGGCAGGTTTCGTGAGATATTCAATTGGTAATTAGATATCTGGCTTAAACTCGCCCGTACAAAATTCAAAAACTTTGTGTATTAAGGCTTTTGGCTGGTGGCAATGCTTGCTTCCCCGTAGGCTAGAAGTCTCTTAACCGCAAAGGCGCACTGCCTCCTTGAAGCCTCTTAACCTGTCCAACACACTGGCTCAACTTTACGCTTATTTGCGCCATGCTGTACTTTTTATCCCAATTCGGAATTCGTAATACCATTTTGAAGTTTGGATTTGGGATCGAAAATCACTTTCTGGGTCTTTTTTGTGTGAATCGATATGTCGCAATGATTTTTCAAATTTATCTTAGTAGTTTTTCCTATTAATTTTTGATGGGTAATACCATTTCTCTAAATCCTTGCTACAGATAATTCTTCCCCTGCTCCCTGCCCTCTGCCCCCCTGCTGTCCATGTGTAGCTTTATTTTGAAGAATTGGTATAAGTCCTAATCACTTAAGTGCTTAAAATTCAACACTATAGCCCTGACTACGAACTTATTCAATCCTTATAACTAATAAAAAATCACTATGTATAAGCTAGAACAAAGCTAAAATTACATATCAAAATTTTATCAAGTTCCTTTAGCGTTGGCATTGCGCTAGATGTTTGTATTTCAACAATCAGCTATAAATTCTATATATAAAGTTTTTTTATGGCAATTTTTAAATTATAAGCTTTATTAATTTTTCTCAATTGCAAATGAGTTATTTTTTATTTATGTTATTCTACTTAGTTAATCGAACGTTATACAGGTTAAAAGTTAAAATTATATATTATTTTTTCACCTTTACCTGCATAATATTGATTACAATTATCTCAATCTAAAGCAAGTTAAATTACTTGTGTAAATCCGACGTTTTACATTGGAGAAAATACAGTTATGGGTTGGTTACAAAGACTCTTCGGCATGGATAAACCAGAAGATGCTCAAGTGAACCCTGAGCCAACTTTAGTTGCTGAGAACTCGTCTGAAGGCGAAACAATTGCTCCTGAGCGAGTGGGACTGAGTGGGGAATACGATCAAAGTGGTTTAGCAAAAAGAGTTGCTCTTGCTTTCGATGAAGATTCTAGTTTCGATGAAATTGATACGCTGTATGTCGCTCAGACAGGAAGTACAGTTGTTTTAAAAGGAGCGGTAGAAAGTCAAGGTATTTTGGATGAAATGGTCGCTATTGCTAGTGGAGTTTCTGGTGCTACCGATGTTAATACTGATCAAGTAACAGTTGGCTAGTACAGTTGCTTTGTGTAATTCAAGAGTCTATTAGCTAAGGGATTTCCATTGAAAAAATAGCCAACGATCTCAAATATTGGATAATTTATTTTTTGGTAGTCCCTAACACAAGCTCAAACCATCATTGATTCCTGTAGCATTTTTTAGTTTTCAAAGCAAATATTTTACAAACAACAGTCTTTTGTAAATGTTGCCTATATCTTTCATCAACATACCCTAAACTAGTATGGGGAGCAGACTTTGAATGAACACTCAAATAAAATTTCGTAAATTCGGTATTGGGATAACATTATTAACTGTTCTAATGCTAGCAAGTTGTAGTAATAAACCTGAAGAATCTGCTAGCAGCAATCCTGAAAATCCCACGGCTGTTTCTCAAGTAAAGCCTTCTGCTAAGAGCGCATCTTCAACATCTGCAAATCAAACTGTGATTCCGGCAGAAGCACAAAAGCTAGGTGTGAAACCCCAAGGGGAAACCGCTTGTCCTAGTAATGCACAGGTTAAAGGTAAGATTACTAAAAAGCGAGGCAACATCTACCACGTTGCTAAATCACCTGATTATGCAAAAGTTAAACCCGATATCTGCTTTAAAGATACAGCAACAGCAGAAAAAGCTGGTTTTCTTGCGCCTAAGTAAGCATCTTGGCTAATAGCCTCACAATTTAGCCCGCAAAGGCGGGCTAAGTTTTTGTAGCAATACGCTTCCAGATGATCCTAATTCCCACAAAACACATCATATCAAATAGGAATGCGATGGTCGCGAAGCGAACCGCCGCAGGCATCGCGATTATGAGGTGCATCAAAATTAATCAATGGACCTTTGGGTACAATACGAGTGGGGTTAACCTTGGGATGACTCCGGTAATAATGCCGTTTGATATGATCTAAATTACAAGTTTCTTTGACTCCAGGCAGTCGGTAGAGTTCTTTGAGATAATTCCACAAATTAGGATACTCCACAATTCGCCGTAAGTTGCATTTGAAATGCACATAATAAACTGCATCAAAGCGAAATAGGGTAGTAAACAAACACCAGTCTGCTTCGGTAATTTTATCGCCGCAGAGATAGCGTTGCTTATCTAATACTTGTTCCCAGTAATCGAGAGCAGCAAATAATTCTGTTACTGCTTCATCATAAGCTGATTGAGTAGTCGCAAATCCCGCACGGTAAACACCATTATTTATGGGTTGATAAATTGCATTAATTGTCTCGTCAATTACCTTTTGCAAATCTTGAGGATAAAAGTTAACATCTGCTTTCGCAAAATCGTCGAATTCTGTATCAAACATCCGAATGATTTCGCGAGATTCATTATTTACAATAGTGTTTTTCTGGATATCCCATAAAACTGGGACTGTCACCCGCCCACTGTAGTTGGAGTCAGCCTTCAGATAAACTTGCCACATATATTGACTACCGTTAACTGTATCGGGAATTGCGCCTGGTTCATCGTTAAATTCCCAGCTATTTTCCTCAATTTCCGCAGCAACTACCGATAAACCAATTACATCTGTCAGTCCTTTTAACTGGCGCAAAATTGCAGTGCGACAAGCCCAAGGACAAGCCCAGGAAATATACAAATGATAACGTCCCGGTTCAGCTTTGAAACCACTAGAGCCATCGGCTGTAATCTTATTGCGAAAAGTGGTAGATGGACGGATAAATTTCCCTTGTAAATCTTCTTGTTCTCGTTCGGACACCCACTTACCATCTTTAAGGATTCCCAAACCCATAATTATCTCCTGCTCACAATTTTGAATTTTATATTAAAAGCCTTTTTCAGAAATCTCAAACAATACTAAAAGTGATTTATCAAAAAAAGTTAGGTTAAAGTAGGCTGTGTTAGGGCGCTTGGAATAAATAGTTTTTAGCAAAAGTCCCATGAGCCGCCGTAAAGCACGCGAATTCGGTGCATTACACTACTTTAAGACACCCACATTTCTCTTGCACTATTCCGAATAACCGTAGGGTAGGCACTGCCTACAACGTAAAAATCAGAGTTTGAGCGAAGATTTAGACAGTGACGATCCTAAAAAATTGCAATCAAGCCACTGGTGCAAGATGTTAGTTTAAAAATTATTTTATTAATCATTTTTGAATTTACTATTAGTCATTAGCAAATGACTAATGGCTAATGACTAATGACTATTCAGCATTGAGAATTTTTGGGACTTTAAAAAATTCACCTTCCTGTTCAGGCGCACCGTTGAGGATGGCTTCTCGGTCAGGATAGGGTTTTAATTCATCCTCTCGTGTCACATTGCTGACATCAATTGCCCTAGTTGTTGGGAGTACATCACTGACATCGAGTTCACTCAACTGCTCGATATAATCAAGAATACTTCCCAGCTGGGTGGTAAATTGTTCCTCTTCTTCTGAGGTTAATTCTAAACGAGCGAGAAGGGCTACTTTATGGACTAACTCACGATCAATCATGTTGGTGAAGGGTCAAAAGGTCAAGGGTCAAAGGTCAAAGGTCAAAGGTCAAGGGTCAAGGGCTTTTGAACTCTTCGCAGAACACCAGTGTCTGGTAACGCACTTGTAGAGCCTTTAACTCACGAAATGAGTTATTAGCCAGAGGATAGAAACCAGTCAATACAAGAGCTTGGTCTTAAGTAAATGACATTCGCTCAACAGCTTTTGACTCTTGACTCTTGAACAGACGCGATTAATCGCGTCTCTACTCTTGACTAAAAGAATATGTCAACTTGCAATCGCCCAGTGGTTTTCAGCCAGTTCTGGGCTTCGATGTAGTTATTGGGAGCCATGCGAATTGCTCGAATCCAATAGTCGGCTGCTTGGTCGAACAGAGCTTCACCACCGTCATGATCCCCAGTTTCTTTTGCTTTTTCGCCCTGGTAGTGATAAATCACGGCGATGTTGTTTAACGCTTGGGGTAGACGTGGGTTTAACTCAATTGCCTGGTGGTACAATTCTAAAGCCTTGTCATGGTCGCCGTTGCTGGCATAGATAAGCCCCATATTGTAGAGGATATAACCGCGATCGTTGGAATCTTCCTCTAATGTGAGGGCTTCTCGATAGTAATCTAAGGCTTCAGCATATTCGCCTTCTGCTTGAGCCGACATACCATCTCGGTAATAAACAAACGCTTCTTTAGCTTTCTTGTTGGCTGGCAATATCTTTAGGATGATATCCGCCATCACTGTAAAGGATTTGTCAATAAAGTTATCGTTTTTCTGGGTTCTTGGCATATTTGCCTCTGTGAGATTGCAGCTATTGGCTTAAAAGATGCCCGGAGAGTTTGTTTAGCCGTTGTTGAGACGCGATTAATAATTATCTACGTCATGTGGGCATAGGCGAACACCCTTATTTTCCCTCGAAAGCAAACCGGATGAAAGGGGAGCCGCGAATTCTATTCACCTGGTAATTTTGCCATCAGTATAGTTAATAACTAATTTAACTGATTTCTCAGGTATTGTTCTCACTGATTGGCATGATGCACTCTGGAGTATCATGCTGAGGCTTGTTGACTAAAGTGCTGACTGGGTAGCTAGTCATTGCTGCGGCTGGATAAGGACGTAATAGCGGCTGTAGTGCTTGGGGCGTTTCCTGTTGGGGATCTAACCATAGATTGTAATCGTTGGGAGCCAGAATCACGGGCATCCGATCGTGGATTGGTTGGAGTAATTCGTTCGCTGCTGTTGTCAAAATTGTACAAGAGGCTATTTCTTCTCCTGAAGAAGATTGCCATTTCTCCCACAAACCAGCAAAAGCAAAGGGTTGCTCATTTTGAAGACGGAAATAAAATGGCTGTTTTTTGTGTTGTTTTCGTTGCCATTCATAGAAGCCATCAGCCAGTACTAAACAGCGTCGGTGCTTAAACGCTGAACGAAAAGAAGGTTTTTCAGCAACAGTTTCTGCCCTCGCATTGATGAGTTTTGCCCCGGTACCTGGGTCTTTAGCCCATGAGGGGATTAACCCCCAACGTAACCGCTGAAATTCACGCTTATCGCTTTCGGGTTTATGTAACACTGTCGCAACCATTTGCGTAGGTGCAATGTTATATTGCGCTGCTAAATCGGGAAATGACTCAAGCTCAAAAGCTTGAGCTAATGCTGCTGCTGTCTGGTTTAAAGTAAATCTTCCACACATACTTTTATTTGCAATCACAGATTAAAATTAGACATATAAATCTGATCATTGAGCGATATTTTTTTATTTCTTCAGATAATTCTCTTTCGACTCCAATACTGAATATAAATAAAAAAATATCCGGTTTTTTGAAAATCATTTGGTAAGATATTGTATTTTAAACCCTCCTTCCTGATCATATTCCCTATTATATTTTTGGCATGGAAATATTGCGGCTGTACGATTTTTTACCTTCAGGCAATGGCTATAAGATTCGTCTTCTCTTGACACAAATCGGTATGCCATTTGAGAGAATAGAACTCAATATTACTAAAGGCGAGACTCGAACACCCGAATTTTTGAGTAAAAATCCTAACGGTAAGATTCCCCTTTTGGAGATTGAACCAGGGAAATATTTAGCAGAATCAAATGCTATTTTGGTGTATTTAAGTGAAGGCACAGAATTTCTACCTTATGATAGGTTTCTGCGCGCCCAGGTGCTGCAATGGTTATTTTTTGAACAATATAGCCATGAACCTTTTATTGCCACATCAAGGTTTTTGATTTCTATTTTAGGCAAGCCTGAGGAACACCAAGAAGCTATAAAACAAAGACGTGAACAGGGCTACGCAGCATTGAAGGTGATGGAAAAGCATTTAACTGCTCACAGCTTTTTTGTGGGCGATCGCTATACTATTGCTGATATTGCTTTGTTTGCTTACACTCATGTCGCTGATGAAGGTGGATTTGATTTAACAAAATTTCCCGCTATCCAAGCTTGGATAGAACGGATCAAATCTCAACCCAGATATATAACCATTCAACACGAATGACAGTATGATTTTATCACCTGTTATCAGTTAACAGTTATTAGCTTAAAGCTGATCACTGTTAACTGACCGCTGTCTACTAATGTAACACTAAACCTCAGTTTCAATTTCTACCAACTTTGCCCTTGAAGTGGCACCCAACTTAATCCTAATATGGGATTTTGGTATATTAAATTTTTCAGCTAGTAGTTTAATTAACTCTTCATTAGCTTTACCATCTACTGGTGGAGATTTTAAATGTACACTCAAGCTGCCATCAGTTTGTTCTTCAATCTTTTGCTGTTTTGAATTAGGCTTAACTTTAACTTTCTTTAGCATTACATATTTACTTTAGTGGGTGTCGCTTGATTTTAACTCGCTAAAGAAAGACGCGGTACTTGGATTTACTATCGGCTAGTACCTGAACGGATTGAAGCTTTGAGAAATGCTCTAGCACTTCCTCCACAGATTGAATGAGGTTAATACCGCTTACTTTCTGTTTCCTGATCCCGAGGGAGACGCATTGAAGTTGCATGATCAGGGCAGGCAAGATGCCCGCCCCACAAGAGATTGATAAAATTTAAAATGCAAATTAGACCTTGCGTAAGTCCTGGATATGTCGCAAACATCATGAAACCTGGAAAAACTGCTTTCTGATCCAGAAGGCTAAACTGACCAAACTAATTAACACCGGAACTTCCACCAACGGGCCAATTACGGTAGCAAAGGCAACACCTGATTTAATTCCAAATACCTTAATAGCAACTGTGATCGCTAATTCAAAGTTATTCCCAGCCGCTGTAAATGCCACACTTGCAGCTTTTGCATAGTCGGCTCTAATTTTCCATGCCATGTAAAAACTAGTCAAAAACATGAACAGGAAGTAAATAATTAGCGGGATTGCAATGCGAACAACATCCATTGGAATGTGAACAATTAAATTACCCTTGAGGCTAAACATCACCATGATGGTAAATAACAGAGCAATCAAAGTAATTGGACTAATTTTAGGAATAAACTCATGATGATACCACTGCTTACCTTTAGCTCTAATTAAAAGAACGCGAGTGATAAATCCGGCGAGTAAGGGAATGCCTAAATAGATAAAAACACTATGGGCAACTTCCCCAATGCCAATATTGATCACATTTCCTTTTAAGCCAAATAACGGTGGTAAAACATAGATAAAAAACCAGGCATAAACGCTATAAAAGAGAAATTGAAAAATACTATTAAATACAACAAGTCCGGCTGTATATTCAGCATCACCTTTAGCCAGTTCGCTCTAAACAATTACCATCGCAATACAAGGAGCTATTCCCACCATGATTAAACCAGTCATATATTCTGGATAATCATGTAGAAAAAGAATGGCAAGTATAAACATTGTTACTGGGGCAATTACCCATGTCTGTATTAAAGACAAAGTGAGAATTTTAGTATTATGAAATACATTTCCTAACTCTTCATATTTTACCTTTGCTAAAGGTGGATACATCATAAGAATTAAGCCAATAGCAATTGGTATGTTGGTAGTTCCTACTTGAAATTGATTGATAAATGCTTCTAATTTTGGGAAAAAATAACCCAGACTGACCCCAATAGCCATTGACAGAAAAATCCACAAGGTGAGAAAGCGGTCAATAAAGGAAAGGCGCTTTGAAGTGGATTTTGTCATGAATATTCCTCTGTTTTTTAGTCTCCGTCTCCGGCTTTCCAGGCGATCGCTTTACTTGGTTGCGGATTAGGTAACTTGAGTGAAACTACTGCGGCTGCAAGTACAAAGAACATCGATGTCCACAGACAGCCTACTAAACCGAAAAGCTGATATACCAACCCCGACAATACAGTCCCTACCAATCGACCACCAGAGTTAGCCATATAGTAGAAGCCAACATTCAGCGCTACTTTATCATCGTCAGTAAATGCCAACACTAAGTAAGAGTGAACTGCTGAGTTAAAGGCAAATACCACGCCAAAAATTAGCAGTCCGCCAACGATCGCAATATTGGCTTCAACACCTAGTTGCAAAGAAAGTCCGATCGCAGCTGGAACGGCTGTTAAAGTAAATGTCCAGAACTGAATGGTTTTAGCTTGCGGTGGACGACCAGAACCAAATCGCTGAATCAGGGTTGGTGCTAAGGATTGAATTACACCATAGCCAATCACCCAACAAGCCAAAAAGCCACCAACTTGATAGAATGACCAGCCCAAAGTGCTACGTAAAAATACTGGCAATGCTACGACAAACCAGACATCACGGGAACCAAACAGAAAGAATCGGGCAGCAGAGAGAATGTTAATTTCTTCGCTCTTAGAAAAGAGTTGGCTAAATTTAACTTTCTTCTTGATTTTGCCCATCCCTTTAGGCAGCATTAGTCCTGTGAACATAATTAAGGACAGCCCCCCGGCCATAATCCACAGGGAATTGATAAAGCCAACTGAAGCTAAAAGTGCGCTACCAATAAAGAAACCAACTCCTTTAAGGGCATTCTTGGAACCAGTCAACACTGCTACCCACTTGAACAAAGACGATTGGGCATCTTGAGGTACTACTAAGCGAATAGCACTCTTAGAACTCATCTTCGTCAGGTCTTTGGCAATGCCAGAAAATGCTTGCGCCACCATCACATAAAAGACGGCAAGCCACTGTACCCAGTCTGGATTGAGGAATGACAGCATGACTAGAGAGAAAATCTGTAGTCCAATGCCTGTATAAAGTGTCACCTTTAGCCCTAACTGAGAGCCAATCCAACCACCTAAGAAATTGGTGACAACTCCGAAGACTTCGTAGAACAGGAACAGAAAAGCAATTTGTAGCGGGGTGTAGCCAATGTTGTTGAAGTAAAGCAACACCAGCATTCGCAGGGCACCATCCGTCAGGGTAAAGCCCCAATAGGCGAGTGTAACTAAAATATAGTTTTTGAAGTTGGCGCTAGAAGCTGTAGTAGAAGCCATGAGATGGGGAATGGGGATGAGGAGGATGAGGAGGACAAATGACAAATGCCAAATGACAAATGACAAATGACAAATGACAAATGACTAATTGTTCAAACTCAAAGCCACCTTTCGAGCGAGTTCAACCATGCGGTTGGCGTAGCCCCATTCGTTGTCATACCAAGCAAGGATTTTCACTTGGGTTTCGTCTACAACCATTGTGGAGAGGGCATCGATGATTGAAGACCGAGGATCGTCTTTGTAGTCAATGGATACTAAAGGACGTTCTTCATAACCCAGAATTCCTTTGAGTGGTTCTTGTTCAGATGCCGCTTTGAGTAAGCTGTTAATCTCTGCAACTGTGGTGGGGCGGACAACTTCAAATACACAGTCTGTCAATGAAGCGTTGAGCAGTGGGACTCGCACGGCTAGACCATTAAGTTTGCCGTTGAGTTCGGGATAAATTAGCCCGATCGCAGTTGCTGATCCAGTTGATGTGGGAATTAAAGATAAGCTGGTAGCACGGGCACGACGTAAATCTTTATGCGGTGCATCGACGATAGTTTGAGTATTAGTATTGTCATGGATTGTGGTGATCACTCCATGCTTAATACCCAAACCTTCATGAATTACCTTGACTACAGGGGCTAAACAGTTGGTTGTGCAAGAGGCGGCTGTTAATAGATGATGTTTATCAGGCTGATAGAGGTGGTCATTAACTCCCATAACAATATTCAGCGCCTCTTGTTTGACGGGAGCAGCAACAATTACCTTTTGCACTCCTCGCTTGAAATACGGATCAAGGGTTGCAGGAGTTCTAAATTTGCCGGAGCATTCCAGCACTAAATCAATACCTAATTCTTCCCAAGGAACTTCACCAGGTTGGGAATACTCACTAAAGTTCAGGGGTTTACCATCAATGAGGACGTGTTCGCCTTTTGCTTCTACTTCTGGTGTCCAACGTCCGTGGACAGAATCAAACTTGAGTAAGTGAGCAGCAACTTCTGCCCCACCTTTAATTTCGTTAATATGGACAAATTCTAGTTCTGGCCAACCCCACGCAGCCTGCAGAGCTAGCCGTCCCATCCGACCAAATCCGTTGATAGCAACACGTACTTTCATTATTTTTTTACCGGTATCTCAATCTACAAAATTTGCGGGTTGATCGTTGAGCGTTTTGCGATCGCACCAAATACTGCGTAACTTTTTTCAACGCAGAGTCAGTCGGTGAGGCACAGAGTCTTTGAGGTAGGAAATGAGTGGAAAAAACTTAAAATGAATGCTGAGTTGGAGTTGATGAATTGGATGGTGTAAGTGGATACCGAGGCTAACATCCCAAACGCGTTCGCTAATTGCTTTACTGCTGCGTTCATTGACATTACCGATATAGGTGAGATTCAAGTTATGTCTCTATCATTTCAAAAAAAGTTGATATGTCAATCGCAGTTAGGGGACTATACACAAAAATTCATCAAAAAAAGTTGATGCATTAGTAGGTGTTATCACAGCAACGGCAAGTTCGCATGTGGTTGGGAAAAGGGAAAGCTTGAAATTAACCCTTTCCCCTTTCTCCCTTAACCGAACCGTATTGATGCAATATAGAGCTATACAAAGTGATCGCACTTTGTGAATTAGCTGAGTTGAGAGATTGCTGCTTGCATAGCTGTAGTTATGACACTTTCTGGCATGGCGCTAGTAATTTGCTGACCTTGTTGCAGCAAAAACTGCTTGAAAAAAGGATCTTTATTGGCTTCAGTGATAATCACTTGTTGAATTAGTTCAGCTTGCTGATTAGAGGTAGTGGCGACACTCTGTCCTTGGAGTTGATTCAAGAGATTTTGAGCTTTTGCATTGACTGCATCTAAATTACTACCATGAGCAACAATGCTGCGAACTTGACCAGCCGCTTCATCGTAATCAATTTCACCAGAGCCAGCCAGGTTGGTAATGGTACTACCAGTAATGAAAAAACTATTACCAAAAGGCTGCTTACTATAACCTTTCAAGGCTTCTGCCTGATCTGCGGCAATACCTAAGAGCTTGTTAATTTGTTGTTCTTTGGTGGCAAGCAGATTCAGCATTTCGGGGTAAACACCATTGAGGCGTTGTTCCACAACTTCTTTGGGTGCGTTCTCATTATGAGTCACCTTCACAACCCACAAATCCCCACGTTTTTCAATACCCTTGAGTTCTAATCCTAGCCCATCATCTTCTATCTGTAACTTTTGTAAAGTAAAGGCAAAAGCGCGCCAGTTGACTCCTTCTTTAAAAACTAGTTCAACAACATTACCAACTTCTTGATATAGTGATTCAAATTCTCTAGGTTCAAAATTCTCGCCTTCTAGGGGATAGCGATCGCTTGGCTCTCCTTGATCATCCAATTTGCGGTAGATATATTCGCATTCAACATTAGTAAAGTTAGTCTGGCTATTCACACTCCAATCTTGAATACAAATCCCCGTTAAATTTGTGCCAGTAAAATCCACCCCTATGACTTGAGTCCGCACCAAAATACTTCCTCGCAAATCTACATTTTGCAAATCTGCACCTGTTAAATCAGTATCTGTGAAATCTAGTTGGCGCAAATCCGCATTTTGGAGATAGGCCCCTCGCAAATTTAGTTGGCTCAAGTCCTTGGTTTCCGAGTATCCATGAGTTAAGAGTTTTTGGACTTTAGGATTTTCTAAATCCATGTAGCGGCTATCAACTCTAGCTCTTTCAAGTCCGATAACACCTTGGAAACAAGTGCGGTAAAGTTTTCTGGCTCGCAAGTCAGTGTTAGCTAACTTAGCTCCTCTAAAATTAATTCCACTCAGGTCTAAGTTGGAGAAAGACGTAGCACGCCAAGAGCCAACAGCTAGTGTCCAGGAACGTAGCAGGTCAGGATACCTCCAAGGTACATCTTGGTAATAATTCACCCACCAGCTACTTAGTGTTAGTATTAACGTTAATAAAATTCCGCTAAAAATAGCAATTATAGTTAGAGTTAATTGTTCTATCTCTGTTAATTTTGGCAAAATATCCTTAAGCCAAGTGCCATTGGTTTTAGCAGCAGATACTGCTACACCAGAGCCAATTGTTGCTGCTAAAGAGTTAATTAAAATACTTGAAAGCCTAGAAGTCATCCATACCCAGCGATGTTTAGGGAATAAAACATCAAACAAGGCAGCAGTAAAACGTAGAAAGTAGAAGCAGATGTTACATATCACTAGCCCTACAACTATCAATACTGAAGTTGCGAAAAAAAACTGTTCAGGTAGTTCTAATAGACCCAGTCCTGCCAGTAGACTTGTTCCTGTTATAGATATGAATACAGCTAAGATGGCTAATAGTATACCTCGACTCCAACCCTGATAAATTGTAGTTAAAAGCCAGCTAACTAAAACGAAAATCATCAGTGAATACCCTAAACGTAGTTGAGTATCTACACTGATATATAAACTTGTGATTCCGCCAAGATAGCCTGATACAATACTTAATAAAACGCAAATAAAAGTTACTAAAAAGATTAAAATAATCTTGATATGGGTGGTTTGTCCTGCTATTGCACCACTCATATCGGTTTCTAGATTTTCTTGTACATACAATCGACCTCGGATTTTTTTGATTTGAAAACTCTGTTTATCAGTACCTTGCATACCAATGCCATTAATTCAATTAGTTTGTATTAATATATACTATAAATAATAAATATAAACATTTTTAATTAAGAGAGGATGTATGGAAATTAATTCTGATCTATTTACCTCACTTCCTAAAGCAAATTGGATTAAGCAAGGTGGACTGGGAGGTTGGGAATTTCTCTCTGGTATACCTGAAGAAAAAGATTTTTTAAGCAACCTTGATTTAGAGGATAAAAACAAAATTGTAGAAATTGTTAAAGAAAGATTACGCTTCCTTGCTACTCAAAAATCATCAGTTTCCGTAGGTTCTGATGAGCGAGACATTCTACCAATGTCCTCTTTACAAGTGGGGATGAAACGAAGTTTAGCTGTGTGTCGCATCGCGAGATTCTTTCCTCTCAATGATTTTAAAGTTTTTATAGAAGATATTAAGCAGGAAATTGAGAAGCGAAAGGATGATACTAATTTTAATCAGCCTGGGAAAATCAAAGAGATATTTTCCATTCCTGATAATATATTTAATGAAATTTTCTTAACAGATGAAATCCCAAAAGATGAGCCTTTAAAGGGGCGTTTTTACTTAGGAAAGCTAACAAATATTTCTGAAAACCAACTGTCAGTCCTGAATCCTATTCCCATAGGAACTGGTTTTCTAGTTGGTGTTACTCATTTAATTACTAATAATCATGTAATCAGCAACAGAAAAATAGCTAGTCAGTGTGTTGCACAATTTAACTACACTGAAGACACTCTTGGTTATACACAACAAACAATAGATTATGAGCTTGACCCAGAAATTTTATTTGTGAATGAGCCGAGTTTAGATTACACTCTTATACAACTAAAATCTAGTATATATACACGACAAGCTGGGTATTACTTCGATTGGATTCAGCTGATTGAAAATGATTTAAATATTTTTCCTGGTTTAACAACAGAGATTAGAAATAATCTAAATGAGGAAGACCTCAAGCTTTTGACTAAGTTAGATAGAGAAACAAATAGTGGTGATAATATATTTATTGTTCACCATCCTAAAGGTAAACAAAAGAAGATTGATATAAGTAATAATAAAGTCATTGATAATGGCTTATACAAAAATTTTCTAAGATATAAAGTAGACTCTGATTATGGTTCATCTGGAGGTCTGGTTGTTAACACTAAATGGGAGGCGGTAGCATTACATCATGCAGCAGTACCTAAAGATTATAGTGAAGATGAGCAAGAGCATAAAGTTGAAATAGTTGCCCAACAAGGCATCAGAATTTGCCGAATTGTTGAAGATTTAAAGAAAAAGAGTTTTCATTATAGGAAATTAAGAAATTTTATCGAAGACTTTGTTATTACCTCAGAACAGTTAAATAATCCTCCTCTAGCATTTGCCATTGAATTGGATGGATTTAATGATTATGTGCTTTTAAAAAATTTTGTTGACTGTCAATTTATTACTCAGCCCCAATCTAGTAATGGATTTAGCATTGAGGCTTTAATATGCCCTTACTCTAATGAAGTAGAAAGTACAATATTTAGTAAATTTTACCAAAACTTTTGCAATGATTGTATAGCAACGCTTGGTTATGATGCTTTACGAGTATATATAAACAAAGAAGGAAAAATAGTCTTTTCTAGAAAAATGTATACACTTCCGACGCTGCCGTTAGAAATACCTCAAGAAGAGACGAATCAACCAGAATTTATATTTAATCTGCAAAGTATTCTGAAGATACTGAGCTACAGTGTTGTTGTTAATGGTGTATATGATGATCATACAAAAAAGGCATTACAAGAATTTGTAAAAAATCTCCAAGATAATATTGAATTTGATCCTACAAGAGATATTAGTGATATAAATCCTCAAATATTAAATTATTTAAATTCACAAATTACTTTTTTAGGTTTATATGACCTTAACTATGATGCTCTTGAGCAATTATCTTATGAAAATAAGGATCTAAAAATTCCTGTTTCCGAAAATCCCAGTAAAGGTGAGATAGTCAAAGGTCTTCAGAAATTGTTAAACAGTCTTGGCTATTATAATTATCAACCTAATGGTGTGTATGACAAAGAAACCTGCAATTCTGTAAAGAAGTTCCAAAAAGCTTTTGGGCTTAGACAAGATGGTGTTTGTGGACCACTGACTCAGAAAATGATAACTCTAATTCAGTCTTATGAATTTGCGACTGAAGAGGTAGTAAATTTTGGTGAATTTAATAAAATTACTATCTCTTGTAGAAAAGGAAATGAAGAGTTAAAAATAGATATTCAGATTAACGGGAATCCCAGCAACTTACAGTTATGCCAAAAATCAACAAATGAAAATTTACAAAAAATTCAAGAAAAAATTAGAAATTGTGAAAAAAATATTGATATTAATCAAGGTAGTCCTGTAATCATCGGTGCTTACTCGAACAAAAATCTTGCTATTTCAGATTTTCCTTTGAAAGGAAATTTGTGGAGTTTCTTTAGAGGAGCTATTGCTAAAGTTTGTCTGAAAGATGAGAAAAATGTACTGATTAGTTATTGGCAATTTGAAGAAGGTAAGGGTGATAGTTCAAATAATCTCATACCCACAAATAAAAATCTGGTTTTAGAAATATATGGTGAGCCAAAATGGTTGCGCCAGTCCAACTTTCCGGCTCCGCTATTGCCATCTGCTTTAAAATTTGATGATAAAAACAACTATGTGGATTGTGGCAATGATGAAAATCTAAATGTTAATGAAGTGATTACTATTGAAGCCTGGTTTAAACACAAATTTGGTAATTGTTTGATTGTCAGCAGAGTTGATAGTCAAAAGAATGGCTACTCTCTATCCTGGTACAACGGAAAAATTCGTGTAGTGTTGCAACATCCAGGTTCTTCTGAAAAACCAGTCGAAAACACAGTCGTTTATACAAAAGATAATGCTCCACAGGATCAGGTGTGGCATCATGTCGCTTTTACTTGGGATAAAAAATCCCAGGAAATTTCGATTTACATCGACGGCAGAATACAGGACTGTGTAGTAGAAGGACAATGCAAAACTATTATTTTTGCAGGGCAAGCCAAAAGTATTGGTTTGTTTACAGGGCCTTTGCCACAACTTACAGAATCTCTAAGGATTGGTTACAAGGAAGAGAAAGAGATTTATTATAGTGTTGCGATCGCGGATGTCCGACTTTGGAAAGTAGCCCGGACTCAGGATGACATTAAAGCCAATATGTCTCGGCGATTATTGGCAGACAAAGAGGAATACTTGGCTGGTTATTGGCGACTGGATAACGATAAAGATGTACGTAATCTTGTCAATAACAAGCCTGGAAAGATTATTGGTGAACCAACTTGCTTTCCCTCACCATCTATTACCCTCCCGAAAGAGCAGAAAACTCAAATTTGACTTCCTGCTTAATCATAAAGTGGCCATGCGATCGCAACTAATATCAAAAAGTCTCTTTGATAAATTTGTAATCAATTAAATGCCGAAGCTAGCACTGCTCAATCAATTCCAGAACCTGAGGTTGTCAGTTCTCCACAGAATCAATACTTGAAAACCTTCAATATACCAGGCAGCATTATTACAAATCTTAGTGGTTCCGGGCAAATAAATTACCACGAGGCTCCCAAACAATCGGGAAACTGATACTTTTTCCTAATCGCAGCAAGAACGGGTTGGCACAATCAGATTATTATGTTGAAAATCTGCCAAATACTCGTTTAAAATGCTAAATTGTGGCAAATTCAGGCTGTAATAAATCCAGCGTCCTTCTTGACGTGAGTTAACTAAGCCAGCTTCCTTTAGGGTTTTGAGGTGAAAGGAAAGTTTTGATTGACTCACCTCCAAAGCATCACACAAGTCACATACACACAGTTCTCGCTGTCGCAGTAGTTCCAACACACTAATCCTTAAGGGGTCGGAAAGGGCATGGAAGCCGGCAACAATCAAATGGGGAGTGGTAGCAGAGGAGGTTGGCATCAATTTCGATCAGGGTACGCTACCTCTATTGTGAACTAGAAAATACCGCTAAAGTGCGATCGCTACTCACTACAAAGGCAATTTTCTCCATTACACCAAACAACTGCTATATAGTTAATTAGCTATATTAAATAAAGTAGCAAAATCATGTTAGAAGCAACTCTGGATAGATGATGTGGCATTGATTACCTATTCAAATATCCAGTATAGAAGTAAACCATCCAAAACTAAACTCCAGTACAAAGGAGTGAGTACAGATAATCGTAAGGGCACAACAATGTTCATTGGTGTCAACTTAAGCTCAAACGCTTATTCCACAGGCGTTTTACCCCACCCCCAACCCCTCCCCTTGCCAAGGGGAGGGGACGTTTTGGCTTTAGACAAAACTGGGGTGGGGTAACGTGGATCTTGATGGTAAGTGAAGGAACTTATACCAATTTAATATGAAGCTGCACTTAATTCAAGTAGGGGCAATTCATGAATTGCCCCTACAGTCTGTAGTTCTACATCAGTTTTATCAGCGCATCTTCATACAGAAATGGTATTAAAATCACGTCTTTATCAGGGTTTCACGTTAAGTTGAGACGTATGAACAATGTTGTGCCCCTACCTGTGTACTTCATTTACTTGAAAAATCCTGTAACTTATCTAAGCCATGAATGTATTTGTTGGTTAATTTATCTTTTGATATTTATACACTAATTGCTTAGACAATATTGAACTACGAATTACGCATTACGAATTAGTAATTATTATTCGTAATGGATACCCGCTTGTTTAAATCTGTGCAAAACTTCACCCAAGCGATCGCAATCTGCAATTAAACTGATCCTGACATATCCTTCTCCAGCAACGCCAAAGGCATTACCAGGAGTCAGCACAACGCCGGTTTGTTGCAATACATCCAGGGCAAAATCTGTGGAACCAACACCAACAGGACATTTCACCCAAAGATACATTGTCGCCTTCGTTTTGGGAATATCCCAACCCAGTTTTCCTAATCCTTCAATGAGGAAATCGCGGCGGGTGCGGTAGCGTTGTTGGACTTCATGCAAATATACATCTGGCAGTTGCAAGGCGGTTTCTGCGGCTGTTTGCAGGGCGGCAAAAATACCATAATCTAAGTTTGTTTTTAAAGTCCGCAAACCTTGGATGACATGGCGATTACCCACGACAAACCCGACGCGCCAACCTGCCATATTGTAGGTTTTAGATAAGGTGTGAAACTCCACACCAATGTCTTTCGCACCGGGAATTTCTAATAAGCTAGTTGGTTGATAACCATCAAATGCTAACTCGGCATAACACAAGTCATGCACTAAGAGAATTTCGTGTTTACGGGCAAAGGCGACGATTTCTTCAAAAAATTCGCGGGGTGCAGTGGCAGCCGTGGGATTGCTGGGATAGTTGAAATAGAGGATTTTGGCTTTTTGGGCTACTTCATCGGGAATCGCCCCTAAATCGATTAACCAGTCGTTCTCTGGCTTCAAAATCAAGCTGTAAACTTGCCCACCAGCGATTACCGGGCCGCGAAAATGGGCGGGGTAGGCGGGAGAAGGGACAAGAACTAAATCACCGGGGTTGACGTAAGCGATCGCTAAATGAGTTAATCCTTCTTTGGAACCGAGTAGCGGCAAAGCTTCACTATCGGGATCGAGGAAGACACCGTAACGTCGATTGTACCAATTAGTAATGGCACGGCGGAAACTAGCAGTTCCTTCAAACGGCGGATAACCGTGATTGGCGGGGTTTTGCAAAGCTTGTATTGCCGCTTCTACCACCGGTTGTGGTGTCGGGCCATCAGGGTTTCCCATCCCCAAATCAATCAAATCTAACCCTTGCTCCCGCGCCTTTGCCTTCAGCTCATCTAGACGGGCAAATACATAAGGTGGTAGCTTCTGTATACGTTCTGCTGGGACAATCCAATCCAAACTCATTGCTCAACCTCGTCACTGATTCCCCTAACTGAGACGCGATTTACCGTGTCTCGACTATCTACTGGTGCAGTGGTAGAAACCATCGCTGCCATTAACTGTTCCAGCACTACTTTAAAAGGTAGTCGATGGATATCGGAATTTGGAATTAGAGCGATTTCCGCAGCAGTTTGCAGTTGGGCTAGGGTAATATTGCCCAATCCCAAATCACTCAATTTTTGTGGCAATCCAATCTCTGCATAAAATTTCAACAGCTGTTGTCTGGATGTGGCTGCTAGTTGATTGCCTTGTACCATTTCTTCTAAACGCAGTTGCACTAAGATGCCATAGGCAACTTTTTCACCGTGAATACTGCTATGGAAAGCAATGTGAGTTAAACCATTATGCACTGCATGGGCGGCAACGGTACGACACTGTGCCCCTCCCAGTCCGCCAACTACCCCAGCCATTAAAACTGTGGCATCTACGACTTCTTGCCAAACCTCACTACCTGGTGCTTGCAAAGCGGCGACTGATTTTTGCAATAAAATATCCCGCAAAACTCGTGCTTGCTGAACTGCGGCAATGGTTAAAGTTTGTTGTGAGTGTCCACTACTAACTGAAGCTTCGTACCATTTAGCGATCGCATCGCCAATTCCCGCTACTAAAGTATGCTGTGGTGCAGTTTGAATCAAGTCGTAATCGAGGATCAGCAAATCGGGACAGCGAGATAGTGCCACATCATAAAGAAATGCCCCGTTCTCAGAATACACATTTGAGAGGGCAGACCAAGCCGCACAGGTAGCGGCTGAAGTGGGAATTGTCACTACTGGTAGTTGCAACTGATGGGCTACTAACTTCGCTGTATCCAGTGCTTTACCACCACCAACACCGATAATCACATCGGCTTTATGTTCTTTTGCTGCTTCCCGTAAAGATTGCAGGCTAGCTTCACAGCAATCTGCACCATAGTCAGCCGTGGCGATATTTAACTTTTGTTGTTCTAAAATTGGCTGCAAACTTTCTTGAGTAATCGCCAGAGTCCGCTTTCCCGCCACAATTAAGGGACGACTCCCCAAACGAGCAATCTCTGCTGATGCTGCCTGCAATACACTAGAACCACGAATTACTTTTGCTGGCGCGATCGCGAGCGTCAATAATGAACAAGGTGTTTGATTAGACAAGGTTTGAGTAGAAATTTGATTGGTCATATAACTAGTTTGCCAAAACCTTGATATTTCTTAACAAATTAAAAGTGCAAATAGGGATGAGCCGGATAGCTATAAGTTAGGCTTTTTGCCACTATCAGCAATCCTGATGACTCAACTAGTAGAATTGGAGAATGACATCAAATAAACCTGTTGCCAACTGGTTGAGCAGTTTGACAATATGACTTAAATTCTATATTGCCCATTCTCCTTAAATTCCGAACTATCAAAGTTTTGAATAACCGTATAACTAATTAACCATACCACTCCCAGAGAAGGAAGGAAAAGTCTTTGGGCATTCGGGTTTGAGGATGAGGAACAGCAAATAATTTCCCCTACACCATGACCCATTACCGACAGGCTGATTAACTTTTTCTCATGAGTGGAATTGCTAAGTTAATATCTTAAACTAAAAAAAATCATTATTGTATACTGAAATACAGAAAAAATTTATGTTTGCCTAATGACAGAAACATTTGGTTTTGCTTGCTGGAATATACTTACCAAATAAGGCGTATATTTCTGCAAAAACCTTGTCGCGTATAAAAAATATTAATTCTAGGATGGTAAAATATCCACCTGATGACTGATGCAAACAATACAATATAAGAAAATTAAGGGAAAAAGGGAATCGGAAAGGGGAAAGAAAAAACCTTTAACCCTTGTTCAATAATGTTGTCTAATACCATGTCCGTTCAAATACCCGTCATTGGGAACGTTTCAAGCCTTCTAGACCCTTTAAATTGTCATTACGAGCGGAGCGTTCGCGTAGCGGACGCACCAGAAGTAATCGCATAATCCCGCAGTTTTTGCGATTGCTAAAGAGCGCTCAGGCTCCGCCTACGTCGTTCCTCCTCGCTCGGACAGGTAACCGGAGCAAGCCAACAGCTTAGAGCTAGATGACGAAACCAGGTTTCAGGTGGAATTTCTGGACTTGTGTATAGACGGTAGCTTTTTAACGGGGGGAAAACTTCTCAAAGTCCCCCTTTTTAAGGGGGACTTAGGGGGATCTAAAACGTTTTGCTACCAACGACAGGACTTTTAAAAGTATCCGCTCAGAAAATCGGGGTAAAGAGTAAAAGTAGACTCTGCATCGTA
>JAVRCF010000008.1:0-153379 GCA_034530935.1 Aulosira sp. DedQUE10 | reverse complement strand
TTGCTTAAATAACTAGTCAACCCTTAAGATTGCTTTTTTATGACTTTTTCAGCAACCCCTACGTATGGGTAACGCCCCTGCAAATCTGTCGGTGATGCGAACGATGCCTTCTCTTTGAGAGACGCTACCGCGAACGGCAAAGCTTCGCTAACGCACTCAATATTTTGCGCCGAAATGGTTATTCCTCCATTACCCAAGCCCAGAGATTTACCTCTAATGATATTGACAAACCATTATCCCTTGTGGAATGAAACAGCCCTGCCTTGATAAGGGGAGGGGCGGTTTTGCGTCAGCAAAGCCGGGGTGGGGTAACGCGGATCGTGATGGTAAGCGAGAAAACTTAAAATGATGTCTTGGCAAGGGTTTCACGTTAAGTTGACACGTATGAGCAATGCTGTGCCCTATTGTGTATTACATCCAAACGAGAACCGCTATATATAGAAATCCGATTTGATTCTTGAAAAAATCTAAGTATAGTAGTGGACTGACACGACTAAAATGATGCAATAGATTTTTGAGGTATTGATATAAACCAAGATATTTGAGTTTTTCTAATGCACTAAATTAGCTGTGTCAGTCCAGTAGAGTGTGTTATGGCGTAGCCTAACGCACCAAAACTTTGGGTGGTACGTTACGCCTTAAAGCGGATTTAGATCCCCGACTTCTTCAAGAAGTCGGGGATCTGGGCAAAAATTAAATATTAGTCCTAATATAGTTAATTTATAATATGATTATTATTACATTGAATTGTTACAAAAAACCTTGTTTTTTGCTTAAAAAGTATCATTAGAAAGATGAAGTTATCTTAAAAAGCTGCTATTATTTTGATAGACAACTTCGGCTATTTTGTATAAGTAAAGTAAATTAAATACTTTATTTGATGAATATTAATGTTGTTTGTGTAAAATTAATTGTTAATGGTGCCATAATCTAGTTGATTGAGCACAATCTAAGTGAATCGTTTGTATAGCTTTTATTGAGAAACTATCTCTCGTGACATTAGAAAATAGTTCTTAATTTTTCTTTTGCCTATTAGTTAATTCTTCTAGAGGCAATGGAATTGAGGAGATAGCTAATGTTAGTAAAAAATAAACCTCTAATGCAGCCGGAAAATCATCTACTTGCGACTTTGCCCGCCTATATATATGAACGTCTTGCTCCTCACTTAAAGTTAGTTCCCCTATCAACTCATGAAGTTATTGTAGAAATAGGAGAACCAATTAAATATGTCTATTTTCCCCATAAAGCAATAGTTTCTCTACTCGCCACGATGGATGACGGTTCAACAGCCGAAGTTGCTTTGGTAGGTCATGAAGGTATGGTAGGTCTTCCTGTAATTTTGGGAGACAAGATTTCATCAATTCTAGGGATTGTCCAAGTTCCTGGCGAGGGTATGCGGATTGACGCAGATATACTCAAAACTGAGTTTGAACGAGGTGGCCCGTTGCAAAGCCTGCTACTACTCTACGTACAAGCTTTCATAACAGAACTGGCGCAAGGTGCGGCTTGTAACCGTCTCCATAGTTTAGAAAAACGCCTCGCCCGGTGGCTATTGAAAGTTTCTGATCGGATACAATCTGAGGAATTTCCGCTGACTCAAGAATTTATAGCCCAAATGCTCGGTGTACGACGTTCTGGTGTTAGCGTCGCTGCTGGTATCCTCAGCCAATCAGGAATAATCACTTATAATCGTGGACGCATTCACATCTTGAATAGACCGGCTTTAGAAGCCGCTTCCTGCGAGTGTTATCGGGTAGTAAAAGGCGAGTTTAAGCGCTTGTTAGGCGCATCGCCAGATACAGAAAACAGATAAAAATTTTTATAATATTTTTACATTTGTATGTGCGAAAGCGGACAGACGACCTCATCCGATTTTATATACTCTTTATAAGAGTGGCAGATCAATTTATATAGATTAGTGTGCAGTTGTAATACAGTTGCTAATCCCAGTTTTCAACTTTGCTAGGTCGAAACTATGTATAAGACACCTATTTCATTTCAGGGTCTAAGGTTAGTAATTGTTGATGACGATCCTGATACCATAAAGCTACTTGCGATTTTGTTTGAAATGGATGAAGCAGAAGTAAAGACAGCTACTTCAGTGAACGAGGCTCTAGAAATCATCTCATCCTTCCAACCAGATATTCTCATTAGTGATATTTGTCTGCCAGATGAAGATGGCTATTCCCTGATCAGGAAAGTCAAAAAGCTTGATGCACAGAACGGTAGAAGAACTATGGCGATCGCACTTAGCGCCTATATCATGGATGAAAATCGAAGAAATGCATATTCAGCAGGTTATCAAAAGTATCTCTGCAAGCCAATTAACTTAGATCAATTAGCAGTAGCGGTTGCTGATTTAGCAGGAATATCGCTATGTGCGTGAAGGATTGGGTAATGGGTAATGGGGACATGAGGGAATAACTTTTGACTTTTGACTCTTGACTTTTGACTCTTGACTCTTGACTTTTGACTCTTGACTCTTGACTTTTGACTCTTGTCATTTTTTCCGCTTCTTCTTGGCTGCATCTCGGACTTGTTGATTGAGTAAATAGCCAAAGCCAGATGTTTCCAAGCGGGTGACAAATTCCTCGCGGGTGTTACCTAGTGCTTTTGCAGTCGCGTCTAAGTTCCAGTTATATAAGTGTAGCTGACTGAGTAAATACACACGGCGGGTTTGGGCGGCTGAAAGACGGTAAGTTTTCAGATATTCTAATTCACCATCTTCCCGAATAATTGCTTCCCCAATATGGTTTTCTTCTTTAGGAAGCAGACTAGTGATAAACCGTTGCAGTACAAACGGCCCCATTGTATACACTCGCTGGGAATTGAGTTGACGTTGCAGTAATCCTTCCGCCATGAATCCTTGAAAAGAAGCCCAATCTGATCGCATTTGCGCGATCGCACTTCTCAAATCTGCCAAGCTTTTAATTTTAGAATCATCTACAGAGACATCCATTGGAAAAGGCGTGTCAAACATCATGCTGTACTCATAAATCAACTCCCCGTAGAAGTCCTCTAGTAAACTGGTGTGCAACGCCCGATAGTCTTCTGGGGTAGGAACTACAAAAGCCGAAGCTAAAGTCTCAGCCACAAATACCAACACCCCCACCTGTTGAGGATGAATCTCAAATACCCGCAAAGCATCTTCCAATCCCGCAATATAACGTCCACTGAAAGACATTTCAGAACGTGAACCCAGTCCATGAGATAGGGCATACTTAGAATATTCACTCCAAGCAATATCTGGCCCTGAGAAAAACAGCGATAGAAAACCTTCCATAGCCAAATGCATAGGTAGTAATCGCAGTTGATTCTTAGCTTCCCGCTTCGCCATGCGATGCATCAACCGCACACTTGCACAACCACAGTCTAAACGCTTCCCATCCGGCTTGAGCATTTGTCCGCCAAAAGCTGCTATGGGGCTACCGTCATCACTCCAAGAGAGTACCAAGCCGTGAGGTACATAGGAGTAGTATTTCATCCCTGGTTCTGTAATTTTCCCTTCTAAGGAAACAACAGCTATGTCTTCGTTATAATCACGTTGCACTAAACGTAGGTCTCCACGCACCTGACGGCGCAATAGAGGTACAATCCTTACTGCCCCCCGTATTTGGGAAGGTGCAATTTCTAATCCTTTTAAAGATATATCTGTTAATAATTTCTGTTTGGTTGCCATAAGATTAAAGGGAACAGAGAAAATTGGTGTTACGCCGTGGAGTAAAGCATATTAGATGGTTGACGGTGCGTTGCGCTACGCGACAACACACCCTACGAGAGACAAAATAGCCACTCTTATCTTCTTCTTTGCGCCTCTGTCTTGAAAAGTTCAGATCGGAGGAAACCTCCGCTCCGACTTTTCGCTGCGCCTTTGCGTGAGACAAAAAAGCCGCAACTCTCAGCCTCAAAGGAGCAACTTCCAAGCTCAAAGGTGCAGCTTCCAGGCTCAAAGGAGCAACTTCCAACCTCAAAGGTGTAACTTCCAAGCTCAAAGGTGTAACTTCCAAGCTCAAAGGTGCAGCTTCCAGGCTCAAAGGTGCAACTTCCAGCCTCAAAGGTGCAGCTTCCAGGCTAAAAGGCTCAACTCCCAGCCTCAAAGCTACAACTTCCGACTTCAAAGGCTCAACTCCCGCCTTCAAAGGTGCAACCTTCATGTTCCACTTAACATTTGTTGCACTCGTTCAGCCAAATATGCTTCTAATTCAGACAAAGGTGCAGAACCATCAGCGAAGCGAGCAAATCCTAGCATGGTTGGTAAATCTTCTGCATCGCGCAATCCCACTGTGGGGATGCTGGCGCTGAGATTACGCAAAGAAAAGTCTTCGGAATTAAACACAGGATTGCAATGGATGATCGAAGTTCGCCGCCAGGGATCTAACTTACTCCGAAATACCCGTAACACTTCCGCCGCACCTTTGGGGGGATAGTTTTCGCAACCATCAGAGACAATCACAACTAAATTTGCACCAGAACCCAAAGCGGCTAATAGTGGTGTAGCTAAGTCAGTTTGTCCACGGGGACGTACTTGCAAAGCATCTTCTACAGGTACTGTCCAAAAAGCTCGATATTCCTGAGATGCGGCTTGCAATAAATAGTGAGTAGCAACAGCTACACCCAGAGGACGGCGGCGCTTTTCGCTAGAACCTGAACTAGAGTAGCTACAATCTAAAACGGCTGCAACTTTTCTGAGTTTTAATGGTGCTTTTTTTAGCACCAACCGCGCCGAGCGCTCTAAGGCTTGGTGGAAAATAGCCCATTGCTGTTGTCTAGTTTCCAATGGCAAAGATAGGATATACAACGCCAACTTAGTTAAGGGTAGCCGTCCCAAATCTAAATCTATTTCTACCTTTTCAGTACGTTCAGCTGCACCTTGGAAACGCAACTTTTCACCCACAGTCATTTGCTGTTGAATTCGGGTTAAAAATACATCGCGCTTTACTTTGTGCTTTGCAGCCAATCCCTCAGCGACAGTGAAAGGTAAATCATAAATTGCCTTTTCGCTAAAGTGTGCTTGGCGAAACTTCTCGAATAACTCAGTTTCGTAAACCTTTTGTTTCCAGTTGCGGAACAGAAAAGTACCCAATTCACCCTGAAGTTTCAAATGAGCATGAGCTGCGATCGCCCTTACCTTCGGACGATACTTAACAGCATGGAAACTTAGATCACGGCGGTGTTGTAAGTAATCACGTGCGATCGCGCGGCTACGGCGGTTGTTAATTCGTTGTTGGCGTAACTGCTGCAAAACGCCCCAAGCCCGTTGCGGTGGCAAAGCATTGAGTGCATGGGCAATTAATGCACCCTCCTCTTCCTTATGTTCTCGTAATGTATCCTTTCCTGTCGCCAACAACTTCAGAATAATCTGCGCTTGATTAAAATGATTAATTCCTGCTGCCAAAGAACGAGCATAAAGTAAGCGATAATTACCGAGAATATAATCATGTAAAAAGTCAATTGATACGCGCTGACCATAAGCATCATCATAAAATTCACGCTGTCCCGTACAGGCAAGACAAGCATTAATAAACATCACCAAATCTTCCCGCGCCACCTGCTCAACGCGGTTGTTATTAGTAGCCATAATAAATTACGAATTACGAATTATTTGGGATGCTGTTCGGGGAAAGATTAGCACGACTATGTTTATCAATTTAACAAATTGGAACGGAAGTCATACTTAAGTCCCGCGAACAGCAAGACTGAAAAATTAGATATGGCGTTTCCCACATTGGTGAGGTACAGCAAGAAAGAATTAACCGCCGATAGAAGAGGATGGACACCGATAGACGCAGATAAATTTGTACCTCAGCAGACTAGGAAAGTCTATAATTCTATTTAAATCTTTTTTAATTGTTATAGAGTAATCGGGTTCAAATAAGCTTTTTCTCCCCCCCTGCTCCCTGCCCCCCTGCCCCCCTGCCTCTTATAGGATGCTGTCCGGGGAAAGGCGGCGCGACTGGCTAGGACGATTTCACAGATCGGGTTCGGAAGTCGCACCAGAGTCCCGCGAACAGCAAGACTGAAAAACATAAGACTCAAGCGTAACAGAATTGTTCAGTTTGCGCGAGTCGTTCAAGCAATAATTCCGCAGATTTGCTCAGTGAAGTGATAAAAACACCTGCTGCACTCTCTTTTTCAGATGTTATCCAAGTACCTTTGAGAGTAACTTCCACAGCATCAGCATCACAAGGGCAAAGTTCTAAAATATTTGCTTGATTTAATTTCTCTAAATCTGCCAGAGCAGATAATTCAGAGGGAAGTAAAAATGCCGCCTGGCTAGATTCAATGTAAATATTAGTTGCAGAATGCAAAGCTAGCATCACTCTTTGATTTACCCAAGTTTCCAAAGATGCTTCGAGATGTTCTAAGCTAAAGCTGTTTTCGGTGTAGGTAAGTTTTAACATATTGGTTGACTGATATCTAAATTTTTAGGTGCTTCATCTATGTATTTAGAATATTCCAGGGAATTTCCCCTAAGCCAATAGAGTCTGAAAAACTGCAAAAGCTTATAAAATCAAGCTCAGACAGCTAAGGTAAGCTGTTAAACTTGGGGGAATCCCCGAACTTTCTTCAGTTCTACAACTACAGCGATGGCAAGAGCAAGTTATGGCCCAGAAGCAAAAAAGCGATCGCGGCGCTTGTTAGAGGTATTGTTAGCTTATGCTAATGATGCGCTCGACTGTAGTGATGAAACCAGTTTAGAGGCGTTGCGTCCCCAAATCCAAACTCGCTGGCTGTCTGAAAACCGACTGGTTGTGAGGACGAAAGTTAGATTTTTGCAAACATTAACAACTTTGGCAGCAGGTGAAGCACAATTAAACGCCGAACACATCAAAGAAGCCTTAAAGCGGTTTGCAGATTTCTTAGAAATTTTAGAAGATAATCGCCCATCTCGCGGTGGTTCGGAAACCTGGCACTTTACCTTCAACCTATGGCACAAACGCCAAGATACAGCAGCCAATTTACAAAAATTTGACATCGAGTGGGAACGCCGTCGTCCGGAGAAGTCGAAGCAGGTAGCGGGGGAAGGGGGAGCAGGGGGAGCAGGGGAAGCAGGGGGAGCAGGGGAAGCAGGGGAAGCGAGTTTTTCCTCATCTTCCTCACACCCTGAATGGAAACAAATTTGCCGTGATGCTTTAACAGTGCAGAATCACCAACGGTTGACTACTAATCCTCTCACTAGTGCTGATGGTGTCAGCTTTGAATTAGATCAGGTTTATGTACCTCTGGGTTTAGTGGAACGCAAACATCGTCTGCGTCACGGTGGCGATGTGACTCCTCAAGATGGTTCGCGGTTATATGAACCGGAAGATGCGGAAATCGCTCAGACTTTTAACCATGATGAATTTATTCAACAATTATTAGGGCAAACACAAATCTCGCGCATCGCTATTTTAGGAGAACCAGGGGCGGGAAAAACTACGTTGCTGCAAAAGATTGCGGCATGGATTTTAGATAATACTGAAGATTTACCCATCTGGATTTCTTTGGCAGATTTACAAGGTAAGACTTTAGAGCAATACTTAATTCAAGATTGGCTACCGGCTGCGCTTCGCAAGCTGCGTGTACCGGAGGAAATAGAAGAAGCATTCTGCGAACAGTTTAACCAAGGGCGGGTTTGGTTACTTTTGGATGCTGTAGATGAAATGGCTTTGGAGTCTAGCCAAGCTTTGACGAAAATTGCAAGTTTTCTGACAGGCTGGGTAGGAGATGCAAGGATAATTTTGACTTGTCGGCTGAATGTTTGGGATGGAGGTAAAAATGCGCTGCAATCTTTTACAGCCTATCGCAATTTGAATTTTAGCTATGGTGCAGAATTTTCCTTCGATTCCAAGTCTGCATCCAACCAAGTAGGACAATTTATCCAGCGTTGGTTTCAAGATCATCCCGCTTGTGGCGAGAGTTTACAAGCAGAGTTAGATCAACCAGATCGGCGACGGCTGAAGGATGCGGTAAAAAATCCCCTGCGGTTGGCGTTGTTATGTCGGACTTGGGGATTAGCGCAGGGAAGATTACCGACTACCAAAGCGATGCTGTATGAACAGTTTGTCGAGTCAATCTATGAGTGGAAACAAGATCGCTTTCCGACAACTTCCACCCAGCGACAGCAGTTAAATCGGGCGCTGGGAGAATTGGCACTATTAGCTATTTCCCAAGAAAAAACTAAGTTTCGTCTCAGACATCGCTTTGTTTATCAGGTTTTAGGCCCTCCTGATGATGGCTTATTTCAATTAGCATTACAGTTAGGTTGGCTAAATCAGGTAGGGATATCAGAAACGCAGGGAGAAAAGGTCTATGCTTTTTACCATCCCACCTTTCAAGAATATTTTGCCGCTCAAGCTGTTACTGATTGGCATTTTTTCTTAAATCACACATTACATAACAGCTATAACGCCCAAGCTAGCCCCTCATTTCCCCCTGTCCCCAGCTATCGCGTTTTTGCACCCCAGTGGCGAGAGGTAATTCTGCTGTGGCTTGGGAGAGATGATATCCCGCAGACACACAAAGAAGAATTTATCCAAGCATTAATTGAGTTTCCTGATGACTGCGGCGGCTACTATGGCTATCAAGCTTATTTTGTCGCCGCCCAAGGAATTGCTGAGTTTGCAGATTGTCAAAAAGCTGATGAAATTGTCCAGCAATTGGTAAAGTGGCGTTTTGGCTATTGCCAACTTAAAGACCAAAAGCTATTGAGATATCCACCGCCAATTATAGAATGTGCGCGGGTGGCGTTATTAAAAACCGATCGCCCAAAAGCGATCGCAGCTTTAGAAAACTTTATTTCCTCTAAGCAAAATGAGTTCGATACTTGGAATGCAGCTTACAGCCTGGGTAAAGTCTTCGATCCAGGTAACAAAATTGCGATCGCTGTATTAGAACAACTCGTCAAAACAATCCGCTATGAATCAATTCGCCATCAAGCGGCATATAGTTTAGGCCGAGTCGATGCTGGTAATCAAATTGCGATCGCGGCTTTAGTAGAAATTATCACATCTAGCAAAAATGAATCCACCCGTCGTAAGGCTGCCTATAGTTTAGGCAAAATCGATGCCAAAAATGCAATTGCTATCTCTACACTAGAAAATATCGCTGATTCTGCAATTGATCCATCCCAAAAGCAACAAGCCCTAGAGAATCTAGCCCAGCTTCATGGCGATGAGTTGTCTAACTTGGCTCAAAATCTTGATAGCAGTTCCCCAGATACTTCTCGTTCCTCAGCATTTCACCAGTATAGAAGAAGTCAAAGAAAAGAAAAATCAACTTCATCAACTTATTTCTCCATCAACTCAAAAATTGCCGAATTAGTCAGAGGTATCGCCTCCTGTGAAGATGAAGATACCCAAAGACGACGGGCTTATAAATTGGCGCAGCTTGATCCAGGTAATCCAGTGGCACTTACCACTTTATTACAGCTGATGCAGTCAACTCAAAATGTTTCACTGCATAAACGTGCAGCCGATAACTTAAAAGAAATAGTTCTTAATGAACAGTTACCACAAGTAATTACAGCTTTAAAAATTTGCTGCTGCGATCAAGTCATTGACCATGAATGGGAACGATATCGAGACTGTTTTAAACTTATGTGGCACTGTGCAGAAAATCTGGATTATTTGGAGTTTTATCGGGTTTGGTATCTTTAAAAAATTCACAACTTGGGGGTAATACCAATTTAATGTGAAGTTGCACATATCTAGATCCCCCTAAATCCCCCTTATTAAGGGGGACTTTGATAGATGTTTTCCAAATCCCCCCTTATTAAGGGGAGCCAGCGCCGTGGGCGGGTTTCCCGACTTGAGGCGACTGGCGTGGGCTAGGGGGGATCGAATTCTATGCAGCTTCATAAAGAATTGGTATAAAACCCTTTTTAAAGTGTGACTAATACTCAATTTATAATCCAAAATATAAAATCTAAAATGTGGTCAATTATACTGAAATGATATGAGATCATTACTCTCAGGGTAATCACATTAATGTCATAGCCTTGTCATAGCATTGTCAAAAACAAGTGATATATTGAAGCTAGATAGATTTTTAGACTCATTCAAAAGGCAGGCTTTCCTGCCTTTTACTTAAAGGCAGAAACCTTTTAAGGTACTCAATTTTGACAGCAGGTTTCATCTATTTAAAGTACACTATACCTACAAAGCGCGGTTAATGCGCCTTGGTTCTGACTAATTCCGACTTGCTCAACTACCCATTTTACAATTGTGCGATCGCATCTTTCTGGCAATCATAAAAAATAACTAATAACTAACCGCAATAAAAATAAAACATCCCACCCAAAATTAAATGAGTAGGATTAGAAGCAAAATATTTCTTTAAACCCAGGCTTATCTTACACTCATACTTTTAAAACTAGCAAAGGGGTATTACCCCTCAATTTAGTTTGATAGTCTTATCCCAGTTTTGCATCCCTATGATAGATTTATTGCTATATAATACCGATTTGAAAAAAGAATGCGACAGATTGTAGGGGCACGGCACTGCCGTGCCCTCTAGAATATATTGATGTGTCGCAAACATGATTTGATTTAGTATAAGGTTAATAGTTGATGACGAATATAGCGCTTCCCATACTGGTGAGGTACACCAATAAAAAATTAACCGCCGATGGAAGAGGATAAACGCAGATAAACGCCGATAATTTTGTACTTCACTAGACTAGGAAACGCTATAAGTAATAAAAAAATCCTCCTAGTAGCGCTAGAAAGGAATGTAGTGGATGGTTATTTGTAGTTAGGACTTCAGATAATATCAGGATTGAATTTGCTAGTTGAGCCATATTGGCCTAGATGACTGAACCTTAATCTTTGATTTTATTTATCATTTGTCATTAGTCCTGCTTGTCCCTCAAGTACAAAGCAGCGGAAATCAGGATACCCTTCAAAGAGCGCTGGTTCACCATCTGAAAATATGTCAAAAGCTTGCAGCATAAGTATTCTTTCTTTTGACTTTTGACTTTTGAACAGACGCGATTAATCGCGTCTCTACTCTTGACTCCACGGCGCTACTACTCCCCTTCCCCATTCATACCCGGTAGCAATCACAACTTTTCTTGAGCACCTAACATTTGTAAGATTTTTTCTGCTTGATCCAAATCACCAACAAGTCGACGAATGGGATGGGGCCAAACTTTGACTAAGGTAGGAGTAGCGCTAACAGAGTCGATTTCTGCTTGCTCTGGATTAGTTAAAACATCAACCACTTTTAACGTGTAAGGTTGTCCTAGCGATCGCTCTAACAGTTCGTGTAAATTATGCAGAATGCGTTCTGTGTTAGCACTATGTCCAGCTACAAACAGCCGCAGGACATAGGCTTGGGTTTTGAGTTGAAAACTCTGGGCTTTTGTGAGGGTTTGATGGTGCTTCTGTGTTGATTCAGCATCTAAGCGCACAATTAAATCATGGTCTTCCCAAAGCTGGGGAAACGTGGAACGATAAGTAGCTAATACCATGCGATCGCACAATCCATCCACCCAGGGAGCTGCTTGCCATGCTAACTCACCTGTGCCAAAAATAGCGTTTAGCACAGCTTGATGTTTTAAAACAGCTGGATAAGCTTCAGCAAAGGTTCGCACTTGTTTGGTGCGCGGATCTAACCAATGATCAACAGTTGCTGTGTAGCAAGGTACTAAAAAATGTGGGGGTTCTGATAAATCTAAAATTTCCTGCAAAGCACCACACAACTGTAAATGCCATCTACCTTGTTTACTAGGGTCGATGCAGTAAATTAAATCGCCTCCAGGTGTAAATAAGGCAATACCTTTAAACAGCTGGGTTTTAGATAGTTTATCTGTATTCAAGTCAGTTTCGGGAACTACATAACTCAATCATAAAAAGTAAAAAGTAAAAAATTCTGTTTTTTACCTTTTACTTTTTACTTTACTTCTTTACTGTAGCTAAACTCGTCCCCGGAGGAATTGAGCCATTTCGTTAGGAGTAGGTGACATTTCTAAGGCTGTTTCTTCAGTAATACGCCCATCTTGGTAGAGGTTATACAACGACTGATTCATGGTAATCATGCCATCAAAGCTGGCTTGCTTCATGAGTTCGGTAATTTCGTCATATTTGCCATCTTTAATCCATTCTTTAATAGCCTCAGTGTTGATTAGAACATCATGGAATGCCGCCCGCTTGCCATCTGTCGTTCGGCATAAACCTTGGGCAATCACTGATACTAAAGACTCGGAAATTGCCACCCGCATGGCATCTTGTTCTTCCCCAGAGTAGAGGTTAAGTATCCGTTCAATGGTTTTTACAGCGCTATTGGTATGCAAGGTTCCCATTACCAAGTGACCTGTCTGAGCCGCTTTTAAAGCTGTGTTGACTGTTTCTTTATCCCGCATTTCCCCGACTAGGATTAAATCTGGATCTTCCCGCAAGGCTGCTTTTAAAGCGTTATCAAATTTGCGGGTGTGCATTCCCACCTCGCGTTGTTTGATTAAGGCTTTTTGGCTTTTATGGACAAATTCAATCGGGTCTTCGATGGTAATGATATGCTTGGGCATCTCTTTATTGATGTAGTCAATCATTGCTGCCATCGTTGTGGACTTACCAGAACCAGTCGGCCCAGTTACCAAAATTAATCCTTTGTGGGAATGACATATCTCTTGAAAAATCGCTGGTAGCCTTAACTGCTCCATCGTTAAGATTTTTAGCGGAATTAACCGCAATACCATTGCATAACCTTTGAGCGAGTCAAAGATATTAATCCGCACGCGAGCAAAGTCGTACTGAGTTGCGCCGTCAAATTCTAACTGTTCTTCAAAGCGCTTAATTTCGCCCTCTGTTAATACTTCCTTCATCCAACTGATAAAAGTCTCTTTGTCTGTTTCTGGATGATTAGTTTTTTCAATTTCACCTCGGTTGCGAAATCGGGGTGTTTCACCTACACCCAGGTGAACGTCGGAAAATCCTTTTTCGTAAGCTTCCTCAATCAGTTGCACTAATTTCAGCGTCGGGGTACTGCTTTTGACGCTGGGAATATTAGGGATTGGTGGTGGAGTTCCAGGACGATGAGCCGCAGCAGGAGAGGCTGCGGGTGGTGGCGGTGGTGCAGAGGGAACCGCAGGGTAGTTCGACATATCTAATGTTTGTGTCGCCTGACGTTGGGTACTCAACGTTGCTGCTGCTGGTGGTGCTGGTGGTGGTGCTGGCATTGGTGGCGGCATTGGCGGGACATTACGTGTAGCAGCACTGGGAGTTGATGGACGCTGTAAGTCTGTCATAAATCTTTATAATGAGACAAAAAATTAAATTAACGGAAAAGTTACTTGTGGATGCCTCAGGGCGCTTGCAGGCAGGGTAATCAGTGTTTATTTGCTTGATACTTGAACGCAGCAGTCAGTTCTCTTTTACGGCTGAAATAGGTATCTTTTTTGACTATCTTTATGGCATCTATTAGTTATGAACAATTGTTTACCCAGATATCAACCTGTTTAACATACCCAAACCCTTAAGAAGCATCAGTAACATTCCTGCTATAAGCAAGTTCTTATTAAGACATATTACTTAAGAAAAAATACTTTACCAGGTTTAAATGAGAAATTTATTTCCAGCAGAGTCAAAACTTGTTAGCAATTAACAGCAAAAACGCTAGCAGATAATTTGTTCAGCACTATCTCATAATTATGAGAAAATCAACCAGCTATTATAAGAAATGTTAAGTAAAAGCGATGTTACTCATCTATATCGCACTGATGCAGTGCCAGTCTGACTTCTTGTATTCCTTTTGATAGATGCCGATAGTAAGCCTCATACATAGATATGCATTAAGCTTTACATTCATATTTACAAAAAATTAACTGTAAACTTTAGTAAATAAATGCTCATCTTAGCAGTAGGTTTTTATATACTGAATTTCTAAGTTGAACAGTTCAGTGTTCTCGCAAAGCTGAGATAAAGCTGAAGTAAAAACTTGCTGTGTATTTTGGGAGGAAAAGTCATGGTTTCTGCAGATAGCTCTAATCTCGATAAGACCTACTCCTTGTTAATGATCAAAAGTTTTTTGATCTGGACTTTCACATTGGCAGTATGTTTGTTGGTTGTCGGGTTCCCATTGGTGGTTTTGATGGCTACGGTCGGGTGTCTGTTGTCGATTGTGTTGCAATCTGTAATGCCTGTGAGTGCAGTTTTGTTGGTAGCAGGTGGTTTGATTTTGTTTAATGTGATGGCAGTTGTCATGGCTGCTGGGGTGTTAACTGCTAAAGGTGTACATCCAAAACAAATCAAATGGCTCAGCTGGCTGCACGGCGAGACAGAACAATTGCAGACTTCCGTCTACGCTGCTTGTCCGTTAACTTGCGAAATCAAAATGTAATTGCTAACTTCGACAAACAGTACATCTGCCCGGTTCAGCCGGGTTTTTTCATGTTTATTTGTCAAAGGTCAAAGGTTAAGAGTCAAGGGTGAAGAGCTAAGGATGAAGAGTCATTTGTCATTTGTAATATATAAATAAATATGAACTGGAAGTAGGGTGTGTTATGCCGGAGGCTAACGCACCTTGAATTTTTGATGGTGCCCTACTCATAGCGATAACATACTTTACAATTTAATTTTCTTAATAGTCGTTTGTATGATTGACTATTGACCATTGACCCTTGACCCAGAACTAATGACTAATCAAAAACGAGTTTATATAATCTTAGGTACTCGTCCGGAAGCAATTAAACTAGCTCCTGTAATTCAAGTCTTTCAAAGGTCACAAGATTTTGAGTCACAAGTAATTTTGACTGGACAGCATCGTGAAATGGTTGAGCAAGTAATGCAGCTGTTCAACCTGAAAGCGGATGGTAACTTGGAGATTATGCAGCCTCAGCAATCTTTGAGTGATATTACCTGTCGCAGTCTGCGAGGGTTGGAGGCTTTATTTAAAGAAAGTAAACCAGATTTAGTCATAGTACAGGGAGATACGACTACAGCCTTTGCCGCAACTTTGGCAGCATTTTATCAAAAAATTCCTGTAGGTCATGTAGAAGCTGGGTTAAGAACTGATGACTTGTTTAATCCTTACCCAGAAGAAGCTAACCGTCGCCTGATTTCGCAAATCACGCAATTGCACTTTGCACCAACGCCGCTGGCTGTGGAAAACTTAAAGCGTTCTGGTGTGTTGGGTGAAATTCACTTAACAGGTAATACTGTAATTGATGCACTGTTAAATGTGGCTGCAAGTCAACCAGCCTGCAATATACCTGGGTTAGACTGGTCATCATATCGCACACTGCTGGCTACAGTTCATCGCCGAGAGAATTGGGGAGAACCACTACAAGGAATCGCTCAAGGATTTTTACAGATATTAGATAAATTTCCTGATACCGCGCTGCTGTTACCATTACACCGCAATCCTACGGTAAGAGAACCATTAGAAGCGCTTTTGGGAAATCATCAGAGAATTTTTTTGACAGAACCTTTAGATTATGGAGAATTAGTAGGAGCGATCGCGCGATCGCATTTTTTGCTGACTGATTCTGGTGGTTTGCAAGAAGAAGCACCCAGCCTCGGTAAGCCTGTACTAGTTCTGCGAGAAACCACAGAAAGGCCGGAAGCCGTCACAGCAGGTACAGCTAAACTTGTAGGAACCGAAACCGAGAATATCGTTGCAGCCGCAGCCGAGTTACTCAGCAACCCCATAGCCTATGACACAATGGCAAACGCCATCAACCCATTTGGCGATGGTAAAGCGAGCGATCGCATTTTGCAAATTGTCAAAAATTACTTTCAATCTAATTGAAACTTGAGAATGGGGCATGGGGCAAGAGTCGGAGAGACGCGATTAATCGCGTCTGTACTCAAGAGTCAAAAGTTATTTCCTCCTAGTCCCTAACCCCTAGTCCCCAGCCCCTACTGACTCACCGGCAAAACTAACTCCGCTTGCGGTGTAGTTTCTTCCTCTTCTTCTGGTAAGCCGTAAATTGATCTATATAGCTTCACGTATTGCTTAGCTGATTGATACCAGCTGAAATCCTCAGTCATGCCGCGTTTTTGTAATTCCTGCCATTGGGGTTTGAAACGGAAACCTTCCCAGGCGCGGATCATGCAGGTGAACAAATCCAGTGGTTCATAACGGTCAAAACAATAACCAGTACCTACTGCATTCACTGGGTCGAAATGAGATACAGTATCAACTAATCCACCCGTCCGGCGGACAATAGGCACAGAACCATAACGCAAAGCCATCATTTGGCTAATACCGCAGGGTTCAAAACGGCTTGGCATTAAAAAGGCATCAGTACCAGCGTAGATGCGGCGAGACAAAGCATCGTTATATAGTAGGTAAGTTGCCATGCGTCCGGGGTAACGGGATGCCAACTGCCACATTTGGGTTTCGTAATAGCGATCGCCTGTTCCCAGCAACACGAATTGAGCATCAGTATAAGCCAGGAAGCGATCGAGGATTTGAATTACTAAATCCAAGCCTTTTTGCTCTACTAACCTTGTCACCATGCCAACTAAAAAGGCGTTGGAATTCACTTCTAACCCGACTTCTTCTTGTAAACCAATTTTGTTGGCTTTACGTTTATCTAGGGTTTGGGTAGTAAAGGTTTGGGCAATAAATTTGTCGTTTTCTGGGTTATAAACTTCGGTATCTATGCCGTTAATAATTCCAGATAATTTACCGCTAATAAAAGACAGCAAGCCTTCGATTGTTTCCCCGTAAGTAGGGGTTTTAATTTGCTCGGCATAAGTCGGAGAAACTGTATTTACCCTATCGGCAAATTGCACCGCCGCCGCCATTGTGTTGTGTCCTTGCATATACCAAGGACACCAAGTAATTTTTTCTAAATACCAACGCCAAGGCCCTTGATAAGCCAAGTTATGAATTGTAAAAACGGTGGTAATATCAGGGTCTTGATTCATCCATACAGGAATCATTCCTGTGTGCCAATCGTGACAGTGGATAATTTCTGGCTTCCAGTAATTCCAGCAAAATTCTGCTGCACCATTGGCAAACAAAGTGAACCGCCAATCTTCATTTTCTCCCGAATAAATGTGACGGGGTAAGAAGGCGGGATGTCCAAATAAGTACAAGGGAACATCAGTACCAGGGAGAACACCTTCGTAAACAGCAAAATCTTGAAACATGGCATATCCCCGCCAGATCGGTTCTTTAGGAACCTCCATTTTGTCTGGGAGGAAGCCATAGTAAGGCAGGAATATTCGCACATCATGCCCCATTTGTCTCAAGATTTTGGGCAATGCTCCGACAACATCACCCATTCCGCCAACTTTTGCAACAGGAGCTGCCTCTGCTGCAACAAATAGAATCCGCATGGTAATTTTTGTTTCCCCGGTTCTGCTGATTTTCTAAGCTTACCAATCCCCGCAAACGTGAATTTTCACGTTTGGCACAGCTTTTGTGCAACGGCAATCATTTCTGATCTAATCACATCTGGTGACTAAAACATTGCTGAGTGCTGAGTCAAGAGTCAAGACTTGTAGTTTTTTCTCCCCTGCTCCCTCATCTCCCTCATCCTTCTTGTCCTTTTGACATTGAGACTGTCTGAAAGAATTAAGAACCTCTTTGGATTTCGGTAAAGATCACCTCCAAAATTTCTTGCGCTCCCTGTTGACGCAAGAGATTTGCCAGTTCTGTGCCTAGCTGTTCAGCATTTTTGGCTTCTCCAGAGACGGTATCTTTAACTAAGTTTTGCCCATCGACGCTAGCAACTATCCCTGTTAGTGTTAATTGCTCACCATTAATTTCAGTGTTCACACCAATGGGGACTTGACAGCCACCTTCGAGATCGCGTAAGAAAGCGCGTTCAGCTAAACAGCGATCGCGTGTTTGGGGATGTTCAATAGCTTTCAACAGAGATATCAACTCAGTATCGTCAGTACGGCATTCTATACCCAATGCGCCTTGACCAACCGCGTGGAGCGATATTTCTTTTGGTAGAATTTGGTGAACGCGATCGCCCATTCCCAATCGCTCTAACCCTGCGACTGCCAAAATCAAAGCATCATACTCACCCGCATCTAATTTAGCCATGCGTGTATTCAAGTTTCCCCGCACATCCTTAAATGTAAAGTGGGGGAATTTATGGCGTAACTGTGCTAATCTTCGTAGCGAAGAGGTACCTATTACCGCACCCTCTGGTAAGGTATCAATTTGCTGCCCTTTGTGCTTTTCGTGTAGTACCAAAGCATCTGCTGGGTTTTCCCGTTCGGTAATTGCTGCCAGCGTTAACCCTTGGGGTAAATTAGTTGGCAGATCCTTCAGGGAATGAACCGCAAAGTCAATCTCCTGATTCAGCATCCCAACTTCTAATTCTTTGGTAAATAATCCCTTATCACCAATCTTGGCTAATGCTACATCCAGGATTTTGTCGCCTTGGGTAGACATGGTATGGACTTCAAAAGCAATATCAGGAAAGCTTTTTTGGAGTTGCTCTTGTACCCAGTAGGTTTGAACTAGAGCAAGTTGGCTTTTACGAGAACCAATGCGAATTGTGCGTGCAGGACTGGAAACAACTGAAGTCATAAAAAAATTATGTCAAACCTGGCGATAAATTCACTCTCATCTAGACTACCGCAGTGAGTGACTTACCGGATGCTAATTACCTAATTTCGGTTAAGTTTATTTTTGACTTTCTTTACATTTATTTACACTTTTAAAACTACAAGCGCAACGAGTAGCTGTCATATTAATGATCAGAATGGAGGTATTCCTGTAATTTTTGGGTACGCTGTTGTGTAGTTTGTTCTAAACAACCAAAATAAATAGTAGGCGCAATACTTCCTCCTTCATATTGGCTTCTTTCAAACTCACAACTGGTATCGCGAAACTTAATCCATGCTTGCTGTGCAGTAATTAATTTCTGTTTTCTCGAACTAGATAAAGTTGGCAGAAGTTGTTGATAAACTTGGTTTAATTTTTTATCGGCATTCTGATAGGATAACTTAGCGCATTGATTGATTTCGAGTTGAGTTTGAGCGTTATTACAGTTGAGCTTTTGCGCTAACTGTATCTTTGACGTTTCCGGTGTTGTGCTTGCCATTGTCAAAGTACCGACAGACAAACTGCTGAGGGCAAGAATACTGAAAAAATGTAGTAAAAAACGATTCATAGTATTTTGAAAATTAAGTGTATGCATCAAAATAGCATAAAATTGAGATAAGCTCTAATAGAAGGCTGCGGCTGGAGATTAACAGATGAAAACAATCGATATTACCCAAGCCCTTATTGAAATATCAGAATTAATTGAAAAAGCAGTCGATGGTGAAGAAATTATTATCACTAAAAAAAACCAACCACTAGTCAAATTAGTTTCCCTACAACCCCTCCCTAAACGTCCTCCGCTTTTTGGCAGCGATCAAGGTTTAATTTCCATTACTGATGATTTTGATGAACCTTTAGAAGAATTTTTTAATTTGTTGCAATTAAAATAATGTTTGCGTCACATAAAATTAATTCGTAGGGGCACAACAACTTTTGTAGACAATGCAATTCAATTGCCACTTAATGCGATCGCACTTTTACTACTATTTGCGACTTCTAACCAGCCTTCTATTGCATCTTTTAAATTAATTAATACCTCCTCCATTGTCTCACCTTCAGTAATACAACCGGGGAGCGCTGGAACTTCAGCCCAATAGCCACCTTCTTCTGCTGGATGAATAATTGCTTTTATTTTCATCGGCTTTGCTTTTCTTGGCTTATATTCAATTATCCGGTTTTTCGGATTCTAGGGCAAATAAAAAAACGTAATCAACCATAGGGCGATCGCATTATCACCCGATACAATCGCAATCTGAGTCGATGCGATCGCAATCAAAGTCGTTTTGATCGTCATCAAAGTCGTTTTGATCGTCATCAAAGTCGTTTTGATCGTCGTCAAAGTCGTTTTGATCGTCGTCAAAGTCGTTTTGATTGTCGTCAAAGTCGATCTGATTGCAATCAAAGCCGATGCGATCGCATTATCACCCGATACAATTGCATTGTGAGTTGATGCCATGTCTACTACAAGCCGATGCAGCGTCTACGCACAATTAGAGCAAATTTTTTTTATTCAGGATTTAAAATGCCATTGCTCAACCCAAATCAATCATATACTTTCAGCAAAATTTTTGAACTGAAGGCAGAAGTTGATAAATTAGTAGCAGATTTTGGTTATTCGCTGAGGAGAACACGCCTAAATTTAACCCAGTATCCGGGAGAATTTGACAGATTTGATGATACAAAAAACCGGATTGAAGAGTTACTTCCTTACGTTAACTTGGCTAATGAAACTGCACGTAGGGAAGTGTTAATTGCGCCTATCGTGGCTGATGTTGTTCACTATACACGAGCACAACTTCGGATTGAGTATCCAATTAAAGTTACGGAACAATTGCAAGGGTTACTAGATTATCTTTTGAGAAGTGAATCGCAGTTGTTGGTAATTGAAGCAAAACAAGAAGACTTAACTAATGGTTTTACACAACTAGCAGCAGAATTAATTGCCTTAGATCAGTGGCAAGATTCTACAGATATCGTTGTACAACCGAATTTGGTAGGTGCCGTGACAACTGGTATTTTATGGCAATTTGGAGTACTACACAGGCAAACTAAACTCATAGAGCAAGGTTTGGATAGCTACCGAGTTACGGAAGATTTAGAACCGTTAATGCGAATTTTAGTTGCAACCTTACTTAAGCAGAACTAATTTCAAGACTTTTTCCTATGGATATTGTTTAATGATATTTCCACGCATCTAGTTATATCCCTCATCTTACTACTACCTTTAAATGCAAATCTTTATCACATTTGTGGTGCCGTAGTGCGAACTATTTGCATAAGAATGCCCAAGATTGATTCAATATTTTCAATAAAGTGTTCAAGTAGTTCCACTGAAACTTGATTATCTTGAAGTTTCAAAAATTTCCAGATACTACCCGTTGTAATTGCTCCATAAATACAAGGAATTGAATTATTACGCTTCTGGTTAAATAATTGAGATGCTATCATTTCCGCAATACATTGAGGAATACCTGATTTAATATTGTCATTCTTCGCTTCCACCAACGTAAATATAGGTGCGTTTAAAAATAGTTGTTCTGGAGAATGGCTGAGGATAAAATCACAAACTTCATTTAAACCTTTTTCTTTGTCAACAGTTAAATCTGTACCGGAGAATAAACTAATCTGACGATTATTTAATTTTCTAACTTCAACTAAAATCGGTGCAACCATTAACTCTGAACGTGCTTTTTCTGTATCGATACCCAGCGCTAACGGAATATTTTCTTTGAGAGTTTTTTTGAGAAGTTCGCTTGGTTGTATTGTCTCAAATGGTGACACTACTGTTTCAACTTCTTTTATAGCAATGTTGAACTTATCTCGTAGGTCATTAATTGTAAATTCACTATACGACATAGCTAATACTTTTTAAACTATTGCTGGTAATGTCTCTATTATGGTCGATGCGATCGCATTTTGACTCGATGCAATTGCAATGTCACCCGATACAATTGCATTGTCACCCGATGCGATCGCATTTTCGGTCGAGACAATGGCAATGTTACTCGATGCAATGGTATTGTAAGTTGATGCGATCGGATAATTACAGCAGATTGCAACTGAGTTGAGTACAGATAATCGTAGGGAACATGGCTGTACACCTACCCGTGGACTTCACATACCTGAAAGATGCTGTAATTTACGCCAAATCCTCTTCTGTTAGATCGGCGATTTTCATTAATGCTCTTAAAGTCCCGATTTTCAAGTCTTGATTTCGATGAACCGGAATAGAAAGTATTTTAGTAGAATCAGAATTCTGGTATATGTGATGGCTACCTGTAATTCTCTGTAAAACCCAACCGCGGTATTCGACGATTTTACATAGGTTTTTCTCAGAAATTGATTTTATACTGCAATCTCGACAATTTGAGCATTTGATTCCAGTTGGTGACTACTATTTGCGACTTCTAACCAGCCTTCTATTGCATCTTTTAAATTAATTAATACCTCCTCCATTGTCTCACCTTCAGTAATACAACCGGGGAGCGCTGGAACTTCAGCCCAATAGCCACCTTCTTCTGCTGGATGAATAATCGCTTTTATTTTCATCGGCTTTGCTTTTCTTGCCTTATATTCAATTATCCGGTTTTTTGGATTCTAGGGCAAATAAAAAAACGTAATCGACTACAGGGCGATCGCAATGTGACTCGATGCGATCGCTTTGTCACTCAATACAATCGCAATCTGTGTCGATGCGATCGCAATCAAAGTCGATGCAATGGCATTTTTGGTTGATGCGATCGCATTCTCACTCAATACAATGGCATTGTCACTCGATGCAACTCAATTGCAAGCCGATGCATTAATATAACAAGCCTCGGCGATGTCTACGACAAGCCGCTCCGCGTCTAGGCATTATTAGTCGATACAATGGCATTGTCGGTCGATACAATAGCATTGTCGGTCGATGCGATCGCATTGTGACCCTACAATACCAGAAACTAACCACGAGAACATCAGAGAAATTATTTTAGGAAGCTATCGGATTGTTGACAGCGTTTTTCAGGTAAATGAAGTACACGGGTAGTAGCAAGCAAGTTATAAAAAAATTAGAGACAAAACAGTAGCATGGGGAAATATATGAATCTTGAACAAGCTGTGTTAAAAAAATTGCGGCAGCTACCTATAGATAAGCAACAAGAATTATTAGATTTTGCCGAATTTCTGTACCAAAAAACAACTACAAAATCTGCTTTACTCAGTATTAGAGGGTTATGTAGTGATTTAAAAGTAGATATTACAGAAGAAGATATTGCTCATGCGCGTCAAGAAATGTGGGGAAATTTTCCTAGGAATATTGTTTAATGACATCAGTAGTAGCAGATACACACGCTTTAATTTGGTACATTTTTGATGTAGATAGACTATCGGAAACAGCATTAACAGCATTGGAACAAGCAGTTAACGGGGGTAATCCTATTTACATCTCAGCTATCACAATCATAGAAATTTCTTATTTAGTTGAGAGAGGAAGAATTGCAGAAGAAGTACTTACACGAATTTTAAATGCGTTGGATGATCCCAATGTCGGCATTGTACTTGTACCTCTTGATCGGAATATTTCAGGAGCTATTAGGCAAATTGATAGAGTAACGGTTCCTGATATGCCTGATAGGATTATTGCCGCCACCGCTTTTTCTTGATAGTATTCCCTTGGTGACTCGTGATTTGCGAATTCAAGCTTTAACCACAATTGTAACTATTTGGTAGTAGCCAGTTCTTGAATATAGTTCGCTCACTCTGCTTAAATGCTTGTGTAATTTTGATTGGCATTGTCACCCGATACAATGGCATAGTTAGTGGATGCGATCGCATTGTGAGTCGATACAATCGCATTGTCAGCCGATACAATGACATTGTGAGTCGATGCGATCGCAATCAAAGTTGATTTGATCGTAATCAAAGTCGAGATGATCGCAATCAAAGTCGATGCGATCATCATCCCGCCCAGAACTGAAGTTCCGGGCTAATAGTCAAAGTCCACTCAAGTGGACTGAAATAGACAGCTTAGTCTACTTCAGTAGACTTGAGCTATTAGCCTTGGAATTCATTCCAAGGCGAGATGGCAACGAAGCCGGAGCATTTTGTGTGTACACCGTAGCCGATGCCTTGGGGAGCCACTGCGTTGCGGAGGTTACAAGAGTTGTAGCAAGTGGCGTGAGGGTTGGGGAGGGGTGGTTTTGTATCTCATCAGAGTGGGAAAGGCTATACTACTGGGGAGAACATTAGAAGAATGCGCGGTGAAATATCGCAGGTGTTGTCAGAAATATCGACCACAAGCAAAGCCAGAGAAACGAAATCATTGGGGTAGCCGCTTTTTAACTTCGGCAATCAAGGGAGCTAAACCCAAAAAATCTTCACTGGGACAGATGAGTTTACCTTGGGACAAGCAGAGAGTGACAGAATCTACGGATGTGCATGAGGTAGCAGAAAAATTTATTCAGGCGAACTGCTATCAGCCCCTAGTGCCAGGTATCGGATTTATGAAATGCTGATGGTTACGTGGAAAAAGAGGAGGAAACAAATATTTATAAAATTCTGAAAGCCTTAAATGTTACACTTTTCAAGTCGCAACAAAAGAGGAGAATGAAACTCATAGAGGGTATGGGAAAAGTAGCTGCCATGAGGTAAGCTCCCCCTATACTTGTCTGGACTTTCTTTTATCAGCTTCAGCACTTCACCAGGCCCTAGCAGTTCCAGAACGCTACCCCCTATTTTTTCATTATGCCATCCTACTGCCTTGGCAAAGGAAATATAATTTTTTGAATTTTTATTCCATATTTCCTTTTGCACACTAAAGCCGAAACGTTTGTCTGAATTAGTGACCCAAAGCTGGTCTATTTTTTTCAGGTCTGGGCAAGAAAAATTATTAATATAGTTAATCTCTAAAAAGCTTTGTTCTTCTCTTTTAGAAAGATAATCCATGAGTCGGTCTGTTTGCCAATCAGCTGCTTGCCAATTTTTAGCTTTTAAATAATATTCAAGTTGAGCATATAAATATTGGGTAAGAGATTGTTCAACCTTTTCTCTCAATTTTGGTTCTGTCTTCTTGAGGAACTCATCCTTATTGAGCATATCAATTAAACGTTGATGAACAGATTCAATAACCTTACTGTCAAGAATTTTTGGTACTGTCTCTTGTAAAGAAATGATATTAGGATTTTTTTCAATAATATTGAACGCTTCTTTGTAAGCTTCTATTGCATTTTGAGGATTGTTTTGTTCACTGAGTAATTTACCTTTAATGTTGAAAGCGAATATTTGCGTTTCCAAAAATTCACTCTTTGATTCTCTACCTCCTCTTTCCTCCTTATTCTGTTTCCATCCCCTTAAAAAGTTCATACTCTGTTTGATAGATTCTTCTGCTGATTTCCCATCTTTGATTTCTTGATAAGCTAATGCTTTAGCCGCATGAAGATACACTTGTTCAATTTGAGCATCTTTGATTTTAATAGTTGCTTGTTTGGATATGAACTGAGCTGCTTCTGAGTTTGGGGGTAATTTTCTCGCCAATTCTGTTAGCTGTTGGGGATATGCTACATATGTGTATGTTTCTTTAAGTTTTTGTTGCGCTTCTTGGACTTTTTGTTGCGCTTCTTGGACTTCATTTGTAGCCAGTATTACTGCAATTGCTGCTCCCAATACAGTCAAAACTAAAATAATCGTCCCATTACGAATCTGCTGTTGAGCTTTCTGATTAGCTTCACTCAGCAATTTATTTCTATTTTCCGCCGCCTCTCTATCCTTTCTCTCTCTTTCCAAAGCTGCTTCTTGTTGCTTAGCAGCAATCTCTTCTTGAATCTCTTGCTCTTTACTAGCAGCTAAAAATTGCCTATCTTGATAGCTTAAACTCTTAGGCTTCGCCCATGCTTCAGCTTCTTCTAAAGCCTTTCCCCGCAATAAGCGTGATGTATCCTTTCCATCAGAAGCCACCCAAAAGCGGAAATTCTCTGAATATGGGCGCAGATTTCTTAATTGATTATCTATCCAATTTTGATTAAAAACTTCTTGGTATATAGGATTATAAACTCTTAAATTATTTTGTTGCCTAAAAACCAATCCTGAAAGCTGTAACTCACTTTGCTCTAAAGTATCATCGGCTGTAATCTCAGATTGCTCATTCCTCAAACGAATTTGCTGATACAGTTCTAGTAAATATCCCGCCCGTTGTTCATCGCGCAAAATTCGGGCTTGAATTGTGCGTAAATGCTCAGGCTCATCTTGAGATTCCCAATTTTCAATAATCCGAGACTTCACCACCTGCTCAACAGTCCGAGGATTGTCTTGCATAGATTCTTCAATCATAAACTGACACAGTTTTTGAGTCAGAAATGGTTGTCCTCCCGTCCAAGATAAAATTTCCTGCATTACTACTTCAGGGTTAGGAAATCTCCCTGATATCCCCTTTGCTAACGGCTCAACTTCATGCAATTGAAAACCAGTCAATGAGATAGCTTGACCAATATTAAACGGAGTGCGTTGTTTATCCTCAATCAAATTGCTGGGTGATGCGACTCCCAATAAACAAAATGTGAGGCGATTATATTCAGGATTATCAACCCGCTTGTTATAACAGGCACGAATCAAGGCAAAAAAATCATCTGTGGGAAACTTCAGGCTGAGAACACTATCAATTTCATCAATAAAAATAACGATATCTTCTTTAACTTCAGCAAGTAATATCTCCTCTAAAAACTTACGAAATCTTGTCACCAGCGAATTTAACTGATTAGCTTCCCACCAATCAGCAAAATCTACATCTAATCCAAAAATCTCAATTAAATTATCAATTAAATCTGCATACCATTGTTCCGGCGGGACATTTTGAATACCGCCAGCCGAAAGGTCAATTGCTGCACATTGTACCCCTTCTTCTCTGAGCCTTTGCATGGTTCGCACACGCAAGCTAGACTTTCCGCTTTGTCGAGAATTCAACACATAACAAAACTTTCCGTCTTTTAGTCCTGCATACAAATCACTGTCAGCTTTGCGGGTGACGTAGGTGCTGGCATTTTCTGGTAGACTTCCAGAGAATTGATAGTGGTCAAGCATAACTCAATACGGTTCAGTTAGCGTCAAAATCTTAAAACTGCGTAGGTTGGGTTGAGGCTTTGCGAAACCCAACATTTTACGGGGCTGGTCAAGCATAATTTATATCTCACGCAAAGGCGCAAAGACGCAAAGGAAGAAAGAAATACATGAACACTGTTGTAAGTTGATATTACCCCAAACGCACTGAGAAATACTGACGATATAATTCACAACTGGGAACACAATTGTTACCTAAAAGTTTTACCAATCCTAAACTATGTAACTTGAATGCAACTTCAGAATCTAGCCGTACAGGTGCATTCGCCATTACCACATTTTTATACCCTAGCTCAAGCTGAGAATTATGTTGTAAATGCCACAATTGCTGGCGCAAATAATCGCTAAAAATTCCCTGTTCGGTTGGCGCAAGCTGCAAAAGTTCATCTATGGTAGCTTGGGGATTTTTGAGGTGAGTAACTGCTTGCTGGATTAAATCAGGATGTCCTCCTATTAACTGCATCAACTCACTTAAATCTTGTTTTCCCAACTTATCTGCTAATTCATACTGCTTGGCAAGAGATTCTACTTGTTGCAAGTTAAATTCAGGTAACTCGATTGCCAATCCCACATTGAATGGTGAGTGATTGATGTCCAAAGAAGGATAAGCTTCAGTGGAATGAACTACCACTAATCGCAGTTTCTTCCAAAGATTACCAATTTTATCTCCTTGTTTAGCTGCTTCATACCATCCGCGCAGTAATAAGCAGAATTGGGGAAAAATATCTGGATATGCAAACAGTCGCTCAAAATTATCTATAGCTAAAACTAGAGGAGTATCACTAACCGCTAATAAATATTTTTGAAAATAACGAGTACAATTTTTATTTAGTCCAAAAACATCTTGCCAATATTTATCTAATTGCGGTTCTAGTTCGAGGCTATCTGAAACATCAACACATAACGACTGTAAAAATGTTTTTGTGTCAGCAAGAATATTAATATCAGCAAGTTGTAAATCTAATTTTGCTGTTCGATAACCCTTCTCTCTAGCATGGTTGAGTACTTTCTCTAACAGCAATGTTTTGCCCATCCTCTGCGATGAACGAATGCGAATTAGCGCCCCAGGTTGCAAAATAGCCTCATAACATTTCGCCTCAATTGGCGGTCTTTCTATATATATAGTCGTCGCCTCTGCCGAAGCATTTAATGATGCTGTATCTGTTTTCGTCATTAATTGAGGTGTGAGATTTTCATCTATCCCAGCTACAAGAATTGAGCTACAACCTAACTTATAAGCAAACTCATAACCCTTATTTGCACCCAGTGCATCATAAAAACCCACAGCAAATTCAATCGCTGCTTGATCACCAATTTCTTGACTCATGCCCACAACATAATTAATATGTTGAGATATTCTCAGAGCTTGATATTTAGAGTAACAGGCATTAAGAACTACACACTCTACTTGGTCAGCAAATAGTTGAAATAACCCAGCTAAAGCTGCTGCATCAACTAACTTGATTTGACCGGATTCATCTGCAAATACTAAGCCTTTTTCTCCAGTCCCATGCCCAGAAAAATGAACAATGTGTGGTTCGTATTCTAAAATGGCTCTGTGTATATCTCTGTAGCGTACTGCTTCTGCTGTGGTAATGGAATATCGGTCACGATTCTTTGACCTTTTCAACCCTTCCTTAATTTCGCGCATCTCCTCATCCAGACGCAGCTGACTGCTACCTCTGGGATTTGCAGATAAAAGTAAGATTTTACGAGTTTGATTTTGGTTACTCATTACGAGATTTGAACCGGAGAAGCCCAAAAGGAAAGCTAAACTGGCAGATATCTACATTTTGAGTATGCGGTTTTTCGGACTCTAGGGCAAACACAAAAACCAAATTACTCACCACTGATAATGATTTGGTAAGTGAGTGGACTCAATATCACCTCATTACAAGCGCCCAAAGGGATGTTTTAAAAGTCCTCTGGTTGGTAGCAAAAGGTTTTAGATCCCCCTAAATCCCCCTTAAAAAGGGGGACTTTAAGAACTTTTTCCCCCTTTTTAAGGGGGGCAGGGGGGATCAATAAGTGCTTAAAATCACAGCCAATCACTTTTCAAACAACCTCTAAGCTCGACTTTATCCATTTTTACGAAACCCAAAACCTGACGCTGAAACCATTGAGGTACAGTAGTTTTAGTTTTTGGACTTGACCGAAAATCAGTGACATGGAAAAAGTATTTGCCAAAAAACCAGGATTTTTGCCGGATAAGAAAAGCTGAGTTCTTAATTTTGGATAAAGTCGAGCTAAGGGGAATCTTTCACGCTAACGCAAAAAATTTCAATCCCTTCTTCCCCCTTTTACCCTTTTCCTTTCCCCCATATTTCTTAAGATTGTCCTCAATAGGGAACCAGCCATCAGGAGGAAGTGAGAACTTTATAGGTATGTTATGAATAATTTGATATTTTAATTAGATTGCATATTAAGTTTTTATTTATTATGAAGCGTTCCGCTTGCCTTATTTTTAATCCAGTTGCGGGTCAGGGAGACTCAGAACTAGAACTGAATCAAATTCGGACACTACTAGAGCCAGAAATAGACTTAGATATTCATCTAACTACTGAAGAAATCGGTGCTGACAAACTGGCTGAGGCAGCAGTTCAGCGTGGGGTAGATGAAATTATTGCTTCGGGGGGAGATGGTACTCTCTCAGCCGCAGCTGCTGCTGTAGTAAATACTGGTATTCCCTTAGGCATTATTTCTAGAGGTACCGCAAACGCTTTTGCCACAGCTTTAGGCATTCCTGACACGATTGAAGCCGCCTGTGAAAACATCTTGCAAGGAGCAACTCGGAAGGTAGATATAGCTTACTGCAACGATTTACCAATGGTGTTGTTGGTAGGCGTGGGTTTTGAAGCTGAAACTGTAGAAAAGGCAGACCGAGAAGCGAAAAATCGCTTTGGGATTATGGCGTATGTTCTAGCTGGATTTCAACAATTACGGGAGTTAGAAACTTTTGATGTTGAAATTGAGACAGAAGACAAGATAATCAAAACTAGTGCGGCAGCTGTAACAGTAGCCAATGCTGCACCGCCCACTTCCGTTTTAGCTCAAGGGCCAGCAGGGATTATTTATGATGATGGATTATTAGATTTGACAATTGTAGCTCCGGTGAATAAAGCTGGTGCGATCGCAGCTACATATCACCTCTTTCAAACTGCTTCTGCGGGTCATGCAGTCGAACGTGATGACATTGGTTATCTACGAGCCAAACAATTTAAAATCACCACAGAGCCACCACAAAAAGTAGTCCTAGATGGTGAAATCATCGGTACAACACCAATTGAAGTCAAGTGTGTGCCAAATGGTTTGACGATTTTTGTGCCAATGGTAAAAGAGGAAGTACCTGTTGAGAAGTTAGAAGGACTACCCAATTTGGTAATTGAGATGAAAGACGCAGTTGAAGAGTAAGGGGACAAGGAAGACAAATAACTATTGCCTGTCCCATGCCCCATGCCCAATGCCCCATGCCCAATTGAGGAGTAAAGACTATTGAAACTTGTTTCTGATCCGGCGATCGCTAAAAAAATTGGGAAGATGCAGCAACGAGTAAAATGGCAAGACCCGTTAATTGTGGAACGTGGCATTGACCAAACTCGCTTAGTACTAGAAGATGGTCGTCCAGAGGATGCTGAATTTTCGTTTTTAGTTGTAGGCGATAGTGGTTCTGGGACGCACAAGGGACACGATCCTCAACGACGGGTGGCGGAACTAATGTTACCCCATCATCATGAATGTCGTTTCATGTTGCATACTGGCGATGTGATTTATTTAGTGGGGTCGAAAGAGTACTATCAACAAAACTTTATTCAACCTTATCGAGAGTTTCTTGTAGGTGGAGAACAGCCTAAAAAGATTGGCTATGACAAAATGGTTTTCCAGTTACCGATTCTACCTGTACCGGGAAATCACGATTACTATAACCTGCCAATTTTATTTGGCTTGGCTTCGGTGACAACATTACCTCTGCGTCGCCTGTTACAATCCCGACTTGATTTAGATGTAGGTTTATATGGTTCGGGAACGGGTGAAGCTTATGCACGGGCATTTTTAGATTATCTTTGTGCTTTGCAATTTCCTGGAGACTTAGCCAGTCATTTGGATAAACATTATACTGCCAATACAGACAGTGGTCGCTGTCTTTCCTACCAGCCAGGAAGCTTCACTCGTTTACCAAATCGCTATTACACCTTTCGGTATGCTGGGATAGACTTCTTCGCATTGGATTCTAATACATTTAACGATCCGCCACCACTGCCGAACACTCAACAAGGCGATCACGATCGCAAAATCTTAGAGAAACGCCGCGCTAGTTTAGAGCAAGAAAAGCAGCAAATTACGGCAACCTCAGCCATCCTAAATCCTAACAACCCCAAGGATGCTGAACAACTAGACGATTTGCAAGTCAAACTCACCCAAATTGAGGAAATTATTGTTGATATCGAGAAGCAATTAGACACTAACAAAACAACAGTAACTGATATCGAACAGCTAGACTGGCTGAGGCAAAGGCTAATTGAATCCTGGCACACCAAAGAAGTGCGTGGTAGGATAATTTATTTTCACCATCCCCCCTACGTCACTGAGGCGACGAAATGGCAACAAGCACAAACTTTGGTAATCCGTAACCGTTTGCGTGGGGTATTAGATGCGGTAGCGGAAAAATTAGGTTCTTTAACTCAGGGCCGTCCTTTAGTAGATTTAGTAATTAACGGTCACGCTCATTGCCTAGAATATCTGCAAACAGGAGACACAGGACACGCTGATTCTCATATTCCTTGGATTGTTTGTGGTGGTAGCGGTTTTAGTTTGCGCCGCCAACGGGATGAAGGGCCTGATTTGAGGGAAACTGTTGGGAATGAAGAGAAATTAGTAGCGCGATCACATCTTTTCATCGGACGTACTGGGCAGGGTTTCAATAAACACAGACCTTACTCGTGTCTGCGTATTGATGTCAAAGGCGATGGTCAGCCTAAATTTATTGTCCGTCCTTTAGTGGCGGAATGGTATCAAAGGCAGTGGTGCGATCGCGCCATTGAACCATTTGAGATTTAGGTTAGTGCAGTTGAACACAAATAACTATGCATTGAGAGCGATCGCGCTGAAGGTAGGGTCGAGAAAGTTTAGTGGGTAGGACTTACGCATTGACAAAAAACATCATCTATGAATTCTAGATAATGCCATTACTGTTCAGGTTAGCAAAAATCTGCTCACGTACAACTAGGGCACAGCATTGCTCATTGGTGTCAACTTAAGCTCAAACGCTTATTCCACAAGCGTATTACCCCACACGCCAGTCCGCTCAAGTCGGGAAACCCGCCCACGCGGCTGGCTCCCCTCAATCCCCTCCCCGCCTGCCTACGGTGTATACACAAGTCCTTAAATCCTTGCTTGGTAAGATACAAGCCTTGGTAGGCAAGGTTTTGAGTTAAGCGAATTGATTATCAATAGTGTCAGCTTATTGATAGAGATCTAACGGAAAATCAAGGATTTTAAACATAATTTTCCGTTGTTTTTCGTTGATTTGATTGCCAACTCGACTTGTGTATACACGGTAGCCCCGCCTGCTCTGAGGGGACGTTTTGGCTTTAGACAAAACTCTTGTGGGGCAGGGCGGATCTTGATGGGAAGCAAAAAAACGCTTGCATCACGTCTTGATAAGGGTTTCACGTTAAGTTGACACGTATGAGCATTGCTGTGCCCCTACGAATGGTCTGTATTCTATGCAATTGAGAACCGCTATATAAGCCTTACTCCGCCTCACTAGCTGTTGTTGAGCGTTCGACATCTTCAGTGTCTTGCCAATACTCTGTTGCTTGTTCTTCTTCCGACAGCGGAAAAATGGTTAAAGGATTGCTTGCCGAATCGCCTAAAGTAACACTTGCATCTGGATCTGGCATAGCCGGTGTATCTGGTCTATCAACGTTTCCAGAGATATCTAGGTTTGTTGGTCTGGTGTCTGGAGATTCTCGGGTTGCCATAAACTGCTCCTCATTAGTCTTAATCTTTTTTGACTCTTCTTGAGAGGGTTCACTCGAATCCTTATCCAAGCAATGGGTTTGAATCACATGGATAATGCGAACGCACGTTTTCAGAGAACACTCAACGCTCCTGATAATCTTCCGAAGACATGGGGTCTAACTCCCATCGACCAGAGTCACGTGACTCCAAAATCTCGTTTGTCTGAAGAGATACCCCGTCGTCATAATCTAACCCAACAGCAGCTCCCAGTTCTTCAACAATGCTCTGATCTGGAGTAGGAACGGTTCCTCCCACGGCTTCATCACCAACGGCTTCCGCCTGATCCCAACGAGCATCAATATCACCTCCCGTTAGTTCTGGACTGGCCGATGTGTACTGCTTCATCCGGTCATGCATAGTGCGTCCGCCGATTTCTAGCCCAGGCTCTAGAGCAACACCCGTTCCATAGGATTCAGTAACTGCCTGGGGTAGATCTGAAATAATTGATTCGCCAGTATCTTCTACAGGTATATCCGAAAGAAGATCAGTATCTTCAATGGGTATATCTGAAAGATTACCTTCGTGGTCTGTTTTGCTAGTCAGATCAGCCATAATGCTTCCTACGAATCATCCTAATTCCTTTAAAATATCGAAAAATGATATTCACTATAATCCGCAAATAGGATGAGAATTTATTAGTTGACATCTTCCCCCCACTAAGAGCGATCGCAATTTTCTCGTTCCGCTTGCCCCTTGTAATGCTAGAAATTGGTAAGGAGCATGAAATGGGTAAAACAACTATGAATGCACAGGGGCCGCAAGCAGAAAAAATGCATCCGCGTGATTGGTCATGGCCATTTTGGCTGGCTGTACCACTTTACCCCTACGGCAAACGGCGGACGGTTTGCACTGAAGTAGTTAAAGATACTATTTGGACATTCGACCAGCCGCACGGCATTCTCTACACTATCGTGCCAATTCGGATGACGGTTGTGAAGCTGGAAGCTGGCGGTTTGTTTGTCTATGCACCAGTCGCGCCAACCACGGAATGTATCCGCTTACTTAAGGAGTTGGTAGGAAAGCATGGTGATGTTAAATACATCATTCTGCCTACAAGTTCTGGTTTAGAACACAAGGTTTTTGTTGGCCCCTTCGCCCGCCGCTTTCCCCAAGCGCAGGTTTTTGTGGCACCGCACCAGTGGAGTTTTCCCTTAAACTTGCCTCTAAGTTGGCTAGGTTTTCCCCAAAGTCGCACTCAGGAAATCCCGGAAGACATCAGCCAAGTTCCCTTCGCTGATGAATTTGACTATGCGGTGTTAGACATTAACTTAGGGCGGGGATCATTTGGAGAAGTTGCAATATTTCACAAGCGATCGCATACTTTATTGCTGACTGATACCATACTTTCTGTACCAGAAGAACCACCTGTGATCGCGCAAATTGATCCGTATCCTTTATTATTTCATGCCAGAGACAATGGCAAAGAAGCGATCGTAGACAATCTAACCAATCGCCGTAAAGGATGGCAACGCATTTCATTATTTGCCATCTACTTCCGTCCCGGTGCGCTAGAAGTTGCGGGAATGGGGGAGACGTTGCGCGATGCTTTTAAAGCTGTAGAACGGTCAAAAAAAGCTTATTTTGGTTTCTTTCCTTTCCGTTGGCGAGAAAATTGGCAGCAGTCTTTTGCCGCCTTGCAAGGCGATGGACGGCCATTTGTCGCCCCAATTCTGCAAACCCTGATTCTTCCCCAAGGGCCAAGACAAGTACTCGACTGGGCTGATAAAGTTGCTAATTGGGATTTTCAACAGATTATTAGTTGTCATTTTGACTCCCCAATCAAGACTACTCCGCATCAATTTCGGCAAGCATTCGCCTTTTTAGAGAAGAATTCAGCTTTTAGTCCGTCTCTACCACAAGAAGATTTGCAATTCATCAACGGACTTGAGGCAGATTTGCTCAAGCGAGGTATCGCGACTCCACCGAAGGAGAGAGTATAAGGCAATGCGGTTAAGTTAGTGCCAAAAACCCCAATTTCTCCTAGCCTGAGCGATGAAATATGATACATTCTGAAAGAATTGAAAAATTTTTCATATTAATAATCATTCAAGCCATAGCAAGGGTGAATCATGAACCCTAAAAATGTATTGTCTCCAGACTTTTGCGCCCATCAACTCAAAGTTTTAGCAGATGCGACACGTCTATCTGTGCTGAAAATTCTCATGGAAGGCCCGAAACACGTCGGAGAACTAAATTCTGTCTTAAAGCTAGAGCAGAGTTTGTTATCCCACCATTTAAAAATTTTGCGGGAAGCAGGTTTTGTGGAAGCGACGCGAGATGGCAAAGCAGTACTTTACCATTTTGTACCGACGATTCGACAAATCAACACTGGTAAGGCAATTGATTTAGGCTGTTGTCTGCTCTCTTTTGAATAAAAATTTAGATGCAATTTTTCGATGAAACGACTCAAAAGCCTAGCATTGATTTCTGTCGGTTTGACAATTTGTTTGGGACTACCATCTTGTACGCAATCTTCAAAAACAGCTACTCAACCAACCAATCAATTACAGGGAAAGTTAGTTTTAACAGGCTCTAGTACAGTAGCACCGTTGGCAGCAGAAATTGGTAAGCGATTTGAATCACAGCATCCTGATGTGCGAGTGGATGTGCAAACAGGCGGTTCATCTCGCGGTATTGCCGATGCGCGTACAGGTGTTGCCAATATTGGGATGGCATCTCGTAGCCTCAAAGAGGAAGAAAAAGACTTACAAGCTTTTGCTATTGCCCGCGATGGCGTTGGCATGATTGTACATAAAGACAATTCCGTAAAATCCCTCTCAAATCAACAAGTTATCGATATTTACACGGGTAAGATTAACAACTGGCAACAAGTTAGTGGTAAAAATGCACCGATTACGGTTGTGAATAAAGCTGAGGGACGTTCTACCCTGGAATTGTTTCTTGGCTACTTCAAACTCAAAAATAGCGATATCAAATCATCGGTTGTCATTGGGGACAATCAGCAGGGTATTAAGACAGTAGCAGGTAATCCTAACGCTATTGCTTATGTATCAATTGGTACTGCTGAATTTAGTATCAGTAACGGCGATCCTATCAAGTTGTTGCCCCTGAATGGAGTCGCGGCCACCACAGAGAATGTCAAGAATGGGACTTTTCCCCTTTCCCGCCCCCTGAATTTGGTTACTAAAACCCAGCCTCAAGGGTTAGATAAAGCATTTATCGAGTTTGCACAGTCGCCAAAAATCCATGACATTGTTAAAAAACAGGATTTTGTCCCCATCTCAAAGTGATATAGTTTTCCTGTGGATATTACGGTTATTAGCTTTAATCACAGGTATTATTGTTATCTTAATTACCGCATTCTTATTACTTGAAGCATTGCCGATACTGCGACAGTTAGGATGGTGGCGTTTTGTGAGCGATCGCTCTTGGTATCCAGTGCAAGGATTCTATAACCTGATGCCAATGCTGTGGGGAAGTCTGTTGGTGACACTCGGTTCTGTACTTTTGGCGGCACCTTTAGGCATTGGCTCAGCAATATTTTGTCAATATTATGCGCCGCCTTTGATTGCTAGATTTTATCGGACGTTAATTGAGTTACTCGCAGGCATTCCTTCTGTAGTTTACGGTTTCTGGGGTTTGGTCGTCCTCGTGCCACTGATTGGTAAAATTCAAGCGCCAGGAACTAGTTTACTAGCGGGAATCGCCATTTTGACATTAATGATTCTGCCAACGATCGCCTTAACAGCAGAAGCCAGTTTTTCGGAAGTCCCGGCTGAGTATCTCCAGGGTGCAGCCGCCTTGGGAATTTCTCGCTGGGCAACAATTAGAAGTGTTGTTTTAGTTGCTGCTAAATCTGGTTTATTTACTGGTTTGATTCTAGGAACGGGACGCGCCATCGGGGAAACGATGGCTGTGTTGATGGTTTGCGGCAATGTCGTCCAAACACCCACAAGCTTATTTGATCCCGTTCGCACCCTCACTGCCAATATTGCTTTAGAAATGGCTTATGCCACAGGAAATCACCGTTCAGCATTGTTTGTGAGTGGCTTGTTGTTGATGATAGCGATCGCCATTTTAGTAGCCGTTACGGAAGGTATCAGTCGGAAAAACATTTATGGGTAAAAAATCGCTGCCACTACCTACCCTTGTCCTTTGGGCGATCGCTTTATTTGTCAGTGCCAGTTTCTGCTGGATTTTAGGTGATATCCTCTGGCACGGTGTAGGGCAACTTTCCTGGGAATTTTTGACAACTGAACCTCAAAATGCGGGGCGTGAGGGGGGAATTGCGCCGATTTTGATGTCTACTTGTCTGATTTTGGGAGTTTGTATGGCGGTTTCTCTCCCCCTTGGTGTTGGTACTGCCGTACTGTTAGCTGAGTTTACAACCGCTGAAAGTGTATTTGGGCGTTTAGTGCGTCGCAGCTTGGATGTGTTGGCAGGAGTACCATCTATTGTTTTTGGCTTATTTGGCAATGCCTTTTTCTCAATTAAGTTGGGATTGGGTTTTTCGATTTTGTCCGGTGGGTTGACTTTAGCTTGTATGGTGTTGCCAATCCTGATTCGTTCAGTAGAAGCAGGACTCCGGGCTGTTCCGGCTGATTATCGATTAGGGGCTGCGGCTTTGGGATTATCACGCACCACCACATTAGGGAAACTGCTATTACCAGCAGCCACACCGGGGTTAGTTGTGGGTTTAGTGCTGGGAATTGGCAGGGCGATCGCGGAGACAGCCGCACTGATTTTTACTAGTGGTTATGTAGATCGAATGCCAGAGTCATTACTGGATTCCGGGCGATCGCTATCGATTCACATTTTCGATTTATCAATGAATGTGGCTGGCGGAGATGCTAACGCCTATGCCTCTGCTTTGGTGTTGTTGACTTTATTGTTGCTGGTAAATGGTATAGCAACGTGGACAGCCCAATTTTGGTTAGCTAGGAGGATTACATCTTCATGAGAAAATCGCAACTTACACAAAATTCTCGATTATCTCTGCCTGCAATCCAAACTGAGCGACTGAGTTTATATTACGGGAAAAAACCTGCTTTTACAGACGTAACCATGACGATCACAGCAGGTAAGATTACTGCACTGGTGGGGCCTTCTGGCTGTGGCAAAACCAGTTTTTTGAGTTGTCTCAATCGCTTGACTGATTTAATCCCTCATACCAAAGTTACGGGAAGCATTCGCTTAGATGGTTTAGAAATTCTCAATCATCGCATAGATGCGATCGCTCTACGTCGGCGTGTGGGTGCAATCTTTCAAAAGCCCAATCCTTTCCCCTTCTCAATTTGGAAGAATCTGGCATTTCCCCTACAAGAACACGGGATCAAAAACCGCGAAAAACTTAATTGGCTAATTGAAACCACCCTTCAAGATGTTGGACTGTGGAACGAAGTTAAGGATCGACTTCATACCCCTGCCTTATCTCTGTCTGGCGGACAAAAGCAGCGTTTGTGTATTGCCCGTGCTTTAGTTCTGCAACCAGAAGTTTTATTATTTGATGAACCCTGTAGCGCCCTCGATCCAATTTCTAGCGGCGTAGTTGAGGATTTAATTGCCAGTTTGCGAGGACGTTACACAGTGGTAATTGTCACCCACAACCTCGCACAAGCTAGACGCATTGGCGATTATGCTGCCCTGTTTTGGGTACAGGCAGAAGTGGGAAGATTAATCGAGTATGGTACAGTCGAACAAATTTTTACCGCACCGCAACACGATTTGACGGCTGCCTATGTGAATGGTATTCGCGGATAGTCTTCCCATCCTTTTTAGCTTTAGTCATAAATCGATTAATTTGTCATACATCAAAATAGAAGAGTGTTCCATTCAAACGTACCCCTTTCTCCATACAGATGTCTAGACATAAAGAACCGAGAAAGTTGTACCTTGTACCAAGGATATGACAATAAAGTGTTGTCAACACTTTTGAATAAATGCTAAAGTTTTCCCTAGATAGGGAATAATTTGAAATTATTTATTGATTTCATCAAAATTTATATTACAAATAGTCCCCAAATTAACAAATCGTTGAAAGTTTGTTATAGGTGAAGGTAAGGTTTTTAGCTTGTAGGTAATGCGTATGTATATAGAAACTTTCACTCCTACTGAAGCGGCGGCATTTGTAGAATTACCAACTAAGAAGATTTATAAGGAAGTAGAACACAAAATTTTTCCTGAATATAATCCACCACGGCTAAATTTTGCTGCATTGGTTTATCTACGTTTAATTAAAGAGATAGACTTTATCAATGTTGATTTTCGTTCATCTCTTTATCAAAGCTTAGTAAGAGCCTTGGAGCAAAAGTTACCAACCATTGAAATAGCAAAATTTGTCAAAATAGAAGTCGAACCTATTGTCAAGGAGGTATTAGAACTTATCAAATGTTTTCAAGCATGGAAAGAAAATTTAGTTTCTGATCCGAACATAATGGGCGGAGAAACAGTGTTTCCTAATTCTCGGCTGACGGTTCGTCATATTGGTTCAATACTGGATAGAGGAGAGTCCCTAGAGGTTATACATGAAGACTATCCTTATTTAACTGAAGAAGATATAAAATTTGCTCGAGTTTACGTGAAAGCTTACCCAAGTGTTGGACGACCTAAAAAGAATTAAATTCCTAATTGATGAGGATCTTTCACCAGCCGTTGCACGTTACTTGTGTAACGAGCTTTTTATTGATGCAATTGCTGTGAGAGATCGGGGGTTACTTGGTGCAAAGGATTATCAAGTTTTACAATACACTTTTAATGAAGAGCGTATTCTTGTAACAGCAAATGTTTGAGATTTTGAAAAGTTTGCTCGTACTACAGAAATCCACGCTGGCATTGTCTTCATTTGCCAGGGAGATTTATCTCGAAGTGAGCAAATTGCTATTGTCAAAGAAGCTGTGAATGCAATCAATGCTGAATTAGAAAATGGACGCGATATGTTAAATCGTGTCCTATATATGGAAGAAGATGGTACTAAACGGTTTGATAATTTGGGAGAAAGCTAGCAAGAGTATTAGGCAAGTAAATTTAATCGGTTCTTCGGTAGGTATTATTCAGCAAACCCTAATTAAAAATCAGCACTCACAACTGAGCACTCAGCACTAATGAATACAATTAGTTTGCTTCTGCCAAGAACTATGAGGCGTGACACTGGCTGTATTAGCTGTGAGAACTACCTCGCCTTTCGGGTTAATCGCCCACCCTGTAGCTTCTACAATTTTTGCAGGCGCAGATTTAGGAGAATTTTGACTCACAGTTGCGCCCAAAGCGGTTTCACCAACTCTATCAACAGCAATCCAATCTGCTAGCACAGCATCACTACTGAGAGTTTCTGTGGGGCTGGAAGGGATACCACCACGTCCAGCAACAGTAAAGCTGCTTTGATTATTACCTGCAATCACTCGACAAGTTTGGTCAAGTGTGAGTTTTACTGGTTGGGTGGGTAAGTTGACTAAGCCATTATTGGGGTCAACACCCGGTGTATCTATATTGACTATGCCGCTTAAATTTGGGTTTGTCTGAGAAATGGCTGTAATATCGTTACTGGGTAGCAGTTGCGGGTTAAGTTTTGTTGGATCGTTGCTGTTGAGTAATCTGACCAAATCCTCTCGACTGAGCTGTTCTATACCAAAAATTCCAAAAGCGTTGATTTGCACTCTACCACCAGAGCCTGTAAATGCATTGGCAGTAATATCGCTATTTTCCCCAGGAACGCCAACAATAAAGCCATTAGGGGTATTGACGGTGATATTGCCACCATTGCCACCACCACCAGCCGTCCCTGCTGTAGTCGAGATTTGACTATTATTACGTAACAGTAGTAAGTTCTGTACTTGCAGAATCAAATCTCCACCATTACCGGATACTGTTTCAGCAACTATTTTGCCTTGTCTATCCAAACGAACTTCACGAGCATTAACTGCTAATTGCCCTGCATTCCCAGAACCTAAGGCTTCTACTGTGGCTCGCGCTCTATCCCGTACAATGAATTTGTCTGTAGTAATCAGCAAGGAGCCAGCTTCCCCACTACCTCGACTGCGAGCAAATAAGCCACTGGGGTCTTTATCAACTGGCGATGTGCCACTCAGTTCTATCAAGTCAGAAGCACGTACTGTCAAATTGCCACCATTTCCCTGACTATTTGTGCCAGTACCAGCTGCTACCACTCCTCCACCTTGGGCAATTAATTGCTTGGTGTCAATTATCAAGGAACCCGCGTTTCCTAAAGCTAGAGTTTGAGTAAACAAGCCGCTAGGGTAATCTAAAAAAGAAGCACCATTAACTTGAATCAAATCGGCAGTTACTTTTAAGGTTCCGCCATTACCTCTACTGCCTTGCCTAGCGCTAGTTGCTATGTTCGCACCACCTTCAACAATTAATTTTCCTGTTTCTATCGTCAAGGAACCAGCTGCACCGTCACCAAAGGTTTGAGTGAATAAACCAGTAGGGAAACCAGCAAAAGGCCTACCTTGGGGGATAGTTCCGCTCACTTGTACAAAGTCAGTGGCTGTGATTGTGACACTTCCCCCAGAACCTGTTGTACCTGGAGTAGTATCAGCTTTGATTTGGGAGCCATCTTGCAGAGTTAACTGCTCTGCCTGAACAGAGATACCTCGACCATTTTCACTACCTATGGTGTCTGACTGCACTAGCGAACCATCGGTGAGTTTAATTTGCTTACCCTGTAACTGGATATAACCACTGCCAGGCCCATCGGCTAAGACGACAGCAAGATTGTTAAATAATAGATCTGCGGGCGTGACGTTACTAGGAAAGCTTAAAGGCTGGTTGTTACTATCAAGGTTGATTCCTACTGTACCTATTCCTAATATTCCTCCCACAGCGATTTGTCCGCTTGGAGCTTGAAGTGTTCTCCGAGTTTCTACTAAGGTTCCGTTACCACTTAGGTTAATGTTACCACCTACCAACGCTAAAGTTTTCCCGGTAGGGACTTCTAGCGCTCCATACTGATTGATATCTTTGCCAGGTTGATCAAATTGCAACCCAATTGGTGTACTGATTGTTAACAAAGGTTTTGTTTGGGGAGCCGTGGCACTAAAAACACTACCATCAGCAAAGTTGATACTGCTGGCTGTACTCGCCACAAATGAACCACCTATGTTGAGGGTGGCATTTGCTCCAAAAAAGATGCCATTGGGATTAATCAAAAATAAGTTGGCGTTAGAACCAACAGTAGCAAGTTTACCTAAAATTTCTGAGCGGTTATTACCAGTAACACGCACCAAAATATTCTGAAGATTAGCGCTAGGACTTAAAAAAACCGCTGAACGCCCTTCGCTAATATTAAATTCTAAAAAACTGTGGAATAAATTATTACCACGAGCCGCTCCGCCTGCGATCGCTTCTGTAGGATTCCCCTGGTAGTTTTGGATAACTTGAGAGCTTTCATTGCCGAGTTGACTATCAGGAGCGATCGCACTCTGGGCGAATACAGCATTCGTCATCGCCAAGCTAATGCTAAAGGTGCATCTCCCAACACTTGCTAAACCCACTTGCCAAAAACAATTTTTGCTACTTTGAGCCATCTCAAGATTTGCCTCTGCTCTAGAACTACCAACTAAAAACGCGATCAATAGCGTTTGGTATGGCGATCGCTTCTCAATTCATCTGTTTATAAATGTGCAAAATTTTTTAGAGACTTTACATCTAAAGCCTTTCACCCTTTAAAAAAAGATGATCAATTGCAGATTGGCATCTTATATCCAAATGAACACAGTTTATTGATAATACAACTCCCTAAGGGCAGTTCCAAATAAAATATCTCATATTCTGATTTCAGCCATTGGATACAAGAATCTCCGGCACGATACTTTCAAAATTGCTACTACTAAGTACAAAAGTACATATTTTTACTTAAGAACCGAAATAATACTTAAAGAAAGCAATGTTTTAGTTAAGGGGTTATTAAAACTGATAAATTTTTATAAGCAAAGCAGCTAATCTTTATTAAACGAACTAGCCGGCTTTGGCGGTTATCAGCATCTGAGTGCATCTATCTTTTAATACATTTTATGTACATAAAAATACAGGATAGCAGTGACTGAGTACTCACGTGATTTGGAAGTAGGAACTGCCGAAGAAGGATTACTATATCGCATAGCAACCCGGATTAGGCAATCACTGGAACTGAAAGATATATTAACTACCAGTGTGGCGGAAATTCGCTCATTTTTGGGCACAGATCGGGTAATGGTATATAAATTTGACAGCGACGGTAGTGGTGAAGTCGTAGCCGAATCTATACATCAACAGCGTCTACCATCACTGTTAGGGTTGCACTTTCCCGCAGGTGATATTCCCCAAGAAGCACGAGATATGTTTCTCAGGGCGCGACAACGTGTGATTGTGAATGTGGCCAATGGGCGAATTGGGCTATCACCGCTAGATAGTCCCGAAACTGGCAAATCTTTAAGTAGCGAAAATCTTTATTATCGAGCAGTAGACCCTTGTCATATTGAATATTTAACGGCAATGGGTGTGCAGTCTTCATTAGTGGTGCCAATTTTACACCACGATCCCCAAGACCAATCAGCAAAACCTCGGCTGTGGGGATTGTTAGTATCGCACCACAGTACACCGCGAACAGATGTGAAACGGGAACTGCAAGTAGTACAGCAAGCTGCCGATCAAATATCAGTGGCGATCGCTCAAAGTTACCTTCTCAGTCAAGCTCGTGCTGAACAACAGCGAGAAGCAATCATTAACCGAATTACCAATCTGTTACATTCCCTACCCACAATTCAATTGCAAACTGCGCTGGAAGCAACCATTGATATCTTAGGTGGGCTAGGTGGCAGACTTTACATTGAGCCGAGTACAGAATTATACACGTGTGGCGAGCAACCGACACTGCCAGAAGAATCAGCCAACAGTGTTATGGAACAGCATCCCCTGTGGCAAGACTGGATGAATGAGAGCAAAACAGGTAACATCTGGGCAATTACTGATTTATATAAAGAACCGCATTGGGAACTATTAGCGCCTGTGTTCCAATCCACTCAGATTCGGGGGATGTTAGTAATTCCCTTAAATTATCGTCAAAATTTCATCGGTGTTTTAAGTATTTTCCGCAATGAAGTTGAGACAGAAATCTTGTGGGCAGGGCACCGTGAGAGCAATGAGCAACAAAGGCTACCCCAGCTTTCATTTGCAGCTTGGCTAGAGCAAAGAAAAGGACAAGCGCCTCAATGGAAGCCGGAAGAAATTTCTTTAGGGCAAGCTTTAGCCGATCAATTTGCGATCGCCATCCAGCAACAGCAAATGTACCAACAGGTACAGGCGATGAATGAGAATCTAGAAAGATTAGTAGAAGAACGCACAGCCCAACTGCAAAAATCTTTAGAACTGACTAGGGTAGTTAAACAAGTTTCAAATCAAATACGTAGTAATTTGGACTACAAGCTCACCCTACAAACTATTGTGCGGGAAGTGCGGAAACTGCTCAAAACAGACAGAGTGTTGATTTACAAGATTATTGAACAATTTGAAGGTGAAATAATTGTTGAAGATGTGGACAGTAACTTGCGTCCGATTGTGGGGATGAAAACGCCTTTGGAATGCTTCCCCGATGAATATGCTCGTCTTTACGTGCGGGGAAGAGTCAGAGCGATAGACAATATAGCTTCCGAAAATTTAGCTCCTTGTCATCGAGAGTTTTTGCAGAGTCTTCAGATTAAAGCAAATCTGATTGTACCAATCACGATGAATAACCAATTATGGGGATTAATCATTGCCCACGAGTGTTTTACTCCCAGACATTGGCAGGATAAGGAAATGGATTTGTTGCAGCATCTCGCAGATGAGGCAGTACTTGCCATTCAGCAAGCACAATTATATGAAAGCAGCCGCGCTGCCGAATCTGCTGCCAAAGCCCAAACGGAAGAGTTAGTGCAAGCCTTACAACAAGTCCAAAGAACACAAGCACAACTGATTAAAAGCGAAAAAATGTCTAGCTTAGGGCTATGGGCGATGGGTGTGGCACAAGAAATCAAAAACCCCGTTAACTCCATCTACACTCAACTGTCTGACATCAGTGACTACACTCAACAACTGCTAGAACTTTTGCGCCTTTACCAGTTGTATTATCCTCACCCTAACGGTGAAATTAGCTATCAGGCAGAAACAATTAATTTGGATTTTCTGATTAACCACCTACCTAAAATCCTGTTATCAATGAAACTACAAGCTGAGCGTATTAACTCAATGATGTTAGCTCTACGCAATTTCTCTTCCTCAGATTTGACATCAATGAAAGGTGTCAATCATCATGAAAGTGTGTAAAATTTCTTGACTACAACAGGGTGCGTTAGGCTAAAGCTTAACTCATCCTGAATTGAACAAGCTGGGGTAGCTGGGGATCAGGGGAAGAAAAATTTTCATTTGTCCTGGTGCAACGTTACCTGCTAATTTCATAATTCTCTTGTTGTCAGTGATTGTGAGTTTTTAGCTAATTTTTAATTACTTAAATGAGCCACGCCAAAAGTAGCATTAAACTTCCGACACCAAATAGCAACTGATTGATAATCTGCTAAGTTAATATTGTTAGGAATGGCATAGCTTTGAGCGCCACTATATTTTTTCAAGGGTGCAAGAATGAGATAATCGCCTTTTTTCAAAGGATATGATGGTGGCTGAGTTGAAGCAAGCACATTATCTGAGCGATGCAAAACTACTACTAAATCTGGGCCGGAATCAGAAGTTTTAAAAGATTGTTCCAGTTCTAGACTAGATTTTCCATCTTTGGTAGTAATACGCACTGTGCCTTGAGTTGTATGTTCTCCAGAAATAAAATTGCCAGATTTATTTGCAGTTAAATTTTGAGAATTTGCTGATTGAGATAAAGACTTTACGGGAGTCGATGAGGCAGAAACAGATGCATTTACGGTATCCTGATGCTTTGAGACTTTTCCCTCACAGCTAACCATGATTAGGGAAGCAATACTTGCTATTAATAAATGTCTGAATTGCATAACTCAAAATCCTTTAGTTTGTAATTCGTAATTAAAAAATGGTGGAATACCAAACCTATACATGTCGCCATGTTATGATTGGTGTAATTTTCATAATTTAATTACGAATTGTTAACAATTAATCTAAGCTTTTGCTTAACCTTTAAAGTAATTGTTGCTTGTATAGTAGAAATAAAAATTATTCAGATATAAGGTCTTTCATGGCTGAAGCTGAAATTTTGTTGAGAAAGTTCTTATAAATTTCTCAGCAAAATCTCAATTTTTAGTTTTTATTGCATATTTTTAAGTTAATTTAAGCAAATATTCATAATTATGCTGTATACGAATAGCATCTATTGCTAGTAGAATCTTTCTATAAAACTCTCTGAAAATCCAGACTTTGTATTTAGTATAGGAAATTGATTCATTAATTTTTTTAATTGATTTTGATAAATCCAGCAACAGATATCCATGAGCAAAGCAAGTGATAGTCAAATGTTGGTACATAACCAATCGTGGCAGCGTGAACGACGAATAATAGAGCTTTTATCTTCTTTAAATTATCGGACTGGTGAACTAAGCAGTTATTTGCATAACATTGCTTGCGGAGTTAGCGAGTTAATAGCAGTTGATTGGACAGTTGTTACCTTTTGCCAAGAAGGTTTTGAAACTATCCTAGCAAGTAGTCTGGAAATGGCTGAAGATGCACCCCGTGTTTATGCATTACATGGTCGGCTCATTGGTACAGTAATGCAAATTAAGCGGACATTAGCCGTTGAGGATGCTGTGTCTAATCCCGAATATGGCAAACCTGCACCAGGTTATCGAGCATATATAGGCATACCTTTGCAAACTTCTGAAGGTCAAGTATTTGGGACTATTTGCTCTTTTCATCAACAAGCACGTGAATTCACAACTGATGAAATCCAAATTGTAGAACTATTTGCTGAACGTGCAGCCACAGCAATTGATCACTATCATCTTTATCAGCAACAGTGTGAATTTAACCATAAACTAGAAGCGGAAGTAGAAAAACGCACGGCAGAATTGCGAGCAGCACAAGCAAAGTTAGTAGAACAAGAAAGATTGGCTGCAATTGGCGAGTTCTCATCGATTATTGTGCATGAAATTCGTAATCCCTTAACTACTATGATTATGGGATTGAAGTATTTTAAAAAAACTATTGTAACTGAAGCTGCTCAAGAGCGATTATCGTTAGCACTTAGCGAAGCTAGTCGCCTACAACGTCTATTGAGTGAAATTTTGCTCTACGCAAAACCACAAGTATTGCAACTTTGCGAATTGGATGTAAATGATTTTATTCGTGAGTTGCTCTTAACAATCCGCGAAATGCCAGAAGCTTTAGAAAGGGAAATTCAATTTATACCTGCATCGTTTGCGGTAAAAATTTCAGGGGATAAAGATAAGCTGAAACAAGTTTTTATTAATATTGTCCGCAATGCTTGTGAAGCAGTTGCGGCTGGAGATGCGATCAAGTGGGAAGTAAATACCTCCCAAAATCATGAAGTTTGTATTAATGTACATAATGAAGGCAATCCGATTTCACCAGAAATTCTCTGCAAGCTTTCTCAACCATTCTTCTCTACAAAACCTGATGGTACTGGATTAGGGCTTGCGATTACCAAACGCATTGTTAATGCTCATGGTGGGAAATTATGCATTCAGTCTCAGCCATTAACTGGGACTGATGTTAGCGTGCAATTGCCTGTTGTGATATCTTCACCGTCAGAAATTGGTTTCCGGTGTCAATAAATAGCTAAATCAAAATAAATGAAAGATGATATAGGCTCAACGGTGCGTTACGGCGTTCCGCCTAACGCACCCTACAATTTGAAACAAATTACTACGTTAGTAGGATGTGGCTGCTTATATTGTTGAGGTAAATTCTAAAGAAATAAGATTAGTGAAAAATGGCCCAAAAAGAAAAGGATTGAGCCAACTAAATTTATTTAGGAAGATTGTTAATTTTGAATTTTGCGGAAAGTGGGCGGATGCCTTAACCGTCCCGCCCAACTTTCCTTGGCGTAGCCTCTCCCTTTGGGAGAAGACGAATTTTGGATTTGGAGCAAAGCGACGTGACAGTTAGTATTCAAACGACGGCAGAGATACTTGAGCAAGTTCATCAATCAGAGTCTAGAGTTCGACTTAAGAACGAAGCTTGTCGTTCAAAATTCTTTGTCCATCCCCACTCTACGTCAAAAGTTTGTCTATTTTTGCATGGCTTCACAGCAGGGCCTTACCAGTTCGAGCCGATTGGCAAAGCCTTTTTCAACAAAGGATACAACGTTTTGGTTCCTTTACAACCCGGTCATGGGCTTTCAGGTGAATGGAACCGCCAAAATCCTGCGCCACTTCCTACAGACATTCAGACTTATCAACAATTTGTGCTGAACTGGTTGGAGATTGCAAAAACCCTAGGTGAAGAAGTCGTAGTTGGAGGATTATCAACAGGTGGAACCTTAGCTGCATGGTTAGCTTTAGAGTATCCGCAATTAATTGATCGCGCTTTATTGTTCACGCCTTATTTAGGCAGTCATCAGTTGATATTCGATTGGCTGATCAAAATTCTGCCGATTTACTTTGAATGGTTCAACAAAGACGCATCTGGTAATTTTGGCTATAAAGGTTTTCGGCTTCCGGCATTACGGATATTTCTGGAATTGGGAGAGAAGGTATTACAACAGGCTCAAAGCTCTGTTGCTGCTCCGATATTAATGGTTTGTAGCGAAGGCGATCGCGCTGTTAGTCGCTCTAAACAGCAAGATTTTTTCACAACGGTACTCAAGCAGCAACCAAAATCTTGGTATTACTGCTTTGATGATTCGCTACATATTGAACATCGGATGATGACGAAACTCGAAGACAATGATTATGAGGAATTGGTGATTACCCTTGCCAAAGCATTTGTTGACAGTGATTTAACGTGGGCACAGTTTCAGCAAATTGCAAATAGGATAGTGCAGGGTGAGGCTTATGAGCAAATCAAGCAAGAATTAAATCTCGATGGTTTAGCATCTCAACAGCTATCTGCAATGATGACTGAACGTTTGGGTTGCGATCGCCTCAAGTGCATTAATCCATACTAATACCAATTTGAAAAAAGAATGTGACAGATGGGTAGGGGCATAGCACTGCTGTGCCCTCCTCCCAATGATTTATCTGTCGCAAACACCATTTAAATTGGTATAAGATAATAGTTTTTTATATTCGGCTCAATGCGATCGCACATTAACGCAGGTGCAGTTGGATCATATTGTGCTGATTTTTATAACCATTATTGATAATAATACGATATTGAAGTATAAAAAAGTTTACACCTTTTGGCTTAGCTTACCCAGGTTTTTCTTTGAGCATCGTATATAATATTGTGTGATAAATTACACATTATTTATAGGAGCTTCTTATAAGCTAAGGCTATAATAGACTAGCTAAAAGTAATGATTATTACCTTTTACTTAGAAAATTCTCACTACAGTAGACGACCGGCTTAAGGGCGAAAAATTGTTATGTAACGACAATCACCTGTATTAAAGGTGTTTGAAAGTCTCCGTAATTACTGACACGAAATATATAAATTACATGAGAAATAAAATAGTTGCTCTTGGCGTAGGGTTTACCATTCTGCTTACAGCCAACCACAGCATGGCGGGAGTCATAACTCTTTATAATGGGGCATCAGGTGTCACACCCAATTCATATAATTCCCCAGAACTCAACAATTCACCTGCGTTAAATTTTGGATCTCCGAATGGGGGTACCCAGAGTTTCAGCAACGGTGTAACCAATTTGAACACTAGTGCAGGTGACGATAATGCTATATATGGTGGTTATAGCAACTATAATGCTAACGTTACTCCAAGTGGTACTTCTCCGTTTTTTAATGTTACCCCTACCACTCTACGCAACTCATCATTTCCCTCGCTAGATCGAAATGCTGGCTACAATCTCACTTTTACAGTGAAGATAAACTCCCAAGTTAATGATGGAACTAATGGACTTTATCGTGCTGGCTTCAGCGTTATTGCTCTCAGCAGTGACAAGCAAGGGATAGAAATAGGTTTTAGGAATAGTGATATTTTTTCTCAAGCTAATTCCTCTTTTAATTCTATTGGTGAACAAGTAACTGGCGTTTCAAGTTTGCTATCAAACCTGAGTACTTATAGTTTGAACGTTGCGGGTAATTCCTATACCCTAACTAGTGGTTCTACAAATCTTTTAACTGGTGCGCTACGCGATTACACAGCAGCTAGTGGATTTGGAACTGATGTTTATAGAACTTCTAACTTTCTGTTTTTTGGAGATGATACCACTTCTGCGCGAGCAAATATTGACCTCCAATCTATCACTCTTACCACTAACACTGCTGCTGTGCCTTACGAATTTTCACCAACTACAGGTATTTTAGCAATCGTTGCTGGGGGTGCGATTAATCATTGGTTGAAAAAGAAAAAGTCATGAAATTGTCTGGCTTAGATATTGTTGAAAAGCTGCAAAAATCTAATTTTTGGTTATGTGCGATCGCTGTTGGTTTAACAATTATTCAATTAGATTTGGCTGGTAAATTTATCGGCAGTGTAGATGCTTTAACTATTCGGGGTTTATTTTGGTTATCTATATTATATTTAATATGGAGAAAGCGGGATAATCTGAATTTAGATAGTGATATTTTTTCTACATTAATAGGATTATTGCTAACTATTTTTAGTTTAGTTAAAAGTCTATCTTTATTTTGGTTTGATTCAATTTTTGTGAAGATTTCGGCTTTGCTGTCATTTCTCGGTTTAGCTTTGATAGCTTCAGGATTCAGGGGATTAAAACAATATAGTAAAGAATTCTTAATTTTGCTTTTACTGCTCTCTGAAGGTCTAATATTTGCTTTAATTTCGAGGCAAGTAGATGTCAGTATATTAGCTGCAAAAGTTGCTAATTTTGTGCTATGGTACTTAGGATTTTCAGTTTCTCGCCAAGGTGTGAATGTAATTCTACCCACTGGGGCTATTGAGATATATTCTGGTTGTTCAGGTTTAAATGCCATATTAATATTGCTACAACTATCTCTATTGTTTATATTGGTGTTTCCAATTAAAATATTTCACAAAATTATGTTGCCGATTGTGGCTGTATCTCTAGCATTTGTCATTAATGTGTTTCGACTAGTATTGATGACGCTTTTAGTAGCCGCTTCCAATCATCAGGGATTTGAATATTGGCACGGAGGATATGGTAGTCAGATATTTTCTACAGTTTCGATTTTGGCTTTTGGGTTTGTGTGTCATTGGGTATTACAAGAAAATAAACCAGCATGACAGAATTAACTGAACTGAAGCCGCGAATCCAACTCAAGATAAAACCTCGGATAGGATTGCTAGCTGTAACTTGTTTTGGAGTATTTTTTACTGTAGCTAAATTAGTATTTCAAAACGATGCAACCATCCATACAGTGAAGCCACTTGCCTTTCCTGCAACTGTGGTTTTAAGTGGAAATAAAATGTGGGAAAGTCAAGCTTTAACTGATACCGTTGTACAGCAATCAAGACAATATGATGCTGTCATTTCTGGTAGACGCTATCGATATCGCTATCAAAACATTCCTCTAGATATAGAGATGCGTTATGTGGTAGGAACATTAGGAAATGTCGAAGGAATGATCTACAACAATACGAATCTAAAATTACCTATGGGTAAGATATTTCAAACAGTACGTCAGCAGCCAGGAGTAGGATATTATGGTTTGTTTGCATATAAAAATCAAGCATATCTCAGTAGCTGTATAAATCCCCAAGGTGAGAGTACAGTTAGTACAGAACAGTTTCTCCACAACCGACACATTTATAATCTTCGTTTCCGTCGCCTATTACCTTGGTTACTGGGTGAGGAAAGTTTTTTCGATAGGCGTTGTTTATGGGCACATTTATCCACCCCGGTAAATAATTCTGACTATCAAAGTGCCTACCAACGCATAGAAAAAGCTTGGTTTGATTGCTATCGATGGTGGAATCCTCGTTTTCCCAAACCTTAAAATTTAACTCAATTTAAATTAGTAGTTATGAATCAATTAGAAAAAGATTATTGGCCTTCTATTTTTAATATACGTTTTCTTGGATACATTTTATTATTATTAGCAGTAATAGATGTTATTAATATTTTTCTTCCCTTTCGTTTTACTAATCCTGTTTGGGAATTTCAGATGATAGGGGCGCTAGTAGAACATGCCCCTTTACCTTTGATAGGTTTAATATTGGTATGTTTTGGAGAAAGAACTTATCGTGAGAAAATAGAAGTCTATTTATTAAATTTTTTTTCATGGGCTTCTTTGTTAGTTGGGCTGGGATTCCTATTATTGCTACCTTTAGGAATTAATAATACCTGGAGAATTAATAATCAAAATTCTGTGCAGATTAACAATCAATCATCACAACAAATTATCCAAATTAAGCAGGTTAAGGAAGTATTATATAAAGCTAAAAATAACGAGGATATCAATCAAGTTTTTAAGTCTTTAAACCCCCAAAAAAATACGCCTGAATTACAAGATCCCCAAAAAGTGAAAAATGAGCTACTCTCACAAATGGGGCAATTAGAAACAAAACTAAATAATCAAGCTCAAGCAGCAAAAAATAATGCCCATGAAGAACTTATCAGAAATTCTGTAAAATGGAATTTAGGTGCTTTAATTTGTGCTTTTGCGTTTATTTGGATTTGGTATGCTACAGACTGGGCACGCTGAGCAGTTCCACTGTCAATATTATTTATTAGTAACTAAAAAAGGTTATATGAAATTAATTAAAAAATTTTTAGCCGTATGTTTTCTATTATTTGGGATTCCATTTTCTGCTGCAATGATGATGGAAATACTGAATCCCAAAACATCTGAAAAAGATAGAAAAGATGCTGTAGCTGCTTTAACTATTTTGACTATTCCGTCAACAATGATAGGAGGTTGGTTGAGTTGGTCTTTAGTGCAGCAAAAGAGAAAAGAACAAGCATTAATTGTAGAATCAGAACAACAGCGTCTTCAGTCAGTGTTTTTAGAATTAGTTGAGAGTAATGTTGGTAGAATAACAGTATTGCAATTGGCAAAGAATGCTGAAATATCAATCCATACATCTAAAGAATATTTAGATGAAAAAGCCCAAGAACTCAATGCTTCTTTTGAAGTGGATGAAGAAGGAAATGTTTTGTATAAGTTCTCTTTGTAACCAGAGTGGAGATGATAGTATTTCAAGTCATGTTTTATTGAGCGATCGCCTTAAACCATAACTTAGTATTAGTGGCTCCGCCTCCCATACGGTTCGGTTAAGGGGGAAAGGGCAAAGGGAAAAGGTTTGAATTCACCTTTCCCCTTTTCCCAACTCGAGTTTAGAAGAAATTATCTGACTAACTTTGAGAGCGAGGGGCGTTGAAGGCTTCCCAGGCAGCTTTGGCGGCGTTTTGAATGCGATCGCCAAAATCTGTGAATTCTTTTAATAGCAGGTGCCAATTTTTCTCGGCTTCATCCTGCATTACCGCCCAAGAACGTTCAATGCGATCGCGTTCTATGAGTTTTTCTCCTTCTAATGCTTCCCGCGCTTGGCGTACAGCATTCAAATAGGTTTCGCGGGTAAGAGTACCTGCTGACTCTGCTTCAGTTTGGGCGCGTCTTTTCAGCGCTTCAATTAACGCTTTAGTTTCACGCTTCACTTCATCAGTTTCGCCAGCCATTTCGGTTTCTACCAATTCGTCGGTTTGCGGGCTGATTTCTACTATTACTGTGGATTCAAAGTTGTGTTCAGTCATAGTTAAAACATCCTTAAATTACAAATTTTCTTAGCCAATTAAAAACTGCACTCTGTACTGAATTAGCCATTAATAATTTGACTCTTGACACAAACCTAATAAGTTGTCGTTGTCAATTCTTGCTCTAATTTTAGTAATTGTTCCACACGATCCTCCGTAGCAGGATGGCTAGAGAACAAATTACCTAAAAACTTCCCAGAAATCGGATTGATAATTAATAATGGCTCAAAAGCTGGATTAGCATCTAAAGGTAACTGTCTGGCTGTAGCTTCTAAACGCTGCAATGCTTTAGCTAAAGCGCGAGGATTACCAGTTAATCTCGCTGAACCGGCATCAGCAGAAAATTCTCTTGTGCGTGAGATTCCTAACTGAATAATTGTGGCAGCTAAAGGCGCAAGTAACACTGTTAATAAAACACCTAAAGGGTTTGAGCCTCTGTCATCATCTCGTGAACCACCGCCAAACCATAAGCTGTAACTTACCATTTGCGCCAAGAATGAAATCGCACCAGCGATTGTGGCTGCAACGGCTTGTGTTAGGGTATCACGATTAATAATGTGGGTGAGTTCGTGGGCAATTACGCCTTCAAGTTCATCCTCTGGTAATATCTGCAAAATTCCTTCTGTAACAGCGACAGCTGCGTGTTCTGGATCGCGTCCTGTAGCGAAAGCATTGGCAGTTTGACCAGGAACAATATAAACTCCAGGCATGGGGATATTCGCCCGCTTAGACAATTTTTGCACCATGCGATAGAGTCCTGGTGCTTCTGCTTCACTCACAGGCTGGGCGTGATATACAGCCAGCGCAATTTTATCTGATTGATACCAAGAAAAGAGGTTTGTGACTGCTGCTAAACCAATACCTATAATTAACCCAGTACTGCCGCCAATTATCCAGTAACTAATAGCGATCAATAAACCACTAAGAGTAGCTAGCAATACCAAAGTTTTGAATTGATTTCCCATATTTTTGCTCTCCTATTAATGCTGTAATTGATGTTTTAGACAACAGCATTACTTAAGCCGTATTCTGATTTTAGCTAGTTCAGATCTGATTTAGATTACAGAAAACCTCCCATTTGAGTACGGTTTTCCCACGCAATTTATGGCAATGTCATCGAAGTACCTGAAAATCAGACAGACGATGCCATAGAAAACTGCATCTATCTATATTTCAGATATGCTCCAAGACCCTAATTTACGTAATCCCATCGCCATTAGCCTAGGTGCGATCGCAGGTGCTTTAAGTCGCTATTATCTAACATTGTGGTTTGCCGATCGCTTTGGCACAAGTTTTCCCTATGGTACTTTTGTTATTAATCTCAGTGGTTGTTTAGCTATGGGATTTTTCGCTACCTTAGCTGTAGAGAAAGTGGCGATAATTTCTCCTGAAGTACGGTTAATGGTAGCAACCGGATTTTTAGGAGCATATACAACTTTTTCCACTTATGGCTTAGATACTATTACCTTGATACGTAGTGGTAATTTATTAACTGCAACTGGCTATTGGGGAGGCAGTGCCATACTAGGAATTATCTGCATTCAGCTAGGTGTAATTTTAGCCAGATTATTGCCCTAACTGTGAAATCAGACAAGATTAGGACTTACGCACTCGTGACGAAAAACTAAGCCTTTGCGATTACTTCTGGTGCGTCAGCTACGCGAACGCTCGTAATGACGTAAATTCGTAGTCCTTGCGTAAGTCCTGAAGATAATAACAAATGACAAATGACAAAGCGCAAAGTCTGAGCGGAGGAAACCTCCGCTCAGAACTTTGTAAGAATGACAAATGACAAATAACTAGTGCGTTAACTATAAGATAACCTCAGCATGGGATTCTATTAAATCATAGTTTCAGGGGGGCGGAGTGACGGAAAAAACAATAACAGAACACCTAATTACACTAAAAGGTGTTAATAAATCCTATCGCCAGCCTAATGGACAACAAATTGTGATCATGGACAATATCAATTTAGAATTGCGTCCAGGTGAAATAATAGCTTTATTAGGCCCTTCAGGTTCCGGAAAATCTACCTTAATGAGGATGATTGCGGGGTTAATTTCCCCTACTCAAGGTGAAGTTTTATATCATAATCATCCCCTTGTTGGTTTAAATCCGGGAGTCGCAATTGTTTTTCAAAGTTTTGCTCTTTATCCCTGGTTAACCGTACTGGAAAATGTGGAACTAGGTTTAAAAGCCAAAGGAGAACTCCCAGATTCACGACGCGAAAAAGCGCTGCGGATGATTGACGTGATTGGTTTGGATGGGTTTGAAAATGCTTATCCTAAAGAACTTTCTGGAGGAATGCGTCAAAGAGTGGGGTTTGCCAGAGCCTTAGCGGTAGAACCAGAACTATTATGTATGGATGAGCCGTTTTCCGCCTTGGATGTGCTGACAGCAGAAAACTTGCGGTTTGAATTATTAGATTTGTGGATGGATCGCCGCATCCCTACTAAAGCTATTTTAATCGTTACTCACGGGATTGAAGAAGCAGTAATTCTAGCAGATCGGATTATTGTATTAGGACGCAATCCCGGAAGAATCCGCGCTGATTTACCTGTGACTTTACCTCATTACCGCGATCGCAAACACCCCAGTTTTCAAGCGCTAGTAGATCAGGTATATAAAATCATCACTAATCCTGAACTAGATACAACTGAACCCACAGAAACCGTATCACCCCAACAGCCAAAGCCACAAGCTAAGTATCAGTCTTTACCTGCTGTTCGTATCGGTTCCATTGCCGGTCTTTTGGAACTGTTAGAAGATCGTCAAGAAAAAGACCTCTACCGTATCGCCCAAGAACTCCAACTAGAAGTAGACGACATTCTACCAATTGTTGAGGCTGCCAACTTAATGGATTTTGTCGAACTGCTAGAAGGAGATATTAGCCTTACCCCAATCGGACAACAATTTATTAACGGTATTATTGACGAGCGCAAACAAATTGTCAGAGATCAATTGCTGACTCATATTCGTTTAGTACAGCAAATTTATCGTCTTTTAGAAGCCAAACGCAATCAACGTATTCCTGAAGAATTAGTATTAGATATCCTCGAAAGTCACTTTAGCCCAGAAGAAGCCCAACGCCAATTAAAAACAGCAATAGATTGGGGCCGTTATGCCGAGATTTACGGTTATGATGAGCCATCTGGACAAATATTTTTAGAAAGTCTGAAGGTTGAAGTATGAAGGATAAAATCAAAAGTTGTTGACCGTTATGTGGAAGAATTCTTTAAACCCGCCTGTGAATTTATGCGGGTCAATTAAAGCCAGCGTTTTGGCTACTTTCTGATACTTTTTGGGGTCAGTTTGCTCTAAATTGTTCAACGCATCCCTAGCTTCAGTCGAATATTGCAGGCGAAATTGCATTAATCATCAATCTCCAGGTCTGCGTATTCAGCAAATGAACCTAAATCATGAACTTCTTCCCTCGCAGCTTGTTCAATACCGCGTAGTACCATTCCCAAGGCTTCTGGATTTTTCCACAACCAGCGTTGTTCTTCTGGAATTTTTTCTATATCTATAGGGTCTAATAGAATCTGTCCAGCATCGTTAGTCAATACTCGGTAAACTTTTGTCTTAGCTGTTTCTCCTAATGTAAAGTTTCCTTCCTCATTTGTTATGATAGCTTCTTTTACTACATGAAAGTGTTGGTTAGCAATCATAGGTGCAATTTGCATTCAACTGAAAACGGCTATATTAACTCTACATTGTTGAATGCGATCGCACTTTTAACTCTACATTAGACATAGGCGTGAAAATGACGTAAGGGCGTAGCTTGCTTCTCCGCTTCGGAGTACGGCCGTTCGCCCCTACCAAAGCTTTCGGGCAACGCATAATTAATTTCTGGAGATGTCTATTTTTGAATGCGATCGCACTATTCGACATTGCTGAATGCGATCGCATCACAAAGCATTAGGTGTAGGTTGGGTTGAGGCTTTGCGAAACCCAACATGGATCAGGGTGTTGGGTCTCATGCTTCGACCCAACCTACAAATTTTTTTACTGAAGTTCCTGCGGCAAACACAGTACCCATGTTTCCATCCCCGTTAGGGGTAGTAGATGAAAAAGTCCAGAAACTGGAGTATTGGAGTGGAGCAACGGAAATAGTTTCCATCCCCGTTAGGGGTAGTAGATGAAAAAGCAACTGTCATCCAGGACGGCGCTTCCCGGCTTTTGCCGGTTTCCATCCCCGTTAGGGGTAGTAGATGAAAAAGCTTTAGCTCCGATGGATCTACCGTGAATCTAGGAGTTGTTTCCATCCCCGTTAGGGGTAGTAGATGAAAAAGACGTTTAATACTATTAATACCCGTTAAACAGGGTTAGTTTCCATCCCCGTTAGGGGTAGTAGATGAAAAAGTCAATCGTGCTTCTGAAGCAGTTTTGACTTCTATCATGTTTCCATCCCCGTTAGGGGTAGTAGATGAAAAAGCGCTGCTGAGGCAACCGGCGGTTCTTCGTCCTCCACTTGTTTCCATCCCCGTTAGGGGTAGTAGATGAAAAAGTTTTCTCTGGCTAAGCCAAAAGGAGAACCGGAAAAGTTTCCATCCCCGTTAGGGGTAGTAGATGAAAAAGCATTGCGGTCGTGCATTTCCAACCCGCCTTCGGGTTGGAGTTTCCATCCCCGTTAGGGGTAGTAGATGAAAAAGATTCGCTGAATCTATGGTTTCTGATGGTGTTCTCACTTCTTTGTTTCCATCCCCGTTAGGGGTAGTAGATGAAAAAGGATTTGCAAGTTCAAGGATATTCTAATCGTCACATGGTTTCCATCCCCGTTAGGGGTAGTAGATGAAAAAGCTGACGGCAGCAGACCTACTTATGATCGAAGCGACGAGAAGTTTCCATCCCCGTTAGGGGTAGTAGATGAAAAAGTGCTTCGGGGCAGTTCTTTATGCTAGAAGGTCAACGAGCTTTGTTTCCATCCCCGTTAGGGGTAGTAGATGAAAAAGTAAAAAAAGTAGCTCAAGTGAAAAAACAACCGGAGCAGTTTCCATCCCCGTTAGGGGTAGTAGATGAAAAAGGGGAAATCTATTTTGATGAATTCAAACAACTTCTGATTGAGTTTCCATCCCCGTTAGGGGTAGTAGATGAAAAAGTTATGATGTGAAATCAAGAATTGACGAAGTTGTTGAAGCGTTTCCATCCCCGTTAGGGGTAGTAGATGAAAAAGACGGTGGTGAAGTTGATATCACGGTACTTCAACCTCGTTTCCATCCCCGTTAGGGGTAGTAGATGAAAAAGTTCGCCCAGCTCAAGTTATTTCCACTCAGGCTCCAAAACGTTTCCATCCCCGTTAGGGGTAGTAGATGAAAAAGCCGTAACTTTCAGAGGCCAATGCATTGGATATGTCAAGTTTCCATCCCCGTTAGGGGTAGTAGATGAAAAAGCTGAATTTGATGCACAATGTGCATCAAGTGTAGCATTGTTTCCATCCCCGTTAGGGGTAGTAGATGAAAAAGTTTTTACTTCCAGTCAAAAAGCTAGCGTTGAAGCAAATTGTTTCCATCCCCGTTAGGGGTAGTAGATGAAAAAGTTGTTTTGGTGCAAAAGGCAGAGAAGAAAATTTCTTGTTTCCATCCCCGTTAGGGGTAGTAGATGAAAAAGTTGTTCAGGAAACAACTTTCCTAACATTAAAAATGTTTCCATCCCCGTTAGGGGTAGTAGATGAAAAAGAGAAAATCTGGCTCCAATGAACCCAATACCAGGCATGTTTCCATCCCCGTTAGGGGTAGTAGATGAAAAAGAGCACCCTTTTAGAAGCCTTACCATAACTGAGTTTGAGATAGGTCAATCTGAGGGGGTCATTTTTTCAGACAAATAGTTGATAAATACTCTCAATAAACTTGCTGGTGACAGACTTCAAGGGCTTACTGAGCAAGCTATCTGAGGGGGTCAACGAAAGAATCAGGGTTTCAGCCTTTGTCTGACCCCCTCAGATGCTTATCAATTGCTGCAAAATTGATAAGTTTACCAAATAATTGCGAATTGATGGGAAACTTTAGGTTTTAACTTGATTAATTTTTCATGGTTCAGTAGATCTAGTAAGTAAGTGTATATATATCTACTAAAAAAGTCAAGCTGAATTTTCAAGTATAAAATTACTCGTACTCTGCTGAGTGCTGAGTACAGTAAAAAGTATTCAGCCTGGGGTTTGCTTTCTCAAAATGCCATTTTGCTTACTCATTTGAGTATATTTAGCAAGCAAAAGTAGATATTGCTTTCTCAAACTGCGGTTTGCTTACTCATTTCGGTATATTTAGCAAGCAAAAGTAGATATTGCTTTCTCAAACTGCGGTTTGCTTACTCATTTCGGTATATTTAGCAAGCAAAAGCAGATATTGCTTTCTCAAACTGCGGTTTGCTTACTCATTTGCGTAATTCCATCACCGAACAAGGCAAAAGTAAAAAGTTAAAAGGCAAAAGAAAGAAAAAGAAAACGGTTTTAAGCCCCCAACTTACGTATGGAACGAAGTAAAAACATTTGTTTCGAGACGCATAGCGCTTGAAACAATACGTCCGTGATTATTTCCCCTAAATTTATTTATGGGGATTATCTTTTTACTTCACGGACACGATACACGTAGCTTGCTTCCACGGAGTGGTACGCAATAACAGATAAACTTTCACTCATCATATATAATACAGATGTATTTATTACTCCTCAATTAATTATGGTGCAAACAATCCAAGCGCGGGATATCAGCCTTTATGAACTAGAAGAACAATTTGGTTTGCAATTGGTTACAAATGCTGATTTTTTCACGGAATGGACAAATGATTTACCATCGTTGAATGAGGCTGAAAATTTATCGCTTTTAAGAGTAAAAAGCAATTATTTTAATTTAACTCAACGTCGTCCAATGTCGGAAGAAGCGGTGAAGATGGTAGTGCTATCTCTATTGCTAGATTTAGCAGGTTTTTATCAGCCACCCTTTGAAATTGCAACTGAAAAATCTACTGAAATTTCTGCTGTAGATGAAAGCATAATACTCAAAGGTAATATTGATGTTTTAATAATTCAAAAACGTCTTTGGGTACTAGTTATTGAATCTAAAAGCACTAAATTTGATGTTTTAACCGCATTACCCCAAGCACTTGCTTATATGCTTGATACTCCCAATATTGAACGACCAACGTTTGGGTTACTTGTCAACGGTAGAGAGTTTGTTTTTGTGAAGCTAGTTCAGCAAGAAAAGCCAAAATATGCTCGTTCTTATGCATTATCAATTGAGCGAGATCCAGAATTCCAACAGGTACTAAGTGTATTAAAATGCCTTGGTGAATTAATTTTATTGTAGGGGCGAACGGCTGTTCGCCCCTAATCTGAGAATTGTTGATGGTGCGTCGGTGCGTTGCGCTCCGCGACAACACACCCTACATTTAAATTTCTTAACATAGCTTGAAATATTAGCGCCGACTTACTTAATTCAAATGCTTTAGAAGCTTATGAACGCTCTTTAAAGATTGACCTAGCCCCTACTATTGGGGTATTTTTTTATTGTTACTGCCCTAAATAATCCGATCAAATACAACTTGGTAAGCAGTTAGACATTTAACTTGTATATTATCAACAAGCAAAACTCTTGTGGGGTGCCCTGGTGATGCAAATTAAAAGTACATTAGCTGATAAAACCATAAGGGACTTTTTAAACGCAGAGTCACGCAAAGTATTGTTAATTTTCATTCTTCATCCTTTCTCATGACTCGACCTTTAACTCCAGCTAACCAAATTCTCTTACGATTGAATTGGACTTGGCAAGATGGTGTGCTAATTCTGCTGATAGCGGCTTTTGCTGTTGCTATTATCAAAACTGCTTCCCAGTTTAGCGGTACTTTCCAAGCCAATCTGATAATTTCCACAAATATTACTGCTTTACCTGGATATACAGCCCAAACTCTCCTACGCATGGGGATTGCTTACTTTTTATCTCTGTTATTTACCCTCATCTATTCTTATACAGCCTACCGTTCTCGCATGGCAGCAATGATTCTGATTCCTTTGCTGGATATTTTGCAATCAATTCCAGTGTTATCGTTTTTACCAGGAGTAGTGCTGGCTTTGATTGCTCTGTTTCCAGGTCAGCGTATTGGCGTAGAATTGGCTTCTATTCTACTGATATTCACTGGTATGACTTGGAACATGACTTTTAGTTTTTACCAGTCTCTTCAAAGTATTCCCACAGAATTGCTGGAAGCCGCCGAGATTTATCGATTGAATATATGGCAACGCTTTTGGACGTTGGAGTTACCATCCGGTGTCATCGGCTTGGTATGGAACAGTGTGATGTCGGTAGCTGGAGGCTGGTTTTTCTTAATTGCGATTGAGTCCTTTACCTTGGGAGAACAAGATTTTCGCCTACCAGGATTAGGTTCTTTTTTAGGAACCGCCGCCAGTCAGGGAGACTTTAAAGCTATATTCTGGGGTTTAGTGGTGCTGATTGGGGTGATTGTAGCCATTGATTATTTTATCTGGCGACCTTTGATTGCTTGGTCAGAAAAATTTAAATTGGAAATGGTAGATTCAGAAAATGCACCCCAATCATGGGTATTAGATATTTTAAGGCGATCGCCTACTTTGCGAATGCTCCAAGAGCGAATTTTTCAGCCATTACAAAGAACTGTGGACTATGGTTTAATTCAGGCGTTTCCTGTGCGTTCTGTTCCAGTTAACTCCCAAAGAAACCTGTACTGGCCAAGTTTCTTCAATTGGTTATTTATAAGTGGCTGTGCCTTAATTGTCCTCTGGGGTACTTGGGAAGCAGTAATGTTATTAAGGACTTTAGGCTGGAATGATTGGCTACAGGTAATTAAAGGCGCTATGTTTACAGCCTTGCGAGTCATTATTGCCCTAGTATTATCTTTATTGTGGACTGTACCAGTAGGAGTGGCGATTGGGCGGAATCGTAGGTTATCGCAGATTTTGCAACCCATAGTCCAAATTGCCGCTTCTGTACCAGCTACAGCATTATTTCCAGTGTTGTTACTAGGATTAACTCATATTGCAGGCGGTTTACAGATTGGTGCGATCGCCCTGATGATGCTAGGAACAATGTGGTATATCCTATTCAATGTAATTGCTGGGGCACAGTCAATCCCCTCAGACTTAATCGAAGCAGCGTCAGTGTATAAACTTTCCCGACTGCAACGCTGGCAAACCTTAATTTTACCCGCAATCTTCCCCTACCTCATTACAGGCATCATTACCGCAGTTGGTGGCGCTTGGAATGCCAGTATTGTTAGTGAGTACGTCACATTTCAAGGGAGAGTAATCAGTACATCTGGACTAGGTTCCACAATTTCTCATGCTACAGCTAGCGGCAATTTCTCCCTACTCCTTGCTGCCACAATGGTAATGTCTTCATTAGTAGTCTTAACCAACCGCCTCGTCTGGCGGCCCCTATATCAATTGGCACAGGAAAAGTATCAACTGTTAATTTAATTGGGATTTGGCGTTTGGCGTTTGGCGTTTGGCATTTGTAAGAGGGAAAAGTGTTTAATAGTTTTTTTCTTTATCCCCCTCATCTTCCTTATCTCCCTCATCTCCCAATTACCAATTACCAATTACCAATTACCAATTACCAATTACCAATTACCATTCCCCCATGACTAACATCCCCTCCTTACCTAACTACATCAACGGACAATGGTGTGCATCTAGCGCTACAGATTATTTAGATGCCATCAACCCAGCGACCGCAGAGATATTAGCTAAAGTACCTATATCACCTGCATCGGAGGTCAATCAAGCAGTTGCAGCAGCAGCAGCAGCTTTTGTGACATGGCGACGCACACCGGCGGCAGAAAGAGTGCAGTATTTATTTAAACTCAAAAATCTGCTGGAAGAAGATTTCGAGGATTTGGCACGCACAACTACCTTAGAATGCGGTAAGACTTTGGCGGAGTCCCAAGGCGAAATCCGGCGGGCAATAGAAAATGTAGAAGTTGCCTGTGGAATACCGATGATGATGCAGGGAACGAATTTAGAAGATATTGCTAGAGGTATTGATGAGATGATGATTCGCCAACCCTTAGGAGTGGCGGCGGTGATTTGTCCGTTCAATTTTCCGGGGATGATTCCATTTTGGTTTTTACCTTATGCGATCGCAACTGGCAATACTTACATTGTCAAACCTTCGGAAAAAGTACCACTGACAATGCAAAAAATCTTTGGGCTGGTAGAAAAAACGGGTTTACCAAAAGGAGTACTAAATCTAGTTAACGGTGCGAAAGCAACTGTCGATGCCATTTTAGATCATCCCCAGATTCGGGCAATTAGTTTTGTCGGTTCCACACCTGTAGCTAAATATATATATAGTCGAGCCGCGGCCAATGGTAAACGGGTGCAATGTCAAGGTGGGGCGAAAAATCCGTTGATTGTTTTACCAGACGCAGACATCGAGATGACCACACGCATTGCTGCTGATAGCGCTTTTGGCTGTGCGGGACAACGCTGTTTAGCCGCTTCTATAGCCGTCACCGTCGCAGATGCACGTCACTCGTTTACAGAAGCCATTGCCGAAACTGCTCAAAAGCGTGTAGTCGGTAACGGTTTAGACCAAGGTGTGGAAATGGGGCCTGTGATTGATAATCGCAGTAAAACCCGAATTGAGCAATTAATTCAACAAGGGGTAGAAGAAGGAGCAAATCTCTTAGTTGATGGACGCAAACCGCAGATTTCTGGTTATGAACAAGGTAATTTTATTCGCCCGACAATTTTGCAAAACGTCAACCCCGTAGGTGAAATCGCTCGGACAGAAATTTTTGGCCCAGTTTTGAGCTTAATTCATGTAAATACTATTGATGATGCGATCGCCTTAGTCAATGGCGGTCAATATGGTAATATGGCTTGTTTATTTACCAGCAGTGGTGCAGCCGCTCGTAAGTTCCGCTACGAAGCCGAGGTTGGTAATATTGGCATTAATATTGGTGTGGCTGCACCAATGGCGTTTTTCCCCTTTAGCGGCTGGAAAGAAAGCTTTTTTGGCGATTTACACGGGCAAAGCAATCACGCCGTGGAATTTTTCACCCAAACTAAAGTAGTAGTGGAACGCTGGCCTAAAGATTGGTCACGTCAATTTTGAATTTGGTGAGATTGCTATACAGGACTTACGCAACTGGCACACCTATCCTCTGGTATAAGAGTCAAGGGTCAAGGGTCAAGGGTCAAGGGTCAAGGGTCAAGGGTCAAGGGTCAAAAACTAAGGTTTTTTGTTTTGGACTCTAGACTGTGGTCACTGAGCTTGCGTTGCCCTGAGCTTTGTCGAAGGGTCGAAGTGTTGACTTTTGACAACCTAAACGAAAAAAAATATGAGACTTGCGTAATATCATGTCCGGGTAATGACTTACGATAAAAACTTTGCAGACTTCTTTGCGCCTTTGCGCCTTTGCGTGAGCTTTAATCATAACTGTTTTGCCGGACATGATATAAGTCCTATTATATAAACTGTATTACGGGGCTTTTCATGTATAGTTTTTAATCAAAAATTATGTGATGCGCCGTAATACACCGCTTGACCAGTTTAAAATATTGCATTGATTAAATTTTGAATTTTGAATTGTTTACTGTCGCTCAGATACTAAAACAGTTCCACGTTCACCACGAGTAATTCGCAGTTCCTCATCAAGATAGAGAATTTCTAAACGACCTTTGGGTGAACGACGCATAGTGAAAGCAATTTCTCCGGTATCAAGATTCATTCCTTGGGGGGGAACTAAACCAAACATCAGCCGCAAGAAACCAGACATCAAATTTTCCTTAAAACCTATTCTCGAAGAACGTTGTTGATTACCAAAAATGGCTTTCCAGTCTTCTATGTTCTGGGTATATTGCGGTGTTAAAATTCCCCCAGTAAATTTTACTTGCAGCGCTGTATCGTTAAAAGGTTGGCAAACTCCTTGATTGCGAACAATTCCATTCAATTTAAGAACAGACTCATCAATAGTTGTAAACTCCACGACAATATCATGGCTTCGCTGTGTTCCATTTTTTAACAAAAACACAGGTTGTAAAACTCGCTGGATGGCGACTTTTAGTCCAGTTGGTTGAAACATATTGAAAGCAAGCCGACCAAGGGTGTAGGTAAAGCTTCCATCTACAAGCTGTTCTCCTTCCGGAAAATTTGGCGCACTAATCAATAACCAATTACTGTCTAGTAGCGTACCACTATGGGCTGGTGCTGCTGTCGGGTTCAGAGATTGAAGATTTTCAATCGCCGCAATAACCTCTTTGTCCTTCGTATTTCCCCCAGAAGCAGCAAGCGCCTGACGCAAAGCCGTTTTAGCCGCTTCAGATGTTCTTATATTTACTGCCATAGCGTTGAAATTCTTAATTCGTGACAAGTTCAGGTTTTTAGGCTGTGTTAAGGGAAAGTATAAAGCAATTTCCAAAACTGGGAATCGGTTTCCAGAAATAGAGTGACTGGGGACTGGGTACTGCGAGGATGAGAGAGACAAGGAGAAAGAGCGCTCATTCTCCATCAACTAACTCGGCTAGTAGGAGAATTACCTGAAGATGTGCGATGCGTGCGATCGCTTCTAGCCTTACAAATAACTTATGATTTCACCAAAGACAGGATGATACCAACCAGCGAACCCAAAAGTAGAACTACACTGCTGAAAGAAGTGATGACAAAGCCAATCATCCGTTTTTCAGCAGCTTGATAGTATCCCCAAGCATAAGTAATTCGACCCACAAGCCACACTGCACCAATACCGGCAGCCCACAACGAGTTGACATAAAAGGAAAATAACCATAAAGCAGGTAAGAATAAAACCATTTGCTCTAGGGTATTTTGTTGGACGCGCACCACTCGTTCAAAGCCGGGATCTCCTGTCGTTTGGGGAGGTAGTACTTTATATTTGGCTCTAGCTCGCCCAACATTAATTGTGATCACCAAGTACAGCAAAAGTGTCAAAGCAGTTATCAGACTAGTCCAAGGTGACATATTAATCAAAATCCTCGTGTACTAAAAAAGTATAGTTCTTTGGTTCCATAATTGAGCGATCGCACTTAAACCACGTCTATCTTGAAACCTGTAGTTTTTCCCTGATGAAAAGGATTTGCCCTCATCCCCCAACCCCTTCTCCCACATTTGGAATTCGGGGAGCAAGAATTTCAAAGTCTCTCTCCCATTAATGGGAGAGGGATTTAGGGTGAGGGCGAAAACTACGGTTCTCAACTTAGATGAGGTTTGGCTTTTACAGCAGTTTCCAGGTTATTGAACCACAGATCCAAAGTAGGGGCACGGCATCCACAATCTTCCGGTACATATAATAATCTTATTGGTGCCGTGCCCCTACCGCGTGGTCTATTTACTTGTAGGGTTTTGGCAGATAGCTAACAATTTTTTTAAAAAACATAACAAGCGCTTAGACAGGCTTACCCTCAGAGTGATGGCTGCGCTCGCATTTTTGATTTCTACAAGCCGCACACTCGTGCAAAGCTCGCCACGGGGAGTATCCCCGTGGCAGACTTTGCGACTTATAGTCATGAGTTAGGCGCTCCATATTGAGCGTGAATTTGTGTTACAATACCAGTGTATTTAACACATTATTTAAAGTTGTCATACGTGCAGAAAGCATTCAAGATTACACTAATTCCCACACACAATCAACAAGTCTTAATTAACAAGACTATTGGTTGTGCAAGGTTTGTGTACAACCGCTTTTTAGCACTGAGAAAAGAGTTATATAGCACACTCGAAAAAGCGTTAAACTATAACGCTTGTAGTCAGCAGTTAACTTTACTTAAAAAAGAGATTGCCTGGCTCAAAGAGGTAGATAAATTTGCTCTACAAAACTCGCTCAAGAATTTAGAAACAGCGTATAAAAACTTTTTTTATGATTGCCAAAAAGCTAAAGGTAAGAAGGGCGTAGGCTTTCCTAAATTCAAAACCAAACATGTCTCCAAGCAGTCTTACAAAACCAACCTAACCAATGGCAACATTCAGGTAATAGAGAATCGTTTAAAACTACCAAAACTAGGATGGGTGAAGTTTCACAAATCTCAGGAAATTAAAGGATCGCTTGTAAACGTTACTGTAACTCGCACTTCATCAGGTAAATATATTGCTAGTATTTTATGCGAAACAGAGATTGAGAAACACCCCCAAGTTACTCAAAATATTGGGCTAGACTTGGGCATAAAATCTTATCTCGTTACGAGCGATGGGGAAGTTGTAGAAAATCCGAAATATTACAGAACTCAAACTCGTAAGTTACGTAAAGCACATAAAAAGTTGTCTCGTAGTGTAAAAGGTAGTAGTAATCGAGTTAAAGCGAAAATCAAGCTGGCTCGTACCTACGAAAGAATTACTAATCTCAGAGACGATTTTTTGCACAAACTTTCAACTCGCTTAATCAAAGAAAACAGTATTATCTGTATAGAAGATTTGCGAGTTGCTAACATGATTAAAATTCCCTTACTAGCTTTGAGTATTTCGGACGCTAGTTGGTCTAAGTTCGTTGCCATGCTAGAATATAAAGCTTTGTGGCATGACAGAATTGTGCAGAAAATTGGTACATTTTACCCCTCATCTCAGACTTGTAACTGTTGTGATTTCATTAACCCATTAGTCAAAGATTTAAAACTGCGTGAATGGTCTTGTCCTACTTGCAGCAATTACAATTTGAGAGACAATAATGCGGCTTTGAACATATTGGGTGAGGGATTGAGACTAATAAGCCAGTGCGGTGGACGGGTCTCCCGGCATAAAGCACCTGGCGTAGCCGCCGTGGGTATCCCGGAGGCTCTAAACGCCTGTGGAGAACTTGTAAGTCCTGAAAATATTCAGGCTCAGATCATTGAAGCAGGAATCGCGTGACTTTTAGTCATGCGAGGTTCAATAGATTAGCAATAGGCCATCTTAGGGACAATTATGACTTCTTCAGTTAAAGATTTAGTGCTGGTTGCTGGTGCTACTGGTGGAGTAGGGCAACTAGTTGTAGGTGAACTATTAGAGAAAGGCTTAGCGGTTCGTATACTGACACGCAATACAGCAAAAGCCCAAAAAATGTTTAATAACCAAGTTGAAATTGCTGTTGGTGATATCCGCGACCCAGCTACGCTACCAGATGCGGTACAGAATGTTACTCATATCATCTGTAATTCGGGAACTACAGCCTTTCCTTCTAAGAGATGGGATTTTGACCCTGACCCCAATTTACTGGAATGGGTTCAGCTGCTTACTGACCGTAAACATCTAGAAGCTAGGGCAAACAACAGTCCGCTAAAGGTTGATGCGATTGGTGTTAGCAACTTAGTCGCAGCCGCGCCGCGCAATCTCCAGCGATTTGTTTTTACCTCCTCTTGCGGCATTTTGCGTAAAAACCAGTTTCCTTTTAGTATCCTCAATGCCTTTGGCATACTCGATGCTAAACAAAAAGGTGAGGAAGCTATCATTAATTCCGGATTGCCCTACACCATTATCCGTCCCGGACGCTTGATTGATGGCCCTTATACCTCATACGACCTCAACACTCTTTTCAAAGCAAAAACAGATAGCAAGTTGGGTGTGGTCATCGGCCAGGGCGATAAACTTTCCGGTGATGCTAGCCGAATTGATGTGGCTAAAGCTTGTGTCGAATGCATTTTTCAGCCAGCGAGTGAAAGACAAGTCTTTGAATTGGCAAATCAGGGGACAAGACCGCCTGTAATCGACTGGGAGAAGCTTTTTTCGCTCCCTACTGTTAGTTAATCAAGTAACTCACTGTTCGCGTAATCGATCATGGATTTGATGAAATCAGCGATCGCTTTTTCTAACCTCACTTTGACGATTATTAAAGTCCGAAGTGAACGTTTTGGCTATGTTCCTCCTTTAAATCCTCTACAGCAGGAGATTATTTGTTTGTTAGGTCGATCAGATGATATTTACAGCAACCTTGTAGATAATTCCTCTTAGAGGATGTTTGAAAAGTCCTCTTGTCGGTAGCAAAACGTTCTCGATCCCCCTAAATCCCCCTTGTAAAGGGGGACTTTGATTCCGGTTCCCCCTTTTTAAGGGGGGCTAGGGGGGATCAATAAGTGTCTAAAATCACAGCAAACCACTTTTTAAACATCCTCTTAGTCAAATCCTATTACGCGAACGTTGAGCCAACCCGAAATTAATTACCTTGATCAACTCCGGTCTAAAATTGCTCGCACTAGAGTGGTTACTGTGTCAGGGTCAAAGGGCTTTTGAATAAATCCATCTATGTTTATATCAAGAGCCTTCTTAACATCATCTTCATGCAAACCTGTAACCAACAAAATAGGAATAAATTTAAATTTGGTCGATTCTCTTAAACGTCGAACAACTTCAAATCCATCCATTTTTGGCATCTGAACATCTAATATTAGTAGGTTAGGGTGGTTAGGATCGGTTTCCAACTTTTCCAACACGGCTGTACCCGAATCGACAATTTCAATCTGACAATCCTCTGCTTGCAAAATCGTTTGTAGAAGAAAAGTGTTATCAGCAACATCATCACAAATTAATATACGCTTCATAGAACTCTGCATTAGTCTTATCTGAGAAAAAATAGCTTTTTCTAGCGTCATTACTATAAAAATGCCAAATCTCCTAAAGATAAATACATATACAAACTCTAGTCTGTACGATATCGGATATATAAATCAAAATCGTTATAGCGCTAGAGTTATAGCCCATTAGCCATTAGTGCGATCGCATCTGCCATTGATAAGGAAAAGGCTTAGCATTTCGCTAAGCCTATTTATATCCTGGTGCTTAAACAGACATCCCAAACTAATATATACTTAACTTTGCTCTAGTTCATCTTCCTGGAGGCTGTGTCTCAATATTCTCAAGGGTGATATGGCTGCGTTAATATGAAGTTAATTAGTAAAATCTTGAAAATATCCACAATGCTTACAATATGGTAGATGCTTGTAAGTTAGATTGTGGCAGCTTTCGCATTCAAGATATTGATAATAACCGCAGTGCGGACAGTGGCTATCTTGATGCCGAATTTTTTTAGCACATTTAACGCAGCGTGATTTTTGTACTCTATTAGCTGCTTGTAATTTCGCATTAAAAACAACTTGTTGAAAGAACTTGATAACCCCAAAACCAATCAAGGGAATCAGCAAGATATAAACATAACTTATGATAAACAGTAACCCGCCAAAAATGGCGCTAATAATATCAACGAGAAATTGAAATATTACGCCGAATCGCAGAAATTCAAAAATTTTCAGGATTAGTGGTATGAAAAAGATGACTAGCAAATGCCAGCTGATTAGCGAAACTAGTCCATATCTTCGACTTTGAGCAAAGTTATGAACTGAGAAGGCGAGCAAAATCAAAGGTATGAGAAAGAGGGATTGAAAACCAAGTTGAATGCTTGGATACCAAAATGATGCCTGCTTGTAGCCTTTTTCTACTTCACTAAATTTATTATCATCTTTAAGAAAAGCTATAAAATTAATACTTTCTGGTTTTGATACCAGTCCATTTTTCAAAGTAGATATTTCATTTTTGATTGTAGAAATTTGACGTTTATTTTGCTCTAAATTTTGTTTGGTCTTTTCAGCACCAACTTGGTTAATTGATTGCTCACGCCTCTGCCCGGCAATTTTCTCTAAAAGTGTTGAGTCATATTGAGCGCGAATTGTACGATTGGCTTGTTCAAGATTACTGATATTGGCTTGTTTTTGGTCGATGCTTTTTATAGTTTGCTGATTTTCAGAATTTTTTAGCTTATCTTTTCCATCGGCATACTGTAAGCAAGTTGTAGAAACTTTACCCAAATGTCCTGTTTCCTCTTGTTGATAGGTTTGCTGAAAACTGGACTGATTATTTATGTTATATAGTAATGAAATTTTGGCAATTTCATAGTCTTTATCTGTAGAGTTTTTTGCCCGATAATTTTGCCATTCGGAATAACATGGATAAGCCTGATTCGGGCTAAGATGCCATCTACTAATATCATCCAGTCCTGTAAATACATTGATTAATATAAAAATATCAATCAAGATAATCACTATCAAACTTACTTTATTCAGTGGTTCGTTATTTATTGTCCTTGACTTACTAAAAAGTTGGTTCAATAAATGGCGTATTCTCGCGAGCATATTACTTTTTAATAATTTAAAAATTATGTTCAGTTTATTTTAAATGATAATGACCTAAATCTGGATGTAAATGGCGTTATAACTACAAAATAATTAATTTTTTGTTACATAATACTTCTACCTTATGCCTTTTTGAGGTAGAGGTTTAATAATAGTCTGAAAAAGGAATTTGACAGATGGGTAGGAGCACAATAATGTTGTGCCCTGATGAATCATTTATGTGTCGCAAATATTAATTGAATTGGTATAAAAGTATTTTATACATCACAAAGGACTTTTAAAACAACCTCTAAATAGTGTTTGGTGGTGCGTAAGAGAGCGGCATAACACACTCTACAAATTAAGGCGATTATGCAGTATTTTTGTATTCTTCACGGTTGTATCTGCATTTTTATCTTTCTTGTGGTAAATTTTGCCAGCCATACCAGTGCTGCACTGCTAGCCAAACTGCTGAAAGTAACCCAGCTAGGCTGAGTGTAAGGCCACTAAATGGTACTAACAATCCAAATACAGGTAGTACTGCGCCGGCAATTGTGCAAATAATAGCGGCTAAAGAAGCACGACGATTTGACCCCAAACCCCACATTAAAGTGAGTAAGACAAGGGAAATCATTGCCCACACTAACTGAGCATTGATTAATCGCCCTAGATAGGTCAAAGTCAACAGACAAGCGAAGAAAATTCCCCCAGCGATCGCGACATTTTTTAAACTCATTGGTAGCGATAAATATAGTAATAATATCCACCACAAAAATAAGGCTGGCGCTAACAATAATAAACGGGAAATAATGCCTGTATTCCGAATTGGTGCAGTGTTAGTAAACACACCAAAAGGATTTTTTACGGAAACATTTTCATCAAATGTCCAAGTAAATTGGGTGCTATCTCTATCAACTTTAATATCTTTAGGTGCAATCCCACTAGCAAAATCAACTGGACTAAAGTTGGCAATTGCTGTGAGGCGGAATTTAGAAAGCAACTGTCCCGCGGCATTATAAACCCAACGTGGCCCACCTTGCGCTTTATAAGTAACTCTAAAGTTAGTTTCTGCGCCTTGTTCTAAGCGGAAGGGAAAGCCATAATCGCCGGGATTAGTTTGTGTTAACTGAGTACGATCTCGTTCTACTTTGTAGCCATCTAGCAGTGAGTAACCATTAGGCGGTGGTGCTTCAAAGAAAAAACTATTAATATCTGAAAGTTTGTTAATAACTTTGTAATCAGCAGTGTAATCTACCAGATAAATAGAACTGCGACCTTTAACATCTACACTTTGCTTCAGCTTTACCTGAATTTGGGAACCAGCTAGCGCCAGGAAGCGATTCACCTTTTGCGTATCATTTACCTTAACTACCTTGTCTTTAACTTGAGTTGTGTAAGTATATGGCTCTTGAGTTACATAGCGTACTTGAGGCGCAGTTTGTTCTAGTATATCACCAGCAACACTTTCAGCTATTTGAGCCACCCTCGCTTGTTCCCAATGGTGGTAGCGATTGCTCAACGTTGTACAGAGAAAAAACCCGACAACTAATAAAACTAATATTAAAGCTAAATGCTGAAGACCCCTTAAAAGTTGAGAGTAGCGAATCGCCCATTCGCCAAAGAAAACTGATTGTTCTAAAGAATTTCGCCGCAGAGAAACACTAACTAGTGCGATCGCTATTCCTAACGCTATAACTAAAAATACAAATAACAGTGAACCTTTGAGTACTTGGGTGCCAAATTGCACTAACTCATGAGGATGTGTCAAATCAGGTAATCCAGGAATACCTTGAGCAGCAGGATTCATCGGGGGATATTTGGATACTTTAAATCACCAGACCGATGTATTCGGATAAAAGTTTCTGCTACTTCATCAAATTATTCACGTAGTAAGCGTAATTTGTCGCAAAAAATCGGAGTAATTCTGCAATTTTCAGAATTACCCCGACTGTTGTGAATATAAATAGCTGAGTGTAACTTTGCGTAAAATCCTAGCGTGCCATCTTTGGCTGATCACCCTATAGCGATAACAAGTGTTCTCTCTCACATAATCAACCTTCTCAATCTCTAGATATTCCTGAAACTCCTAGCACTTTAATGCTGACTACTAACTAGGCATTCTGGTGCAGTAAGAATGATTTGATTGCAAAATCTAGAATTAAATTAACCTCTGGGTACAGGTTTCAAAAATACCCAAGCCACAAAGAATGTAGCTGCTGTAAAGAGTTGCGTCAAATCCAATGCAGATAGATAACCATCTGCAAATGAAGCAATGCTGCGATCTGTGATGCCAAATAACCAAGATGAGAGACCAAAAAGCCAAATTCCATTCTTGACATATCCCAGAACATCTTTAGAATCTGATGGTTTCTGGTCGTTCATTGTCTTCTACTCCGTTAGTGAAGAATTTATTGATGGAGACAAAATCACCGTCAGAGCTTTTTTCACTCTTAACGCTGAATCTATATTCTATATTAATAAATATTTCATAATATTGACTAAACTGCCAAAAGATACATACGCATTCCCTGACATTCTTCCTTTAGGTTTGTTATCTTGTAACATTTTTACTAAAGTTAAAGCTCAGATGAATTAGCTTAAATGCTCAAAAAGCTTATATTAAAACAAAATTTGCATAATATAACTTAGCTATAAGCAAGTGTTTGCAATGCAAAATATAGTATAAATTAAGTCATTAGCACATACTCCTACATGTATTGACTGCATCAGCTTAAATTTACAAATATGAACAACTCAATAGGCTTCGTTTTACTGACTCACACAAAACCTCAGCAGATTTATAGGCTAATAGCTAAGTTAAACAGTATGTTTAACGCTCCTCGTATAGTGTGCCATCATGACTTTTCTAAATGTGATTTGTCTGTAGATACATTGCCTAGCAATGTGACTTTTGTTAAACCTCAAATACGGACAAGGTGGGCTGATTTTTCTTTAGTAGAAGCTACGTTATTGGGATTGCAATTAATTTTAGAAGCTCCAGATTCGCCGGATTGGACTGTATTACTAAGTGGATCGGACTATCCGATAAAAACTGCAAACAAAATATTAGAAGAATTAACTTCAAGTTCTTATGACGCTTATATTCACCATGAAGAAATCAAGTACAAAGCTTATGAACGTGATTGGCAAAAGCATTGTTTTGATAGATACTGTACAACAGTTCTTTCACTGCCATTTTTAGATAAACGACTACGCCCAATTACTCTGAAAAAGCGCTTGAGACATCCATTATTCACAACACCTTTTCTTCCCTTTTCTAAGACACTTCGTTGCTTTGCGGGAAGTCAATGGTTTTGTGTAAATCGCCGCTCTGTAAAATACATTATCAATTTTCACAGTAACAAAGCTGCCTTAGCTCAACACTATCGCAGACTAATGTGTACAGATGAATCGTATTTTCAAACTATACTTGCTAATGCACCTCACCTAAAGTTGCAAAACGATAATTTACGCTACGCCCAGTGGATAGAAGGAGATTTTCATCCCAAAACCCTAGTTATGGAAGATTTGCCTGATATTGTGACATCATCTGCCCATTTTGGACGTAAATTTGATATTGATGTAGATAGTAAGATTCTGGATGAACTAGATACGATTAATTAGCCATCATGAAGGGCATATACTAGGACGGATGAAAATTGTTCGTCATTCTTACAAAGTTCTGAGCGGAGGTTTCCTCCGCTCAGACTTTGCGCTTTGTCATTCGTTCTTCTCCTTGCTCTCCCCGTTCGCGCAGCGTCTCCCCTTCTCCCAAAGGGAGAGGCTAGCGCCAAGGGAGAAGTTCTGAGCAGAGCAAGCCTCAGATCAGACTTATCTCCTTGTCCCCATTACCCATTCTCTATTGCAAAATTTAAGGTTAATAGGTTCCTAATCTGCCAAAATTGCTATATTCCTTGCTCAGTTTTTAGTAGTCCTCTTGCAAAAGATACTTTTGTAAAAGGTGGGGATAAGGTAAAGGTTAAAGAGAAAGGGAAATTCCATCCCTTCCATTCTTCCTACTTCCTATTGATCCTACTTGTACAAGAAGTTACAGGAGTTATTCAATTGAGCGGGAGTATAAACCTTTGTCAGCTGGACTCAATATGTCCCTCTACCCACAGATCAAACAATTTTTACTCGGTAAGTCATTACCAACTAGCGCTCATAGTGAAGAGCGATTGAGCAATGCTGCTGCCTTGGCGGTTCTTTCTTCGGATGCGCTCTCCTCTGTGGCTTATGCTACAGAAGAAATCCTGTTAGTTTTAGTAGCAGCTGGAAGTGGCGCTCTTGGTTTGTCTCTACCGATTGCGATCGCAATTATCTTCCTGCTGTGCATAGTTGTACTATCCTATCGGCAAACTATTCGCGCTTATCCTCAAGGCGGTGGTTCCTATATTGTTGCTAGAGAAAACTTGGGTATTTATCCCGGTCTAGTAGCAGGGGGTTCGCTGATGATTGACTATATATTGACAGTCACCGTCAGTATATCTGCGGGTACAGCCGCCCTGACCTCAGCAGTTCCATCTCTACGACCTTTCACAGTCAGCCTGTGCTTAATTTTCATTTTCTTGTTGATGCTGGCAAATCTCAGAGGTGTGAAGGAATCAGGCAGAATATTTATGATTCCTACTTATGGGTTTATAGCTAGTATTTTTGTGCTGATTGCTATTGGGTTGTTCAAACAGGCTACTGGACAAGTAATAGCACAATATCCTCCTATTCCTGTGCAGGAAGGACTCAGTTTGTTTTTCATCTTGCGAGCCTTTTCGGCTGGCTGTACAGCACTAACAGGAGTAGAAGCAATCTCTGATGGTGTCTTAGCATTTAAGGAACCCGAGTGGAAAAACGCCCGCCTCACCTTGCTTTATTTGGGCGGTATTCTCGGTATGATGTTTATCGGCATCACTTATTTATCAAATGTCTATCATGTTGTGCCAGAAGAGGGGCAAACAGTAGTATCTCTTTTGGGTAGAGAGATTTTGGGGAATGGAGCATTTTATTATTTTGTCCAAATTGTTACCTTGCTGGTTTTACTGTTAGCAGCAAATACCAGTTACGCAGATTTTCCCCGCCTTTGTTACTTTTTGGCACGAGATGGCTTTTTGCCCAGACAATTGGCTTTATTAGGCGATCGCTTAGTCTACTCCAACGGGATTATACTTCTCAGCCTCTGTGCTGGGATTTTAGTAATAATATTCAAAGGACAAGTGAACGCCGTTATTCCCTTGTATGCGGTCGGTGTATTTACTTCCTTTACCCTGTCGCAAGCTGGCATGGTGCGCCATTGGTTTCAACTGCGGGAATCAAACTGGCGTGCTAGCGCTTTCATGAATGGGTTAGGTGCGATCGCTACATTAGTGGTGCTGATAGTCATTATCTCAACAAAGTTCTTCTTAGGAGCTTGGTTAGTTGTGGTGGCTATTCCTTTGGTAGTAGCTCTATTTTTTAGCATTCACCGTCATTATCAATACGTAGCCGAACGCCTGAGTATTCAGGGAATAGCACCTCGCAGTTATATTCCGCGACCTAAACCAGAAGTAGTTACTCACCCAGCAGTAGTAGTAGTGGGACATCTTAACAGAGGAACAGTCGAAGCTTTGGATTATGCAAGGACAATTGCCGATGAAATTGTCGCAGTGCATGTAGATATTAACGGTTCTACAGACCGAGAAAAACTGCAAGAAAAATGGCGACAATTGGAGTCAGATATTCTTTTAGAAATTATTGACTCACCTTACCGCTCTGTGATTGGGCCACTTGTCGATTTTGTGTCTCAGTTTGAGGAGCGTCATCCAGATGTTTTCACAACAATCATTATTCCTGCTTTTGTGACTCGCAATTGGTGGGACAGCCTTCTACATAACCAAACAACCTTGTTCTTAAAAACAGCTTTAAGAGCTAAAAAAAGTCGAGTTGTAACTACTGTTAGGTATTACTTATAACTCCAAACAGTTTACTTAGAACCAAAAACTTTAAACTGTATAGATTGAATTGAGGAACAAAACCCAACATTCAATGTTAATTGTTGGGTTTCAATTCGTTTAAACGCGAGTAGCTTTAACTCTGGCGACTTTCCTGGAGTGATTCTCGTTCGTTGCTAAAACGCCAGTTGCCTGCAAAGGAAAACCCTAACAAAAGCGCTAATATTACCGCAACGCAATGGCTTCCCCGCCTAAGATTATCCTTAAGTGTTGGACTTTGGATAAAAAAATGTTAGCGAATGATGTAGACGAATAATTCTTTTTCGTCCAAAGTCCAATAACTGAACTGGATTGGCATAAGTTCCGAATGTAGCACAAAGTGTAATAAAGCAATTACGAGGGTTTGGAGTTGCTACTATACCCTGCGAGAACGACTACTCTGCTAGAAGGGCTAGCCTACGGCAACGCCTGCCGTAGGATGCCCAAAGGGCTGTAGGGCGAACGCCCAACGTCGAAGGAGAAGCCGCTAGTGCAGCTGCCAAGTAAGTCAAAACCTAAAAGTCAAAAAGTTTGTTTGTATATCAAAGCTTTCGACTGGTTGAAATGGTTGCTTTATGTCCGCCGTGTTGTACTAGCTTGCGCGATCGCGATGACGGCAAATATTATGTCATCTGAGTTAAAAAAGCTGGGAAAACTGTGGGAGAAAGATTTTCATTCGTTCTAGTGTAAGCATTTCCTGACAACAATTTGCAGTTGAATAGACTACAGCCAGGTCACAACAATGTTGAACCCTGACGATAATTGAGTGATCTGTCGCGTCTACAGGTTGCACTTTTTGGAGACCGTAACCTTGATATATCGGGAATGCTTTGGAAAAAGACATCTCCAGAAATTAGGTGTCAGCCCAAGCTGCACAAGGGTTGTAGATTCATTTTCGGAGATGTCTAAAGTAAAGAAGTGACAGCTTATTCAAATGCATATATTCTATGCAGATGAAAAGTTATATACAGCTGGTTTTCGCTGCTTTATCAAAGTAAAACCTGTTTTTTATGCTTTATGCAAGTAAAAATCTATTTTTCTTCAAATATCTTTGTAGTGTGGATTTTAGACCAATTGTCTCGATGAGCAATTGCTAACTTAGTAAAAAAAAATAAATCTAGATGAGAACTTTTGTTCTATATACCGTATAATTTTTCTTAATTACGGTATTTACCCCAAAATACCGTAGATTAATGGGTGAATTGTCATGAGCAAATTGCAACCTCTGGTACAATTTAGCACTTATATAATTGTGCTAGTACAGGTTTATGTCATAAAAAGTTGGCAAGCTATACAAATTTTTTACCAACAAATAATGAGAAACTGGTTAAATCGAAGCTCCATACAAAGATTTGTCGGCCTGTTTTTAGTAGGTACTCTTTTAAGTGTCTTAGTTGCTGCATGTTCTGGAAGCAGTACAGCTAGTAAATCTGATATAAAGCTGAGATTAATTTCATTTTCAGTCACCAAAGCAGCTCATGACCAGATTATCCCTAAATTTGTCGAGAAGTGGAAGCAAGAACATCAGCAAAAGGTCACTTTTGAGCAAAGTTATGGTGGTTCTGGCACTCAAGCGGCTGCTGTGATTGCTGGCTCTCAAGAGGCTGATATAGTACACCTCGCACTACCTTTAGATGTTAATAAAATTCAGCAAGCAGGTTTGATTAAATCAGGTTGGGAAATCAAATCTCCCAGAAATGGTATTGTTAGTAGATCGGTCGCTGCGATTGTTACTCGCGAAGGCAATCCTAAAAACATTAATAATTGGCAGGACTTGGCAAAAGATGGTGTGAAGTTGATTGCAGCTAATCCAAGAACTTCTGGTATTGCTATTTGGGAATTTTTAGCTTTTTGGGGTTCGGTAACTTTAACAGGAGGTGAGGAATCAACAGCTTTAGATTATCTCACTAAAGTTTATCAAAATGCACCTGTACTAACTAAAGATGCTCGTGAAGCCAGCGATTTATTTTTCCAGCAAAATCAAGGTGATGTTTTAATTAATTACGAGAATGAAATAATTTTGGCAGAAAAAAGCGGCTCGAAACTACCTTATGTTGTACCGCAAGTCAATATTTCTATCGATAATCCTGTAGCTATAGTGGATAAAAACGTTAATAAGCATGGGACACGAGAAGTTGCACAAGCATTTGTAGATTTTCTTTACTCAACAGAAGCCCAAAGAGAATTTGCTAAATTAGGATATCGTCCAGTGAACCCTACTGTTAGCCAAGAAGTAGCATCACAATATCCTCCAGTCCAAACTTTATTCACGTCTCAAGATTTAGGTGGCTGGGATAATATCCAGAAGAAGTTTTTTGGAGATGGGGCAATTTTTGACAAAGTTCAGTCTGCTAAAAAAGCATAAAATCTTAATTTTTTTCCAGCCTGATCTACTTGCAATCACTTTATCTCAATTGATAAGTAAATTATGAGCTTTTGTAGCCGATTTAAGGGTAGCTTTTTTCTAGCATCTTTAACTCTCATTGCTAGCAATATTACTGCTTGTAATGGTGGTCAACAACTAAAAAATCAGGTGAGTATTGACGGTGCAGCCGTAGGTTTCCCGATTTCTCTAGCAGTTGCTGAAGAATACCAGAAAATTAAACCTGAAGCCCAAGTTAGTGTAGCTTCTAGTGGTACTGGTGGTGGTATCAGTAAATTTTGCAATGGCGATATTGATATTGTTGGTGCTTCTCGTACCATTCGAGATGAAGAAATCAAAAAATGTAAAATTAAGAAAATCGAATTTGTTGAGTTACCCATAGCTTTAGACGGTATTGCTATAATCGCCAACCGTCAAAATAACTTTGCTAAATGCCTAACTATTGACGAATTAAAAAAGATTTGGAGTGCTAAATCAGACGGTAAAATATTAAATTGGAATCAAGTTAATTCCAAGTTTCCTAGCCAAAAAATGAAGCTTTATGCTCCTGCTTCTGATACAGGAACGTTTGATTATCTGACTCAAGCGGTTACTGGCAAAGCCAAAAATGGGCGTACAGACTACACTCCCAGCCACAATCAAAACCTTTTGGTGCAAGGGGTAGCTGGTGATGCATCAGCCTTGGGTTATGTAGGGATATCTTACTATATTCAAAACCAAGACAAACTCAATTTAGTTGCTGTAGAAAGTCCCAAAGGCAAGTGTGAGAAACCAGTTCCAGTAGATAACGTAATTAAAAATATCTACACACCTTTGTCTCGTCCCCTCTTCATCTATGTTAGTAAAAAAGCCTTAGATAAAAAGCCATCTGTCAAAGAGTTTGTAGATTTTTATCTAGAAAATTCTTGGAAGTGGGTAGATAGCGTTGGTTATGTAGCACTACCTGATGAAGCTTACGTCAAGGTAAAACAAAAATTCGCTACTGGTGAAACTGGTACAAAGTTCAAAAAAGCCAAACCAGGCGAGCCGATTACAAACTTTATTTAAAAGGCAGGAGTTAGTCTGCTTTTTTCTAATACTCAAAGCTTAACTTTGTATGCAAAATTCAAATTTTTCAGACGATTCATTTCAACTACAGAGACAGTCTCTAGAAAAAAATGTAGCTGAAGATATCCAAGAAAATATTGTGGCAGCAATTTTATTTTCTTGTGCTTTAGTTTCTGTATTTACTACCTTTGGTATCGTCATCATTATTTTTAAAGAGACATTCGGTTTTTTCCAAGAAGTCTCGTTTGCCCAATTCTTTCTTGATACTAAATGGACACCTCTATTTGCTGAGAAACATTTTGGCATTTGGCCCTTAATTAATGGTACTTTCTTGACTACAGCTATTGCGATGGCTGTTGCTATTCCATTGGGTTTATCTTCGGCTATTTATTTAAGTGAGTATGCTCAACCTAAAGTAGCAGCAATTTTACGTCCCGCAGTAGAACTTTTGGCAGGAATACCAACAGTAGTATATGGTTATTTTGCGCTCTTGTTTGTCACACCATTACTACGAAATGTTTTCCCTCTAGAAATTTTTAACGCCTTGAGCGCAGGGTTAATGATGGGAGTCATGATTACTCCTACTGTTGGTTCTATTAGCTTAGATGCTATTCGAGCAGTTCCTCGTTCCTTACGTGAGGGAGCTTACGCTTTAGGTATTACTAAACTGGAAACCATTTTTAAAGTAGTTCTCCCAGCAGCACTGTCTGGAATTATCGCCTCGATTATTTTGGGTACTTCTCGCGCTGTAGGTGAAACAATGACTGTGATTATCGCCGCTGGGCAACAGCCAAAACTCACTATTAACTTTGCAGAATCAGTTGAAACTATGACAGCTTACATGGCGCAAATCTCTGGTGGAGATAGTCCCCGTGGTAGCCTCAATTTTCAGACTTTGTATGCTGTAGGTGCTGTTTTGTTTCTACTCACCTTAGTTTTAAATATTTTTAGTTACTGGATTTCTAATCGCTTTAAAGAAAAGTACGAGTAATAAAAATGGCTACAGCTTATCAACAAGATGATTCTTTCAATTTAGCAGCAGAATTTACTGATAATGTTGACAGTAGAGAGAAGTTAGGCAAAGTCTTTGAAAGACTGTTTTTGTTAGGGTTATTGATTGGTGTATTTGTCCTAGCCTTGCTTCTCTTCGATATTTTACGAGACGGATTAGGAAGATTTTTGACACCCGGATTTTTGACGGAAACGCCTTCTCGTTTCCCTGAAGATGGCGGTATCCGTCCAGCTATTATCAGCAGCATTCTTTTAGGACTTGTTGTCCTGTTTGTAACTGTACCAATTGGCGTGGGAGCAGCTTTATATCTCGAAGAATATGCACCGAAAGCCTGGTGGACAGTAATTATTGAGATAAATATCAGCAATTTGGCGGGAGTGCCTTCTATTGTCTACGGATTACTAGGTTTAGGAGTTTTTAATTATTTGCTTGGCTTTGGTCCTGCATTAATTTCTGGAGCATTAACTTTATCTTTGCTATCTTTGCCAGTAATTATTGTGACCTCTAGAGAAGCAATTCGTGCAGTTCCTGATTCTATCAGAAATGCTTCTTACGGCTTAGGTGTTACCAAATGGCGCACAATTAGTCATCATGTCATACCTTATGCTGTTCCAGGTATTTTGACAGGAGTAATCATTTCTGTATCTCGTGCTATTGGTGATGCAGCGTCTCTAATTGTTGTTGGCGCTGTCGGGTTTCTTACGTTTAATCCTGGGTTATTCCAGAGATTTATGGCATTACCGATTCAAATTTACAGTTATATTACTCGTCCAGAGCCAGGTTTTGCTAATGCCGCAGCAGCAACAATAATTGCGTTGCTAATCTTGATTTTAGTTTTAAATGGTGTGGCAATTTATATTCGTCAGCGCTTCTATCGTTAGATACCAAAGCAAATTTAATAGTTAATAGGTTTTCCCGGCATTCACCAATATTAGGAGTTAGGTAACATGACTTTCAATAATCGTAGAAGTCAACTGAGTAATAATAGCAACCTTAAGGAAGAGGATAAAGCTGTGTTTGATGTTGAGGGTGTAAAAGTCTACTATGGTGGATTTTTAGCACTTCTAGATGTCTACATCAAAATTCCAGAAAAACAAATCACTGCATTTATTGGGCCTTCTGGATGTGGTAAAAGTACTTTACTACGTTGCTTCAACCGCATGAATGATTTAATTACTGGAGCTAAGGTAGAAGGTAGGTTGAATTATCGCGATCGCAATATTTACGATCCCAAAATTAATTCAGTAAAATTACGTAGGCAAGTTGGTATGGTTTTCCAAAGACCAAACCCATTCCCTAAGTCAATTTACGAAAATATTGCCTTTGGCCCGCGTTCTAATGGTTATAAAGGGAACCTGGATGAATTAGTAGAAGATTCCCTCAGACGCGCCGCTATCTGGGATGAAGTCAAAGACAAACTTAAAGAAAAGGGTACAGCCTTATCTGGCGGACAACAACAACGGCTTTGCATTGCCAGAGCGATCGCCATGAAGCCAGATGTATTATTAATGGATGAACCATGCTCTGCTCTTGACCCCATTTCCAGCCGTCAAGTTGAAGAACTCTGCTTAGAACTCAAGCAACAGTACACCATAATCATGGTGACTCATAATATGCAGCAAGCTTCGCGGGTAGCAGATTGGACAGCTTTTTTCAATACAGAAATTGATGAGCATGGCAAACGTCGCGGAAAATTAGTCGAGTTTAGCCCTACAGCCGAAATATTTAGTTCTCCTCAAACCAAAGAAGCTGAAGACTATATCAGCGGACGTTTTGGTTAAAGAAACATCATAAGTCACTACAAATTCTGTAGTGGGTGCAATGCTGATTAGGGTTTAATCGGAATTTCAATCACAAACTCTGTTCCTTGTCCTGGGTTCGAGGAACATTTCATCTGACCATGATGTTTTTCAACTACTATTTGATAGCTGATAGACAACCCTAATCCCGTACCTTTACCTACCTCTTTTGTGGTAAAGAATGGTTCAAAAATGCGCGATCGCACTTCTTCTGGAATTCCCCGGCCATTATCCGCTATTCTAATGGCAATGTGGTTATTCAAGGTTTGCGTACTAATCCAAATATTCAAAGGAATGTTTGGGGCTTGTACTGATGAGTTTAAATACCTCTTGTGGATATTTTGAAATTTTTCTTCTAGTGAGTCAACGCTGTTACTCAAGATATTCATCAGGACTTGATTGAGTTGTGCGGGATAGCATTCAACTAAAGGTAAAATGCCATATTCTTTAACAATGGCAATCGCTGGGCGCTCTTTATGATTTTTGAACCGATGTCCTAATATTAGTAAAGTACTATCCAAGCCTTCATGAATATCGACTAACTTCAATTCACCTTCATCTGTACGCGAGAAGTTTCGCAATGATAGGACAATTTGATCGATCCGATCTGTTCCTATCTTCATCGATTCCAAAGTTTTGGGTAAATCTTTGATAATAAATTCTAATTCTTTCCTATTAATTTGTTTCTGAATCTCTGGGAATAATGAGTCATGTTGCGAATAAAGATTTAGAACTTTTAGTAATTCGTCAGTATATTCATTTAAATGTACGAGATTGCCAGAAATAAAACTCACGGGATTGTTGATTTCATGAGCAACTCCAGCAATTAGCTGTCCTAATCCCGCCATTTTTTCACCCTGAATTAAACGCGACTGAGTTTGTTTTAATTCTTGTAGGGCTTGAGTCAATTCTAAAGTTTGACGTTTGGTTTGTTCAAGTAATTCCCCTTGCTGGATTGCAATTCCCAATTGCACACCTACTTGAGCAAGTAAATTAATTTCTTCATCCTTCCAATAGCGGGGTTGTGAATTTTGATAAGCGACTAATAATCCCCATAATTGTTCACCTTGACGAATGGGAACAAAAGTTTCGTTGCGTGGCAGTTCATTATCATCGTCTGTTTTATCAAACGTTTCTATAATCATTGGTTGGGCTTGTGTTACAGGTTTCCAACCATCTTTGAAGGAATCTGCTACAAATTTACCACTCCAATCTGGGTTAAAGCGATAGATGGCAATTCGCTCAACTTCTAGTAACTCTAAAACTGCTTGAGTAGTAGTTTTAAAAATAGTTTGAATATCGAGCGATTGGCGGATTTTATCAATAGTTGCTGCTAGCAATTTTTGCCGTTCCATTGCTTTTTCTCTTTCAGTGGCTTCTGCTAACTGAACAGCCTGCATTTGAAATTGCTTTAAATAAGAATCCTGTTTTAAGGCAACTCCTAGTTGTTCGGCTATTTGACTCACAAATTCAATTTCAGAAGTTTGCCAAGCACGAGGTGCATCACATTGATGAATACAAAGTAATCCCCAGAGTTCACCTTGCTTTAATAAAGGTGCAACCATATTGGCACGCACTTGAAATCTTTCGAGTATTTTCACATAACAATCTTGAAATTGCTCTTGATAAATATCAGCCATTGTGTTGACTCGACCTTGTGCATAAAGCTGTGCAAATTTTTCACTAAAACAATGATCATAAACTTTTTCTTTGAGTGCTGAAGCGAAATCGGCAGCTATATCTTCGTAAATAAATTCTCCTTCCCAGTCTGTTTGATGGTCAAAGCGGAACACCCCAACTCGACTAGCTTGCAGCAGTTGTCGCACTTCAGTCACAGAAGTTTGAAAGATTTTTTCTAAATCCAAAGACTCACGAATCTTGGCAATTACACCAGTTAATGTCTTTTGTTGCTCAGTTTGGTATCGTGCTTCCAACAAAAGTTCATTGTGTTGTAAAGCAACTCCTAAATTTTCCCCAATTTGGCTGACAAATTCAATTTCAGAAGACTGCCAAGTGCGAGAATTACTACATTGATGAACACACAACAAGCCCCATAAATTTCCTCGTTTCAACAAAGGAACTACTAGATTAGCTCGCACGTGCAATTTGTCTAGAATCGCTAGATGAGATTCACTTAATCCTCCATCAGAGATATCTGTAATTGTTTGCACCTGTCCTTGTTGATAATTGCCGGCAAACTGTTCCCCGATAGAATAGTTGTAGATTTTTGCGGCGATTATTGATTCTCCGCCAGGTGCAACATCCTCAGATATGAATTTTCCTTCCCAATCTTTTTGAGAATCAAAACAAAAGACTGCGACTCTATCGGCTTGCAGCATTTGTCTTATTTCTGTGACTGTAGTCTGGAAGATGGTATCTAAATCTAGAGACTCTCGAATACGAGTAATTACGCTGGTTAATGTCTTTTGTTGCTCTGCTTGGTAGTGAGCTTGTGTTAGCAACTGATGGTGTCGCAAGGCTACACCAATTTGTGTGCCGATTTTGGTCAGTGATTCAACTTCATAAGATTGCCACTGTCTAGGTGACGAATTTTGATAAGCTGCAATGATTCCCCATAGTTTGTCTCCTTGAAGAATGGGGGCTGTTGCAAAGGCTTTTGCCTGAAATTGCTCTAACAGGGTGACGTGACAGTCTGTTAATCCTGCTTGATAAATGTCATTGGCTGTAAATGTTTCATTGTTAACGTAGCGTCCCCCTTGATTTTGCTGTAGATAGGTATCAGCGATCGCAGTTTCTACACCAACCAAACATGTCCAGCCTTCGGTAAATGATTCAGCTACAAAGTTACCACTCCAATCTGTATTGAAGCGAAAAATCGCAACTCGGTCGGCTTGTAGTAGCTTGCGTATTTCTTGCGTCGTCGTTTCAAAGATGCTTTCAATATCTAAGGGTGAACGGATTTTATCAACAATCTGAGCAATTACCTGATCTCGCTGGGCTGCTTGCGCCCATTTTTTGGCTTGTAATTGGGCTTCATAGAGATGCTTGGCTTGTTGAATCGCAACAGTGAGATGGTTTGCAATTTGGCGGATAAATTCAATTTCCGATTCTTTCCAATTACGAACTTCACTACACTGATGAATACAAAGCAATCCCCACAATTCTTTCTCCCTCAATAGCGGGACAACAAGGTTGGCGCGTACCTGAAATTTACTTAAAATTTCTACATGGCAATTACTTAGTCCTGCGTCATAAATATCAGCTACTGCTTGCACCCGTCCTTGTTGATACTGAGCAGAAAATTGTTCTCCAAAACAATGGTCATGAACTTTGGCTGCTATTACCGAGTCCCATCCTGGTGCAATCTCCTCACAAACAAATTCACCTTCCCAGTCTTGCTGATGGTTAAACTGGAAGACTGCTACTCGGTCAGCATTCAGCAATTGCAGCACGGCTGTCACGGTAGTTTGAAAAATCGTTTCTAAGTCTAGAGATTCCCGAATTCGTACAATTACACTCGCTAGAGCTTTTTGTTGCTCTAGTTGTTCTTGCAGTTCAGTACTTGACAATAGAATTTGATTTTCCGTGGAGGTTGAGTTGATTGTCATGGCTCTGATTTTTGGGAATTTTTTTACAAATGTTTCGCCTGCCAAACTTCTCTAGGCTTAACAGCGCTAAACCTTTTAGTATGAAACACTACAAATTTTTTCGATAGTTGCCAATACCCAGTTCCCTGTTTCAGTGGCCAACTATTTTCGAGAAGATGGCTATTTTTATAGTTCCCGTTTATTGATCAAATTAACGCCAGAAACTCCAGGCTTCTAAGCCTGGTCATCTCTCAAGCCCCGATTTTTTGTCATCCGTCCTGGGTATGACTTTTTATTGTAATAGCTAAAGTTTTCGACAAGTACACGTTACCGTACAAAAGATTCGGAATCTCCTTTTTTAGTTTGGGGAGCCAGTGCGTTGCGGTGAAGTCAGCCAAATTGCAAATCCTGGAAAATCTGCTGAGGCTTGTTAGTACTTGATTGGAGTAGGATTTCAGTTAAGTACTCATACTGGGTGTTATGTCTAAAATATTGCCATTTGCCTTAGCCGCCGTTACCGTTCTGGTCACATCAACTAATCACCCTAGTGTATCACTGGCTGGAACCTGTGCTTCTAAATGTGGCCCACATCCAATTCAATTTACTCCCGGTCAACGCATCCGATTAGAGGTTGTAAATAGAACATTAGGTTTAGTGAAGCTCGAAAAACTCCAAGGAACTGAGCCAATTTCCCTCCGACCTGGACAGGAATTACAATTTATGCAGGAAGATGATGGACAAGCAAATATGTCTCTCGTATTTTGGGATGAAATGGGATTACCACTACAAGCAGTTGTTTCTAAACCCAACTTTGGTACATTACGCTTAGAACTCCGTCCTGGTAAACGTAATCCAGGCGATCGCTCTCTCTATATGCTCAGTGATGGCCATGTAAACGTTTATTAATAATGATCAAAAGTGATGAGTTTAAGCTATGAGTTATGAGTTAGAGAGTAACTTGTAACTTTTATTGTGCTAGACATTGCTCGCTCGGAAACATCAAAACCTCGCAGGCGCTTACCGAATCAGCGTTGGCAAATTTACCAGCAAAAAGCTGAATTTGCCCAAAAGTTGGCTGTATCCAATAATATTTCAGCTATTATTAGCCAGCTTTTGATCAATCGGGGTATGGAAACCCTCGAAGCAGCACAAGCATTTTTAGAACCAGAATCTTTAATTTTACCTGCGCCGTTAGAAGAATTTCCTGATTTGGCGCTGAGTGTAGAGTTGCTGCAAAATGCGATCGCCTCGTCAGAAAAAATTGCTATTTGCGGTGATTACGATGCTGATGGAATGACTAGCACTGCTTTACTGTTGCGTAGTCTCCGCAGTTTAGGCGCTAAAGTCAATTATGCTATTCCTAGCCGGATGCACGATGGTTATGGCATCAATAAACGGATTGTGGAAGAATTCCACAGCGAAGGCGTTGGGTTAATTCTAACTGTTGATAATGGGATCTCCGCAGTTGAACCAATTGCCAGAGCTAGAGAACTAGGCTTAAAGGTAATTGTCACCGACCATCACGACATTCCCCAACAATTACCAAATGCTAACGCTATTCTTAACCCCAAACTAATCGCCGAATCTTCACCTTATCGCGGTGTTGCAGGTGTAGGTGTCGCCTATATCCTGGCGGTGTCTCTAGCACAACAGCTAGGCGAGACAAGGGGCTTAATCCAGCCAATGTTAGCACTATTTACCTTGGGAACGATCGCAGATTTAGCTCCCTTAACTGGCGTAAATCGTCGCTGGGTGAAACGCGGTTTACAGTATTTACCCAAATCTCATTTACCAGGGATACAGGCGTTGATTCAAATGGCTGGGGTACAGGCAAGTGAAACAATTCAAAATTCAAAATTCAAAATTCAAAATTCAGAACTAGAAATTCAAGGCTTAGGACTTGATACCAATCTAAAATCCGTCTTGGAAACTTCTGAGCGCTGGGAGCCGGCGCTCAGACTTTCCGCAAAATCTCAAAATCCAAAATCCCTAAAGCCTGAGGATATTGGGTTTAAACTGGGGCCGAGAATTAATGCGATCGGTCGGATTGGCGATCCGCAGATTGTGATTGATTTGCTGACTACAGATGATATGGGAATAGCGCTGGAGAGAGCGATGCAGTGCGAATCTGTCAACCAGCAGCGTCAGGAAATGTGTGAGCAAATTGAACAGGAAGCGATCGCTTATGTTGAGACTGAATTTATCACATCACTCCAGCAAGACCGGGTATTAGTCGTTGTCCAACCAAATTGGCATCATGGTGTGATTGGGATTGTGGCTTCCCGGTTGGTGGAACGCTACGGTGTCCCAGTGTTTATTGGCACCTATGAGGATGAAACGCACATTCGTGGTTCAGCGCGCGGAATCCCTGAGTTTAATGTGTTTGAAGCTTTGCAAGCTTGTCACGACTTACTAGGTAAATTTGGCGGACACAAAGCCGCTGGGGGATTTTCTTTCCCAACGCAGAATTTATTAAAATTGCGATCGCGTTTGATTGAGTTTGCTAACCAATGTTTAGAACCGCAGCACCTCAAGCCACTACTGAAAATTGATACCCAAGTCAATTTTAGTGAAATCAATCACCAGCTTTATCAACAGATCAATGCTCTACATCCTTGCGGTATCGATAATCCCGATCCTGTCTTCTGGACACCTAATGTCCAAGTAGTTGAGCAACAAATAGTTGGCAAAGGTCACATCAAACTCACACTTGCCCAAACTATCGATCATCAACAGTATAAAATTAAGGCGATCGCTTGGCGTTGGCGCGACTACTATCCCCTACCTTCGCGAGTAGATGTTGCTTATAAACTGCGAGAAAATCATTTTAATGGTAATACCAACATCGAGATGGAACTCATAGGCGTGCGGCTTTCAACACAGTCTCACCTATTTTTCTGGTCGTCACCTCGTCCCTTAAGAACCACCTTTGAATACAAACAGCGCCATTACACTTGTGGTATCTTTCAACAGGGTTCGTTACCAGAATTAAGAATTAAAAATCCTGAAGGCAAAGTCTTAGTTATGCAACCAGGACAGACAATTGGTTTACTCGGCAATAGCCGTGAAGATGCTCAAGAGGTTGATGTCTGTCAACCACAATATGACGGCATTATTCAAGCTGCCATTCAAGCTTTATCAGTGCTGAGTTCCAAGTCCTGAGTCCTGAGTTTTTAGTTAGTCACTTTAAGTTGGAAATTCTACAATGTTCTTCAACTCAACATGGATAACTTGTACTCCTGGCTCAGCACTTTTCACTCAGCACTCGGCACTGTTACAGGTCGCCGTTGCGAAATGCTAAAACAAAAATTACAGCAGGACCAGCAAGCACAATCAGTCCAACAAAAAGTAGTTGAAAAATAACTTCCCAATTGATATTGGCTATAGCTTCAAACATTGTTTCCTCCAGGATTCTCTTAAAAAATTCAATAACTGCAATTGCAATACCCGCAATTGATCATATCCGGCGATGGAGTGCTAGATTTAATTTACTTAACAAAATTATAAGAAAAGACATAAAAATGTAAGATGAGGGGCTAGGGACTAGGAAGAGTTTTCCTAATCCCCAATGCCCAATGACAAATGACAAATGACAAATGACAAATGACAAATAACAAATCATGGCAACTTGGCAATGTATAAAGCAATGTGGAGCCTGCTGTAATCTTGACCCAGCGGAGCGCCCAGACATAGAAGAGTATCTTTCACCTGCAGAACTGGAACTTTACCTCAGTATGGTAGGTGAAGGCGGATGGTGTGTTAACTTTGACCATACCACACGAGAATGTCGCATCTACGCAAATCGCCCTCGTTTCTGCCGCGTGGAAACAGAGATATTTCAAGATATGTATGGCATTGAGCCAGAGGAATTAAACGATTTTGCTATTGACTGCTGTCGTCAACAGATAGAAGGAGTATATGGCGATCGCAGTTTAGAAATTATACGCTTTAACAAAGCTGTTGGTCTTTAAGCAAACCTCTCACCAGATGAATTAAGGTCAAAATGGCAACGAGTCCACATTTTCCCCTATGTAGGGAAATATACTCATAAGTATTAATTCAGTTCTTGTACCACTGGGCTTAGTGCAATTGTTGTCGGGCTAGCACTGCTCATTCTATGGGTATTGAAAATGGTGCAAGATCTAAGTTAACCAATCACCCACTTTCCTGGCCTTGACCCTTGAGCCTGATTAAATTTTGAATTAGCGAGCAGTAACAGTTGCAATTTATTACAAAAATCTGAGAAAATGAAAAGAATATGAAAACAACCAAGCAACAAAATTACTGCCTGTGAAACTTGACTCTGCACCCTTATCTAAGATTGAAAGCCAGCCAGAACTACAAGACAGTACAGCTGTTAACTTAACTACTGCTATTATTGAGCCGCTTCAGCCTGTAGTTGTCGATAGTCCCAAAAAGCAGGAATCAGTAGTAGTTATTTTTGGTACAACTTTCGTCACCATTTTTCTAGCAGAAATTGGTGATAAGACTCAGCTATCTACTTTGTTAATGAGTGCAGAATCTCATGCACCGTGGGTTGTGTTTCTGGGATCTGCGGCTGCACTGATAACCACCAGCTTATTAGGCGTACTCTTAGGGAGTTGGATAGCCAAGCGGCTCAGCCCCAAAACCGTAGAGAAATCAGCAGGTGTGATGTTATTGCTGATTTCCTTAATGCTGTTTTGGGATGTAATTATTAGTCATTAATCAAAACTCAAGGGTAAAAAGCCTAATATTTCCCTTATTCCCCTGCTTCCTGTCGCCTCTGATCTCTCTCTCCCTTATCCCCCTTAATCACATGGATTGGCATCTTTTAGGACTAAGCTTTATTACAGTTTTCTTATCAGAATTAGGTGACAAGAGCCAGTTAGCAGCGATCGCGCTTTCAGGTCGGAGTAAATCTCCGCGTGCTGTGTTTTTTGGTACTGCGGTTGCCCTACTATTAACTAGCCTGTTGGGAGCATTAGCCGGGGGAGCAGTTGCAGAATTTTTACCCACCCGCGTCTTAAAGGCGATCGCGGCTGTAGGGTTTGCAATACTCGCTGCACGCCTGCTGTTGTTTAATGATTCAGAATCAACTCAGTAGCTCGATCACCCTGTTATGCATACAAACTAAAAGTTGCGATCGCAGCCCGCTTAAAAATGCTAAATTACTTAAACTAAGCATCTAATTACTGCTTAAAAATATTTAAACTTCCTTGTACAAAAAGCAGTGGTCATCTTTGCAAAGTAGCTAAAAAGATAGCTCATCAACTGCATTGAACTTTAAGTAAAATCAATGACAGTAGAATTACAATGGGATTACGTAAGCTTTCCCTAAACTTTAGGAACTCTTCAAAGCATTTACCGCGAAAATTACCTGGTATAAGTGAATTGTGAATCACAATAATGAAGTAAGAGTGTAACGCTACTTATTATTATTCGTGCAGCGAGTTGACAGTGCATGAGCTACTGCTTAAATCCTACCTGTCCCCATCCAGAAAATCTGGCATATAGCCAACGGTGCCAGTCTTGTGGCTCACAACTACTTTTGGGCGATCGCTATCGAGTACTCAAACCATTAGGTCAGGGTGGCTTTGGTGCAACCTTCTTAGCCTACGATGAAGCCTTACCAGGAGAACCGAGTTGTGTAATCAAGCAGCTGCGTCCCACAGTTACAGCGCCCCATGTTTTACAGATGGCGCGAGAACTCTTTGAGCGGGAAGCCAAAACTTTAGGTAAGATTGGCAATCATCCGCAATTGCCAAGACTACTCGATTATTTTGAAGATCATCAACAATTCTACTTAGTTCAGGAATACATTAGCGGTTCTACCCTACAACAGGAAATTCAACTTAACGGCAATTTTAGCGAAGCTGGAGTCAAGCAGTTCTTAAGTGAAATTTTGCCATTGCTGCAATATGTCCACGAGCAAAAGGTGATTCACCGTGATATTAAACCAGCCAACTTGATTCGCCGCACTGAAGATGCGCGAATGGTACTGATCGATTTTGGTGCAGTTAAAAACCAAACTACCCAAGGAGTAAGTGGACAATTGGAGCAAACAGCATTAACTGCATATGCAATTGGTACTCCTGGTTTTGCACCCCCAGAGCAAATGGCAATGCGTCCAGTCTACGCCAGTGATATCTACGCATTGGGAGTAACATGTATTTATTTACTTACTGGTAAGACTCCTAAAGATTTAGAATACAATCCTACAACTGGTGAAATGATCTGGGAGCCGCTTGTACAAGCGAGCGATCATTTAAGCAGTGTGTTGCGAAAAATGTTAGAAGTCTCCGTACGCAACCGCTACAAAACAGCCCAAGAAGTCCTTAGGGGGTTGGAAATGGAACCCTATATGGACAGTTTAGCCAAGGGAATGCTTGCTAAATCAGATGTAGATGTGAGAGAGCAAACACATCACCAAATGGCAAATTCTGCTGTTTTGTGTAATAACCCACTTGGTAGTTCTAGTAGTGCAGGAGTAGCACAGGTAGCAGCAGCAATCAGAGCTAGACGAGCTAAAACAGGCGAAAATGCATCGCACGCAGCGGGAATACGTCCAGGGGTGATGATGGCAAAACCCACAAGCCTAGATACCAACAACAGTTATGTTTCGCAAAATCAAAATTCTCATGTGATGCGGAAGTTAAATACCCAAAATTTACTAACAGCCTATCTTAAGGGAAGGCGGGATTTTGCTCTCCATAATTTGAGTATGCTCAACTTGCAAGGTACTGACTTATCGGGGACAAATTTCCATTCCGCTCAATTGCAGAAAACTAACTTTCAAGGAGCTAACCTCCACAGCAGTGACTTTGGCAGAGCCAGTCTCACTGATGCTAATCTCAGGGATGCTAACCTGAGCAAAGCTTACTTCACCAATGCTGATTTAGAAAGAGCAGATCTGCGAGGTGCTGATCTAAGCAATGCTTATCTCAGCAATGCCAATCTTAGAGGAGCTAATCTTTGTGGAGCTATTCTTACTGGTGCCAAAATTACTGATGAGCAGTTGGTACTAGCAAAGACTAATTGGATGACAGTACGTCCTAATGGTAAAAGGGGCTTATTGTGATTTTAACTCTGGCTAGTTTTTTTCGTTTTGAGCTACTTAAAAAACACCTTGTAGAATTCTTGCTATATATATAATTTTAAATTCTCTGGTGCCAGTAGCGAAATATTTAGTAGCCTAATGGAAATACTAGTAGTAATAGATGATTAGGCTGAATAAACGAATTTGCCTTGAGCTTGATTAATCCGCAACGCTACAAAAATGCGGCGATGTAGTAGGAATAATTATTAGCTGACTTACAGCTTGAATCGCTGTATAAAAATTGTGGGTTTGATGCTCTAAATTTATCCCTATGGGTAGATATAGCTATAGCCATCAAGATTAGGACGTAGATTATAAGAGTTCTTATTGCGTCTACCCCATTTCAATGGCTAAATCTTATCTGGAAACAGTTCTCAAGCAAGCAGCATCCTAACGAAGATGGCTACGGCTATATAATTACTGAAACACTAATATTATATTTTGAATATTTATATAATAATCAAATTAATTCTTGAACAAATTCCGTACCATTGGATCAATCCTAAGTATAGGGTAAGTATTGCCCACAATAGCCCGATTTTATTGGGTAAGGCTCACCCTATCTTTATTTCAAAATTTAGGTGAAAATCCCATTAACTAATTAGTATTATATTTGCTATCTCATATTGTTTAATAATAGAGTATTTCTATCAAATTGTTGAAAATACTTAATCCACCTCTAAGTTTTTTCCTATTCGCTGTTGCCTCTTCCCGTCTAGAGTCTTGCGAGTACATTCATGAATCAAATTGATTGCTATATGTGACAAATAGAGAAAAATAATTTACAATAAAAAACAAAGAGTTACAATATTTGTTCTAGAAACTTTTCCTAAAATTTATGAAAGCTGACATGAGGAAAAATTTCATATCCATATGAACAATTTAATTTTTTGTGCTGCTTAATTTTTAGCTGGTAGAGGCAAATAAAACCGCAGCAAATTTATGGCAAAATTTAGTTTTATCTAGCTAAGTTTAGATAAAAGTAGATAAATTATTATGATTACTTGTAATAACTAAGCTAAATCATACTTTTGCCATAATTTTCTTAATTATTCCTGATATTAGGCTGAAACTAAAAATTAATGACCGAAATCAGCAATTTACATTTTTTGACAATAAAAGGCTCATCTATGATAGCTGAGTTGCAAGATAAGGAATTAGAACGGCGATTAAGTTTGTTTCAGGTATTCCTGAAATTGTACGAGCAACATAGTAGCCTTTTAGATGAAATTCTCCAGCTAGAAAACCTTGCTCAGCAATCATTTCTAGCAATGCAACCACTTTATGTACAAGGCGTAGTTAATGGTTCGATTGTTTATATAGTTACTAATCTTTGTGATAATAAAACACAAACTTTACACCAGTCACAGCAAATTTGGACTGTAGGTCGCGATGGTGGTAGTGGCATTACTATTGCTGATCAATATCTCTCTGAACGCCACGCTGCGATTCAATATATTAACCATCAGGGCTTCTACTTAATCGACTTTCAAAGCAGTAATGGCTCATTTGTAAATGGTGAACCAGTGTTTGGGCGCACGAAACTTAATGATGGCGATCGCATTCGACTAGGCATTATCACTTTTGATTTTTTTATTAATCAGACCAGCCGCACTCTGCCAAATGTATCCGTAGAGTTACTGGTGCAGCTTGTGCCAGGTATAGGTGACCATTCAAAAAAAATATTTAAAGCAACCAGTAACCAACAAGAATTTCCAACTCAAAACTTAAATGATGCTTTGCATATAACTGAAGGCTTAAACTTAATTGATAATTGGAGATATCAGCATAGTAACTTCAGTTTAGAAGAAAAGTCTGAAATTTTAGAGCGTTTTTTTAGCAGACAACTGCCTCATAATCCACTATCAAAAATTCAAAATTCTCACTTTATGGATAGTTAGTATTGTTTAAAATTTCAGTAATATCTGTAGAGATGTGACACGCAAACTTTCTAGAACTATTAAGCAATCCAAATAAATAATACAGTTCAGTTAAACCGTTCGATTAAAAAAAAGGGAAAAGGGTGAATTCAAACCTTTACCCTTTTTCCCAACCACAAGATAGATGAAAAGTGCTGATCTTAACCGTACTACCAGCTATCCCATCTTGTTGACCGTTATGATTATTCTTCTTCTAAATCGACATCTTCATCTTCCTCTTCTTCATTCACTTTTGTTACAGAGTTAGCAGAAACAACAGCTCCTTTGTCTAGCTTTTCACGTACCAACTGCTTAATTTGTGCAGCAAATTCGGGTTTTTCTTCTAAATATTTGATGGCGTTGTCTCGACCTTGGGAAATATTTTCGCCATTGTAGCTATACCAGGCTCCTTTGCGGATCAAGATGCCAGTTTCTTCAGCGAGGTCAACAAGGCAACCTATAGTAGAAACTCCCTTGCCAAAAATAATGTCAAATTCCGCAATTCTAAAAGGCGGTGCTACTTTATTTTTTGCCACTTTCACTTTGACGCGGTTACCAAATTCATCTGTACCTTTTTTTAAGGTTTGAATTCGGCGAATATCTAAGCGTACAGAAGCGTAAAATTTTAACGCATTACCACCAGTGGTAGTTTCTGGACTACCGTAGGTGACACCGATTTTTTGCCGTAATTGGTTGATAAAAATTACTGTGCAACCAGATTTACCAATGTTACCAGTAATTTTACGCAAAGCTTGGCTCATTAATCGGGCTTGGAGACCAACGTGAGTATCACCCATATCGCCTTCTATTTCGGCCCGAGGAACTAATGCTGCCACCGAGTCAATGACTACAATGTCCACAGCCGCAGAGCGAACAAGCTGATCGACAATTTCCAACGCAGATTCACCTGTGTCAGGTTGAGAAACCAGGAGATTTTCGATATCTACACCTAAAGCCCCAGCATAGGTGGGATCAAGGGCGTGTTCAGCATCCACAAAGGCAGCAATACCACCTTCTTTTTGCACTTCGGCGATCGCGTGTAGTGCTACTGTTGTTTTACCGGAACTTTCCGGCCCGTAAATCTCAATCACCCGCCCCTTGGGTAAACCCCCACCCAATGCTAGATCTAAGGTGAGTGCCCCAGTGGAAATTGTCTCTACCCGCATCCGAGTAGCATCGCCCAGGCGCATGATTGCTCCCTTACCAAAGCTGCGCTCAATCTGGCTGAGTACAATATTCAGCGCTTTTTGCTTGCCAGAAGTATCGGTGTTGATAGCCATTCCTGCCTCTAAAAAATATATGGATTTAAGGATTGTTAGGATTGGAGTTTGAGTAGAACAGATATACTATTTTAGCCAGAAAATTCTGGAATATGACTTTTCAAACAAGGAAGTGTGACAAGATCGTAACCTAATCTGATACATTCGCGTTGAACATTACCTTCATACTTTATTTTGGCTGTTCGAGGCAAAGACAGGGTAACTATGATCATTATCACTTTCAGGTCGCTACAAATATAGCAGTTCTAGGTTGAATGCAATACAGCGTAGGGGCACAGTGTCGAAAATATTTTTCGCTCAGCAGCCCCTACAATATCTGAATTAATACAGATAAAATTTTATACAAGTATATAATTAACTTTTTTATTGCGTAGTATTATGTAACCTAACTAGAGTGAACCACTAAAGGCAAAGCATTGTTTATAGAGCAGTTCTCATTCGGCACAGATCATCCTAAAGAGTAAGATAGGTGATGAACGCAATGTAATGAACCAAATTCAGGCAGTGGGATGGAGCATCACGTAATTTATGACTACAAATTATGCATTATAAGCGCCGTAACACACCCGACAAAATTTATAACTGATTTGTTATCAAGCTAATTCCAACTAAATTATTTGGATGAAGATTTAGCTTTTTGTTTAGAGAACTTTTTGCGGTAAACCAGATATATCCCTATTAGAAACGAACCAGCAATAGTTGGAGGTTCCGGGACATTATTTGAGGGTGGAAAGTTGTCAGGTTTTTGACCATAAGTAACTCTGGCATAAATATCGCCAGGATCATTACTGTATTCTCCTTCAATAGCACTGATACTTTTCTGAGGCGCAAATAATGATGGGCTAAAGCCAGCAATCTCAAATAGATATGATTCTTTATTCAATGTGAAACTCGTTGCTGATGGTGTAATCATATCAACATAGTCTGCGTTTTCTGGATCTTTAATATTTTGTGTATTATTGTTAGGTGTATTTCTTAAATTAAACAAGATTGGCAATAATTTGCTAACAGGATTGGTATCACCCAAAGATAAATTTAAATTCAAAGTTGCGGATTTTATATTGGTATCTGCGTAGATTATTCCATTCAAATATCTTAAATTACCTACCTTGAACCAGGAGCCGAGATCTGGTGAGGCTGAGAAAGATTTTCCAGTAAAGGTCAGTTGATTGGGTTGGTCAGGAGTATTTTTCTGTGGCTCACCCCAACTGAATGAATTGGTTCCTACACCTTTAACAAAACACTTGCTACTACTTGTATCAGAGCAATAGGTATTTTGTGCATCTGGAATCGGGTTGACCCATTCACCGCTGGCGTTACCTAAAATAATGCTAGCTGCTTTGGCTTGATCGCCTACCCCCAATAGTGCCAGGGCAATCATCGAACAACTCGATAGCGTAGTGGCAAAAACCAAACTTCTTTTCATAGTTAGGCTTCAGCTCCTATGCAGGAGCTTAAAAATAGGAAACTTGTACACATTAGTAAATATACGGAAATTAGCCAAGAAGTTATCCTTAAATTTATAAAGTCTTTACACAAAATTAATGTTTCTTGTTCAAAAATTAATATGCTAGTACAGCACGGCGTAAATAAGCGCAAAGTTGAGCCAGTGTGTTGGACGGGTTAAGAGATTTGTATCCCTAGCAGTAAGCTACACGCAGCGTCTGTGATAGGAGAAGCACCCATTACACAACACCTTGAAAGGACTATTACTTATTGACAAAAGGGGTAAAATATGCGTATTTGACAAGTTCAGCAACAGGCGATGTCTATCGACAAGCAGCTCCGCGTCTACGCTCATAATTATTTAGGACTGCTTAACGCTCCAGAAAGCTGAACTAATCGCAAATATTAGCAGCCTGAATTTTGAAGTAGAAGGTAAATACTGGAATTTTTATTTCAAAGGATTTAAAAAATTATCATTCTTCTGGCTGTTACACAATGTTACTCGCCAGCGTATCGTCAGGTTATGGCCACTGATATAGGTGGGCTACTGCTGACTGAATCTTACTCACATATCTCTCAATATTGATTTTCCGCTAGTGAAGACTCTATCTGCCTCTACTGAAGAACTTGTAGAACACCTACTTCCTAAAGAACAGCTAACATCTCTGACAACAGACTCGCCGCCGAAAATTTCTCAGCAAGCAACTCGAACTAGCCTGAAAGCATCTACTTTAGATGGAGTATTTGCCACTATTTTTTCTAATATTACCGGCGGCGTAATACTGATTAATTTTTTACTTCAGTTGGGCGCTACCCCAGTAGAAATTGGCTTGCTGTCTTCCATTCCTCTGCTGGCGAATTTCTTGCAACCACTAGGAGCTTATCTTGCCGATCGCACTTCCAGTCGCCATTGGTATACTTTGGCAATTTTTGGCCCGGCTCGACTGCTGTGGCTGATTTTAGTGGCGGGGATTGCCTGGTTTTGTGGTTCTAACACCCCACCCCACCAGTTAGTAATCTGGACACTGGGAATAATTCTCTTCACCAATATTTTGGGAGCCTTGGGCGGTTGTGCCTGGTTTAGCTGGATGGCTGCTTTGGTTCCTCCTCGCTTGCGAGGGCGTTATTTTGGTTTTCGCAATAGTGCTGCTAGCTTGGCTAATCTGTTGTCTGTACCAATGCTGGGATTTGCCGTTTCAGCTTGGCCTGGTGGTACAATCCAAGGTTTCGGCGTACTTTTGTTGCTAGGAGTAGTAATCGGCCTGATCAGTTTGGCTTGTCAGTTTTGGATGGTGGATGTAAATCCGCAAGTTTACCGCTTTGGCAAAGCTGCGCGCCAAACCCCAGAGAATCCTGACACTCAACAACTAAAGACTTTCACCATCCTGAAAGATTTCAACTTCTTAAAGTTTCTAGTCTATTTTGGCCTGTGGACATTTGCAATCAACCTCAGCGCCCCATTTTTCAATCTTTATATGCTGAAAAACTTAGGTTTAGACCTCAGTACAGTCACACTTTACAGCAGTTTGATTGCTGGGGCGAACTTAGTCATGCTGGTATTGTGGGGTAAGTTGGCTGACAGGATAGGAAATCGTCCCATACTATTGTTAGCCGGTGTTTTGATTGCAGTCACACCTTTATTTTGGCTAGGGGCTGGAAATGACTTTATTTCTGTGTGGGTCTGGTTACCGCTTATACATATTTTATGGGGTGGCTTTGGGGCCGCGATCGACTTGTGCAACAGTAATATTCAGATGGAAATGGCACCATTGGAGAGTCCTTCTCAATATTTTGCGATCGCCGCAGCTATTACCGGTGTTAGTGGTGGTTTAGGTTCGGCAGTAGGGGGTTTCTTAGCCCAGCTAGATATTATCGGGGGCTTACCTGGACTATTTGCCCTTTCAGCTAGTATGCGATTAATTGCGCTGTTACCTTTAGTATTTGTTCGGGAACCGCGCAGCAAAGCTTTTGCTGATTTGATAGAAAAAGTCTTACCTTGGAAGCCAAAATCAGCGCTAGTTTCAGCAGCGAAAATTGCCGCTTAACCAGATTACTTAACATTAACGTTAATAAAAAAATCCTTCCCTCTTAAGGAAGGAAGGATTTCTCTTTTCTATACAGCATCATGCGAGATAGTTTAGGAGAAAAACTGATGCTGGAAACAACAAGTGATTCAGAAAGCAAATCCGAGAATATTTATGAGATTTTTGCCGACAATCCTTTAACCGAGCCTGTTTCGGATCGGTTAGGATATGCACCCTTTGCCAAGCATTTAGCAGATAGTATTTGTAAAATGAATTTTACTGGAGGATTTGTTATTGCAGTGTATGGGCATTGGGGATTTGGCAAATCTACACTGTTGAATTTCTTAGTTCACTACCTTCAGGAGAAGCCAGAAGATGAACAACCGATTATCGTTTCTTTTAATCCTTGGTTAGTGACTGGAGACGAAGACATTACAAGGCGCTTCGTTAGACAATTACAGATGAGCTTGAGCGAATTGAAAGCTGTGCCAAAAGGCTTTAAAAAACGCATAGCCGATTTTGTCAAAGCTGTTTCTGAAATTCCTGTTCCTTATGCTCAAGCTGGTAAAGCGGTGGTTAAATTATTTGACAATCAGCAAAAAGATATTTCTGAATTAAAAGAAGAATTAGAAGAAACGCTGGAAGATAAACATCCGCGAATAGTGGTAACAATTGATGAGATTGATAGGCTCAATCCTGACGATATCATGCAATTATTTCGCCTGCTCAAGGCGATTCCGAATTTTAATAATGTTGTTTATGTTTTAGCTTTCAATAAAGAAGTTGTTCACAAATTTATTGCTGATACACAGGGTATACCTGGAGATATTTATCTAGAAAAAATCATTCAAGCTAGTTTTGAATTACCGCTTCCAGAAAAAACTTTACTTCGCAGGCTGCTTTTTGAAAAACTCAATACTATATTTGCTGATACACCAAAACAGATATTTAGTCCTACTCATTGGAGCAACATTTATTTTCCAGGAATAGACCATTTTATTAATACCACCCGCGACATTGTTCGTCTAATCAACATCTTAACAGTGACATACCCAGTAACGAATGATGAAGTAAATCCAGCCGATTTTGTGGCGATTGAAGCCCTGCGAGTGTTTCGCCCAGCAGTTTATGAAATAATCCGTAAAAATCCTCAATTTTTTGCAGGATATATATATAGTCAAGGCTCTTCATTTCCCACGATAGATGAACTAAAACATTTTCATAATTCTTGGTTGGCTGAACTAGAAGATCAGGATAAACAACCAATTCAAAAGCTGCTATTGGAACTTTTTCCTAAGTTAGAGTCTGTTTATAGCAATACTTACTACGATGCAGATAACGAATCAACATGGCGCGAACACCTGCGTATATGTAGTTTAGAAAGATTTTCTAACTATTTTCGTCTAGCTTTAACAACAAGAGAATTACCTGATAGCGAGGTGAAAGCTATCCTTAGTTCAGGTTTGGATGCCAAGGAATTCGGTGACAAGCTCATAGAACTTGCTAATCAAAAACTTCCTGATGGTACAGCCAAAATTAGAGTATTTCTGGAACAGCTTGATGATTATTTACAGGCAGAGATTCCTTTAAATAGCATTTCCGCTATTATGCAAGCTTTAATTAATCTAGGTGATCATCTTCTGGATTCTGAAGAAGAACCCTATGGAATGTTTGATTTAGGAAATGACGTGAGAATTAGGCGCATTATCTCCCATTTATCGCGTCGGCTGAATGAACATTAACTACTAACTACTTTGACAAATATTATTTTTAAGGTATAATGTATTGCTTTAAATTTTAATTGAAATAGTTCGTGTAATCGCTGGTTCACGCACCTGCATCAGAGTCCATCGGTCAACGTCTGAATCACAAATGAGACTCAGAACTCAGAACGGGCTAAACACCCCGCTAACAGAACTCAGCACTTTTCGTCAAAGACCAATTGCAGTTGACTTGTTTGCTGGCGCAGGCGGCATGACTCTGGGATTTGAACAAGCCGGCTTTGATGTGCTGGCATCTGTAGAAATCGACCCTATTCACTGTGCCATCCACGAATTTAACTTTCCCTTTTGGACGGTGTTATGCCAAAGCGTTGTAGACACCACAGGGGAAGAGATTAGAAAGCGATCGCAAATTGGCGATCAAGAAATTGATGTGGTAATTTGTGGTTCGCCGTGTCAAGGATTCTCTATTATTGGTAAACGGGCTGTTGACGACCCCCGCAACTCTTTAATATTTCACTTTCATCGCCTAGTTTTGGAGTTGCAACCAAAATTTTTTGTGATGGAAAATGTTCGAGGAATCACAATTGGCGAACATAAACAAATTCTGAAAACTTTGATTAGCGAATTTCAAATCAAAGGCTATCAAGTAGAAGAAAATTACCAAGTTCTTAACGCTGCCCATTATGGAGTACCACAGGCGCGAGAAAGATTATTTCTCTTAGGAGCTAGGGAAGATGTAGCTTTACCAAAATATCCGCAGCGTCTTACTCAAATAGCAAAGCCTCATAATTCCCCAAGACAAAATTCATCTGTATTGCCAATTAGTCCTACAGTTTGGGATGCAATTGGCGATATACCAGAAGTAGAAAAATATTCCGAGTTACTGTCACAAGATTGGGTATTAGCAGAATATGCTAAACCCAGTAATTATGCTCGGCAACTTCGTAGCATTAAAACTTTAGTAAATAATTATTCATACAAACGTAAATTTGATTCTCAAATTCTCTCTTCCAGCTTCCGCACAAAACACTCAGATGCTACTATTGAACGCTTTGCGGCTACAGTTCAAGGCGAAAGAGAACCTATTAGTCGTTTTCATAAACTACATCCGGCTGGCGTTTGCAACACATTAAGAGCAGGTACAGATATGTATCGTGGCTCTTTTACTTCTCCTAGACCAATTCATCCTTTTACACCTAGATGTATCACAGTTAGAGAAGCAGCACGGCTGCATTCCTATCCCGATTGGTTTAGATTTCATGTAACTAAATGGCACGGATTTCGTCAAGTTGGTAACTCTGTACCTCCTTTTTTAGCCAAGTCAATAGCATTAGAAGTTATGAATGCATTGGGGAGATTTCCATCTAAACCCAAGAGAATTAAAGAACTTGGTGATGACAGTTTATTGCATTTTAAAATGTCGGAAGCTGCTAAATATTATGGTTCTAATCCATAAGTAATGGAGACAATCAACGATACAGCAAACTTATAATTGTTTGTGAACATAATTATTTTTTATTTATAAAAATATATTACTTAAAGCCAAGTATCATAAGTTTGATGCCTTGATTACATCTACCTTCTCCTATGTCTAAACCTGCCGATATCAGCACCAAACGCTTGATTAGTCTTGCACCAGACAATTGGGTAAAATGGGTAACCCAAATACCAGATGTGATTGCAGGCGAAATCCTCAATTCCGAATTTCAATGGATCAGTCGCGAAAGTGATGTACTTATCCGCGTCGAAAGTCCCCAGCATGGTGAATTTCTGGTTCTCAATGAATTACAATTGCGCTACAAACCAGAAATGCCCAGAAGAATGCGTGCTTATGCTGGATTAGCAGAAGAAAAATATAACTTACCGACTTATCCCGTACTGATTAATATCCTCAAAACGAGTAATACACAAATTCCTACAAGATACGAATCTACTATTGCGGGGATAGAAGCCTACCAAGATTACCGCGTAATTAACTTGTGGGAAGTTGATGCTAGCATCGCCTTTGAACAACCTGTACCATCGTTACTTCCGTTTGTACCAATTCTCAAGGGTGGTGAAGACGAGTCTACAATTCGAGAAGCTTTACGTTTATTGCAAGATGATGAACAATTAAACCAACTAGAAACGGTCTTAGCATTTTTTGCTACGTTTGTAATAGATAGCGCATTGGTTAAACAAATCATGAGGTGGGATATGACAGTATTGCGCGAGTCACCGTGGTATCAAGAAATTCTGCGTGAAGGTGAAATCCGTGGCGAACAACGAGGTGAACAACTAGGAAGACGGGAACAAATGCTAGCGAATATTGAAATGACGCTGGAGATGAAGTTTGGGAATGAGGGATTACAATTGATGAGACGAATTACCCAAATTGCCGATTTAGAAAGCTTAACAGAGATTTTGCGGAGTGCGATCGCATCTGATACCGCTGAGGAAGTACAACTATTGATAGCTGCCAGAAATCGCCCAAATATCTGATTTAGAAAGCTTAACAGAGATTTTGCGAAGTGCGTAGGCATAGCCCGTCGCAGACATCGCATCTGATACTGCTGAGGAAGTACAACGATTGATAGCTGACAAGCTGCAAGAAATTTAGTAATTTGTTTCCACAAGCCTGCATAAACTTGCGATCGCTAACCTATTGATTGAGTGAAGGGGTTGAAACCTCGCAAACACACTCACATCAACAGTAAAACGATTATGAAAACTCAACTGCTGTTAAGTCTTGCTTGTTCTTTGTCTTTGTTAGGTGCTGTCACAGTGGAAGCTAGTGCCCAACCAGTTACTACTGTACCGCCTCAACCGACTATGCAGCCTCAAGCGGCTAGCCAAGATATTACTATTCCTCAAGATACAGCAATTATTGTTTCTTTTCCTGCATCTGTGACCGTAGATGTTGGGCAAAAGAAGGATTATCCTTTGACGCTTCCTTTGGCTAATGCCATTAAAGATGCTCAAGGTAATGTTGTCGCACCAGAAAATACTCCAGTCACCATTGTGCTAAAACCCACTGATGGGGGCGCTAAAATTGTCGCCCAATCGTTGGTAATTAATGGTCGCATCGTCTCAATTAAAGCATCGAGTCAAATGATTCCTGGCACTACTATTACTCAAAAACGAGCTAATGATAAAGCTGTAGAAAATGGTTCTGTTTGGGGTAGACTGACTGGCAGTACCTTGGGCTTTTTGAGCAATGGAGATCCCGAACAGTTTGACCGAGGTGCAATGCTGGGAAGCGCTATTGGATTAGTAACAGGTTTGCGTTCTGCAGAAAATACTCGGATTGTACAGATTCCCCAAAGCAGTGTTTACGTTTTGTCTCTAGAGGCTCCTATCCAATTGTCTGGGCGCTAGTCTCATCTTCATTAACAAAACCAGATTCCTTAGGATGTAGTATTGTTAAATGAAAGCCATGTCTAGTTTCAATGGTTAGATACCGCTCTTGTAATGGTTGCCACTGTTGCCATAGTTTGTAACGATTTTCTGCTAGTAATTTAGTCAGTCCATGCAACTGAGAATTCATGTCTGACTTAAATACATCCTCAAGCCATTCAGTTAACACAACACTATCTTGCATTGCACCCAAAATGTCTTGGATACTTTTTACATCTGCAATATAGGCTGCATAAGATTCGCTGTATAAATCTGCAAATAAATCCATTTGGTAGCGTACACGTTTGGCTTGTTTGCGTAAACTATGAAGTTTTTCCCCTTGACTAGCCAAGTGTTGTTCTATTTTTTTTGCTCCCCAATCGGTGCGGATTTTTAACTGCGCGTCTACAACTTCCGTTCCCACTAGCCAACCGGGATGCAATAAGAACTGGCTCACTTCCGGTAACAGTAAATCTGGCAGAACTTGCTGAATGGTAATAGATGCTAAATCTTGATAACTTGGTTTTTCTAACCACTCTTCTAAAGCTTGTTTTAAAGACTTATATGATTCGTCCTTTAATGTTGTTTGTACCGTATCTAGTGCGTGTTCACGTTGTTTAGCTAAAGCATCAAAAGCTGTATTTAAATGTTTCTGATCTTTAGAAGATAGCTGTGGTTTGTAATCTTTTTCGAGAGTTTCTTTGAGTACATCTAAATCTCGGAGATTCCCCAGGCGACGAGCAATTTTACCGATATTTTTATCACTAATTGGCTTAGATACGTCTAAGGCGATCGCAAATCTACTGACAGAGGTACGTAGGCGACGCATTCCTACTCGCATTTGATGCAATGCTTCTGGATCTTCATCTTTCTTAACTGACTTTTCCCACTTCAACGTTTTCTTATAATGTTTTTCAATCGCTTGGTAAGCGTAGTCTCCAAGGGTTTGAATTGTGGTATTTTTAGCTACTTCCATAAGTGACACCAAAATGATATATAAAAGTGGATTATTGCATGATAACATTAGTTAAAAATTTGCCTATATAACTTTTGGTATTTTTTTAAGCAAATCTTAATAGAAAATCTGATTATAATTAATAAGTTTTGATTATTTTATTGAAAATTTTTTTCTCAAGAGCACAACTCTTATGGTTGTGATCGCTCATTTTTCAATCACAATTATCAGTTACCAATATAAATACAAAAATAGTATTTACTACAACATTAATTAGTTAATGTCAACTCAGGCACTACTTAGGAAGGCTGTAAAATGCATAACTGTGATTTAATAGAACAAATATTTTTGACATTTACAGAGAGTTTCCAAAAACACAGAACAGACCTTTCAGCATTACTATTAACACAAGAGTTGCATCTCTGGCTGGGATCGGATGAAAGCTCAACGATTGAAAGGCTATCTTTAGCTGATGGTAACAACTTTGGCGACCATCAACAATTTCGCGTGGCAGAATTTATCAGTTTACCTGCACCAGAAAGCGAGGAAATTGATATTGAAGGGCTGGCTTATGCAGACTATTACTTATGGCTGGTTGGTTCCCATAGCTACAAGCGTAAAAAAGCAAAATCAAAGAATACTGACGTTAAAAATATTCAAAGATTAGCAACAGTTACATCCGAACCTAACCGTTACATTCTCGGAAGAATACCTCTAGTAGATGGGAAATTATTTTCATCTTGCCCGCATCCACAAAATCCAGATGTGCAGTTAAGTGCTGCCAAACTAGAGTTGAATAACCAGAGTAATTTGCTCATGACAGCCTTAGCGGATGATCCCCATTTAGGCTTGTATATTCAAGCAGCAGTTCCGGGAAAAGACAATGGCTTTGATATTGAAGGAATCAGCATTTATCAAAATCGTATTTTCCTTGGTTTACGTGGCCCAGTATTACGCGGTTGGGCTGTAATTTTGGAAATTGAATTAGAAAATTCTAACCCAGGATTGATGAAATTACTACCAATTGGCGAAGCACAAAAGGGATATAAAAAACATTTTCTTTGGTTGAATGGTTTGGGGATTCGGGATTTGTCTCTAGATGGGGAAGACTTATTGATATTAGCCGGGCCGACAATGGATTTAGACGGCCCAGTACAACTTTATTGCTGGCAAGGTGGCGCGAATGTAGCAGAAAATCTTTTGAGTTACCCAGAACTTGTACAAGACATTCCCTATGGTAATCGGGAAGATCATGCCGAGGGCATGACGCTATTTAATCATCTAACAGGGAGACCTTCATTGTTGATAGTTTATGACTCTCCAGCCAAGAGTCGGTTAGTAGGGGAGAGTGGAGTCATAGCAGATTTGTTTAGTTTGGTTCAATAGTAAAAAGTTAAGGGTCAAAGGTCATTTGTACCATTCCCTAGTCCCTGGGATTTAGAGATTAGTGGAAATTGCTTGCACAGGACAGGTAGGGATACACTGTTCACAGACAATGCAGCGCGATCGCGTGAATGTCAGCTTATATGTATCTGGGTTGAGAGTCAGGGCTTCCGTTGGACACACCCCAGTACACAAACCACAGTGGACACAGGTATCTTCATCAATCACAATTTCGCCCAATGTCAGAGAAACATTGATATTTTGCGATCGCATCCACTCAATCGCAGCATCTAACTGATCTATGTCTCCCAATAATTCCACAACCAGCTTGCCAATTTGATTTGGGGCAACTTGGGCACGGATAATATTTGCAGCAACATTGAACTCTTTAGCCAAGCGGTAGGTAACTGGCATTTGTACAGCACGTTTGGGAAAAGTCAGAGTAACTCGTTTTTTCACAGGTTTCGCAGAGACTCTTGTCTGTTCTAGGGTATCTTTAATTTTGGGCATTGGGCATTCGTCATTTGTCCTTTGTTCCTTACTTTTACCCTTCCCTTGTCCTCCTTGTCCCCCCAATCCCTAATCCCCAATCCCCAACCCCCAGCGTTCAGTTAAACTGAAGATGATACTGCTTAATAAGATTTAATAATTTTGTTATGACTAAAGATTCACCAGTGAATGTTCCAGCAAAGCCGGAATCCACAGCAGGGACGCGGGTAAGAAATTTTTTAATAGCCATAGTAGCGATCGCACTCAGCGTTGCTTTAGTTTTAGGATTACGAAGTGAAACAACTTCGGCTTCCCTAAGTAAGTTAGATGAAGCTTCCACACCCTTAGAAGTAGCTGTCAGCAACGGTAAACCTTCACTGGTGGAGTTTTACGCCGATTGGTGTACTGTCTGTCAGAAAATGGCACCAGATATGACTGAGTTAGAACAGCAATATGCAGACAAGCTAAACTTTGTCATGCTGAATGTGGATAACACCAAATGGCTACCAGAAATGCTGAAATATCGGGTGGATGGAATTCCCCATTTTGTATTTTTGGGTAAGAATGGTGAAACCATAGCGCAGGCGATCGGCGATCAACCACGCACTGTCATGGCTAGTAACTTAGAAGCTTTGGCGACAGACTCATCTTTACCTTATGCCAAAGCTAGCGGCCAAGTTTCCAAATTCTCAGCACCAGTTGCACCAACTGCTAGTCAAGAAGATCCCCGCAGTCATGGTAGCCAGGTAGTAATTGATAATTCGTAATTCGTAATTTAGACATGAGTTAAACTCTTAGCAGTTTTAACTGGGGTCTAAATCTCTGGCTGAAGCTTAATTACGAATTTTTTTCAATCAATTATTTAGTAGGGGCAGAGCTTAGTTAAGATTTCTGTATTACAGAAAAATTATCGATGCTGTGCCCCTACCGTAATTTATATAGTCCTTCACAGGGGAACAACATTGTTGTGCCCTTACCATAATCTTCACTTAGAATGTGGTTTTGGAAAAAGGTGAAAGGTTTTTTCTTTACCCTGGCCCTTTTCGCCTTAACCGTCAAGTGTTGCAATTTTACTTTCTAAATTACGAATTACGTTAGCGTAGCGGGGCGCAGCCCATTACGAATTATTTATTATTGAGGAATTGAACCTTGAAATTTGATGAACTTGATAGCAGGATGCGGGTATTTGAGACAGCGCACGATCATTGTGTACTACCTGGAATTTATATCGTTGCGAGATTAGATGGACGTGGCTTTACCCGCCTGACAAAAGAAGTACATCAATTCGAGGCTCCCTTTGATATCCACTTTCGAGATTTGATGCTGGAAACAGTTGAACATTTGATGAATTGCGGCATCGATATCATTTATGGTTATACCCAAAGTGATGAAATTTCCCTACTTTTTGCTCGCGATGAAAACACCTTCAACCGTAAATTAAGAAAACTCAACTCAGTTTTAGCCAGTGAAGCCAGCGCTAAATTTTCTTTAGCACTTAGTGCTTTAGCCTGCTTTGATTGTCGGATTTCTCAGCTTCCCAATACAGAAGAAGTAGTACATTATTTTCGGTGGCGGAGTGAAGATGCTCATAGAAACGCGCTGAATGCTCATTGCTACTGGTGTTTGCGTCGAGATGGGCAAAATGCAACTCAAGCAACCAGTATGATGAAAGGTTTATCTGTTGCTGATAAAAACGAAATGTTATTTCAACATGGAATTAATTTTAATCAAATTCCTAACTGGCACAAACGGGGTGTTGGTATTTATTGGGAAAACTATGAAAAAGAAGGATTTAATCCTATTAAGGGTGAAATTGTACTTGCATCAAGGCGACGCATTCGGCGAGATTTAGATTTGCCAATGAAGGATGAATACAGCCAATTTATAGCAAAACTTGTTAGTGCTGAGTTGATTCAGCAGTAATTTGTCAAATGTGTCGTTGTAAAAAGTATCGCGGGATTTTGCAATCAGTAGTGAAATGCCAATGACAGGAGTACCTGCAAATCAGATCGCATCTGCTGATTATATTAATGCATCGCCCTGCAATTGAATTGCATCGGGTGACAATGCGATTGTATCGAGTGACAATGCCATTGTATAGGCTGACAATACAATTGTATCGAGTAACAATGCCATTGTATCGAATGACAATGCGATTGTATCGGCTGACATTGCGTAGACGCAGAGCGGCTTGTCGTAGACATCGCATCTACATAAAATCCCCAAATTCCCTAAACAAAAAAATTGTCGGGTGCGTTGTCGCCAAGCACCGCACCATCAACTTAGGAAAAATACCACACACACTGTAGGGGTACAACATTGCTGTGTCCTTGCTTGCTACTATTTATAACAATTCAAAATTCCAATGCAAAACACAACACTCGCGTCTTACCCCAATAAGCTTGACCAAGAAAAACCCCAGGTGAAACCTCTCGGATTTCATCTCTAATTTTTTGAGCAATAAATGAGGTTTGAGAGTAGTCTAAAATTATCGCTTCACCCTTACTAAACCAACTGTCTCCTCGATAAACTTTGGCTTTCACTAACTTCAAACTCAAAATAGTAATCCGGTTCAGCAAGAAACTTTGATCGCGGTAAAACACCTTTCCTTGCCAAGCTAGTAACCTCACCAGTGATGACAAAAAATTACGGGTAGGAAGCCCGGTGACAAAAACAACTCTACCCATACCTTGACTATTAGGAATTTCTCCCGCAGGACTGTTTTGATAAAGTTCATCTAATTCAGCAGGTGACATTTTCATCATGTCTGCTGTTGTAATCGCCATTCTTGTTACCTATTACGTATTTGTAAGGCGCGTTAGCATGGAGTTTATAACTCACTATCTGAAGACTTTGGTGCGTTACGCTACGAGAATAATTACGAACTAAGCTTCAATTCCTGCTGTAAATCAGTCATAAATTGCAAGAAAAAATCTTTAAACACACATTCTCTTTCCGCACTACCAGTACCAAAAGTAAAAGCTATATCATGGGTCTTAGCTGCTGCTTTACCAATCATGAATAACAGCACGGTTTTTCCCGGAGATGTTGGAGATGACAACATCCCATCAAAAGTTGATGATTTAATCGCTATCCTGGGTACTTGTGGTGTAGGTGCATGGTTGGTGAATATTAATTCGACTGGCTGAGCGAGGTTATCTTTTAATCTTCTTAATGCTCCAGATGTTGCTTGTACAACCTCACCAATATTATGCCCCACATCGAGAATATGGACACCTTGGGGTAGGCTATGTTCGCAATAATCCATAATTTTTTGCTGCGATTTCTGCCCCTGAATGTATTTCCAAGGCAATATGGCTTCAGTAAATTTCTGAACTGTATATTTTGCTGTATGAGTAATTTCTGAAGGAACATCTTTGTCAAAAAATCTCCTGTTCACAACTTGCACCATTGCGTCTGCTAGTACTTCATCGCTGGCGTTTGTTCTTAACAAATCAGCAATTTTTTTGACATCTTCTTGGGGATAACTAATGGCAACTTTCTCTTCAAGATATGCTCGTCTAGGATAATAAGTCGGATTATCACTGGATTCAAAAGGACAAAACCACAAGTCACGCTGACTATCGTGAAACTTGGTTGCTGAGAAATACAACTTCACCCACCAAGGTAAAGAGGCTGTATCGTATGTATGCAAACGATCAACATCCCCTGATGTTTCAATTAGCCTGATTTGTACTGGGTCAGAGACAATGATTACATCCAGTAACAATGGAATTTTGATCCGCAGAGGTTTGAGCGAAGACTGATTTAGCATCTGTATAGCCCAAGTAGCTTGGTAAATGAGTGAATGCCGTCATCAATTTAGTGATGGCAAGCGCAAACTAATACCGGAAACTTTGTCTATTATTTATTCTCAATTTTGATGACTAATCTAACAGTACCCTTGAGGGTACTATTCTTCTCTGAAGCATTGAATTAAATTTTATAGGTATTATAAATATGTCCAATATATTGAGCTAAACAACTTATTATTTTTTTACAACTGCTGAAATCATTTAAATTTTTTATATGCTTGTTTTCTCTATTTTCTAGCGAAATGCAAATTTTGAGAATAAAGCCAAATCCTGAAATCGTTGTTCTTATTACTTCTTAGTGTGAAAATAATACTAATGAACTATAAAAACTAACTAGAAAATCATGCATAAATTTTATAGATTAGATTGATAAATATAGGATTAATAATTGATTGGTGAACACATACGTAGTATGTTATTGCTGAGAGCTTCAGACGGTGCGTTACGGAATCCGTCCTAACGCACCCTACAAATACTATAAAAATCATCTGGAAAATTATGCATAAATCTTTTAGGTTAGATTGATAGATAGAAAAGCTAATAACTACACTAAAGTCAGAGTGTTTTATCGCTATTGACTACTGAATCATCAGACGGTGCGTTACGGACTCCATCCTAACGCACCATACAAATACTATAAAAATCACGTGGAAAATTATGCATAAATCTTGTAGGTTAAAATTTGGCAGGAAACTTTGATTACCTTTGAGCTATTGGCAAATCTTATAGCTACAAATGTAAATGCTTTATCGACTGCAATTCGTATCTAAAAAAATAGTTACACCTGAAGATATTTACCAAAATTAGGTGTAAGTAATATTAACGAAAAAAACTGAATTATTGTCTAAAAACACATTAGAGGAATTGGTAAAATGTTTGGAATTCCTTGGCATCGCCTACCTACACCATTAGCATTGTTAAAATTAGTTGGGTTTCGCAACAAACTGAGGCAAGAAAACCTCCACGATACGTCTCAATTAACCGATACAGACAAGCTTCCTCATCCTCAACCTAGCCCTGATGGTCGCCATCTGGTGGCGCGTACCGCAGATGGTAGTTTTAATGACCTCAAACATCCAGAAATGGGGATGGTTGGGACTCGCTTAGGGCGAAATGTCCCGCTAACAAAAACCAATATTGATCAAAAAAATCTACTAAATCCCAATCCCCGCATCATTAGCCAGAAGTTGATGACGCGAGATGAATTTATTCCAGCGACATCTTTAAATATTTTGGCGGCGGCTTGGATTCAGTTCCAGAACCATGACTGGTTTTCTCATGGCAATAACCAGCCAGATAAAAAAATTGTCATTCCCCTCGCAGAAGATGATACCTGGCCACAAGAACATCGACCGATGGCTATTGATGAAACCTTAGTAGATGAAAGCCGTCCGCAAGGGGATAAATCAGAGTCACCAACTTTTATTAACAAAGTCACTCATTGGTGGGATGGTTCACAAATCTACGGTAATAATCCGGAACAGGTTCATCAACTGCGCTCTCATATTGATGGCAAACTAACTATTGGTGATGATGGTTTATTACCTGTTGATCCAACAATTGGGATTGAGCAGACAGGATTCAATGACAACTGGTGGATTGGGTTGAGTTTATTACATACCCTATTTGTCAAAGAACATAACACCATTTGCGATCGCCTCAAACAACAATACCCAGATTGGCAAGACGATGATCTCTTCGATCATGCCCGACTGATTAACGCTGCCTTAATGGCTAAAATTCATACAGTCGAATGGACTCCTGGTATCCTATCCCATCCAGCATTGCAAATTGCCATGAATGCTAACTGGTGGGGGCTACTTGGTCAACACGTGAAAAATCTTTGGGGGCGTGTCAGCGAAGATGAGACACTGAGTGGGATTATTGGTTCTCCAACGGAGCACCATGCAGCACCCTACTACATCACAGAAGAATTTGTGAGTGTGTATCGCTTGCATCCCCTGATTCCCGATGAATTTGAATTTTATTCCCATCACAACGGCCAATTGCGGCGCACAGGTGACTTTTTTGAAGTAGCTGGTAAACGCACTAGGGGAGTAGTAGAAGAAATTGGACTTGCAGATTTATTTTATTCATTAGGAATAGCTCACCCAGGGGCAATTACCTTGCACAATTACCCCAAAGCCCTACAGCAATTAATTCGGGACAACGGCGAAACCTTTGATTTAGCAGCTATTGATATTTTGCGCGATCGCGAACGGGGTGTTCCTCGCTATAATGAATTTCGCGAAATCATTGGTCGTGGTCGAGTTAAATCCTTTGAAGAGATTACCAGTAATCCCATCTGGGCCAAAGAACTACGTGAAGTCTACAACAACGATATCAACAGCGTCGATTTAGTAATTGGGATGTTTGCCGAAGACTTACCAGCAGGCTTTGGTTTTAGCGATACAGCCTTCCGCGTATTTATCTTAATGGCTTCGAGGCGCTTAAAGAGCGATCGCTTCTTCACCAAAGACTACCGCGCTGAAATCTATACTCAATTCGGTCTAGACTGGATTGACAGTAATGGGCTATTAACCGTCCTCCGTCGCCACTATCCCACCTTAGCACCAGCCTTCCTCGGTGTTAACAACGGTTTCGCCCCTTGGCGACGTGTAGGTATATCGGGATATTAGGCATTTGGCATTTGGCATTTGTCATTTGTTAAGAGTCAAGGGTAAAGCTTAAAATTTTAGTTTCAAAGGTGTAACTTTCAGCCTCAAAGGTTCAACTTCCAGCCTCAAAGGCTCAACTGTCAGCCTCAAAGGTTCAACTGTCAGCCTCAAAGGCTCAACTTCCAAGCTCAAAGGTTCAACTGTCAGCCGTCAAAGGCTCAACTGTCAGCCTCAAAGGCTCAACTTCCAAGCTCAAAGGCTCAACTTCCAAGCTCAAAAGTCCCCCTCATCTCCCCAATCCCCATGCCTACCCTAAGAACCCTACAACCTGGTGATGAGATGTTGCTGGAGAGTTTTCTGTTGCAACATACTGATACTTCAATGTTTCTGCGTTCTAATTGGCGAGAAGCGGGGTTTGTTGATCGGGGTGCAAGGTTTCAAGGGACTTACATAGCTGCAATCCTAGATGCAAAGATAGTTGCAGTCGCAGCCCATTATTGGAATGGGATGGTGGTTGTACAAGCGCCAGTATATCTGCCAGAAGTGCTGCAAGCCGCATTAGCACAGTCTCACCGCGCCATTTCTGGAATTGCTGGCCCAGCTGCACAAGTTGAAGCTACCAAGCAAGTTTTGGGACTTCCTAATCAACCAACTAATCTAGATGAGCGTGAATTATTATTTTCCTTAGCACTGCCAGATTTACAAATTCCTCCTGCCTTAGCATCTGATGAGGTAAAGTGTCGATTGCCACATCCAGAAGAATTTGATTTACTCAGTCAGTGGTGGTATGCCTTTAATATCGAAGCGCTAAAAAAATCTGAAAGTACTGATTTACAGGCATCTTGCCGTCATGAAATAGAAGCGCGTCAAGCTACAGCTATGCATTGGGTATTGGTAGCTGGAGATACACCCGTTGCTTATAGTGGCTTCAACGCCCGCCTACCTGATATTGTGCAAATAGGTGGAGTGTGGACACCGCCAGCCTTACGGGGTAAAGGCTATGGTAAAAGTGTGGTTGCTGGCTCATTATTAGAAGCGCGATCGCACGGTGTAGAACGCGCTATCTTATTTACAAATCGAGAAAACCTCGCAGCCCAAGCAGCTTATCGGGGTATTGGTTTTCAGGCGACTGGTGAGGAATTTGGCTTGGTGTTATTTGGCATGATGTAAATCTGGAAATGATTTTGTAGCACTTGTATTATGAAGTGAATTGATAGCCATATTTGACCTATGAGCCGCGATCGCTTCCAAAAATCATTCTCTGCCGATTCTACCTTAAGCAGTAAGATGTTTGACTTGGTAGAAGCCACCTTTCCGGGACTCACCAGTCTAGCAGAATGTGCGAGAAAACTAGGTGCATCGTGGGAAGACGCTTCAACTCCCTTTATTCTCTTTCATGATGATGTAGCCATTACCCATGTAGGAGTCTTAGAAATTCCCATGCAAATTATGGGAGAAATGGTAACTGTTGGCGGAGTTCATGGAGTATGTACCCGCGAAGAATTTCGCAGAAGAGGCTATTACCGTGAAGTCATGAATGAAGTACTGGAATATTGCGACCAACGTTATGAAACCCTGGTATTGAGTACACCAAACCCAGAGTTTTATCTACCTTTTGGCTTTCGCGTAGTTCAAGAACACATCTTCAAAGTCAAGTGTAGTTCTACAGGTGACACCAATGGCTTGAGAACACTGGATTTAGCAGATGTCAAAGATATCGCATTGTTGCACAGACTTCTAGAAACGCGTGTGCCTGTCTCTAATATAGTTGGGGTAGTTAAGGAAAAAGCTGTATTCTGCGTTGATGAAGGCAGTCGTCCTTTGCATTATTTCCCAGACTTAGATGCGATCGCCTGTATGGAGATAGAAGATACTCAACTTCATCTTTATGATCTAGTGACAACCCAGATGTACCCTTTGCAAAAAATCTTGGACAGGATACCTCAACTTATTGAAGAGGTTGTAATTTACTTTAGTCCCGACTTGCTGAATGTGGAGGATGTGCAAGCATTCCCCTATGCAATTGAAGAAGCTGTGTTGATGGTGCGTGGTAAATTTGCCGCAGAGAAGGAAAAATTTACCCTACCCCGTTCTGCACGTTGTTGAGATTAATTATTGGAGAAACAGGAATGTCTACCATTGAAGATAACAAAATAATTGCCAGACGGTGGCTCGAACTGATTGAGGAGGAAAGGATCGAGGTTATCTGTGAAATGATCGCCCCGAATTGGAGGATGCACGGTGGCCCCCCAGCGCTTCCCCTAGGGCCGGACGGAGTTCGCGAACTCTTTCGGATTATCGGCCCTATTAATCAGAAATGGACAGTTGAAGACATAATTGCTGAGGGTGACAAAGTTGTTGTGCGTGCAACCAACATCTGCGTTCAAGAAAGTTTCTTTGGTGTACCAGGCCGTGGTCAGCAGCAGACGTTCACGGCTATTTTCATTCATTGGATTGTTGACGGGAAAATTGTTGAAACCTGGCGAAACGCGGATGATTTGGGGCGACTTTTTCAGCTTGGGGCAAAGATTGAGCCAGGAAAGTCTGAATAGTGGGATGGCATTTAGCCACAGTCAAGAGTTAAAGGTCAAATAGATTTGCTAATTTACGTTATGTGCGATTTATTGTTAAAACCCCACTTCCATTCCTCTCCCCGACACGGAGAAAGGCTTTGATTCTTTCTCCCCTTCCCTTGTAGGGAAGGGGTTGGGGGTTAGGTTTGAGAGTAAAGTTGCACACGGCGTTAATTTTGAATTTTGAATTGTTTGTTCCCAGTCCCCAGTCCCTACTCCAAATCTTTAACGCATTACCTAAAAAAATAGTGTCCACCAATAGGCCTATATAACAGTGACAACATATTGACTCTTGAGAATGAGGGATTTCTCTCAAGAAGTTTATAAAGTGTTACCTGTACATTATGGCTTACGGAATTTACAGATGGCTTCTCAACAAGAAACAAAGGGCAAACAAGGGGAAAGCGCTAATAAAAAAGAAGGTGGAACAGCTACGAAAGCTAATGCAGGAGATAACTTAGAGCTAGATTCACTTTTTGAAGCTCTTGAGGGAGACCTGACTTCTTTAGATAATGAAGAGGCTCTGAGTTTAATAGACCAGTGGTATAGTTCTTTGCATAAAGCTAAAGAACCAGAAATCAAAGAAATTGCCAATGGTCTCAAAAACCTCAAGCAACTTGTGAAAAGTGGTAAAGCCACAGGTCATGAAATTGGTGAAGTCCTAATTGAAATTGGCGATCAAACAAGTGACTTTGCTGGTGAAGCTGATAAGGAAGTGAAGACTCCTTTACATAAATTGGGTAAGCAACTCAGCAAAATCGGCGTTTCGTTGGGTAAACAAGAAGACCGCGAGCAAATTGAACAAATAGACTCGCTGTTAGAAACCCTGGAAGCAGACCTAACTGAGATTGAGCCAGAAGCGGCGCAAGGTGCCGTTGATACGTGGTACACTTTACTACACAAGTCTGAAGACGAGAATCTCCAAGAAATCGCCAATGGCTTGAAAGAACTTAAGCAATTGCTGAAGCGCAAAACGGCCAAAGGTGCAGACTTTGCACCAGTGCTGACAAAACTGGGTGAACAAACCGAACAAGTTGGCGCTGAAGCTGCAAGAGGATTCAAAGGCCCGTTGAAAAAGTTGGGTAAGTTACTCAGCAAAACTGGCAAATCATTAGCTGAATAATTCAACTCCACCAACAATCTCTCAAAATCTTTCGTAGTGAGGACTTTAGTCCTATAAAACAGGACTAAAGCCCTCACTACACACTTATTAATTATTAGAGCATAATCAAACCCAGACGCATACCAACGGTTACAGCCTCAGTGCGGGTGGAGACACCAAGCTTTTGAAAAATAGATGAGATATGAAACTTTACAGTATGCTCAGAAATATGCAACTGTTTAGCGATCGCTTTATTACCTAAGCCAGAACCGAGCATTCCTAATACCTCAATTTCTCTTGGTGTCAGGGTTTGTACGGGAGTAGTAACAACTTTTTCCCGCAAGGGTAGCAACTCCAAAAAATCCGGATGTAGCACTACTAAACCATCTGCGATCGCAATAGTAGCCGCGACAATTTCTGATTCTGTACTGATACTAGGCAATAAACCCCGAACACCAGCATGGATGGCGGCTTCTAAATCAATACTTTCCAGTTCCTCTACAATCACCAGAAATCCTACAGGGTATTGCTGTTGTTGAATTAGGAGCAATTTTTCCCAGATTGCTGGTTGCAGATTAGCGCCTAAATCTAGTAGTACTACATCGGGTTGTAATTGCCCTACGTCCCTAGTTAATACATCCAAGTCGGATGCACTCCCCACAACAGTTAGCTGGGAATTGCTAGTTACAACAGCTGCTAAACCTGCCCGCACCACAGGAGAAGTTGCAACCACCATCACCCGAATCATCTCGACTCCACCGCAGTTTTGCCACTCTCCAAGACTACATAAACCACAAATTGCTGACCACCGCGCCAAATTTGTAGCGGTAAGGCTTCGCTATCTTGGCTTTGTTGCAGATATTTACTTAGATCATCATATCTAGTGAGCGATCGCCCGGACACGCCAATCAACACATCACCAATTTGTACGCCAGCTGTCGCCGCCGTACTCTCAGGAAGGACAGACAATACTAATAAACCTAGTTTTCCTTTACTGATCAGCACAGGTTGCAAAGTCACCCCCAGTTGCGGACGACTCGAACCGAGCAAAAAGCGGTTGACTGCTAAACTGGGGACAGCGACAGCTAAACCGTTAACAACCATCGTATTAATCCCCACAACTCGACCGAGACAGTCAGCTAAAGGCCCACCGGAATTACCCGGATACAGTTGAATATCCGCCATAACTGCCCGTTGATGCTGTGCGTGGATAATTCCTGTAGTGACTGCACCACTATCAGCAAAGGGATTCCCCACAGCCAAGACTAATTCACCGACTCGCAGCGCATCAGAATCACCAATAGTTGCAGTCTGTAAGTCAGTAGCAGTAATTTTCAGAGCAGCTAAATCCTGTTGTGGGTCAAAGTGTGTGCGTACAGCCTCAAATACCCTATCATCTGCCAATTCTACCGTGGCTTTGTTACTGGTTGCGACATGGGCATTGGTGATAATTAAGCCATCGGCTTGCCAAATCACACCAGAACCAACTCCTTGGGAACCGCTTTTTACTTTAACAGTGCTGTGGCGTAACTTAGCAGCTAACGCCGCCAACTCATCAGCTATGTTAGAAAAGCTTGTGCTAGTCATATTTTTGCAATTGTGAATTAAGTAAGTTGGCACAATAAAACAAAACTGTGTGAAGAAAAGTAGATAAGGCTGAAACCCTTTTTCCCCCTGCCCCCTGCCCCCCTGCCTTCCTACTTATTCGGTGGGACGTTCGCCAACTGCGATCGCTAACTCTAATAACACCCCACCTCGTACAACTTGCACTGGAATTGTTTTACCCACGCGATCGCTATTATTAAGCAGCGCCATCACATCACCAGTATCACTGATGGTTGTACCATCCACTTTGACCAACACATCTCCAAGCAGCACACCTGCATTTTCAGCAGGCCCAGTCGGCTCAACATTGACAACAATCACACCAGTAGCAGAAGTTAAATTCAATGATGTTTTGAGGTTATCCGGTAAGCGTACAGGTTGCATCCCTACACCTAAATAACCCCGTGCAATGTGCCCTTTTGCTAGCAATTGGTCAACTACACGATTAACAGTTGCAACTGGGATAGTTAATGCCGTACCACGCCTTCCTGATGTATTCATACCTACCACATAACCAGCCGCATCTACAAGCGGGCCACCTGCAAAGCCTGGATAAAGGTTAATATCTGGGCGGATATATTGGTCAATATTGCCACCATTCATACTCCGCCACGCACCACTCACGACACTCACTGCACCCAAAGCCGCGCGCAATTCGCCTTCGTTACTTCGCGCTATTCCTAACACTAAATGACCGACTTTGAGTTTAGTAGAATCGCCAATATTGGCCACAGGGATAGCTACATCTTGAATTTGAAACACAGCTACATCTGTACTAGAATCATGCCCTAAATGTGTAGCATTTACAGCGCGATTATCTGAGAGGGTAACGGTAATTTCGTCATAACGCTGAAGCGATTCATCCGAAGTCACAATGATACTATTACGCCAGTGAATTCCACTTGAGGAAACACGTCTGCCTGCATTAACTGCAACTACGGAACTCCCGGCTTGTTCTACGGTATCGGCTAAACTGTTGGACAAAGCTAGTAATGAAGACATTCAATTTCTCCACAAACCTTTTGATATCCTCTATCGTGTCCTGTTTTACTTCTAGGTGACATCAGAAAATTGGGGAGAATTCACCCTAGAAAAATGGCTAGTACAACAAGGCAAAAGTAAAAAGAAAGAACGCTGATTTTGGAGGATGTCTAGCGATTTTAAATGGGTGGCTGTCTTACAAAGTTTGGCTTTATAGAAGTTGCGTGCGCTCTTTAAGAGCGCCCTTGCAAACTTCTCTTACGGTTAAGGCATCCGCCAACGCCAGTTGCTTTAAGCCGACGGCAGTCCGCTTGAAGGGCGGAACCCCCCGAAGTTTTGTGGACGGAAACCGTCCCCACAAACTTCTCTCCGCAAGCGGCTGCCTTGGAAACCCGTCCAACACACTGGCTCAACTTTGCGCTTATTTACGCCGTGACGTACTAGTGCAGACTGGCAGAAATAGTTGTTTAAATGGCAATAGGCAAGGTTTCCAGTTATACCGTTTCATCCTTATTATTGGGCACCTTACATTTTGGTGGAAAATTGGCAATAGGTAGAAGGTATTTGGAGTAGTGTTACGGAAGTTACTATCCCGATAACAGGCGCGATTAGTCGCTATTTTTTGATTTTAAAAAGCGCTGGGCTAGTTTCGATTTTCCCAAAACAGGGTAGCTCTGAGTCAGCACAAAATTTGAACTCCTTGCTCGGCATGGATTACGGGATTTAGATGCGTTGGCTTTGGCTCGCGCCATTTGTGTTAAGATTTGAGTTTAGTTTTAACACTAACTTAACAAGATTAACTTGCTAACTCCATCTATCGAATTGCCTTTATATGGCAAAAGAATACTGGTGACAGCGCCGAGAAATTATGCTTCTAGGTTATCTGAAGCAATCATCAAACAAGGTGGTTTACCTTTGTTGATGCCAACTATCGAAACCAGTATTTTAAAAGATTACGCTGAGTTAGATGCTGTTTTAAAGCAGATAGATGAATTTGACTGGATTGCATTTACCAGTAGAAATGGAATTAATGCATTTTTTCAACGTTTGAATGTTTTGGGTATCCCCATATCTGCACTCCAAAAATGCCAACTTTCTGCTATTGGTAAAGATGCAGAGTTATTATCAACTCTTGCCGGACGAGTTGATATAATTCCGGCAGAATCTAGCCCGTTAGGAATTGTAACTGAATTATCTAAAATAATTGATATTAATAATCAAAAAATCCTAGTACCCGTTCCAGAAGTTACAGGTATTCCAGAGCCGAATGTTGTACCAGATTTTATTGCAGATTTGCAAAGATTAGGTATGCAAGTAACTCGCGTACCTACTTATATTACTCGCTGTTTAGATAAAAATATTTATGCAGTTGAATTAAACTTACTGCGTCAAGGAATGATAGATGTTATTGCCTTTAGTAGCACGGCAGAAATAGAAAGTTTTTTAACGATGATCAACTCGAAATCTGATTATCAGAATTCTATAGTTGCTTGTTTTGGCCCTTATACCGCTGCTAATGCTGAAAAATTGAGTGTAGATGTTTCTATATTGTCACAAGACTATAGCTCATTTATGGGTTTTGCGGACGCGATCGCACAATTTTTTCAGCAGCAGCCCTGACCTCCTCTTTAGACCGTCAAGCAGCCTCTTCTTAGAGGCTGAACGAATTGGCAAACAATAAGGTAGTATCTGGGTAATCTGAAGTTTTTGGTGGACAAGGTGGATTCATGTTCCAAGAGATTACTGCTCAGATTGCTTCTTCTAACTTATTTCCATATTTAGCAACAGTTTTAGGCGTTACTAGCATAGCGGCAACACTTGGGTGGCGCTGGTGGAAACAAAAGATCACATACAAATCGCTACAATCACTCCCCTCTCCTTCCAAACACTGGCTGTTAGGAAATCTTCCGCAACTATTAGCAGCCGTGAAACAGAAAAAATTATTCCAGTTCTTATTTGATTGGAGCCAGCAGCTAGGCCCGATGTATGTTATCTGGAATGGCAGTTCTCCGGCTGTCATTTTAAGTAAAGCAAAAGTTATCGAAGATACCATTGTCAATGGGATGAGAGATGGTAGCTTAATTAGATCTGAGCAATTGCGCCAAGCTTGGAACGACATCAGTACTCCCATTATGATAGGAGAAACTAGCACTGAGTGGCAGTGGCGACGCAAAGCTTGGAATCCGGAATTCAGTTCTAGCAGTATCTCCAAATATCTTGAAATTATTAGCCAAGCCTGCGAACGAGTAATTGAGACACTGAAGGAAGCTGCACCACCAAAAGAAGTTGAGGTAGATCCTCTATTTGTCGAACTAACAATGAGAGTGATTTCTTGTCTAGTACTAGGCGTTCCTGTAGATAGAAACAGTACTAGTCATGAAGGCCCACCCCTGGAAGTTGTCAAGGCTTACGAAGCGATGTCTATTCTAGGCTATCGGTTCCTACGACAAGCTACTGGCGAAAAGATATGGCTGAAATATTTACCAACTAAGAATTCACGAGATTATTGGGCAGCAAGGCGATATTTAGAGGAATTTCTCACTCCCCGTGTAGACTTAGCTTTACAGATGAGAACACAAAACCAGACCGATTTACCACAAGTCAGTGCTTTGTTCCGGGAATCAATGTTAGTCAAAATTGCTGCTAAAGAACCAAAATACAATCGTGAAACATTAATAGCAGAATCTGTTGAACTCTTAATAGCTGGTACTGACACAACAGCCCATAGTTTATCCTTTGCAGTCGGAGAGTTGAGCTTAAATCAAAGGGTTTTTAAGCAAGCACGGGACATTGTTGACCAAGTTTGGCAAAGCAAAGGCTGTATTAATACAGAAAGCTTCAAGGAATTGGCTTATATCAGTGCAATTCTCAAGGAGACGTTGCGCCTTTATTCAGTCGCCTCAGGCTCGACTTCATTGGAAGCTCAACGCGACACTGTAATTGAGGGTAAAGTGATTCCTCGCGGTACAAGAGTATCCTGGTCAATGCTTGCTGCTGGAAGAGATCCAGAAATCTATGCTAATCCGGAGGAATTTCTGCCGGAACGTTGGTTAGACAAGAGTAAAGAAACTAGCTCACTACCAATGATACACTTTGGCTCAGGGCTTCATCGTTGCTTGGGAGAGCATCTATCAATGCTGGAAGGAACTCTAATGCTAGCATTATTGCTCCGCTACTTCGACTGGGAGTTAGTCAACGGTCGTTCTTCTCTGGAACAATTACAGCAAAATCTGTTAATTTATCCGTCCGATAAAATGCCAGTGCGCTTTCGGTTGAGAAATTGGCTTCCAGAACAAACAACCCATCTCCAAGGTTTGAATTAAACTGTTTTCTTTAATTGAGGTTTTTAGCTGCTGGAAGTCCTTTATCTGCTGCATTGGTTAATCATAGCTATCGATTTTATTACTTGATCGTGCTTTTGAAGTGGCTCAAAAGATTGCCGATCCAGAAAGCCGCAAGATTAGCGAGTATTCGGAAGCACCCGACGATGACAACGATCGCCGTAGCCAATGGTTGGTGAAACTGTATTTTGCTTTAGAACAAATCGATAAAGTCCAACAAGTAATTGAGAAAACTCAGGGAACATCTCTGCGGAATTACTTGCAAGCTTGGATTCATTATTAAATTGCTGAATTATATTGTATAAGGGCATAGACGCGGAGCGGCTTGTCGTTAGACATCGCATTTCGAGCAAAGTAGCGATCGCCCAAATGAATTAACTTGTCACCAAAACCGACTTTTTGCCGCTAGGACGTTTGCGATCTGATTTTTTCTTCAATCCAATCGCTTGCGCTTGATCGCTGTCTGAGCCAAGCCGCTTTACGTCTACGCATTTATTGCCTAATAGAGCAAGAGTACTTTGCTAAAGTAGTGAATAAAGCATTAAAATTTCTAACACTCCAAAACTGAAGGGTCACTAGTGGAGACGCGCAAAGTCTTGTCTAGTACATAAACAAGCTTGTAATGTGTTTGTATTTCCAGAAATAGATAAGCACTGGCTATCTATCTAAAATACCTTCGCCAATTTACCTCGCTCAATGGTAAGAATATTGCGATCGCTCATGGTGGTCGTAGACTCTCTCAGTTTAGAGCAGCAGTAAATTGTGCTGTCATATCATCTCCGTTCAAATACCCGTCATTGCGTTCGCCCTTGGCGTTCCCGGAGGGTACGAAGTGAAGCAATCGCAGAGTCCTTGTGATTGCTTCTCTACGAGACGCTACGCGAACGCTCCACTTCGTTTCACTCGCAATGACATATTAAGGGTAATTTACCGGAGATCATATCACAGGTAGTAAAGAGCGATTTAAGCCTTGGAGTTTTCTGACAATAGCCCCTCACGTTTAAAACATCCTCCAAGTATGGCAAAGCAAGACGCTCAGCTGACACAAGAAGCCCTGATTAAGGAAGTTTGTCGTCGAATTCGAGTAGCCCGCAGCTATTGGGATGCTCATAACAATGCTGCTTGTCGAGGTGAACGCGATCGCGCATTGGCCCTTTACAACACATTGACCAAGGAAGAAAAACAACAGATACCGCAAGTGTTGCGAGTGTGGCTGCGTTATCGGAGTGAGAAATATTTTGGTGCACATCGAACACTTCCCAAATCGGCACGAAAATCGAAATAAATCCTAGCAGGGCGATCGCTTTTTGGAATTCACCAGTTGCTGCACAAGTATTTTGATTGGTAGTCAAGTGTTCGCTCTATCATACGCAAACTCTCACAAGTGTTACGGCATAGTGAATTATATTTCGATGTCACTACAGTAAGTATGGTATTTATTTTGCAAATTTTTTACCCAAATCCCAGTGTTTTCTTCTGTGGCAATGGAAGTAGATGCGATCGCTACTTTTATTTTTGGCTATTTGTTTGACCGTAAAACTGTGTCCAGCCTGCTCAGATAATTTCATCCAATTATTACCAACTAGACTGGTAATAATTGGGTTGGTAATAATATTAATATGGGCTGATGCCTGCGATGTTTTGGCGATCGGCGATCGCCTATAGCTTGAGATTTGGCAGCTTATATAGTATAAAGGTTTGATAAAGTCAGGATTTGACTACGTAATTTGATTGATTTTAGCCAACAATGTTGGTATTATGACTTTAACCGAGAAACCACGCATATATCAACATACACCTATAAATCGTGATAGGGAAAGTGAGTAATTTTTTCACTTACCCAGATTTTTCTTACTCAAGTAAGACTTTCCGAGAATCCACTGAGTAGTCATAGCAACAAAATCAGATCAAAACTATGAAAAAGCATTGTTTTGCCTTTTCATTGATAGCTTGTGCTGTCAGTGCCACATTTCCAAATCAGGCTTTTGCTGTTACTCTTTACGGTGCTGGTAGTTTGAGAGGCGCACTTTCAGACATAGCTGTTGCCTTTGAGACAGACACTAATATTCATGTAGATACAAAATTTGGCCCGTCTGGCCAGTTAAAAGACAACATCATCAATGATGGGGAAAGGCCGGATGTTTTTGCTAGCGCCGACATCGGTAACGCACTCAAAGTAAATCAAGCGGGTTTGAGCAGTCCTGTAGTAAATTTTATCAGCAACCGCATGACTGCCATTGTCAAACCAGGGCTATCAGCTACATCAAACAATATTTTAGACCTATTGCTAGACCCAAATATTAGAGTAGGAACCTCAACACCATTATCAGATCCTTCTGGGGACTATGCATGGCAGATATTTGATAAAGCCGAGCAAGTGAAAGCTGGAAGTTCTCAAATTCTCAAAAGCAAAGCTTTACAACTGGTAGGAGGTAATCCTAATGCTCCTGTAGTTCCCAATGGACAAAATAATTTAGTCTATTTTCTCAAAGGAATTCCTCAAGACACTCCACCGCTAGCAGATATCTTTTTAGCCTATTACACAAGTGGTATTGCTGCCCAAGAAATTGCAAATGATCTGCAAATAGTAGAGTTACCTGCCTATTTAGCAGTCAAAGCAGATTATGGTCTAACAGTACTGAATAATGCCAGATCAGAAGGTAAACAACTAGCTGATTACATTCTTTCAAAAAAGGCACAAGATATTTTGGTGAATAAGTATAAATTTAGTTCACCTTCTACTTCTGTTCCTGAGCCTAACAACATAGGAGGGATATTGGTTGCAGTTGGCTTAGTTTTTATATTAAAGAAAAGACAGGCATCGATCACAAGGCAATCAGTCACAGTAGAAAATAATAGTCATTGTGAAAAAAATTTATCTCCAGCCTCTAAGGCTTGATAAAGCTTCTAAAAGTTGGATATCAACTATGTTCATCTAAAAAACATGAAAGAGTACTTGCTTGCAGCTTCACTCACTACTTGCCTTTTTTATCTCACCCCTGCTCCAGGAACTTTAGCTGCTACAATAGGCGATTTACCTGAAACAAAAAATCCAGAAGTTACTCTATTTGGTGCTGGCAGTTTGAGAGCGGCTCTTGGAGAAATAGCTCAAGACTTTAGCACAAAAAATAATATTACATTCACAACCGATTTTCGTCCTTCCGATCAACAGCGCGATCGCATCCTTATAGGAGGAGAACGACCTGATATTTTCGCTAGTGCTGATTTGGGTAATCCACAAAAAGTTTACGAGCAAGGTTTAAGCGGCCCAGTAATCAATTTTGCTAGCAATCGATTAGTCGCTGTTACTAAATCTGGTTTATCTTTCACATCCAATAACTTTTTAAATCAGTTACTCAATTTCCGAATTGGTACTCCACCAGACTCAGATCCTTTAGGAAATTATGCACAGGATGTATTTAAAAAAGCCGACCAAATTCAACCAGGAAGTTTACAACAGTTGCGAGCGAATACAGCTTTTTTCTCGGCGACACAGCCAGTAGATACAAGTAATTCTGGTCTACCGTGGCAAACAATACCAACGAATAGAAATAATGCAGGCGGTAGCATATATTACGCTTTGGTAGAAAGCCTCAATCCCGTAGATGTCTTTTTAGCTTATAACACCAGCGCTTTATTGGCGCAAGGCATTTCAGCCGATTTGCAAGTGTTTGAATTACCAGAAAACCTAGCAGTTACAGCAGATTATGGTCTAACAGTACTAAATAATGCCAGTCCTGGAGGAAGAAAATTTGCTGACTATATTGTTTCATCAGATGGGCAAAAAGTACTAGCAAAGTATGGATTTAGTCCTCCCTCAACTTCTGTTCCTGAACCTAATACTATAGGTGGGCTATTTTTGGCATTTGGTTTAGCTTTTGCCTTGAAAAAAAAGCAAGTAGTAAAAGTAGGTAATAACTAGCAAATTTCCAAGCGATCAATCTAGATTACATTCGCAATCAACTCAATACTTAATTCAAAAATTAAACAAACAATGAGTCAACTAACTATGTTATCTTTCTTTTCCCAAAAAATCGCCAAGTTGAGTTTAACCGTAATAGCAGGAATTGGATCTACTCTTCTGCTATCTAACCCTATTTATGCAGCCACACTTGGCAGCAACTTAATTGTTAATGGAGATGCAGAACAGGGACTAGGAGATGGCGTTGGTAACGTCGTTAGACCTAACATACCTGCTATCCCAGGTTGGACTCCGACTGCTGATTTTAGCGTGTTGAAATATGGTGCAACAGGTTTTGATTTTACCAACCCTTCTGGTAATACAGTGAGTGTTAGCGGATTACCTGATGCAAGTAGTCCAGGGCCAAGTAATCGCGGACTCAATCTATTTTATGGTGGAGGTAGTAGAGGCTCATCTAGTGCGTCACAATTAATTAATGTGAGTAATCTGTCCTCAATTATTGATGCAGGTAAAGGTGGATATGATTTGAGTGCTTGGTTAGGTGGTTATCAAACCGATGCAGATAATGTAAAACTTAGCCTTGATTTCTTAAATCAAAATGGTCAATCTTTAGGCACAGCTTTTATTACTTCCCCAACCGCAGAGGAACGAAACAATACAACAGCTTTATTATTTAAGTCCACGACAGGCTTTGTTCCTATTAGTGCAAGGGAAATTAAAGTTGTTTTAGATATGAATTATGTTCGTGGGCGTGTAAATGATGGTTATGCAGATAATCTCTCGCTTGTGGTTAAAGAAGTTCCAGAACCATCGATGTCAGGTTCTTTAATATTGGGTGGTTGTTTTATTCTGGTTTTGAGATTACGTAGAAATCGCCCACTTTGGCGCTAGATAGTATCATCCAATTTTTAATTTTAATTGAGAAAATTTTTAACCTGTAATAGTTGTAAGTTATTAAATGCCATACGCTTCCATTGGCACAAACTTACGATTGGATGTATTTCCTACGAAGGTTAATCTCGATATTTGTCATTTTTTGGCAAATTGTATTGCTCGTAGATCGGGGTCATTCTACATAAAACCAATCTCATGTAAGGAATAATATTCATGTCTATTGCAAGCATCTTGACAAAGTTACCATTATCTATAATTGGAGCAGTGGCAATGGTTGCGACAATTGCTCCTGCAAGTCATGCTGGCACGCTCACTATTGGGGCTAAGAGAGATACGACGATCTTCCAAAACAACGTCAATAACAGCAATGGAACCGGAGTAGGAATGTTCGCAGGTAACAACGGCTCGAACTCGACGCGGCGGGCATTAACCTACTTCGACATTGCTGGAAACCTACCAACGGGAGCAAGCATTACCGATGTGCAACTTACCCTGTTCCTCGGTCAGGTCGCTGGTTCCGGCGGGACTCCTGGAAACGGTGACCTAACGCCGAGGAATATCTCGCTCTTCCGGGTCAGCAACTCCTGGGGAGAGGGAACAAGCGGACCTGTCCCTCCCTCGCCGACCATTGGGGGCACTGGTCAAGGGTTTGCAGCGAATCCAGGGGACGCAACTTGGAATGCTCGCTTTTATGATCCTGTTAATCCGGTTCTGTGGGGAACACCAGGGGGCGATTTTGCTGCCAATCCCAGCGCGACGATCACGGTCGGACGAATCTTTAACGAGAGCTACACTTGGGGTTCAACTGCTGCAATGGTCGCCGACGTGCAGGAATGGCTAGATAACCCGTCTGAAAACTTCGGTTGGCTGCTGCAAAACGAGTCCGAAAATGCGATCCAAAGCTTCCGTGCTTTCTGGACTAGCAACGCAACTAACCCGACATTCCGACCCCAACTACAAATCACCTATGCGGAGCCTGTTCCTGAACCTTCAACTAGTCTAGGGGCATTAGCAGCTATTAGCATAGGTGCTGCTCTTAAGCAGAAATTTAACAAGCGTAGATACTCTTAATTTCCATTATCACTAAAGATACTAGTTCTCCTGTAGGTAATCCACTAGCAAATGTACCGCGCAATGCTTTTAGCTTGTGGAAAACCTATAAAATTCTTCCTGGTGATTTACAAAGATTAGAATTTGGTGCTGGTTTTTTTCACAGGCGATCGCACAGGTGATTAAAACAATAGTTTTACATTACCTGGCTATAGTCGTTTTACAACACAGTGCATGACAAAGAAATATTTATTTAACTTTTAATAGTGGTACCAGACGCGGATATAGGTGTGTAGCCCTGGTGCTTGTGGCTGCATATTGTTTGTCTTGAGGCTTGAAAGCTACAAATAGAACAAACTCAACAACTGGGTTATAAATTTGTACTAACCTCTGCAAATGCTCTCCATTTGGCTCAAAGCAAAAAATATAACAATCTTGCTCAGAGTGGTAATGTGGAATTTCCCACCCAGATACGCTAGAAATACAACGAATAAAACCACGCCCATGTTTGGCGTAACCCTCAACTGCAAACTTTTTTAGTTTAATAAGCCGGGAAACCCGTCCAACACACTGGCTCAACTTTGCGCTATTTCCGCCGACCTGTACTAGTTGGACAATATTAAATTTAATGGTAAAGACAGGGAGATAGAGAACAATAAAACAATGTGTATATGAATTCTGTATGACTACTTAATAACGATATGTTTGGTTAATCAATAAGTACTGATTTATACTTTTAAAAAGATGTTGTGTTTTCAGCAGTCAGTAATTAAATTTACCACTATAAAAGTTGGTTAATTGTAGTTATTTTTACAGTTCAATAAAAAGTTACCAATTGAGTTGGTATAAATCGGAGTTATTGTGTATTTTGATGATTTAGTTATGATGTTGCTTGCTTAAAAAAATTTTAGTGAAATTTATCACTCTAGATATAGTTTTAAATCGTAGCCGTTGTTAAAATTTAATGTGTTAATAACGTACCAGGGAGTTTGATACTATGCAAGTTAGCGCTCGCAATGCTCTGAAAGGAACTGTGAAAAAAATTGTAGTTGGATCTGTCAACACTGAAGTAACCCTAGAAATTGCACCAGGGGTTGAAGTAACTTCAATTATTACCAAGTCATCAGCAGAAAATCTGAAACTTTCTGAGGGGAAAGAAGCTTATGCTGTGATTAAATCGTCAGACGTAATGCTTGCTGTTGACTAAATTAATGATGGTAAATCTACCCAAAGACGTAAGAAATAGCGTACTTTAGTTTAATATCAAAATCTCAATTGAGAACTAGGTTTGCTATTGAGAATTTGGGTGAGAGAGCGTCAGTGTACCAAAAGTTAGGCGCTCTCTCAATAGTTCAAAGTTAATTCTCCTCCTCTGTTAACTTAGCACTGCGCCTGCTCCCAGAAATAAAAGCGAGCACTCCAAATAATTAAGTGTGTTAGCAAAGGGCAGTTGGTGGCTACTGATGCCGATAGTGTGAGCTAAGTTGCGTCGGCTATCTGTTTCCTGAAGTCTCGTGCAAGGTTGCCCATACCACCACTTGTTACATTTTCAGTATCATCTATACCTATCAAATAAAGCATTTTTTAACCTAAAAATTAGTATTAATATCTATGTTGAAGCGCCATAAATTTTTTAATAATTATTTAAATGAAGTTTTAGTAAGAAATTTTCTATTTGGTTTACATTCAAGAGATTTAGCAGAGGATTAATAACTAGTCAATATTAGTTGTAAAATCTTGCCTCCTTGCTGGAACTTGTAGCTAATTAGCGAATGATCTCATAACTGCAATAGAAATTATCGAGAGTGCTACATTGATAATTACTCACAAGTAATCTTGAATTTATCCTTGTCAGTTACTAGGGTAGTCTTCTTCAGACAAGAGATGCTCTACATTAATTATCAACGGTATATCATTGGCAGTAGGGGGACTGATGTTAATCATAGCTTTATTAGCAAATCGCTTTAATTGCTCGGCAAGCTGGGGAATAATCCTCGTAATATTCTGATAGGCTTTTATATCATGGCAGACCACAATCAACATCAAAATTCCAGAACTAATTCGGAAATACCAGTGGCAATTTGACAGGGAAATACGTGTCAAGTGAACGCAGTTTTGATAAAAGCTATGCTTAATCTTATCCTCAAGTTGTCTGAGCAGTATTTCACTCAGTTTGATTGTCCGATATGAAGGTAAATCATCTGGATGCACTGGCTGATACATAATAATTTAGAAATAAAGTTGATCATTTTGATTGTGTAGAAATCCAAAGCAAGTCTAACCACAAGTGAGGATGATTTTCCTTGAGGCTTGACAGCGGATCTTGCAATAGATGTGTGGCATTGAAGCAAACAACATCAACTAATCCCACAAATATGGCTACTTCTCTGAGCAAATTTTTCTGTGACGCTACAGCAGTAATAATTTTATCGGGACAGTAAATACCAATATATGGCGGATGAGGAATGCGCGATCGCGTTAAATAAGGATTAATCGTGCGGATATAACAGTGACGCAACAACTCCCATACTCGTGGGTGGGCTTGCTCGACGATCGCTGTAAACTGATAGGCTAGGTCTTCTTCGGTAATCACGATTCTCTCCAATACTTTGGCTGACATTAAAATTTGCAATTTTTTTTGATATCTGCACAGCTTTATGGATAAATTAAGACAAACAACCGCTAACCTGATAGATAGCATTGGTATAGATGCGTAGCTTTGTTACACTATGCGCGAATTTTTCAAAATCTACCTATGTGGTGCGATCGCTCTAAGTATTTCCTACAGATGATACTGATTGCCTACCAACCATCAAAGACTAAGTTCAGCTGTGGAACTGTATCATATGTATCTATTTACCAATTTTATTGGTAAATAGCTTGAGAGTATTTCATCAAAAAATCCCTGAATTGTTTACAGATAAGGGCTTTCCATCTCTCACTAGTTGGTAATCAGTCATCTTATGCAAAAATTTTTTCCTATCGCAAGTAAATTTGCACAAGTTTATGATATTGTTGAAATATCGGGAATCAAAGCGGCAAAGACGCACGAAGCTTGTAAATAAGGCCCAAAAAAGAACAGCGCTTTTGCATTGGCAGATACATTTAAATCCGCGACGGCTTTTTGTAATTGAGAGCATAAATTCAGCCAAATCAGCTAATGAAGCAGGATAGCGATCTCCGAAATAACTTGAAGTCAGTCAGAACCCGTCTAGGCATGAGCCAGCAAGATTTAGCCAACATCGCGGGAGTTACCCGTCAGACCATTAGTGGTGTTGAGTCGGGACAATATGCTCCTTCTGTGGCGATTACACTTCGCTTAGCCAAGTCTCTGGGTTGTCAAGTTGAGGATCTATTCTGGTTAGAGCAGGATTTACCGGAAATTGAAGCAGTTTTGGCAAAAGAGGTTCCTTCTGGTCAGCAAATGAGACTTAGTTTGGCACGGGTGGGAGGGCAATGGATAGCTTATCCTTTGATTGGCAAGGATGCTTTTCGCCAAGATATGATTCCTGCCGACGCTGAGGGTGTGAGTCAGGCAGCTACAGATAAAGTTCGAGTCCGGCTGTTAGACGATAATATAGCTGCACTTCACAATACAGTTGTGATTGCTGGCTGTGCCCCTGTGATTTCACTATGGGCCAGAGCAACCGAACGTTGGCATCCGCAACTGCGAGTCCAATATAACTTCGCAAATAGCATGGCAGCATTGCACAGCTTGTGCCGAGGCGAAGCTCATATTGCGGGGATGCATCTGTACGATCCGGAAACTGGTGAATATAACATTCCCTTTGCCAGGGAAGTATTAGCCGGAAGGGAAGCAGTGATGATTACTCTGGGAGTGTGGGAAGAAGGACTCTTAGTACAGTCTGGGAATCCCAAAGGAATTAAAACAGTTACCAACTTAGTAGATGCAGGAGCAACTATTGTTAACCGTGAACTAGGTTCCGGTAGTCGGATGCTTTTGGAACAAACACTGCAACAGGAACAAGTGCCGTTCCATGCCATTCATGGGTTTGAGCAGATTGTTAAAAGCCACCAGGATGTTGGCGAAGCTGTAGCATCAGGAATGGTTGACGCAGGTATCAGTACGGCATCGGTAGCTACCATCTTTGGGCTAGGATTTGTTCCTATGCATCAATCACGATACGATTTAGTAATTCTCAAAGAATATTTGGAAGAAGCACCAGTACAGCAGTTGCTAAGTACTTTGGGACATAAGCTAGTTCACTCACAATTAGAAGTTCTCGGTGGTTATGACACAAGTAATATCGGGGAAGTTGTCGCAACCATTGGGAATTGATTGCAATATTGTTGGTTGGGTGGTTTTAGGAAAAACTCTGCGTAATATCAATTTTGGATGGGAAAATCGGCGTTGCTGATTAAGATTAATAGTCTCACGCAAAGGCGCATTCGCGCAGCGTCTCGCAGAGAAGGCGCAAAGTTACAAAGAACAAGAATGTAATTTTGTATTCTGATTAGCAACGCTTTTTGCTGGAACTTTTAGCACCATTTTCATTGTTTTACCAAGTAGCACTTGCACGGCAATATTGCTTGAGCGATCGCAACTATATCAAAATCGAGCCATTAGTCAGGTCACAACATCAATGACTAATGACCACGACAAACTTCTCAAAACTTGAATATGTTCTGCATTTTAACTGCTTTTGCTGTAGAGCGATCGCCTCCGGCGGGCACTTAGTGCCAACGCCGCCTGCGACGTTCTACATCCGGTCACTGTTGGCACTCCACAGTGAACACCTCATGAACAAATCGACCCAGTAAACAAACCATTGCAGGATAACTTATCATGTCAGACGAAAAAATTAGACAAATAGCTTTCTACGGTAAAGGTGGTATCGGTAAGTCTACCACCTCCCAAAATACCCTTGCTGCAATGGCAGAAGTGGGCCAACGCATTCTGATTGTGGGTTGTGACCCCAAAGCTGACTCCACCCGCTTGATTCTGCACACTAAAGCCCAAACAACTGTGCTGCATTTGGCTGCGGAAAGAGGTGCAGTAGAAGATTTAGAACTTGAAGAAGTCGTGATTGAAGGCTTCCGAGGGATCAGATGTGTGGAATCTGGTGGTCCAGAACCAGGAGTAGGCTGTGCAGGTCGCGGTATTATCACCGCTATCAACTTCTTGGAAGACAATGGTGCTTACTCAAACGTAGACTTTGTATCCTACGACGTGTTAGGTGACGTTGTGTGCGGTGGTTTTGCGATGCCTATTCGTGAAGGTAAAGCACAAGAAATTTACATCGTTACTTCTGGTGAAATGATGGCGATGTTTGCAGCCAACAACATTGCTCGTGGTGTTCTCAAGTACGCGCACACTGGAGGCGTGCGCTTGGGTGGTCTGATTTGTAACAGCCGGAAAACTGACCGGGAAGACGAACTGATTACCACATTGGCAAACCGATTAAGCACTCAGATGATTCACTTTGTCCCTCGTGATAACATCGTGCAACACGCTGAATTACGCCGGATGACTGTCAACGAGTACGCACCTGATAGTAATCAAGCGACGGAATATCGAACATTAGCAGACAAGATTATCAACAATAAAAATCTTGCGGTTCCTACTCCCATTGAGATGGACGAACTAGAAGAGTTGCTGATTGAATTCGGTATTCTCGAAAGTGAAGAAAATGCTGCAAAACTGGCTGGTGTAAACAACGCTCAAGAAGAAGCTACCAAGAAGCAAGAAGATGCTGAAGGCGAAGCACTCGAAGCGCTGAAAAAGGGCAACGTAGAAATCGTTGCTACTAGCGACAAAAAATAAGCTTGGTGTTAGCACTCACTAGCTTAATCAATTAGGTGGACTATTTCAGCCTATCCTTTCCTCAGTTGTTGTTCAAGATATGGAGGTAGTCTTATAGCCGACACCGTATTAGCCTAAATCTGTTAATGTTTGCACAGCAAATAATTTAGTTGATTTTTTGTTTTCTCTTTCTCTATTTGGTTGGTTATTTTTTAGGGAATGGGAAGAAAAAACTTCTCATTCCTTATTTATTTTTAAAAGCTAAAATCTTGATCATAAACTTAATTACTAATTCAAATTATTGTGCTTAATTACTAGAAAATAAAAAGAATTTTCATCCTACCCGATTTGAAACCTCAACTCCTACTTATTACTAGCAATGAAAACCAGTCCTGAAGAAATCAACGACCAGCCTAACAAATCAACAGATAAAAATACAGATAAGTCCTACACGCAATTATCCCAGTTTGAAGATACTTGCGATTGTGCCTTTGATGGTGCAATGATTACCCTAGTGCCCATTACTGATGCAGCTCATTTAGTCCACGGGCCAAATGGCTGTATTGGTAATTATTGGGGTGGTCGTGACAGTTTATCTTCTGGCTCTCTCATGTACAAGACTTGCTTTACAACTGACATGGATGAGAGCGATATCATTTTTGGTAGTGCAAAAAAGCTGTACAGAGCTATTTTAGAATTGCAAAAGCGATACAAACCCGCAGCCATATTTGTCTATTCAACTTGCGTTTCTGCTCTCATTGGTGATGATATCAATGGAGCTTGCAAAGCGGCTGCCCAAACAACAGGAACACCAATTATTCCTGTAGATTCTCCTGGATTTGTTGGACACAAAAATCAGGGTATTCGCCTTGCTAGTGAAGCTTTGTTAGAACACGTTATTGGCACTGCCGAACCTGATACTACGACACCTTACGATATCAATTTGATTGGTGAATATAATATTGGTGGTGATATTTGGAATATCTTACCACTGTTAGAAAAATTAGGTATTCGAGTGATCGCAAAAATTACAGGTGATGCTCGGTACAAGGAAATCTGTTACGCCCACCGTGCCAAGCTCAATGTCGTTAATAGCTCTGCAAAAGCCATGTTGAAAATGGCAAAACAGATGTCAGAGCGTTTTGATATTCCTTACATCACAGAGTCTTTCTATGGTGTAGAAAATCTAAACAATTGTCTCAGGAATATTGCTGCTAAATTAGGTGATTCTGATTTACAAGCACGCACGGAAAATTTGATTGGTGAAGAAACTGCTGCTTTAAAAAATCAACTTGCTTTTTATCGTCCTCGTCTCCAAGATAAGCGGATTTTAATTGATATTTCACAGTTGAACAGTTGGGTAATCCTTTCCGCAATTCAACACTTGGAAATAGTAGTTACCGTTACTAGCACTAAAAAAATTAGTCAAGATGAGATAGCCAGAATGCAAAGTTTGTTAGGTGAGAATAGCAAAATATTATCAACAGAAATTAATCAAATAATTAACGAATCTAAACCCGATATTTTAATTGCCAGCAATAACTATCAAGCTACGGCTATACAAGCCGAAATTCCTTTTTTAGACATAAATCATGAACGCAAATATGCATATACAAGTTATGCAGGGATTATCAGCGTAGCACAAGAATTGTATGCAACTCTCTACAGCCCTGTCTGGGAGCAAGTACGTAAGCCAGCCCCTTGGGGCTAAGTTTAGCTCCAATGAGGGGGATGAGGAAGAAACTGCTGCCTATTGTCCGTTTAGAGTCTCTTTCAAGGTTAAATTATGGCGATTGTTAGCATCACAAGTACATCAGTTGCAGTTAATCCTCTCAAACAAAGCCAATCAGTAGGTGCAACCTTAGCTTTTTTAGGATTGCAGGGTATCATGCCAATGTTACATGGTTCCCCAGGCTGTAGTGCTTTTACAAAGGTCGTTTTAACAATGCATTTAGGTAAGGTGATTCCCCTATCTAGTACTGCAATGACAGAAGTTTCCACTATCTTGGGTGGTGAGGAAAATATTGAAAAAGCGATCGCAAAATTGGTGCAGATATCTCAACCCAAAATGATTGGTTTGTGTACTACTGGATTGACGGAAACCAGAGGGGATGACATGGGACGACTGCTCAAAGATATGCGCCAACGTTATCCAGAACTGGCCCAAGTGCCGATTTACTTAGTCTCGACACCAGATTTTAAGGGTACATTACAAGATGGCTTTGCCGCAGCTGTGGAAAGCATAGTTAAGGAAATTCCCCAAACAACCAACAAACAAAATTGTTGTCCCAAGCAAATCACAATTTTGGCTAGTTCTGCTTTTACTCCTGGTGATGTGCAAGAGATTAAAGAAATTGTCACTGCTTTTGGTTTGAAGCCTATCGTTGTACCAGATCTGTCTGGCTTACTCAACAGTCGCTTAGATCAGCAGCACAGTTTGATTACATCTGGTGGTACAACTCTGCCACAATTAAGAGTTATCCCTAATTCTGTGTTCACGTTAACACTAGGCGAGAGTATGCGCGGTGCAGCGCGAATCTTGTCACAGAAGTTCTGCACACCCTACGAAGTATTTGACACACTGTTGGGTTTAGAAGCTTTTGATAAATTTCTGCAAGCATTGGCAGATATCAGTGGTGTTAGCGTACCAGAGAAATACCGTCACCAACGCCTGCAACTACAAGATGCTATGCTAGATGCTCACTTTTACTTTGGTGGGAAACGAGTCTCCTTAGCATTGGAACCAGATTTACTTTATTCAACAGTTTGTTTTTTGCAATCGATGGGAGTTCAGATTCACTCCGCCGTTACCACAACACGCTCCCCTCTGCTTGAACAACTTCCTATTACTAGCGTGACTATCGGTGATTTGGAGGACTTTGAGCAACTTGCAGTGGGGTCAAATCTACTGATTACTAATTCTCATGCAGCTGTGATCGCTAAACGCCTACAAATCCCACTTTATCGTCAAGGAATCCCCATTTATGACCGTTTAGGTCATAACCAGTCTACCAAAGTTGGCTACCGAGGGACTATGCAGCTTTTATTTGATATTGGTAATCTGCTTTTCGAGCCAGAGGAAGCAAAAGTTGAGCATTACTAGATTTTCTAAAGCAAGAATTTTGTCTATTAGCAAGTAATTTGGCAATATGTATGTTATGGTAATTATATAGGGAATCAAAAGAGCAAAAGTAAAAAGGTCTTCAAAAGGAATTAAGTAGAACCTAAGATCAAAAACTATGCTTTTGTGTCAGCAAATCCAATGCAGCTTTTTGTAACTAAGAAATTGGGATGCACCTGCAAAAACCCAAAACGAGATAGTATCATATTCCTTTGGTATGCGAAGCTTTACCTGATAGGGAAACAGTGATAACTCTTGATATTTGGGATTAGGGATTCTGAGGCTAGGTTCGCAATCCAAAGAAAAACCGAAAAGTTATCAAATCAGTTGCAATTGGAACAACCATTGTCAATAGCGAACTAACTTTTGACTGATGTTCGTCTTGCTATGGTGAAGAAACAAAATCCCATCCCTGGGTGAACCAATTGTTTGATGAACTGATGATCTGATTCCACAATATTCTGGAGGTATTGCGGTGTTATAGATCGGTAGCGGTTCTAGCGTTCTGGGGAGACATAGATCTGCTTTCAGTTCATCAATCATCTTGGGGTTCTTTACATTATCACTCACACACAATGTTAACGTTTTTCTATTCATCGATTGCCCTAAGTCTTGCTTTAGTTTTTTTGAGCATCACCACAAGAATAACCAATCATTTCTTGCAAATACTCTTCATATTATTTGCTATATTTTGGTTATGTTCCAGCCTATTTTTTTCTCTAGTGCCACTTGAATTAATGCTGGCGATCGCTCTTTTTTCCCTCACACCCAAAATCCATTTTTGGTTTCGGATAAAGTAATTCTAGCAGTCCTAAATTATTGGTTAAATTTTATAGCATTGACTTCTTGAAGAATTCGATGCTATGAACAATGGGAATTTTGTAATTTTACTTGCGTCGAGCAATTTAGAAAGCGAAAAATTTTAGAGACAGTATTTATGCCATTTCTACCATCTTAGTTGGTAAAAATGGCACAACCGATACAATTTTAATAGTAGATCTAAGCTTTGATAATTACTAGGCAAGCATTATAACTCCCATCTGGTATACCAACCATTGACATTGACTTAAAATTATTTCTTCTAATCCGATGAATCCGGCACAACGAAGAATAGCAACTGTGAGAGCGAGTAGCCTTGCTAGAAAGCTTCGCCACCGCTTGCACTTGACACCATTGATTGCAGCACCATCTATCCTTACTTGGTTTGAGGTGATTGGCTACACAGTACTTTTGGAATCAGACATTGGCTGTGTTAGGCATCCGGCACAACGTCATAGTGATAGTGAAGTAATTTTGAGCGATCGCTTGTTTTTGGCTTTGCAGAGGATTAACCCCACAATACCATTGGTTGCGATCGCAGAAACTATCTGTCAGTTGGCTGGCAAAGATAATTGTCTTTCCGTTGAAAATAACCGTCGCTTTCACAAACTGTTAAGCGATGGCATTGATATCACACACCACAGAGATGGGCAAACAGTAAATGATAAACTATGGCTTATTGATCCATGTAATCTGCAAAATAACGATTGGTTAGTCATACATCCATTTACTGTTGTTGAGGGCAATTATACTTGCAGTCCCGATGTGGTTGTATTTATTAACGGACTGCCCTTAGCCGTTATTGTCTGGACTCACTCCAACAATGAAAAAGCTACCCTAAAGCAAGCTTATCAACGACTCCAGATTTACAAACAACAGATACCAACGCTGTTTTCCTACAATGCATTTCTAGTAATTGCTTGTGGAAATCGCGCACGAGTTGGGACTTTAACCTCCGATTGGCAAGACTTTTTACCTTGGCGCACTATTGACGGCGAAGATTTTCCCGCTCCCGGAGAAACTGAGCTAGAGGTACTAATTCAAGGCATTTTTGACAAGCGGCGCTTCTTGGAACTGGTGAAGCATTTCATAGTGTTTGAAGGCAAAAAAGGCAATATCAGCCAGAACTTGCGACGCTATCCTTTTTGTACTAGACAAAACCTTTCCCGTCGCTCTTCAATTTAAAGGTATTGTTGATCATGTGAATTTTGTCTTTTGAAACTGCGCGATCGCGGATTTAGTTCTTGCACCAATAAGCTAGATAAGACATAAATCATCAACCCAACCTTGAACCCCTCGACATTCCCAAAAAGCATAGCTAGCGGTGTCAACAGGTTACTATCTATCAATACTCCAAGTAGAAAATTTTTGATGAATTTATCTATAGGAGTGGACAAAATACGTTTCGGTTAAGGGGTAAAGGGGGAAAGGTTTAAATTCATTTCCCCCTTACCCTTTTGTCAAAGCACAACAGAGATGAAAATTGCTTATCCGAACCTGATGAGTAAGTATTTCAGGCTATAAATAGCTGCTGTTTTTCCAGAAAAAAGACCTGGTATTGCAAATTAAGGCAGAATAAAGCCGTATTTTTGGAGTATCGCTTTAGCTTGACTGCTAGATAGAAATTTGGCAAATTCCTTGGCAGCATCAGCGTTTTTGCTGCTTTTAAGGACTGCTAGTGGATAAACAATCGCAGAATGATATTTTTCGTCAGCCGCCACCACAATTTTTACCTTATCTGAGATTTTGGCATCAGTGATGTAAACTAAACCTGCGTCAGCGTTACCACTTTCTACAGATGCCAGTACTTGACGTACATTGTTAGCGTAGACCAATTTTGACTTGATTTGTGGCAAAAGTTTGAGCTTCTGAAGGACTTGCTCACCGTATTGTCCTGCGGGTACACTCCTAGGTTCACCAATCGCAATTTTCTTAATTTTGGGGTCTTTGAGGTTGTAGAAGCTAGTGATGCCCACAACATTTTTAGGTACTATCAAAACCAGACGGTTCTTTGCAAGGATAGAACGAGTTCCTCCTAGCAAGAGTCCTTTTTCTTCTAAAGCATCTACCTGCTTTTTACCAGCCGAAATAAAGATATCTGCGGGCGCACCCTGCTCAATCTGTTGCTGCAAAGCACCAGAAGCCCCAAAATTATAATTAATGTTGGTATTTGGTTGACTTTGTTGGTAAAGAGGCTTCATCTCTTCGAGGGCTTCTTTCAAACTGGCGGCGGCAGACACAAGGAGGTTGGACTGTGACTGTGCTAGTACGGGTGAGGGAGCGGCTGTCGGTAAACTAGTGGATACTAGCAAGCTAGCAACTGCTGTACTAATTAAGGCAAGAATTCGTCTTCTATTCATAGGAAAACTGCACGCCGAAAATTTTTTTGAGAAAATTGATGCTTGGTAAAATCCTACAAGATAACCAAAAATATACCAAGTAAATTGGTGATGCTATGCCATGTAACGAGCAGAACGCGGCATATTTTTCCACTTGAGTAGAGTTTTTGGTATTAAAGGCTTCCAATTACCAAATTACCCAAAGAGTAAGCCATATAAATCAGATTACTCTCTGGCTAAGAATTTTAGATGTTATCCACTTTCTAGATAATTGGTTTGGAATTGCAAAATTCGTATCTTATGCTACATACCAATCAAATTTACTAGTATAAATTTATTACCAATAAAGTTGGAACAAAAGCAAATTATCAGGTAAATATATTAAAAAATTTACCAATTAGGTTGGGTAAAATATATTTGAGGTGTGAGGTCAATGTCTACTTTTCTGCGGACTTCGTTGTTACTCCTGGTAGCTAGTACGATCACAGCGAAGGCTGCATCAGCGGCTCCGGTGGTAAGAAATAGCAAGCAATTACAAGCTGATACCCAACTAAATAAGTCACAGGCAGAACTATCGGCACAAGTCCAACAGGTTCCAGATGACAACAGCACACAACCAAGCGCTGTGATGGAGCAGGTGACATCAGTATCGCAACTTTCTGATGTGCAACCAACAGATTGGGCTTTTCAAGCTTTACAGTCTTTGGTTGAGCGCTATGGTTGTATTGCTGGATACCCAGACAGCAGCTTCCGAGGAAATCGGGCGCTGACTCGCTATGAATTCGCGGCGGGTTTGAATGCTTGTCTGAATAGAGTCAATGAACTGATTGCAACTGGAACAACTGACTTAGTGACTAAGCAAGATTTAGAAACATTGCAAAAATTGCAACAAGAGTTTGCTGATGGATTAGTAGAATTGCGGGGAAGGTTGGATGGCTTGGAAGGTCGTACAGCCATCTTAGAGAATCAACAATTTTCTGCCACTACGAAGTTGAATGGAGAGGTAATTTTCAGTCTTGGCAGTGTGTTTGGTGGCGATCGCGCTTTAAACTCAGATGTTTGGAACGAAATCAATGCTAGGCCCGCAGGCGCAACCAGAGAAGCTTTCAAAAACAATCAGTATGCGGCATCAGGAGGAAGAAGACTACAAGATAGAGCAATTTTTAGCGATCGCATCCGACTCAACCTGATTACAAGTTTCACTGGTAAAGACCAATTATTTACCCGTTTAGAAGCTAACAACACCACTGCTTTTAGTGGTGCTGTCACAGGTACAAATATGACTCGCACATCCTGGGATACGACAAATAATGCTGACAACAGTATTCAGATGGGCAAGTTATATTATCGCTTTCCGATCGGCGAGCAACTCAACGTGATTGTTGATGCCATTGGTGGAGAATTCTACGACAACTTCAACACTATTAACCCCTTCTTCTTTTCCACGCCAATTGGATCTCTATCTCGATTTGGTCGCTTTTCTCCGATTTACCGTGCCAGTAACACCTCCTCCGCCAGCAATACAGGTTCAGGGGTGAGTGCGATTTTCAAGTTAAGTGACACAATCACCTTGTCTGGCGGTTATCTGGCGAGGAGAGGTAGCGATCCGAGTGACGGCAAAGGTCTATTTGATGGTAGTTATGGCGCTTTAGCACAATTGGCGTTTCAGCCCAACAAAAACTTTACCTTGGGTTTGACTTATGCCCACTCCTACCTCAGAGGTGCTAACAATGATGGTGATGTTGTCGTTTCGGGGTCTTATGGTAGTGCATTCGCTAACAATCCCTTTAACTCTACTGCCACTACTCCGGTGAACACTACAACCAATCACTATGGCATAGAAGCCAACTATCGTTTCAGTACCCAATTTAGCCTTGGTGGTTGGGTGGGATATACTCAGGCGATCGCAGAAAATAGTTCTGGTGCTAATGTTAATCGCGGCGATCAAGCAGATATTTGGAACTGGGCAGTTACTTTCGCCTTCCCTGACTTGGGTAAAAAGGGGAATCTAGGCGGTATTATCTTTGGACAACCGCCGAAGGTAACTGGTAATGACTTTGGCACGAATGCTGTTACTGCGACAAATCTTGTTCCAGACAGACGGATAGATAGTGATACCTCTTTGCATTTAGAAGCTTTATATCGTTATCAGGTTAATAGCAATCTTTCAATTACACCAGGTTTGATTGTGATTTTTAATCCAGAGCATAACAGTAATAACGACACCATCTATACAGGAGTGCTTCGTACTACATTCAGGTTTTAATTGTGCTTAATTTTTGGCTGCAAATACGCGTCCAAAGAAAGCTATGATTTCCGACCAAGCAGAGGTAGCAGCAGCAGAATCATAGCGATAACCATCGTCACGCATAAATGTATGTTCTGCTGCATAGAAATGAACTTGATGAATAATGCCAGTATTTTCCATTGCTCTGATTAAAGTTTGGCGGTCATTTTCTGGGATATGAGGGTCAAGAGTGCCAAACACCATGAGCATCTCAGCGTTGATTTCTCCCACCCGTGCGATCGTGTCAGCGACTTCCTTACCCAACTTACCACTGGGAATACCTGTAGGGTAGCAGCTTGCTGCTGCCTTAATTTCACTTTGGAACGCGGCCCGAAACGCTAAGTGACCACCAATACAAAAGCCGAGAGTGCCTATTTGTCCTGAAGAAACAGCACTATCAGCTTTAAGAAATTCAATGACAGCATTAGTATCTGCATCATAAGCTGCGATCGCAGTTCGGCGTGCATTGTCATTACCCCGCATTCTACCCAAGTCATCTGGCTCAATGACGTAACCAATTGGCTCAGTGCGGTGAAAAATTTCTGGCGCTGCAACTACATAGCCAAATCCTGCAAGGTAGTCCACAAGGCGAATCATTGCACCACCTAACTGATAAATATCGCTATAAAATACAATCCCTGGATAAGTTCCGCTTGATTTGGGAGATGCGACATAAACGCGCATTAAACTATCATCGACTCTCAACTCAACATTGCGTTTAACTATCTGCACTTTTTATCTCCACGATCAGTCTGGGCCAAGCTAATTGTGGCAAACAAATTGGCATGATTCTGTATTTCAGGACAAAATTAGGCGATCGCTCAGCAAGAAAGTTACCGCCACTCATACCATTTCACGAAAAAGATGATACAGATAATTAAGGGATAAATATTAACGAGCAAAGATGGCTGGAGTCATCAAAGTAGAAATATCTGAATCAGTTGAAGAATTGCATGATCTGTTGAGAAAACAAAAAACAGCATCAAGCCTAGAACGTATTCAGGCTTTGTATTTGCTGAAGATAGGGCAGGTAAAAACGGTACAGGATTTGGCTGTCGTATTAGAGAGAGGAAGCGACCACCCTGGTTTTAACGTATTAACTTGTATCATATTGTACTTATTATACCCACTAAAAACAAAAACTCTCCTTGAAAGCATTCATCCAAGAAGGAGGAATTAAATTATCATGTTGCAGCCGACCTACAACGATAGCGGGATGAATAGCGATACGCTCTGCAAAATCAACAACATCAGCTTTAGATTTAAGTTGCGGTAATTCTACTTCATACTCAGGTGGTATCAAAAATTCTCGCGCCCATTGATTTGCTTCGTGTTCTGGTTCAGATGCCAAACTTTCCCCACCGTCCCATTCATCCAGAAAAATATTTTCTTTATCATGAAGTAGGATATGTGCTGCTTCATGGAAAAAATTAAACCAGAAGCGGTCATTGGTCTTACCATAAAGTGAAAGTTGAATCAATGCCTTGTGGGAATTTAGCCACCGCGCTACACCACTGACGTGCGCTCTCTTAATTGCTGGTACTAAAACAAGTACAACCCCTGCTTCTCGGCACAACTGTTGCATCTGTGGTTCAAATTCCTCTGGTGGTAACACCGTCAAAGAGCGAATTTCCCGCACTGCTTTTTCAAACTTTGGTTTACTGTATTTGGGACAGTCTAATTTTTCTGCTTCTATTTCACCTAAACGCAACCAAGCAGAAATAGCAGCAACATCACTTTGTTCATCGCGAGTGCGACGAAAAAAAATTTCCATACCTGCATAGTAACTTCGCCACTCGTCCGGCGAAGCCACACCGAAAAAATGTAATAACTTTTTTACTAAGCTAGGTTTATTCTTGGCAATTAAATTGCACTTGGGAATTACACCTTGGTTCATCAATTCTTTGACTGGTAACTGATCTAACCAAGATGTCCACCCTTTTAAGCGGTTTTCTTCTTCAATCCGTGCTAAAGCAGCGCGATATTGAGCTTCCCGATTGAGCCAGAATGCTGCTGTACTCCCTAAAACCCGTTCCAACTTCATGGCAGTTTCTTCATTGATGGGTGCTTTGCCATTAATTAGCTGACTGATATGTTTCGTGGAGTAGCCTAAACGCTCTGCTAACTGTACTTGTGTCCAATCACGCTCTTCTAAGAAATCAGCGATAGTATCACCAGGGGGAGAAACCCAATCTGGTGTAAAGGGACGGGTTGTCTTAATCATGGTAATCTCCGATGAAAACAATACAAACAGCAGTGACTTTTGACCAATCAATGCTTCCATCCTCATTCAAGGGGATGGGGTCGTGATCTGGCTTGAATACAAGTCGTTTACTACCTTCTAGGTCTACTGCAAATTCACCTGCCCGATCTCCCTTTAAGGGATGGGGACGACCCATAACTAATTCCGTGACACAACTAACAGCAGCAAGATCTGCCAATCGGGTTATCAATTTCTTGGCACAGTTTGCACCCAATTTTCTTTGCGCTAGTTTTTCTTGCTCGCATAGGTTTTGCAGTTTGCTGTCAGCGAAAGTAATTTCCATGCGTTAGTAGACTAATACAAGTTTACCACTTTGGTAAACAAATTTGTTATGTCCAGAGAACATATCACATCAATGATGCTTTACCATTTTGGTAAATAAATTTTTTATACTATTGTCAAGTAGGTTTTAGGTAATACTTTACCATTCCAGTAAATAAATTAGTTTACAAGGAATCCAACATATCAACTAAGGCATCCATTTCTTGCCAAAAAGCTCTACTACCCTGTTCCCAGTCTGCCTAAACTTCCGCCAGTGTCTTTCCTCAGTTTGGCTATTGACTGTTTTTTGCCGCACATAAAGCGGGATGGACAAGCTATAGTCCTGGGCGGCAATTTCCTCTAAAGTAGCAACTGTAGCAAAGCGAGCAATAGAAGCAGTCATATGATTACGTTCCTGTCTGTAAAGCTTGAGGTGCGATGTTCTTCACCTGTACGCTTCACCTCAGCCAATGCCAAAATCAACATTCCTCGAGTACCGCAGGTAGGATCGTAAATGCGATCGCCAGATTTCGGTGCAAGTATCTGCACCATTAAATGTACAACTGTACGGTTGGTGTAAAACTCTTGTGCTGTATGTCCACTGTCATCAGCAAATTGTTTAATTAAATACTCGTAAGCATTACCTAATTCATCTTCAGGAACATTAGCTAGGGACAGCACCACAGTAGAGAAATGTTCAATCAGCTCTTTGATATCAAAATCGGACAGACGTTCTTTATTTGTCCAAGGAGCATCACCGAAAATTAACGCTTACCCTGATATCTAAACCGTAACTGCAACCGTTCATTAGAGTTAATGATTGATACAGAACCCTTAGATGCTCGTCCTGTAGGAGTTTTGGAGAACATAGGTTTAAAAGGTGTAATTAATCCTCTACTCTAGCTCTTTTACACCCAATTTGTCTGTAAAGGTATCCAAAAATGTCCAAAATTGGCATAAAAACTGAACATTTGTTCACTAATTTTTAGGTATGAGATACCAAAAAACCCTTGAAATCCAACGATTTCAAGGGTTTTTTGAAAATGCCAGGAACCAGACTTGAACTGGTGACACGAGGATTTTCAGTCCTCACTCAAATACTCCTGTGATGCTTGTAGGAAAAGGGTTTTTATATCAAACACGAGTTTTAGGACTTTCCTTTATGTCAGTTTTATGCCAGAATCTCACCAACGTACCCAGTGAGACAACCTGCCATGAGAGAAATCATCCCCCGTAGCAACAACGGCGCAATAATCCTTCGGTTCACTTACAACGGCGAACGTTACAGCTTTAATCCAGTTCCCGGTGGTAGCTACAGCGACAAACTGGCACTTGCTAAAGCCGAAGAAGTCGCCAACAAGATATACCAGGATTGCATCACGGGATACTTTGACCCTACCCTTACAAAGTACAAACCCACCACGGCGATGAAAGGGAGAACCGCTAGGGAAGCCCTTGAGGATATGGAGGAAGCAAAGCGTATTCTTGCTGAACGAGATTCGGTTAATGCAGTCAACCTGTCAACTCTGTTTGGGGACTACACTGCTTTCAAGTCCAAAACATTGAAGTCTAACAGCTTAATTGACTACCGACTCATCAAAAACAAATTAGCTAAATGTCCATACAAGCTAGTCAAGGAAGCAACAGACATCATCAATTGGCTGGTGAGTGACCATAAAGGGACATCCACTAGTAGTATCGAAAAGCAGTTGAAGCTGATTAACGCTTGCTGTAAATGGGGTGTAGCTGGAAAACTATTGCAAAGTAACCCATTTGAAGGACTAAGAAAACTCATTCCAACTACCAAGAATTCAGGCAATAGTGACGAAATAAACCCATTTACCCTGCAAGAGAGAGATATTATTATTGATGCTTTTAGGAATAGTGATAATTACTGCTATTACACGCCATTAGTAGAGTTCTTGTTTCTCACTGGTTGCCGTCCAGAGGAAGCACTTGCTTTGCAGTGGAAGCACATTAAGGGCAAACGGATAACATTTCAACAGAAACTTACTGCTAGCGGAGAAATTGAAGCTGGCACCAAGACACAAAATCGGCGACCAATCACCATGAATGAACGCATAGAAAATATCGTGCTATCCATCAGACCTGAAAAGTGTTCCCCTGATGATTTCATATTTCCTGCTAAGAAAGGCGGGTTGATTGACTGGCACAACTTTGCTAATAGAGCATGGAGGAAGGTAATAGAATCACTGGATGACATCGAGTACCGAAACCCTTACCAGATGAGGCATACGTGCATAACACTGCTGGTAAAAGCCGGGGTTGATAGCACGATGATAGCCAAGTGGGTAGGCAATTCACCTAATATGATTGCTAAGAGATATTTGGGTGACGTGGGTGATATTGGTATACCCCTGTCCTAGAATGAATGTCATGTTTAATGACATATTTACTGACACGTTTAATGGCATATTTAAGGGACTGTAGGGGTATAAGTCGGGCTTATCTCCTACAGTTATATATTTAATATTTTACTTATCAGTCAATTGGATGTTCTCTGTTAGCCACTGGTGAAGGATACGCGCTACCAGATTAGAGATAGTTCTCCCCTCATCTGCTGCTATTTTTTCTAGTTGCGATTTATCCTCATCAGGTAGAACCACTGTAATCTTGGGGCTTTTAGCCATCACCATGTAAACCTCCTAGCAGGTGTCACCCTACATTTTATGGTAAGCTCTCTTGCTTTTCTACACTATCATGTGTTATCGATAGTATCAGCACTTAACAGATACTATCGATATACCGAATGGACACAACTAAAGAACTCGCAATCAATAGCAATGGCGCTGGCAGTGCAAAACCAGAGAAGCGCGCTAGAACACGCCGACAATACGGTGCGCTCCCCACCGCTAACGCTGGCTCACTGGACGAGTTAGCCATTGCTGCAAAGATAGATACCTCACCTACTAATTTTGAATCACTGGAATTGTATGGACTTTTTGCACTAGCAGCCGATGGTAGTGGCGGGGTATTCATTAAAGTGGCGCGGAACAAATTTGCATCACTCCATACTTGCAAGAGTGATTTTGTAGCAGGCGGTCGTTGTTATAAGGTGGTGCTGTAATGACTAGGAATGTATCTCACTTAGAAACTTATTACGTTGTTCAAAATGGTCGTTCCAACTATCTCATTTTGAACGAGAAACAAATGACGGGAAGAATATTCTATTGTTTCAAAGGAACCCATCATCAATGCCTAAAAATGGTTTCGATGACGGAACAGGGTAGAGAACTCAAAGAAATAAATTCCCATTTATCTAGAGGGGTAGTTACGAATAAGACACCTCATGCAGAAGCAGCAGCTATGTATTCTCGTATGGCGCTACAAAGACGTAACAGGATAGATGCACTAAGGTCTAAACAGGTTAATGGTTCTATTACAGAGGAAGAGCGCAGGGAAATGATAACGGAAATGAAAAAATTCTTTCAGGAGGGGACAATAGCTCTTAACAAGATTGCGTTGAGCCAAGAGTTCAAGGAAGGAATCTACTAAGGAATAAAACAGGATGGATGCTAATTTTAAGAGAGAGTTTGTATCCTCTCAAATAAGCGCAATGATGGAATGCCTTGATGAACTTAATGATTTGAATGAAGCCGAGAGTCAGGACTGGAGAGCGATGAAATATGTTCATCATGATATGAGCCTTTATTATTTTAGGCTAGGCTCCTTTTTATTAGACCGGATACTAGAAGGGCAATAGAGCTAGGACACTTCAATTAAGGTAAATAAAATGAGAAGTCTTATTATCCAAACAGATGATTTGAAAATAACCTTGATGCACTTCAAGTCATGCGTAGAAGCACAGCATCGTTATCTCTTGGAAGCCCTCTCGGAACACAAGTCTGTTAATACTGATGAATATTACAGACTCCTAGCTTATTACGACGCTTACGTGGGAATCAACTCACGCATGATTGATATCCTCAATAAGTGGGATGCTCCTGACGAAACCGAAGATTCACTAAGGCGTTTCATTACCGACGAAATGCTGACCGCAACTGCGACAGAGACTTACGACGGATTTTCCCCGCCCTACCCCATCTAAAAACACGCAAGGACATATCAAATCACCAATTTAATAAAAGAAGGAAACATGCCACAAACGACTGAATACACCGATGATTATCTGATAGATGATAAGCACGTCATCGTAGAAGAAACACAGCCGAATGGTGACGTGCATATCTATGAAGCACCAGTAGAACAATTAGCAGCGTTCCTAACAGGTTCAAATCCCGCCAACCCTAACCATTAATATGAACAGTTACCAGTCATCGATAGAACATTTCGCTATGCTTACTTCACTGCCAACAGCAGAAAAAGAAGCACACTTGAGGGTGAAGTCGGCTATACTCCAAAACTTAAGCAGCCGACTCTATAAAATCCACAGCAATACATCATTTAAAGGCAAGAGTGAAAGGCAGGACGAGTCAAGGATTATAGCTAATCAATTGGATGTTTTGATAAAAGAAATATTCTGTTTGCAGCACCAAAAGTAGTATACCCCTCTATCGAATAAATGTCATTTAATGATGTCATTCTTACTGTCATTCCGAATGTCATTAGATATGTCAGTAAAAATGACATTTATTTCATACACACCCCTATGCCCACAATAAGATTGAGTTTTTCCCTGTGCTGCCTAGCGATGGCAGCATTATTTTTGACACTTCCATACCAACAAATCCGTTTCAAACTATCAATAGATATCGAATATGAACAACAACCAAAATGACCTAATCCATCTCGACATACCTATGCAAAAAATGGAGCGTCATGCATGGGTATATCAACCATTCCCCAGTACTGGCACTATGGCACGTTTCACGGGTTGGATGTGTGGAAGATTAGCCTTTATGGCAATTGGTACATCATTATCAATCATCAAATTTGCTGCTAAGGGTGTCGTCTGGCTGTGTGAAAAGTTAGAGCAAGGCGTAAAGCACTTTGAACGCTTTTATGATGCTATGCCCCTAAATGGAATGCCTCTAGCGGCAGTAAGTGTTGAGTCACAAAGCGAAAAACTTTCACTAGTGACAATGGATAAAACCATTAACATCTTGGAAGCAATAACGGGCAAGCATTGTCTTATCATTGGTGACACTGGCACTGGCAAGTCTACAATCGCTCAATGGCTAGCACAACAGTCAAATTCTGTAGTCAAAGTTTATGACCCTGATGCTTCTATTGACGAGTGGACTGGCTTAAATGTGATAGGTAAAGGGGGAAACTTTGGGGATATTTCTAGTGCAATGGCAGATGATATCAAGGAAATGCAAGAGCGTATCCTTGCTCGTGCTAACGGTGGTGACAAGGCGAACGCCGGAAAGGATTTATGTATCATTGCTGAGGAATTTCCCATCCTGAAGGATGAATGCGATATTGCTCCTGACTGGTTAGGGAAGATAGCCAGAAGAGGACGTAAGCCCAAGATGTTTATTATTGCGCTATCCCAAAGCGATAGCGTTACAGCGCTAGGCATTGAGGGCGATGGTGCAGTGCGCTCGAATTTCCGCTATATAAGGTTGGGTAAGTTCGCTGTTAACCATGCCAAACGCTTGAAGGATGAGACTTTAGTGCAATGGCTACAGGCTGGTAAGTACCGTTGCATGGTGGATGACGAACCGTGCCAGCTACCAGACCTACCAGGGTACAAGGTGGTAACAGTGTCTCAGCCGATTTTACCAGTTGAAAAAACTGAAACCACGTCACAGCAAGAATTTCAGCCGATTTTACCAGTTGATGACGGGCTAAAAAATGCCGTCTTAGCCCTGAAGGAGGCGGGTTACAGCGATAGCA
>JAVRCF010000007.1:0-156807 GCA_034530935.1 Aulosira sp. DedQUE10 | reverse complement strand
ATTACCAATTACCAATTACCAATTACCAATTACCAATTACCAATTACCCATTACCAATTACCAATTACCAATTACCAATTACCAATTACCAATTACCAATTACCCATTACCCATTACCCATTCCCCATTACCCATTCCCCATATCCAAAAACTTTAACTGCTGATACAAACACTGAATCAGCGGTAAATTCACACCTGCTGCTTGCGCTTTCCGTAACGGATTACCAAAAATTGCTTCAACTTCTAAAGGACGGCGTTCGTCATAGTCAATTTTCATGCTGGTACGGTAAGGCTTCATTTTCACCGTGTACTCCAGCATTGTTTGAATAAAGCTATCCGCAATAATCCGTCCAGCCGTCTTCGCCCCGGCGCTAACTTCACACATCAACTGTTCAACTAACTCGCGGGTGTGGATATTAGCCATTAATTCATCGGTTCTGGCGTTGAGAATCACAGACAGCCCATTATAGGGGATATTCCACACCAGCTTTTTCCATCGCCCTAATAGTAAATCCTCAGTCAATTCCATCGGGATACCAGCACTGGTAAAGTCAGCGGCTATTTGCTGCATCCTTTGTGTAATCCCCGTAGCATCGTAGTTAGCAGCATATTCCCCTAAGGTAATTTGCCCATAGTCAAGGTGACGAATATGTCCGGCTGCAACTTTGTTGGAACAAAGAAAACACAACCCACCAATAATATTGACATTGCCAACTATTTTGGCAACTTCTTCTTCTACCGCCAGTCCATTTTGCAAGACCAACACCACCCCATTATCCTTGACAACAGGTGGTAACATCTGCGGTAGTAAATGGTTTTGTGTAGTTTTCAGTGCCACAACCACCACATCGCATTGTGGCATTTTTGCGACATCATCGTAGGCGTTGACTTGAGTCAGAGTGAAATCACCATCTATTGACTCGACAACCAAACCGCATTTACTGACATATTCATAATCACTGTTCAGCAAAAAGTGGACATCTAAACCAGCTTTTTGCAGCTTGGCACCATAAAAACCACCTAATGCACCAGTTCCCAAAATCGCGTAACTACGCTCGGACATTTTGCCTACAAAGAGATTTTTCTATGATGATCATAAAGGTATATCTAACAAAAATGCACTCTGTGTTTACGTGTTATATATTTACATCCAATTTTCGCTCGACTTGTGTAATAAAACTTAAAAATGGTTTACTATCCTTTAAGAGGATGTACACAAATATAGGTGAAATACATGGCTGATATTGTAGATATTGCAGTCAGTAATGACGCGTTTAAAACCTTAGTAACAGCTGTACAAGCTGCTGGTTTAGTAGAAACATTAAAAAGTCCTGGACCGTTCACTGTTTTCGCACCCAATGACGATGCTTTTGCCAAGTTACCAGCAGGAACTATCCAAACTTTGGTGCAAAATATTCCCCAGCTATCGCGGATTTTAAAATATCATGTCGTGCCCGGAAAGCTTTTGCAGGCTGACTTAGCCAAACTTGGCACGGTTACTTCTGTGGAAGGTTCACCAATTAATATTGATTGTTCTGACGGCTTTGAAGTGAAAAATGCCACAGTCTTAGCAGCAGATATCGAAGCGGATAATGGTGTAATTCACGTGATCGATACGGTGATTTTAATGGGATGATTCCGCGCTGGTGGGGATTACCCACCATTCAATTATTAATGATTTGATTAACAATTTTAAATAACACTAATTAATTTAAATTATGTTACACAATCTATTTATTCACTCTTAGCCTATGCTAAGGTAAGTTCAATTATTTTTAGATATATTAAATTTGTTAGAATATATAAACATTATCCCCACACCTTGATGCTCGATTTTCACACTTTAGCTGAGTTTTCTCGCGCCAACTGCGTGAGTATCTGTGCATTTCTTGTTCCAGCCAACTTGTTAGCCACATTATTGACAATTATCTTGACTGTAATCCATCGCCCATTACATCAAGTGTGGCAATCGGCTGGGCTTGCCAGTATTTTTGCGTTAATCATGGTAATGCACGTATATACTTGGTTTGCCATTGGTGTAGTCATGCTGCCGACTTATATCTTGCTATGGCTGGCAATTACTTGCTTAATAACTAACGTGGCAGCGATTATCTGGCAAAAACGCTTTGCTAAAAGGCTGAAGTATGAAGTGTGAAAAGGGTTGAACTGAGGAAAAAGCTGGGAGCATCCTAATTTTGCTACTTTACACCCCAGCCCCTCTCTCAGGTTGGGAGCTATCGTCTACACACAAATCCTCTGGCTTCGTTGCCATCTCGCCTTGGAATTCATTCCAAGGCTAATAGCTCAAGTCTACTGAAGTAGACTAAGCTCTATATTTTCAGTCCACTTGAGTGGACTTTGACTATTAGCCCGGAACTTCAGTTCTGGGCTGGATGACGGTAAGTGCAATACTTTGACAATCCAACAAAATCCCGCAAAATGTTGGGTTTCGTTCCTCAACCCAACCTACAATTTTCCTAAAGTCAGAATAAAAATGAAGTACTTATCTTTTACAGTTACAAGTATGTAAGCGAAAGAAGATCGAGCCGGGATGAAAGCCAAAGCCTAAAAATGGGAAGAAGCCATACCCAAGCCCCTTCAGAGGAAGGTGTCCACTTGGAGCAGAGGTATTATACGTTGCATCCTCAATGTCAATTGTTATGCCATCGCTTATGCGCCAACCAACGCGATAACCAAACTCCTTTAGAATCTTTCCACCTGGATACTTGCCGTCGAGCTTTGCACCACATTGCATATAAATTTTCTGTTGGACGCTAAAGCCAAATTTCCCATCGCTGTGCTTAACCCAGAGCCGATCAATCGTTTTGATGTCACTGCACGGAAACTTGCGCGCATCACTGTTCTTAATCCATTCGTCATATTTTACATATCTCTCTTTTGAGACTACTCTTCGCATTAGTAGAAAGGTTTCATAATCTGCGTCTTTAAAATTTTGAGCCTGAAGCAGATCGCGCAATCGGCTGTAGTCAATCCCGCTATCGGAAGTCAGCGAATTCTCAAATTTTAGGCTACCGATTGTTGATGCTGGTTTCTGTCCCGTGATGCCCCAAATTAACTGCACCAGAGGGTCAGGGTCTTGGAGCCGAAAGTTGACCCAGTGGCGATTACGCAAGAAAACGGGTAGTTCCGGCTGCTTGGGCGCATCGAACAGCATCACCGGGATAACAGGACACTTGCGCTGGACAAATTCCTGCAAGAAGGCATAGATTTCTTCACTCTGCCAGGGCCCTAACCCTTGCTTCCCAGCAAAAACGGCGGCTGCCCCAATACTTGCAATCTGCTGCTCCAGGGCAAATTGCCAAATCGCACCGGGCTGGAGTTCCCATACGTCGAGCCAGGGCTTGAGGTTGTTTTTCCGAAGCTGTTGAGCGATTTCAATAACAGCTGGCTTATCTTCGCTGTTGTGACACAGAAAGACATCAAACTGTTGCTTGGTCATTCGTCAATTTCTCCTAAATCTTCTTGTGGTGACATCTTTAATAATTCTTTCCAGGTAGGCTAAACTTTCTTGAGATAATTAAAATATTTTCAATTTTATAAACTGTTCGGCAGACTGCTGAGTTGATTACCCCAGAGGTAGAGCGATCCCAAGTTGACCAATTGTCCAAATTCCGCTGGCAGACTGCTGAGTTGATTACCGATGAGGTAGAGCGATCGCCTTCGCTGTAATACCAATTCTGTATGAAGATGCACATAATCAAGACTCCCCTGTAGTCCCCCCTTGCCAAGGGGGGACGGCGTAGCCGGGGGGTAAATATATGCAGCTTCACAAAGAAACGGTATAAGTCGAGTTAAGTTAGGGAAACCTATCATCTAATACTTCAACACGACATTGAAGCTTTTCAACACAATATTGAAACCTTTCAATACGACTTTGAAGACTCTCAACACGATATTGAAGTCTTTCAATACGATATTGAAGCCTCTCAACACGACATTGAAGCCTCTCAACACGACTTTGAAACCTTTCAATACGACATTGAAGACTCTCAATACGACTTTGAAGCCTTTCAATACGATATTGAAGCTTCTCAATACGACATTGAAGCCTCTCATTTTAAAAAATTCAGTATAAACAAGTAAAAATAATCATATTGATGTCAATTAGCGGTTAATTTTCCGAATTATTTCTCATAGGGATTTATTGTTGTATTGGCTAGATTATACGCAGTAATCCTCTAATTTTCTTCAGGAGCGTATTTTATGGTGAGACCAAAACGCAGTTCACCTAATCTCGAAAAAGCTGTACAGCGAGTTGCTGGAATGCGCTGGATTAGCCCGACACTAGACTTTGGCAAGGGATTGAATTTGGTAGAATACGACAGCCGTATTCAAAGTTTGCAAAACGAGCTATCAAACTACAATAATTTACTCTCTACCCTAGATGAAATGGCAGATCGTATTTCTCAAATTGAAGAAGAATTAAATAGCTATTCCGAAAAGATGTTAATGAGTGTAGCAACCAATTATGGCAAAGGTAGTTTGCAATATCTCCAGGCGGGAGGTAAGCCACGCAAGAGTTCATCACGCCGTTCTAAGAAATCTGAATCTTCATCTGAAAGTACTGTAGTTACAGCTTTGAATGGTGCAAACAACAATGCTAAGGAAACCTCTGTTGTTTCACCTTAATCGGTTAACTGTATGATGCTGGCGTAGACGCATAGCGGCTTGCCTTGGGCATCGCTCTTTTATCTGGTTACAAATAGAGCGATCGCTCATAACTGTGATACTTGGAAGCGATCGCAAACTGCTACAGTCATCATAGTGAAATCGACAACTCAAAATGATGATTTCAGTTTCAGTCACTTCATATACTAAACGATGCTCATCCGTAATTCGTCGTGATCAATATCCGCTCAGTTCATGCTTTAGAGGCTCAGGTTTACCAAGTCCAGTAAATGGTTGTCGAAGAATATCGTTAATCAGGGTGATGATATTGCGATGAATTTTCTTGTCTTCTGCTGCCCAGTCGTTGAATTGTTCAAATGCCTCAGGAGCGAATGTTATATTCTTCATTCCATTCCTCGGGCGTAAAACTGACCAAGTTGGTCTTTGTTTCAATGTTTTGAATAGCGGCCATCAAGCGGTAACGATTGGCTTCACTAGACAGCAAATATTCTGTCTCATCTTGTTGAATAAATTGGTTAGTATTTGTTTCAACAACATCTTGTGCAACTAAAACAATCACTTCAACAACAGTTCCTTCTGCTAACTCAGATGTTTGAATCTCGATTTTGCCATCTTTGCCAACGACCACTTGCTGTTTAATGCCACTTAACACGATCAAACCCTCATGGTGCTGTATCCTATATTAGTTTTAGCTTAACTTAGTATAAATAAAAAGATCCCCGACTTCTTGAAGAAGTCGGGGATCTGAGCAACCGAAGATTTCTTAATTACGAATTATCTAATTTCTTCCGCATCTACCCACTCGTCATAAGATGAATCGTAATCTAAGTAATGCACATAGTATTGCTGACCTTGAATTTTTTCAATTTTTGCAGAATACCAATCTTCGTTGTCTTCATCCCAGACTTTGACTTTTTGGCTGACGGCATAGCCATTGTCATCAGATGTGCCATGTTCGCGAACCCGAATCTCATCTTCGCCCACCCATTCGTTGTAGGATGAACCATAGCCAATGTAATTAACAAAGAATTGGTCATTTTCGACTTTCTCAATTGTGGCTTTATACCAATCTTCTTCATCACCATCCCAGACTTCTACGGTTTTGCTGACTGCATATTGACTAGTATCTGACTTCGCAGCCGATGAGGTATCTTGGCGTGGCTGTTGTGCTGGTGATGGAGTTTCAGCTTTAACTAAAGAGTGCGATCGCAAAATCAAGGTACGAGCTACTGTTTGAATTCCTGTATGCTCGTAGTAATTGGTGGTTTGATCTAAGAATGCAGCCACGAAATCTAAGTTATCATCAGCAATCTGAATAAAATTACCTAAATGGCTAGAAATGGATTGCGGAGTTAAACCTGTCTTCGCTACTAAGTCATTCATCCAGCCTTGCACGGAGTTAAAAGCCTGAGTAATAAAGCCAAATTTTTCACCAGGGTTATTACCTGGCAAAAAGTTGTTGACTGCTAAGAACACAGGATTTTGAGTGACGATGCTGGCATCAGCACCGCTAATAATGTTGTGAATTTTGCTGAGAAAATTGGGGCCTAAAGGTAGCATTCCATCTATGCAGACTAAAGCTACCATCCGCATTAGGGAAGCACCTTGATAGTTGTCAGCGAGAGATTTAGCAAATGCTTGGGGGTTTGGACTAGGAATACCATTTAGTTTAGAGAAGGCGATGATTTCGACAGCAATTTTTAGAACTAAATCTATAGTTTGAGTTACGTCTGCTTTAGGAGTAATATTACTTAAAAACGAGAGAAAACCAATTTTTTCACCAACTTTGTTCGCTAAAGCTGCTGTAGCCATCGCTGTGTCGGCTTTATCGATAGTTTGATACAGTTTAATTGCTGTCTGATAGCCATTTTGCGGATCTTGATAAAGAGAAACGGCGCGATCGCGAATTTGCTGAATAACTTTAGCGTCAGTTTCCCCAGTAATTGCACGGATGCTATTGTCAAAGCCCACCAGGTTATTCCACTCTCCAGGGGCGACATAATCAAGAGCCTTAACAACCTTGACAGTAATATTATCGTTTGGTAATTCGTCAACCAACTGAATAATTGATTTATCCATGAGCGGATTCTCTCAATGCAAAATTATAGTATTGAATTATACTCAAGCATTGTGGGGAGTTGGTTGATTTATTAAGAGATACAAATTTTAGTTTGTCGGGTGTGCTTCATTGAGATGTTGTTTTCTTGACACTCTCACCGCCAAGCTACGCTGTGGCGGGAGATTCTTGCTTCTTAGAAGCACGCTTTTTGGTACAAGTACCAACGAGTCTTACTGCTTCTCCACAAGCTTGAAATTCGGTATGTCCTACCGTATTTGTTGACAGTATTCTCATTCCCTCTGCCCTCAAGTTCCGTGATGCGTTTTCATCTCTGTCATGAGTTGCCTGACAACTTGGACAAATCCACTCACGGATACTTAAATTCATTAAATTATTCTTATATCCGCAACAAGAACAAAGCTTTGTACTGGGAAAAAATCTGTCAACTTGAATGAATTTACCTTCCTCTCTTTCTAGTTTGTAGCTGATGAAATTAAGCAGCATACCAAAACCAGCATCATGTATCGACTTGGCTAACTTGGTACGAGCTAATCCCTTAACACAAAGGTTCTCAGCTACTATGACTTGGTTATCATCACATAACTTTCTTGAGAGTTTATGGAGAAAATCTTGCCTAGTATTAGATATTTTTTCGTGAACTTTGGCAACTACTTTAACCGCTTTACGCCTATTGTTAGACCCTTTAACTTTACGAGACAAAGCTTTGTGTCTAATTCGTAGTCGTTTGGCATATTTTCTGGTGGGCTTAATTGGGTCAATTTTATGACAGGTTTCACCATCAAAAACAGTTACTAGACTGTTTAGCCCAAGATCGATTCCTGATATCTTCCCTTGTTTTGCTGTGGTTAACTTGTCAGTCTCGAACAGTATGGCCGCAAAATATTTATCTGTGCTTGTTTTGAAAACAGTTACGGATTTAATTTTGCCATTGACACTCTTAGAGAGACTAGCTTTAACTAATCCAAGTTTGGGAAGTTTTAAGCTGCCGTCTTTAATTGAGCAGCTTTCAGGAAAACGAATTGACTGTAAGACGTGTTTACTCTTGAATTTAGGGAATCCAGCACGTTTTGTAAAGAAGTTTTTAAAAGCAGATTCCAAATTCTTGAGCGATTGTTGTAGGACAGCAGCAGTTGGTTCTTGCAACCATTCATAATCAGCTAGTTTCTTCAACTGAGTGAGGTCTTTTGCCATCTGGCAGTAAGTCATACCTTAGTTAAGATCATTAGAGATTGATTTATAACTTGTTGAAAAAGCCGACAGATTTGGGGGATTCTCCCCCAAGCCCCCGATTGGGTGACGGTTGCGTCCCCCAAACCCCCTCCAAAAGTAGTGTTCTGTGCTAAGAGCGAACGAGCGTCATTACCAATTACCAATTACCCATTACCAATTACCAATTACCAATTACCAATTACCCATTACCAATGCCGAGGGTTAACTTGATAATAGCGTTGTAGTAGCTCATACAATGGCGGATGCTGCTGTAACAACTGGTGAGGTTTTTCAAAGAAGGTTTCTGTGGCGACGGCAAAAAACTCGGCGGGATTAGTTGCACCATAGCTATTGATGACAGTCTTCACACCTTGTTCCACATCATTGCAGAGTTGCTGATATTCTGCTGTCATCACCTGCGCCCAAATTGCATAATCTGATTTTTTTGGCAAAATCGGTACACCCTCAGCTTTACCATCTTCTTGATCTAATTGATGGGCAAATTCATGCAGCACAACATTATGTCCATCTTTCCAGTTTTGGGTGTCTTGTTGCACCTGTTTCCAAGAAAGTACCACTTGATCGCGACTCCAGGATTCGCCTAATCTTGCTTCTCGTCTTTCTTCGACAACATAATCTCCAGTGGCGACGGTTTCAGTTACCAAATAAGCGCTGGGGTAAACTAAAATTGAACGCAGTTTTGAAAAGTATTCGCCTCGTTCATTGAGTAACAGCAAACAAGCAACAGATGCGATAGTTAATTTCATTTCTTCTGTGACTTGCAATCCTTTACAGCCAATGAATTGCTTTTCTGTTAGGAATACTTGAATATGTCCCTGTAGCCGTCTACGTTCTGGGGGTGAAAGCTGGAGATAAATAGGCAGATTATTCTCAATAATGGCATTCCATAGCGGCGGAAAAGGTCGAGATTTTAAACGTTTTCGGCGCTGTTTAATCAAAAGCGGACTGATTAAGATTGCGGTGATAATTAATCCAATAATAAAAAAGGCAATAATTGCTGTGGTCATTGATTTTTAGAGATAATTACTATGGAAATTTTGTCTAATTTTCATCAGAATTTAAATGTAGGGTGTGTTGCCGCGGAGCGCAACGCACCGATGCAACTTAACGATTCAAGGTGCGTTAGCCTACGGACTACGTAAATTCCAATATTCTTACATCGCTTCACATAGTTCCTGTTTATTACTATTTTGATACGTAATACCGTTTCTTTGTGAAGCTGCATATAATTCACCCCCCGGCTATCGCCGTCCCCCCTTGGCAAGGGGGGACTACAGGGGGGTATTATTATGTGCATCTTCATACAGAATTGGTATAAGATGGCAATATTCTGGGGAGTAAGAATAATTAACCGCCGTTCGCGTAGCGTTCTGCAGGAATGAACGCCGATGAACGCCGATAAATTAAGATGTTTAATCTCTTCCGTGAGGATGAGTTTTTGGCAATGTAAGTGCCAAATTTTATTTCTCAGGCTGGATAAACAAACTTGCAAGCAGCAGTCATCCTAGAAATAACCAAATACTAGTCAGTTTTCTACTCTCCCATGCGTTATTTTGTATTAGCTACCGATTACGATGGCACTCTGGCTACAGATGGCCATGTTAATGAGAAGACTTTAACCGCACTGACAAACCTCAAAGCTTCAGGGAGAAAGCTGATTTTGGTGACGGGTAGACAACTAGATGATTTGCAGCAGGTATTTGAGCAAATCGATTTATTTGATTATGTGGTAGCAGAAAATGGTGCTTTGCTTTATTCACCAGCGACTCGTCAGGAAAAGTTATTAGGTACGCAACCACCAAGAGAGTTTATTCAAGCATTACGCGATCGCCATGTTGATCCCCTCTCAGTTGGGCGGGTGATTGTAGCTAGTTGGCACCCCAATGAAAATACTGTGCTGGAAACTATTCGGGATTTGGGTTTAGAATTGCAAGTCATTTTTAACAAAGGTGCAGTCATGGTGCTACCTTCAGGTATCAACAAAGCTACTGGATTGTTAGCAGCTTTGGATGAAATGAAGTTATCGCCGCACAATGTTGTCGGGGTGGGTGATGCAGAAAATGACTATGCTTTTCTAAATTTATGCGAGTTGTCTGTGGCGGTGGCTAATGGCTTACCGATGTTGAAGGAACAGGTGGATTTTGTCACCAACGGTAAGCGCGGGGATGGGGTTGTTGAGTTAATTGAGAAAATTATTGCTGATGATGCGTCTGATTTAGAAGCACAGTTGCAAAGACACAAAATTTTGTTGGGGACGCAAGCCGATGATGCAGAAGTTTATATTCCAGCCTATGGTTCTAGTATTTTATTAGCTGGCACCTCTGGCGGCGGCAAATCTACTTTAGCTACAGCCGTATTAGAACGAATTGCCGAGCAAAACTATCAATTTTGTATTATTGACCCAGAAGGGGACTATGAGAACTTTGAGCCTGGTGTGATTTTAGGTAATACCGATCGCGCTCCCAGAATAGCAGAAGTCTTAGATTTATTAGAACAACCAAATCAAAATGTGGTAGTTAACCTGCTGGGAATCGCGCTACAGGATCGTCCAGCATTTTTTGCAGAACTACTCTCAGTTTTATTAGAATTGCGATCGCGCACTGGTCGTCCGCATTGGATAGTTGTAGATGAAGCACATCATCTCTTACCTGTATCTTGGCAACCTGCTTCTCTGACTTTACCCCAAAAACTTCAGGGAATGATGCTAATTACAGTCCATCCCGATCAAGTTGCATCGGCTGGCTTATCCTTAATAGATACCATCCTCACTGTGGGTAAGTCACCAGAAGAAAATATCAAAGCCTTTTGTGAAACTATTGGTCATTGTCCACCGCAACTTTCGCCGCAAACTCTCGAACCTGGTGAAGCATTGGCTTGGTTTACAGAACAAGATAGAGAACCCTTCCGCTTTAAAATTACTCCCGGACGTACTGAACGCCGTCGCCATGTCCGTAAATATGCTGAAGGCGAGTTAGGTGAAGATAAAAGTTTTTACTTCCGTGGCCCAGAGGCGAAATTAAATCTGCGTGCCCAGAACCTGATTTTATTTACCCAAATTGCCGAGGGTGTAGATGAAGAAACTTGGCTATATCACCTACACAGAGGCGATTATTCCCGGTGGTTGAAAGAAGCGATTAAAGATGAATCCTTAGCAGAGGAAATTGAGACAATAGAAAAAAGCGATGGCAAATCAGCCTGTGAAACTCGTGAAGCCATAAAAAATGCGATCGCGCAACACTATACTCTACCAGCTTGAATTACTTCGCTTCGCCAATCAGAGTAAACGCAGCCCAAGCGCTAGGACTAGGATGCTGTTTCATCGTTGTCAACATCGCTTGGCGCAACGCCTTAGCTTTATCAGAATTTTTCTGTAACTCACGGTAAAATTCCCCCATCAATAATGCCGAAGGACTATCGGGAATTGACCACAAAGTCACGATTACACTCGGCGCACCGGCAGAAATTAAAGCGCGAGATAAACCAATGACACCATCGCCTGTAAGTGTACCTTGTCCACTATCGCAAGCACTTAATACAACCAATTCGGCGTTGATTTTTAAATCTATTATTTCATTGGCAGTTAGCAAGCCGTTATCTTTACCATCAGGGGCAAGGAAACTTATACCAATGTTCGGAAAACGCATATTAAAGGATGAAGTTAGGGCTGGACAGGGGAAGCAGGAGGCTCAAGTGATTACATTAAGCCGTTTGGCGAACGAAGATGCTAAAGAGTTGGTGAATTCGGCAAAACTTTGGGATAATTTAACCGCAACACCAGCGTTATTTGATGGCTTATTGCTATATAGCTCTGAGCAGGGTGGGGGTTATGCAGTTGAGCCGTGTTTTGCATAAGTTTTATCAATGTGAAAATTCCATCTATCGTAGGGGTTTAGCAGTGCTAAACCCTGCATAGCGCGGATCTATTTACCATCGGCGCAATTGCCGATGCGTTATACCAATTCAAATCATGTTTGCGACACATAAATTATTCTTCAGGGCACAACATTGTTCATACGTGTCAACTTAACGTAAAACCCTTATGAAGGCGTGATTCTGAATTTACTCACCTACCATCAAGATCCGCGTCACCCCACCCCGGTTTTGTCTAAAGCCAAAACCTCCCCTCCCCGCAGGCGGGGAGGGGATTGAGGGGAGGGGTAAAATGCTTGTGGGATAGGCGTTTGAGCTTAAGTTGACACCAATGAACATTGTTGTGCCCCTACCCGTCTATCACATTCTTTGCTCAAATTGGTATAAGTCCTAATTCATTCACGAGTATCAAACACTCGTCAACGGAGAAAAAAGCCTCATTCACGAGTATCAAACACTCGCCGACGAAGAAAAAAGCCTCATTCACGAGTATTAAACACTCGCCGACGAGGAAAAAAGCCTCATTCACGAGTATCAAAGACTCGCCAACGAGGAAAAAAGCCTCATTCACGAGTATCAAAGACTCGCCAACGAGGATAAAAGCCTCGTTCACCGAGCAAAAAGCCTCATTAATTACCAATGACGAATGACGAATGACAAATGACGCATTATTAACCGTACATAAAGTAGCGTAAAATTATCATCTATCCGGCATCTGCTACCCCCCTGACGCTCATGTATTGTGACTACCTGGTTCAAATCCTGACTGCCCGCGTGTATGATGTTGCCCAGGAAACACCATTAGAGTATGCCCCAAATCTCTCTCGCAGACTGAACAATAAGCTGTTGCTGAAGCGGGAAGATATGCAATCAGTATTTTCCTTTAAGCTGCGTGGCGCTTATAACAAGATGGTAAACCTGCCACCAGATTTATTAAAGCAAGGTGTCATTGCAGCATCCGCTGGTAACCACGCCCAAGGAGTCGCATTATCTGCCAGCCGCTTGGGAACGCAAGCAATTATTGTCATGCCTGTTACCACACCCCAGGTAAAGGTGGATGCAGTCAGAGCAAGGGGGGGACAGGTGGTGTTGCATGGCAATACCTACGATGATGCTTATGCTTATGCCCGTGAGTTGGAAGCAGAAAAGGGACTGACGTTTATTCACCCCTTTGATGATCCCGATGTCATTGCCGGACAGGGTACTATCGGCATGGAAATTTTACGGCAATACCAACAACCCATCCATGCAATTTTTGTCGCTATTGGTGGTGGTGGATTAATTTCCGGGATTGGGGCTTATGTCAAGCGGTTGCGTCCAGAAATCAAGATAATTGGTGTGGAACCGGTGGATGCAGACGCAATGAGTCAATCCCTCAAAGCCGGACATCGGGTGCGATTATCCCAGGTGGGGTTATTTGCCGATGGCGTAGCAGTGCGGGAAGTGGGAGAGGAAACCTTTCACCTATGTCAGCAATATGTAGATGAAATCATCTTGGTAGATACTGATGACACCTGCGCCGCGATTAAAGACGTATTTGAAGATACCCGATCAATTTTAGAACCTGCGGGGGCATTGGCGATCGCAGCTGCCAAAGCCTACGCCGAACGCGAGCAAATCGAGGGACAAACCTTAGTTGCTGTTGCCTGCGGTGCTAACATGAACTTCGACCGCTTGCGCTTTGTCGCAGAACGCGCAGAATTTGGCGAACGCCGCGAAGCCATCTTTGCAGTAGCGATTCCCGAAGAACAGGGAAGTCTGCGTAAATTTTGTGAATGTATTGGTAACCGTAACCTCACAGAATTTAACTACCGCATCGCTGATGCCAAAGAAGCACATATTTTTGTAGGCTTGCAAATTCAAAACCGCGCCGATGCGATAAAAACGCGAGAAACCTTTGAAAGCTGCGGTTTCAAAACCATCGATTTAACCGACGACGAACTGACAAAACTGCATCTGCGCCACATGGTTGGCGGACATTCACCTTTAGCAGATCATGAATTACTTTACCGCTTTGAATTTCCCGAACGCCCAGGTGCGTTAATGAAATTTCTTGGTTCCATGAGTCCCAACTGGAATATCAGTATGTTCCACTACCGCAACAATGGGGCAGACTACGGGCGCATTGTCGTTGGTATCCAGGTTCCACCTCACGAAATGAAAGAATGGCAGGCATTTCTTGATACCCTCGGCTACCGCTATTGGGATGAAAATAAGAACCCAGCCTACAAGCTGTTTTTGGGGTAGTGATCTCTGTTATTACTCGTAGTCAGCACTTGAGTGCTTCTTCAATATTCAGGACTTTACTGCTTCCCTACAGGACTGCAAAACCCGCAGGGTAATCCTGACTAGGAACTTATGATCTTAGAATAAAGTGCGATAGTGCGATCGCTTCTGTGCAGTGAAAATCAACCCTGATGTTTCAATCAACCAGTAAAGAGCCAAAATTTAACAGTTTGGCAAAATGCTTTAATAGAAACTTACTTCGTGAAGTAGACCTTTTGAGGATTAGCGCCAGCCACAAACAGGAGCAAAAACGCAAAGCAATACTCGGTCAATTTTTCACTCCCGCGCCAGTAGCAGAATTAATGGCTGGGATGTTTAATCAGCTTAATCTGACTCGCATATCTTTACTGGATGCTGGCGCAGGAATTGGCTCATTAATTGCAGCGTTTGTAGTTCACCTTTGCCAGCAGCAACAACGCCCAGATAATTTAAATATTATTGCCTATGAAATTGATCCTTTTCTAATTTGCTATTTGCACCAGACATTAGAATTGTGTACCAGGGAATGTCAACGAGCTGGTATTTCCTTGGATTATCACATCCGGAATCAGGACTTTATTCAAGATGCTGTCAGGTTGCTTCAGCCTAGTTTGTTCGATAATCCTGATAATTTAAGATTTACACACGCTATTCTTAATCCCCCATATTTGAAAATCAACGCTCAATCTCAGGTTCGTAGCTTATTACGTTCTCTGGGATTAGAAACTAGCAATCTTTATACAGGTTTTATGGCTGCTACAGCCCAACTTCTTCAGCCAGGAGGCGAGTTTGTTGCTATCTCACCGCGTAGTTTCTGTAATGGCCCTTATTTTAAAGACTTCCGCAAGATGTTTTTGGAAATGATGGCTTTAGACCAAATACATCTTTTTGAATCCAGACAAGAAGCTTTCAGCGAAGATGAAGTTTTACAAGAAACAATGATCGTTCATGCCATAAAACAAAAACAAAAATTTGACAATGTACTCATCACCACATCTGCAAATGCTGATGATGATTTTGTGATGTCCAATTCCTTACCTTATGCTGAGATAGTTAATCCCAACGACGCGCAACAATTTATTCATATTATTCCAGATACTCTAAGTCAGCAGGTCATTCAACAAATGGCGAATTTCACCTGCACATTACAAGATTTGGGATTAACTGTTTCAACAGGACGTGTTGTAGATTTTCGCGCTAAAGAATATCTGCGTTTAGTGCCAGAAAAAAACACTGTTCCTTTGATTTATCCATTAAATTTATCAGCAGGATATGTTGAGTATCCTAAGGTAACAAAAAAACACCAAGCGCTGGTTTATACAGAACCAACTTTTTCTCTCTTAGTACCGAACGAACATTATGTTTTAACTAAGCGATTCTCCACAAAAGAAGAAAAAAAACGAGTCGTTGCAGTTTTATATGATGCTGACAGAATTAACTGTGATTGGGTAGGTTTTGAAAATCATCTAAATTACTTTCATCAAAATGGCAGGGGACTCAATATCACCCTTGCACGCGGTCTTGCTGCTTATCTTAACTCTAGTCTTGTAGACGCATTTTTTCGTTTATTTAATGGACATACTCAAGTTAATGCAACAGATTTACGGAATTTGAAATATCCGACGATAGAGCAATTACTCACTTTGGGGCTAAGTATTGAAGAACATTTTCCATCACAGCCAGAAATTGATCAACTTGTACAAGAACTACTCAGGATGACAAATCAATCTGAAAACAACCCCTTAATCATTAAAAATCGTATTGATGAAGCTCTACAAATATTAATTGAACTTGGATTACCACGGGCACAACTTAATGAACGTTCAGCCTTAACCCTTCTCGCTCTACTTGACTTAAAGCCAAATGATCCTTGGTCTGCTGCTACATCTCCTTTAATCGGAATCACACCCATGATGGAATTTATGGCACAGTACTATGGCAAATCATATAAACCGAATACGCGGGAAACCGTTCGCCGCCAAACAGTTCATCAATTCTTAGATGCAGCTTTGATAATTACAAATCCAGATGCTCCGGAACGCCCGATTAACAGTCCAAAAACCGTATATCAGATTGAAGAAAGTGTACTGGAATTATTACGTACTTATGGAACTCCTGAATGGCAAAAGAGCATTCATACTTACCTTGCTTCCGTTGAAACTTTAAAAAAACGCTATGCTCAGGAGATGAAATTAGCACGTATCCCTATAATGATTGAAGGAAAGGTAAAAACTCTATCTCCAGGCGGACAAAATATTTTAATTGAGAAAATTATTAATGAATTTGCGCCCCAATTTACACCAGGCGGAAGGCTAATTTATGTTGGTGATACAGATGAAAAATTCGCCCATTTTAATGAAGATGCATTGAGAGATTTAGGTATTACTGTAGATTCTCATGGTAAAATGCCCGATGCGATTATCCATTATTTAAACAATAATTGGTTAGTTGTAATTGAGGCGGTAACTTCTCATGGCCCAATTAACCCTAAGAGAAAGCAAGAACTTGAAGCGCTCTTTGCTGATATCAAAATTCCTCTAGTAATGGTAACGACTTTTTTAAGTCATAAGGCTATGGTAGAGTACTTGGCTGACATTGCCTGGGAAACAGATGTTTGGGTGGCTGAAGATGCAACTCATCTCATCCATTTTAATGGCGAATATTTATTGCAAGCTTATCAAAGAAATTCTGAAACCAAATAAACCGAATTTTGATAGGTTTGTAATAAGCTGTAAGAGGATGTTTGAAAAGTCCTTTTGTTGGTAGCAAAACGTTTTAGATCCCCCTAAATCCCCCTTAAAAAGGGGGACTTTGATTCCGGTTCCCCCCTTTTTAAGGGGGGCTAGGGGGGATCAACAAATGCCTAAAATCACAGCTAACCACTTTTCAAACAACCTCTAAGCGTGCTTTAAAATCTAGAACTTCATGCTTATTCAGGTGAGGCAATAATTTATGAGTCAAACCTTACGCAAAATAGTTACATTTGATGACTTCGTTGCTAAATATCCAGATAACACAGGGAAACGTTACGAACTACATGATGGAGTAGTAGTCGAAATGCCACAGCCAATAGGAGATCATGAAGAAGTAGTTGTATTTTTAGCCACAAAAATTACTTTAGAATATAGTCGCCTCAACCTGCCCTATGGCATCCCAAAAACAGTATTAGTTAAACCACTAGAAAACGAATCAGCTTACTCGCCAGATGTGCTGGTACTAAATCTACCTAACTTAGTAAATGAATCTCGCTGGAAAAAAGCATCTACTGTCAACCTTGCAGCATCTATTCCTTTAGTGATTGAGGTGGTGAGTAGCAATTGGCGTGATGATTATCATAAAAAATACGCCGATTATGAGGAGATGGGAATTCCTGAGTATTGGATTGTAGATTATGCTGCTTTAGGTGGTAGGGAGTTCATTGGTAAACCTAAACAACCTACTATCTTAGTTTGCTGTTTGGATGAAGGTGAATATCAGGTTAGCAAATTTCGCGGTCAAGACCGTATAGAATCACCAATTTTTCCGGAATTGAATTTAACCGCCGAACAGATTTTTCAAGCTGGAAGTATGCCAACTTAGCCACGCTTATTTCAACCCATAAGCCAGTGCAACCCATTCATCTTGGCGTTCACAATCGATATACTCAAATCCTAATTCTGTAAATGCTACAGCCAAATCTTCCTCATAATCGACGGTAAAACCAGCTAAAATTACTAATCCGCCATTGATATCAGTTGAACGCAGCGCTTTTTGATAATCAGCAGCCAAGGCAATATGTATTCTAGCTGGGATATTTGCCACAATCAGGTCAAATTGCTCTTTCGCCTCCACTGTAGGCACATTGCTGATGGAATCTCCACCCAGCCAATGCCCCAACTCGCTACCACATCCTAAACTACCTTCTGCAACTGTGACTTGCGTCTCAACTTTATTAAGAGATACAGCGTCTTGAGTTGCTTGCACAGCAATAGTGTCATTGTCCAAGGCTAAAACATTTGCTCCCAGTTTTGCGATCGCTACACTCAAAATACCAGAACCCGATCCCAAATCAAGAACATTCATTACTGGGGTAATATGACGTTCGAGCAGTTTCAAGCTGAGTATGGTTGCAGGATGCAAACCACTACCAAAAGCCAAGCTGGGTTTAAGTCTTAAGGTGATTTCGTCTGCTGCTTCCGAACTATGTGGCATATCAGCCGAGAGGACAACAAACTTTTCCCCAATTCGCCGTGCAAGGGGATTTGCTAGCTCTGATTGTACTGGTTTCTCCTCAACTATAGCCATCTGGAGAGCAGTAGAAAGTCCTGTGCGTTCTAATGATGAGAGTAAATTGGCGATTTCTGAACCACGTGTATTTGCATAGACATCGTATGGCAAGTATAAGTTGATGGTAAATGCCCAGCCTGTCTGACTTTCATCATCGGCTGCTGATTCGCCTAAACTAGGTTCAGTATATTTTGTAATATGAATGTCACTGGTATAGTTGTTTTTGGCAAGTAGCGTACAAACCCAATCAACTGCCTCATTTGTAGTGTCAAGGCTCAACTGCATCCATGACATATCAATTCCCTTCTGGCCTAGCTTTATAGGTGTAGAAAAAATCTCACCGAACAACAGCGCTGACGGCGGAAGATTTTATTTTAGCGGATTGGGGATTGGGAAAAAGCAAGGAGGCAGGGAGCAGGGGGGAAATAACTCATGACAAACACAAAACACCAAATCTTCAACTTACAAAGGTGAAGGTGGAAACAACCCGATCAAATACTGCTGGATTAAAGATTGTTGTAGGTCGCCCCTGATTAAAATTAAAGGGAGCGGAGATAGTAATGATATATTTGCGATCGCGACTTAAGAACGCTACCTTTTTCTCTACCCCTAGAGTGTTGGAAATGTAACTAATAGCAGCTTGATTAGCAACTTTTGTATTAGTCAACTTCTCGGCAGTGGGGTCGTTTTGCTTGATAACCTGAGTTAAACTGCGATTTTTAGAGTTAATTGATGTTCTATAAATAGAGATAGCTTTAGGAAATTCTGTAGGTACTTTGTTTTTAATTAAACATTGTGCAAGTATAAAACTGTTAGGGTCAAGCACAAAAATTCCATTCTCACGAACTGTCAAAGTTCTGTAGTTATTGGGAATATTAAAGCGATAGCCAAATCGTTCTTGCCGAATTGTTCTGGTTTGATTGGCAGGAGAAACTACCTTGTTTTGGGGGCAAACTTGAGCCTGTACTAAATTAGGATAAGCAGCAAAAGTTACGCCTGTTAAGGCGGCTCCCAGTAAAATATTTTTGAGTTGCATAATTTATCTATATATTTTGAGACTCTGCTAATACCAATTCTGTAAGAAGATGCACATAATCAAGACCCCTCTGTAGTCCCCCCTTGCCAAGGGGGGACGGCGTAGCCGGGGGGTAAATATATGCAGCTTCACAAAGAAACGATATAAGTTAAGCAACCTGAGCAGTTAGAGCTAATTAAACTAAAGGCTTGAGCCTGATTTAAATATATTGACGGAATGATTATAAAGAAAGTGCCTAATGCTTTAACTGAATGTAGTAATTATCTTACAAACAACAAAATTTTTTATCTTTTCCCTGTTCCCTGTTCCCTTCCAATCATTGACTTTTAGTAGCACAGCTAGAAGAATTAAGCCAATAAGCAGAAGATTTAGGCGTATGAGATATCAGCGTAACTTCGCCTTTGTCGTTGAATACCCAACCAGTAGCGGGCATAATTAATTCTGTCTTTTTTTGAACGAGGGTTGCGTTTGTAGCCTGAGTTAAATTTGCCTGTTCTGTTGTGCTATTTCTGAGGCGGATATCTTCCCACACAGTATCACTGCTGAGAAATTCATCAGGTTTGGGAGGTAAACCGCCACGTCCAATATCAGTAAATGCACTCTTCTCTTTCTGATTGACAGCGCCACAACTTTGAGCAATTTGCTGGGAAGAGTCAGAAGCATTTGTGGGTAAGGAAACAATACCTTTGCTGGGGTCAATATCTGGGGAACTGATGCTGACTATGCCGTTTAACTGCGGGTTGGTTTGGGAAATGGCTGTAATATCGTTGCTAACCAAAAATTGCGGGTCAAGTTTTTCTGGATCGGTTGTGCCTAATTTCTGCTCAAGTTCTTGTCTAGTAAGCGTTGCTAGTCCAATTACTCCCTTGGCATTAATTTCGATAGTGCCACCACTACCAGAGAAGGCATTAGCTGCGATATCATTATTTTCTAAGGCAGGAGAGACGATAAAGCCTTGATTAGGATCTAGATTAATTGCGATCGCACCACCATCGCCACCAGCACCTTGTCTCCCTGCGGTAGTGGATACAACGCTTTGGCGGCGAAACAGCAGTAAATCTTGCAAGTTGAGGGTTATGCTACCGCCTTGCCCACTATTAGTATCGGCTGTAATCGCTGCTTGATTATCCAGAGTCAGCCGATTAGCTGTAATGCTAATATTACCTGCCACACCTGTACCTTTACTATCTACAGATATTCTCGCAGTATCTTTAATAGCGACTTGCTGGGAGTCAATGTTGATTGTACCGCCGTTACCAGTAGAGTTGGCTTCTGTATTGGCGAACAGTCCACTATATTGATTAATCGGCCCAAGTATGCGCCTAATTTCGCCATCATTTTGCGGTAAAACGAAATTGTAGGCGTATTGAAATTGAGTAAGTTGCTGTTGCAGTTCATTCAGTTTTTGAGCCAAAATAGGGTCTTGAGCAGCAAGGAGAATTTGCTCAAATCCGTTTAAGTTATTAATTAAATTACTAATTGGTTCAAGTATGTTACTAAGTTCTAGATTATTTGCCAGCACCAGAAAATCGTAGCTATTTCTAAATTGATCGAGTCGTTGTTTCAGTTCATTCAATAGTTGAGCGGAATTAGGGTCAGCTAGTAAGGCACTCAAGTTATTAACTAAGTTATTAATGGGGTCGAATATGCGTTGACTTTCTGTGTCATTTTCCAAGGCAAAGACATCGTAGATAGCTTTTAGAATATCAAGTCGGTTTTTCAGTTCATTAAGTCGTTGCTCGTATTCATAATTTTGCCCAGCAATTGTAATATTATCAGTTGCATTAATTTTGATACTACCTGCTTGTCCACTTCTATAAGCATTGGTGATAATTTGTCCGCCGCTTGTAAGCTCAAGATTATTCACATTAATATTGATATTGCCCCCAGTACCGCTACTTTTAGAAGGAGCGCTTAAAACTCCGCCATCACTAATATTTAAAGTTCCAGTTTTAATAGTGATATTGCCACCAGCCCCAGCATCAGCTTTTTCGCTCTCCGTATTAACAGACAATCCACTAGAGAATCGAATTAAAGGTGCTGACCCAGATATAGTAACAAAAGCAGCAGCTTGGTTTTCATCGTTGAGAGGGTTAATAATAATATTGCCACCATTGCCACTAGCAAATGTTTCCGCATTGATTCTCGCTCCCTCTGTTAGGGAAAGAGATTGGGTTTTGATATTGATATTACCTGCATTGCCACTACCAAAAGTTTGAGCGTCTATTCTGGATGTGTCACTTAAAGAGAATGATTGAGTGATGATATTCAGATTACCTGCATTACCACTGCCAAAAGTTGTAGCTTGAATCAGCGATTCTTTACTGAAAGAAAGTTCCTGAGCTTTGATATTGACATTACCTGCATTTCCCCGCAGATAAGTTCTAGCATTTAAAATAGAATTGTCTGTAAAAGATACTATATTGTCTGCCGTAATATCAACATTACCACTATCTCCGGCACCTAAACTACTAGCATTTAAAAAAGAGCTTTTTGTTAAATATAAAGAAGATGCAGTGATATTAATATCACCACCACCGCCTGTTTGCTCAGATAAATTTTGAATATCTACTACAAGTTTATTACTACCAGTATTAATACTACTTGCTGATAGTGAGACTGTACCACTAATTGCATTAACAGTTATACTTCCGGCTTTGCCATTTCCCAAAGTATTAGCAAATAGAGAACTGTTATTGAACAGAGATACTGAGCTAGCCTCAACATTAATGTTTCCTCCTTTTCCTGAACTATTAGTTAAAGTTTCTATATGACTGTTATTGAGCAAAAAGTCTCCTAGAGATTTAAGTATGATATTGCCTGCATCATTACTAGCCAAAAAATTACTATTGTTTATTTGAGAGTTTGCAATTATTATTTGTTGTGGAGAAAAAGCTGCATATTCTGAAGCTCCAATAAATATTTTACCAAGATTCCCTGTAGTAGAGATTTTACTTTCATTTTCTATTCTGACTTCTTGACGCGCACTAAGAGCAATATCTCCTGCATAGCCGGTGCCAATATTATTAGTATTCAAATTAGAGTTATTTAAGTAGACAGAACCACCAGTAGAATTAATGCTGATGGTACTAAAATCATGATTATCAGAATTACTAGAAACTTTAATATTACCTATATAAATATCACCAGTACCTACAATAGTTACATCTCCAGCAAATCCCGGAGAAGCGTCAGAGATAATATCTCGCACTTTGACAGTATCTTGAGCTTGTAGTGTTAAATCTCTACCTGCTTGTAATTGACCTTGTAAGTCAAGATTACCAGCTATCAGAGTCAAATCTTGCCCGACGCTTAAATTCCCAGTATTGCTAATACTTGCAGATGGATTTGCACCAAACTGTAATCCCGGACGCAAGCTGACTGTTAGCAGTGGTGCGGCTTCGGGATTTGTGGCGCTGAACTTTAAGCCATTTTCAAAAACAAAACTATTGGCTGTCGTCGCAAAAAACGAACCTATAACATCTAAACGCGCATTTGACCCAAAAACAATACCATTAGGATTGAGTAAAAATAGATTGGCTTTACCGTTTACACCCAAAGTCCCGAAAATATTTGAGGAGTCATTACCTGTAATCCGAGTGAAGATGTTTTCAATACCAACAGGATTAGCAAAGTATACTCGTTGTCCATCGCCAACATTAAATTTTAAGAAACTCTGAAATAAGTTTGTACCTCTGGTAGCGCCACCTTCAATTAAGTTTGCAGGTAATCCCTGAATGTTAGCATTTGGTATAAGTATCGAACTTTCTGCACCTAATGAGCTATCGGGGACGATTTGAGCAAATGCAGAATTTGTCAATGCATTAGTAAAACCAATGATTGCTAATATAAGTACTAACCTCACTTGCTCTAACTGTTGGCGAGTAGATAGAATCATGTCTGTGTTGCCCCAGCAGTATTGTTGCAACTTATTTATACAAGAGGCAGCTTACAAATAAGTATATTCTTGGTTAAATTCATCCAATATTTTACTCATCTCCTAGGGCAAATGGCGAGGATGATGGTTTTTTATCTCCTAACTGTAATGCGATCGCAATATTTTTTGCCAGGTGTCTTAGTACTGAGATGACGGCATCATATATTCATCACAATATTTGCAGCGATCGCCTGAAGGTGCGTGACAGGAAACTACAATTGTTTACTGTGTCCCATCTTCTCTATATTTTCGCCAATTCAAAAAGGCAACACATCATATTACGACTGTATAGGCGATCGCAAAGTCTGGCTAGGTCTACGCAATTTCTATTTCGGAGACTACAATTGCCATTCCTGACACTACAATTGCCATTTCGGAGACTACAATTGCTATTTCTGATACTACAATTGCCATTTCGGAGACTACAATTGCCGTTTCTGATACTACAATTGCTGTTTTTGATACTACAATTGCTGTTTCGGAGACTACAATTGCCGTTTCTGATACTACAATTGCTGTTTTTGATACTACAATTGCTGTTTCGGAGACTACAATTGCTGTTTCTGATACTACAATTACTGATTGCGTTCATCCCGAAACAATAGATAAACAAAGACAGACGCGTAAAAACACAGATATACGCCCAATTATCCTGATAATTAAATCAACAAAACTACTCATCTCAGGTACAAGGACACTCCACTATCTTGAAAGAGAATTATTTTAGGAGTATCTCCCATGACTGTGACAACTCGCGGTTCTGCTGCTGTAGACAAAGCCCAACGTCGTCTCGCCTTGCTCAAATCTATTGATGAAAATCTGGATTTAGGGCATGGATTAACCATTGAAGCCTACAGCCGCTTAATTGATACTACCCGTGCTGTACTAGAATCTCATAATACACTCCTGTCCAATCTTGAGGAATCGCGTAAGACTGTAACTCAGATGGACAAAGCACTCTCGGAACTGTCGGAACGGATGCTCAGTGGAATTGCGAGTGTCTACGGCAAAAAAAGCATGGAGTATTCAAAAGCAGGTGGATCTAATCGCAAGCGGGGGAAGACATCTACTTTATCGGTTCCTGTTGTTGCAGAGATGCCAGATGCTCAACGCACCCCAACTGCAATTATACAGGAGCCAACTAACGGGCGAGTGAAGAATTAGGTAGATTGTCTACATCAAGTGATCGTGTAAATCAAACACATAGAGCATTGCTGGTAAGGTCGAGTAACGCAACAGACTAAATAATGCAGTCTATAAACTAAATACGGTTTGATTTATTTCCCAAGCCTCGAAGTGATCGCTTCCAGGCTGCTTACTCCTTCGAGGTGAATGAGTATTCGTGCCAATCGCAAATGGGGCGATACCCAATCGCTTGATAAATATGATTGGCTGTGGGATTGGCTAAATCTGCTATGAGGAAACAATGGCGACATCCCTGATTTAGCAGAGCAAAACATTATTTTCTACCTGATGCTGGAGTAAGTAAGCCTGAGTGTAGTGCCAGAACTCCTGAATGTTGTCGAATCGATGTAGTTGCATGATTTGGCCGACTCACGAACCAAGTAAAGAGTTGTGCTATTACTGTAGGCGATAGCTCTAAATTTTTCTCGTTTGTCAACTTTCATCTTTATAAACCTCCCCACGACCACCCACTCTAATCACAGTAACCAACAATACATCATCTTCTATGTCATAAACTACTCGATAACTGCCAACTCTAATTCGATAAGTATTTTCTTCGCCTTTTAACTTTTTAACTCCACTAGGACGGGGTTCTGTGGCTAAAGCATCTATTTTAGGTTGTATACGGTCTTGCAAGTCTTGAGGTAATTTTTTAAACATCTTTCTTGCACTAGGAGAGAATTCGACTGTGTAAGTCATCAATTAAGCCACGTCCTGTTTTCTCTCTTCGGCAATTTCTTTTTTAATTTTTTCCCAAGAGAATGTACCGTGTAAGCGTATCTCTTCTCTAGCTTCTTTAACAGTTTTTAAATCCTCTTCATCCTCTTCATCTTCGATTTTCTCGAGTAGTGCGTAAATCTCATCTAGGGTACTGTCATAAGCTTGATGTAACAGTACGTTGATTGCATTGATTATTTCTTGACGCTCGTGTTCAGTTTTCATTTTTATACCTCTGACAAAGTTTCCAACAGTTTACTTATTTTTTCATTTAGCAATGGTAGCAACAATGATGCTAACTCAGAATTAGTTTTAAGGTTTTTTCACGTCGCTCGCCAGTTGTTTTTGCCTAACTAAGCGATCGCAATCAAACGTTCTGCTGTGCGAAATTCACCACAGTCAATAGCAAGGGTTGCAGCACTGCGATGTAATACTGAACGAGTTGGTTCAGCATCAAGTTTATCTGCTATGAGTGCAGTGGCTTGAGATTCTTTGTCTAACGCTTGTCGATAAAGTTGAATAGCTGGTGCTAATTCTCCTCTAAGCTTAGAGTAAAGGCTGCTTCAGCCAAATCCATCGCCTGTTTGTGCAACTCCTGAATCTGACTCATTTTTCTACAATAAACGATAGGGGTCTGCTAAATTCAACAACAATAATGTAGGCAGGAAATTTGCCATTTGATGGATTAGTTTGCTCAATTTTTTGTTTGACTCTAGCTCTAATCCTGCTATCATCTGCTTTACGTATACCTGAAACTTCCAGCCTGACTTTATTTTGAAACGGAAGATCACCGGCTGTATCTTCGCTACCCAACCAATAATCAAATCCAGTATCTTTGCGCGATCGCTCAATCACTGTAAACTCAGTTAATTGTCTGATAGTCATATATTGATCGCAATATTTGCAGCGATCGCTTGAAGGTGCGTGCTGGTACACTACAATTTTTTACTGTGTCCAATCTTCTATTTGAATATTCCCTATTTTTTCAAAATCAGCTACATTTGCTGTCACTAATATGTATCCTTTCGAGCTAGCTACAGCAGCTATTCGACAATCCTGAGTTCCAATGCGTTTGGTTTTTGTAGATAAAGATTGATAAATTGTTTCTGCCTCGATAGTGTAAGGCAGGATTTGAAAGTAATGTAATGCGGAAAATAATTCTGCAAAATATCTATATGCATCCGTAACAGATGGTTTTTGTCTCATTCTTTGGATACTTGCCAAAGCTCCTTGTATGATTTCCTCAACAGTAATAATACTAATAAATATTAATTTGGGAGATGTGCCTAAAATACGCTCTGTTAATTGTGGAATATTACGTTTTTTATCGAGGTAGTTACTAATAATGCTGGTATCAAGTAGATACACTTAATTAAAACCTACAAATTATTGATTATCTAAAACTCTGTTGATTTCTTGTTTTTCTAGTTCTCGCAATTTCTGAATTTCCAAAAGCGTATCTTCCCAAAACTCACCTTCAAACTTACCAGCAAGCTTTGCCAGCGGATGTTCGGGAATTGGAGTTTTTTTATCTTTCTTTTTTGGTAGCTTGTTAGTTGTCATGGTAATTGCAATTGCTGTATATGCAAATATTATTTTATCGTAATTGCCACATATCTGAGATAGTGCGATCGCACTAATTATCCTCCAGTATTAGTATAGATTCAGCCGCACGCCCAAATTCTTCGGGTGCATATTGTAAATGCACTTCTGCAACAGCCCAGAGGAATTTTCCGGAGATAACAGAACGCACTCAGTAATGTAGGCTATAAACTCCTGGTTCCAGGTGGTTGGCGTAGGCGATAATGCGATCGCTATAAATGATTAAAAATAGAGAAGTAAGTTCATTACCAAATTATGAAACTCAAGGTTGTATTAGAACCCAGTGATGAAAGTGGATATACCGTCTATGTTCCCTCTCTCCCTGGCTGTCTCAGTGAAGGAGAAACTGTAGAAGAAGCATTAGAAAATATTCAAGAAGCAATCGAACTATATCTTGAGCCAATAGTTACTTAACCTCCTCCAGTATCAGTGTAGACTCAGCTGCACGCCCAAATTCTTCGGGTGCATATTGCAGATGCACTTCCGCACCAGGCCAGAGAAATTTACCGGGGGTAACAGAACGCACTAAGTAATGCAGGCTATAAACTCCTGGATCGAGGTGGTCGGCGTAGGCGATAATGCGATCGCGGTATATATTCTTAAACCCAAGTTGCCAACTATCGGCTTTTGCTTGTAATGCGGCTGTTGCAGTTTGGAAACTTGCATCTACTGCTTCCAATCCGGCTGGTAGAGGATCTGTAATTATCACATGATCCACAGGATGATCGGTAATAACTTCTAAACCAATATCAAAAACTTGTCCTGGTGTTAAAGTTAAGGGTTTATCAAAGGCGTAAAGTCCGAATTTTTGCAGAATTTTTTCTTCTTCACCAAGTTTTTGAATTTCTCTGGTGACTCTTAACCCGTTGAACTTTCCTGGTTGATTTCCTTGCAAGCGATAATTATAAGCAACCAGATAATGTAATTTACCTCTACCTGATTTTTGTAGCACTAAATCATGACGACCACGAGGTAATTTATCCATTGGGACATTTAGTTGTAAGCTAGGATTCGTATAGCCTTCAAAGCGATTTTCTCCTAACTTTTTACCAGCTAATTGTACAGAGTATACAAAATTAGGTGGTGTGGGTTGTAGTTGGCTATATTCTACTAAGGCTGTGAGTGCTTGAGCATTGTTATAACTAGTTTGCCATGTACCATCTCTTCTTTGTGCTAGCAAACTTTGAAATAATTTATCGACAACTTCCGGTTTAGCTTTGTTGGCAATAAATAACCGTAAAGCTTGCGCTTGTGCTGTTGCCCTGGAACTCATCCATCCCCAACTCTTGGGTAAACTAATAGCTGCTGTGCGACCAGTTTCATATATATTTTGTTGTAACTGGTTCAACATAGTTTGCGATTCGTCTTGCCATTCCGGGAATTGCGATAAGTACCGTGCTAGTTTTATTTGATTGACTACATCAAAATTATTGCGCTGTTGATAAATATCTGCTAAGAAGCTATTGCGTTTATCGCCTAATTCTGCTAAGGCTATCAAGGCATTGAGTTGCAGTTGGTTTTTACAAAGTGGCTGTTTGCAAAACTCATATTGTCCGGGGTTGGCAATGACTTTTTGTAAGTAATTCTTGAGGCGAGAAAGCATTCCGGAATCAATCAAACCAGGGAAGGATTGATTCGCCTTGACTAAGGATTCTGCTGCGTAGGAAGATACCCAAGGATCGGATTTTTCTTGTCCGGGGAAGGAAGCAAAACCACCATCGGCTACTTGAAGTTTTTGGATTTGTTCAGTTGCTTGATTGGCTTGTTGGTTGGGCTTAAATTCTGCAAATGTCTGACCATATTTTTGTGAAAGCGTTTGCAAATTCGCCGCAATAATTAACTGACTCGCTGCTGGTTCTGCAAATGGTAATTCATCATCAGCTAAAACTTGTTTAGCTGGTGCTTTAATCTCTGGTAATAAAGTACTCGCCAGTTGAATATCTAAGCCTCCCGCATTGGGGATGGTATTTTTATCAACATTTAAAGGAATCTTTGTTTGCTTTTCGGTGATTCCTGTTTCTACAACTTGTTCGGTAATTTCCAGTGGCTTAATTTCTAAAGGTACTTCAAACGCATCGGCTGCATTATTTAACTGTGTGGTAAAACGAACTTTCCCCTCTCCCACATCATCCGCCAGCATTGGAAAGCGATAAGCTTGGGTAGCAGTTTCCGCTTTGGTTTGTAAAGCTGTAGCGGTGGGGTTATTCTCTGCAAACTTCACCGTACCGCTAAGTTCACCATTAATTGAGAGATTTCCGCTATTTCCAGTGTTGTTGGTGACGGATAAACCTGCGAGGATGCGATCGCCTGGACGGGCAAATTGTGGCAAGATGGCATTAGTCAGCAGTGGCTTAGTAGTGATAAATGTGCGATCGCCATTACCAAAACGCAGATTTCCATTGGTAGCTACAGCCATGACTCGCCAGGTGGTTAAGTCATCGGGGAGTTTAAAGGTTATCTGTGCTTTACCGTTAGCGTCAGTTAGCACAGAACCATTGTAGTAAGCTAAAGCTTGGAAATCTGTGCGAACGCGGGTATTAGCTGCACCTGAGGAAAAGCCACCGCCATAACCCCAGCCTTTGGGTTTGGGGATATCTTGGGGTTGGATGACGACATCGGGACGATTATCACTGAAACGAGTTGCGATCGCTTGTTCGGCGTATACTGTATTTACTAAATCTGGTGGACGATAGCCAGATAGTTGCAGTACCGCTTCATTTACCACCATGACGGAGATTTGTCCTTGGGTGGGATTGCCTTGATTATCTTTGAGTTCTAGTTGTACAGTTTCCTCAGCACCAGGTTCGAGTGATGCTTGCAGTGGATTAACTTGCACTTGTAAATATTTATCTTGCAAGTTGACTTTAAAAGGTGCAAAGCCAATTTTCACTAATTTATCTAAACTTCCCGGTTCCACTTGATTAAGTGGTTTACCTTGTCTAACTAATACAGCTTGTATTGCTGCATTTGGTAACATTTCAGGCGTAACTTGAAAATGAATTTGTGGTGCGCCTCCCTTCACTTTGGTAATTTGCTGATAGAGAGGTTTGTCTTTAATTACCGCAAAATACAATTCTGCTTCTGGGTAAGGAGATTGAATTAGTGCAGTTGCAGTTTCACCAGGCTTAAATTCTTTTTTATCTAGTTTAACTTCTAGCCTGTCTTCTTCTGGCGAACCCCAATATACTTGATTGTTTCCAGTTACCCAGATTTGCAAATCTGTGGCGCTTAATTCATCTTTAGTATAGCTAAAATTTGCTCTAATTCTATAGGAACCTGATTCTTTTGGTGTCAAAGTTACTGATTGCGGGTTGCTAGCAGATGTCACTTCTGCTTGTCCGACTGTCTTATATTCAACTTGATTTTTTGGTGTGCGGCTACCTTCTACTAATTTAGTGACACTACTATATTTCATCTGTTGTAATTCTAGACGCAGCCGTTGACCTGTGATCGGTTTTCCTGTAGGGTCAGTAACAACGGTTTCAATAGAAAATGGTTTACCAGCATCAGCCACAAAATTACTTTTTAACCCAATCAAGCGATTACTAGGTAAGGCTGTAAATGTTTGCGAATTCGCTACCGATAAATTAGAAACATCTGCGACTTGCACATCTACTTGATAAGTCATTGGGTATGGTAAATCCTTGGCTACCGTCAGATTTTGTTCGCTTTTACCATTTGCATCTAACACAGAAGTAGTTTGCAAGACATCGCTAGTTAAAGTCGGACTTTCTTCCGGCCAAAACCATTGTCTACCAAAGCTAAATTCTTCCCAACCTTTAGGGATAAAGTTAGCTTGTTGACGAGTCACAAAATATTTGGCTTCTCCACCTTGTACAGGCGCACCAAATAGATAATTACTCGCAGCCTTAGCCTCAACTTTATCGCCAATTAAGGCAAATTCTTTATCTAATTTGAGTTCAACTTTAAAATTTGGCGGTTTAAATTCCGCAACTCGAAACTCACCAGAAATTTCTTGTCCAGTTTTAGCCTTCGCCTGGATTGTATAATATCCTAAGCGTTGAGTTTTATTAATTGGTAATTCTAGGGAGAATGTACCAAACTCATTAGTTGTCTTTGTCCCTAAATTAGTATTTTGTCCATCAGGATTAACTAGAGTTAACTGGTAAACAGCATTTTTATCTTGCTGAATTGTGCCATTTTGCAAATAATCAGCGAAACCAGTTAACCAAGCTTTTTCACCTGGTTGATATAACTGCCTATCTGAGAATATAATCCCTCGTGATTCCGGTTTACCATCTTGCCAACCTGCATCAATCCCATAACCATAAACACCGCTATATTCTTCTGTGCGGGTAAATGCCCAATCTTGATTTTCACGGGCAATTATTAATAGTTCTGGTGCTTTGACAAAGGTTTTATTACTAGCTAAACATTGCTGTAAATCTTCTGGTTTAATATTTAAATTACCACTTTCATCAGTTTTCCCAGTTGCACAAGGTAAAGCTGGCGGACGAGATTTTGCGTTTAATTGTGATTGATAAATTTCCACACCAGCAGCCTTCACAGGGGAACCATCGCTGAGATGATGAACACGAATTAAGCCGGAATCAGGAAACCACTGGGAAAATACACCCAAATTTGTTAATTCTACTAACCCGTAAGTCGTGGGTTCCCGCCACAATTCCTTACCATTCTCCTGATATTTATTAGTACGTGCTTGCACACCATAAGCTAACATCCCTGTAGGAGAAGATAGCCTTTCTCGCAAGGGAACAGTAATATCAACTGCTTGATTGTTCTTCCTAGCTACTGAGAAACTTTGCCATTCAACTGGCTTAGGTAATAAATTAGTTGCGTAATTATCGTAAACCAAATCTGTTGGTTGTACTACTTTATAAGCTGCTTTATACTTCGCCTCTGGCAAATTTATTGTATTGATATTTAGCTGTAAGTCTTTCCCAGAAGGAAAAATATTTAAATCTGAGGGAACCCAAATATCCCCAGCTAAATCACCAGTGTCATACTTGACGGTGACAGGTTTACCTAAAGTCTGTCCAAATTTATCTTTAAGATTTGCACCTACTGTAATCGTATAACTCGTAGCAGGTGCTAATGCATAAGGATTAATATTGACAATTCTATCTTCCTCATTAACTTGAAGAAGTCTGGCAATATCTTTTGGTTTAGGGTCAATTTTAATATTATCTTTAGCGGAATCTGCAACTAAGATATTATTAAATTCTAACTGCGGACTACCTTTAACAAATCTCCCATAGCTTCCACCTGCATCTGGTTGTCCATAAAAATTTATGCCTTGAAATGCTAAAGGTGAATAGGTGACTAATTTACTAGCTAATTCTTTTTCGCTAGGTAAATTACCATAAGCTGGACGAATACCAGGCGCAAAATTTAGCCGATAACGAGTTGCTTGTGCCAGAGTTTGTTGAGTAATAAGCTGATAAATCCAGTTACGTTGAGAAGGGTCAAATTTTTCTAAGGGGTCTTCATTTTCTTGTGGCTTGTCTTCTTTATCTAAGATTACTTTAAAACCAATACCTTCTGTTTTGCCTTCAGGAATTAACTGTAAATGTTTTTCTACAGAATTCGCATCTAGTTCTACATTCGATGTAAATTGTAACTTTGGCTGTAAATCAATTGGTTGATCGTCACCCTTTTCCATCGGATTAACGCCTGGTAAATTACTCAACTTAATTGGTTCAGTGTTAAAAGTCCAAGCTAAATCTTTATTTAACCGATGATTTTTTAAATCAGCCAAACCAGATTTGAGAGTAACTTGAAACCTTGTAGCTTGTGGTAATGCTTTATCTGCTTGAAAACCTACCATGCGCGGTGTCAAGAAGCGAAATCTACCGGGTAAAGGTGGTACGAGTTCAAATTTTTGCAGCAAATTCTCTTGTTCTGGACTGTCTAGCCTTTCAACTGGGATTAAAGCCTCTTTAAACCTGATACGAATTTGATTAAGAGGTTTTGCATCGCCAACAGGACTAATTTGTTCAATCCAATCTGGTAAATTTGGCGGCGTGAGAGGTGCAACTGTTGGTAGTTGTTCTTTACCTGAACCAATTCCAAAAAAATTACACCCTGCTATCCCTAGCATCAGCGTTAAGGTAACTAGAAATTTAATTAAAATTTTAATAATCATAAATTTAAAATAAATATTTCTCCTATCTCCTCTCTGCGCTTCTGCGACTCTGCGTGAGATTATTATATAGATAACCAATACAATACGATTGTTCCTAACAATTACTACAATTCTTAACGTTGTAGTGAGACTTTTTTAAACGAACCGCATTCGCGCAGCGTCTCGTTAGAGAAGACACGAAGGGCACAAAGAAGAAGAGTATGTTTAGAGGAATTAGCAAATTATATTAAGAAGTATTTACTTTTTACAAGCAATAAGACGCATTTTTTAAGATAGCCTATAATGCTCTACCGCAATTTGCGAAAAACTACCAATGACAAATGACAAATGACAAATGACAACCCCAGAAAATGAGTTATTAAATGTTAGAAATATTTCCTGATGGAAGTGCGATCGCTACGTCAAAATTAAAGTAAGTTTGAGGGGTAGAGCATTCGCTAATGAAAATAACTTCACGTAGGCTGAACCAAATTACGCAAAAATTTCGGCGGGGGTTGAATCGCAGCACAAAGGGTAAGGTAATCTTAGCTTTGCTGTTGATATGTTTTGCGGTGCGCCTACTGCCATATTTTGCACCTGTTCGGGCTACAGATATTGTACAAACTCAGCTAGCGATGCAATTTAGCGATCGCAATGGGCTACTTTTAGGAACTTTACTCACCCGTGACCAAGAACATACAGCAGTAATCCCATTAAACCAAGTTTCTCCCCAGTTTATTCATGCGATTTTAGCTGCTGAAGATGGTAGCTTCTATGATCATGGCGCGTTGGATTTAAAAGCAGTAGCCCGCGCCATCAAAGAAGCAATTCACGCTAAAAAAATTGTCTCTGGTGCTTCCACAATTACAATGCAGTTATCGCGGATGTTAGATCCTGTCCCCCGCAATCTCTCAGGTAAGCTGCAAGAAATCTGGCTATCTTGGCGGTTAGTAGCGGGGATGAATAAAAATGACATCCTCTCTGCATATATCAATCGCTTACCAATGGGAGGAAATATCTATGGTGTGGAAGCAGCAGCCCGGACTTATTTTGAACTATCAGCGAGTGATTTGAATCTTGCCCAAGCTAGTCTATTAGCGGCTATCCCCAATAATCCTACTTATTTTGACCCTTTAGAGCATTGGCAACGGTTAAAGCAGCGCCAAAAATACGTTCTTAATCGCATGGTACAGGATGGTTATACTACTTCTTCATTAGCAGAACACGCCTATACAGAAAAAGTAGTATTTCAGTCTCGCCAACGAGGAATTATTGCTGCACCCCACTTTTTATTTTGGTTAGCAAGTCAGCAAAGCATCCCAGAAGGGGAGGGACAGATTCGCACTACAATAGATCGACCTCTACAGCAATTTGTGGAAGCACAGGTAAAGCAAGTGCTTTCCTCCCTCGCAGCGAATAACGTCCATGATGCGGCAGCTTTAGTAATTGACAACCACACTGGGGAAGTCTTGGCTTATGTCGGTTCACCCGATTACTTTAATGAAGCTAAACTCGGACGCAATGATGGAGTACAGGCGCTACGTCAACCAGGATCTACCCTCAAGCCGTTTGTCTATGAATTGGCATTAGAAAAAGGTACAATTCGCCCGAATACGATTTTGGCAGATGTCCCTGCACACTACGCCATTCCCGGTGCAAAACTTTATAGCCCTACAGATTATACCCAAAAGTTTCTTGGCCCGGTGCGGGTGCGTGTAGCGTTGGCAAATTCCCTGAATGTTCCAGCTGTCAGGGTATTAGAGAAGGTAGGTGTGCAGACTTTCCTAGAACATCTGCGTCAATTAGGCTTTGAACACCTCAATCAAACTCCCGAATATTATGGTTTAGGTTTGACTCTCGGTAGTGGCGAAGTCAGCCTTTGGGAATTAGCCAAGGCTTACGTCACTATGGCGCGACAAGGTGAAGCCACATCACTGATGACGAAATTTGAACCTCACCCCCCAACCCCCCTCTCCGCAAGCAGAGAGGGGGGCTTTATTTCCCCTCCTCGCTTGCGGGGAGGGGTAGCGACATGGCAATTAATTACTGATATGTTGAGCGATCGCCATGCCCGTGCAACTGCTTTTGGTGTAGATTCTGTATTAAATTTACCCTTCCCATCTGCGGTGAAAACTGGCACATCCTCTAATTTCCGCGATACCTGGACTTTAGGCTTCACGACAGATTACACCGTTGCCACCTGGGTAGGAAATTTCACTGGCGAACCGATGCGCCAAGTATCAGGAGTTACTGGGGCAGCGCCTTTGTGGAATCGGATCATGTTACATTTGCATGAGCATCAAGAACCTGCAAATTTTCTCCCTCCTCAAGGTTTAGTGCAATTACCCATTTGTGCGATATCTGGGTTAAAACCTACACCAGATTGTGCTTCAGTGGTGCAGGAATATTTCTATCCAGAAGACAAAATTGCCTACGAAAATCAACAACCAGGTAATTTATCGCCAGAATATGATGAATGGTTAGCTAGACAACAACAAGCAACATTTAATACTAGCAATCTGAAGATTTTATCTCCCCATAATGGCGATTTATTTTTGCTGTATCCAGGGGAACAAACAACTCAGAAACTAGAGTTTAAGCTAGCAGGAAAGACATCTGAGCCTGTAGCGTGGCAACTCAATGGCGAAAAGCTAGCTAAAGATTCAGCTAATTCTTTATTTTGGCATCTGCGCCCTGGTAACTGGACATTAGAAGCGAAAAGTGGAAAAATTAGCGATCGCGTCAGCTTTCAAGTCCAGTTAGCCAAAAGAAAATCCACAAATCGCGGTTTTTCGATTGTTAATTCACAGGTGAATCATGAACGCCCATAATAAAGTCAGGTGATGAACGAGAAAAGAATCATGAAATTCACCGCCACCGAACACAAATATGTACAACTAGATGAGCGTGGTATACCGATTATTACAGGTACAACCATGAAAGTTGTAGAATTGGTAACCTCTCAGTTTGCTTATGGCTGGAGTCCAGAAGAATTACACCTGAACTACCCTCATATCAGTATGAGCCAGATTCATTCTGCCCTATCGTACTACTGGGATCATAAACCAGAAATTGATGCAGATATGGAACGACGCTTTCAATTTGCCCAAAAGTTACGCCAAGAAGCAGGAGAATCTCCTTTAGCTGCTAGACTCCGTGCCCAAGGACTTTTGAAGTCAGTATAACACTATACATGGATGAAAATGTCCCTCGGCCTATTACCCTTGGATTACGCCTGCGAGGTGTCGATGTTTTAACAGTTCAGGAAGATGGCTACAGTGGCGTTGATGATTTGCAAGTACTTGATCGCGCAAAGGAACTACAGCGAGTAGTATTTTCTCAAGATGAAGATTTTCTCATCGAGGCGAACCGCCGTCAGACTGAGGATATCAATTTTTCAGGAGTAATTTATGCTCATCAACAGAGTATTTCGATTGGTAATTGTGTCCGCGATTTAGAAATAATCGCCAAAGCTGTTAATTTTCAAGAATTTGTTAACCGTGTTTTATACTTGCCCTTGTAAAGTGAATAGCTGTTAGCGAAATGTTCAGCGATCGCTATTCCTGTAGGATTACCTAAAAAATAATATATTTCTTCCGAAATTTGCACCTTTTACATTGATGATATACATTAGTGCTGAAGTTTTCATTAGAGGTTCATATAGCCATGACAAACACACCGACTAATTCCAAAACCCAAGACAGCCCATCTGCCAAGAAAAAACAGTCTTTCCCGAAGACAGATATTGGTTCGCCAAAAGTCCCACTCAAGAAACAAAAGACAAAACAACAGCATGAGTTACTTAGCGACTGGGAACACGCGAGTTAATCTACTCATGCAAATCTTAATTAAACAGTTGATTAGCAGTTGTCATGCGAGGACAATTATATTGATACCATCCATCGATATTCCACAAAGCATTGCGATATAGAATCCACTCAATCGTATCTTCTCCATCTTTGGTAGTACGAAAGATTTTTACTAGGCTAATTGTCAGGTGTTCTCAGAATTCTACTTAAATTCAGATTCAGGTATTTTATTCTGCTGATGTACGGCCCATAATATCGCTACCGCTTCACTTGCGATTCGATTGCCATCAACTGTAACCCCAACACAGATAAAGTAATTTTTCAGCAAATAACGATTTTGCTAATCATTCAGTAAAGACTACACACATCTGTGAAATATCAGAGTGGGAATCTTGATTTTAAATTGCGGGGGCCGCAGCTACAATAATCAATATTACTAATGCCAACATCAATACAGAAATTTTGATGATGAGGTAAGTGCTAGGATCGGGTGCTAAAATATCGTGTAACATTTTGCCCTCCATCTGCGTGTCTGTTGCAACACAAAAAATTTAAGGAGATTGAAAAGGGAAAGCTGAGGTTACTGTGTGAATCTCAGCTTCCCTATAGGATTATTTTCACTCAAAAATTGCTACATTAAATGTTAGGTAAACTTTAAGTAACATTTTTTAGCTTACTGAAACTATAATTTGTTACACTTCTCTATCATTGGTCATTAGTTATCAGAAACCTGGGTCTTTGTTGGCGATGGTAAATAGATCTGCGCGTTCCGGCTTTAGCAGCGCTAAACCCCTACGACAGATGTAATTTCCCCAACACACATATTTAGTATTTTTTTTGCTTGCGTAAGTCCTAATACAAGAAGGGTGGGCACCAGTTATAATCAGGTTTTGAACGAAAGATCTACTGGTGCCCACCCTACGATTTACTTTATTGGACAAATGACAAATGACAAATGATAAATGACAAATGACTACAGTGAAGCTCTTTTGTGTGGTGGTAACAATTCTTTATTAGCAAGATACTCATGCAGTTCATGAGGTTTGAGATGACAAAGCTCTTTTGCTAATTCATGTATCTTAATATTTTTGGCTAATACAGGCGTTATAGCTTCGCGCATTAACCCTAATATTTGGGGTTCGGCTATCATTAACAGTTGTTGAATTTGATGAGCTTGAAGTAAGTTAACTATCTTAGCAGTAATGCTTTGGGTAAAGCGGCGTTCAAATTCAATCAGATGATTATCGCGGTGATCATCATAGCTGTGTGCTTGACCAGTAACACCGCGATTGCGTCCAGTTTTAGAACTTGTCCACAATTCTTGACCTTGCAGTTCGCTATTAGAACTTAATAAAGCTTCATGTTCTATGAGACTTGGCCCAGATTCATATCCCGGCAATTCTGATGGTTTTAAAGTTAAAAAACGTGCTTTAGTACCATCAATCACAGCAACAAGGTATCTATTCATAAAAACCTACTTTCAATGCTGGATTTCTCAATACTAGCAATACTAATGGATATCTTATATCTCTACTCATAAAGCTTTAAATTAAGGTCAAGTGCTTTGAGTTTGAATTCCTCAAACCCCATCTTTCGATCATCTGGGTTGCGATCGCCCTTTTGGTAATTCCTTTTGTCTACTGGAGAGCATTAATTAGGTAATTGAAGTAAGTGCCAACAACGCTACAACATCGACGCACTAAGCAATACAAGCACGTAAATCATTAAGAGTAATCATCAACGTCATTGGTTCAAGAGGAGACAAATTAAAACCTAAAGCCAAATAAAAATCCTTGGCTGACTCTGAAATAGCATGAACAATAATTCCGCGAATTCCAATCGTATCAGCAGCTTGAACAACCCGTAGCGCTGCATCACGAAATAAAGCACGTCCTAACCCTTGACCTTGATAAGAACTATCTATTGCTAATCGTGCCAAAATTACTACTGGAATTGGGTTAGGCATATTTCGCCGAAATTTACCCAAAGCAGATTGTACACTAATCGCCCCAGAAGCAAGCGCGTAATACCCAACTACCCTATTGTCAACGCAGGTAACAAAAGTTCTAGTTGCCCCACTGGTTTGATTAGCAAATGCTCGACGGTTTAACCAATCATCAAGAGATGGAATTTCACAGGAAAAATCCGTTACTGAGTGATAACTAGCCAGAGGTTCTGGTGCTGTTAAACTCATTCCCTCTCCCAAGGTGCGATCGCCTGCATTGTTTTGCGTAAACGTTCATTAGGTTGTGGTGGTGCATCGAGAAGCGCAATGAATTCTGTATAAGCCTCTGGGCTAACACCAAAAATAGTACGTTCCAGCAATGTTTCCTCCGCCGCCTTCCGTGCAGCTTCCAAAATAAAATCAGTTCTATTCTTACCTTTCACTTTTGCTGCCATGTCTATTAAATTACATTCTTCTGGCTTAATCCGCAAATTTAGTGTGTTACGCAAGGTCGTACTTTTTGTTTTACTGGTCATGGTTACTTTATAGGTGTGTAATTCCTGATTAAATTATTTTAACATTATGTAATGACAACGACATTACAATATTTTTAGATAAAAGAGTGGGCACCACCAGATTTTTCGTTCAAACCCTGAGGATAACTGGTGCCCAACGCCAGTTGCTTCTCCCTTGGTGCTAGCCTCTCCCTTTGGAGAAGGGGAGACGCGCAAGGGACAAGCCGGGAAACCCGGACAACGCACTGGCTCCCCTACAAAAATTTATGCCCCATGCTCTATAATCAACTTGCCCAGGCTTTGACTCTTTGTAACCGCCTCAGAATCCGGTTAGCTAGTTCGACTCCCATCACAGGCTTACACAGATAATCATCTGCACCGACAGTAAACGCTTGATTCTGGCTGGCGGAATCTGTTAGCACACTCAGAAATAATACAGGCAAACGCTGCCAATGAGGGTCACTGCGGAGAACCTGGCAGAGTTCAAATCCATTGATTTGTGGCATATTTACATCTAATACTAAGGCATCGGGAGCTACTGCTTGTAGTACCGCCCAAAATTGTTGCGGATCGGCAAGGGTTGTCACCTTAAATCCCCAAGGTTTCAGCAAGGTAGGGAGAGTGCGTAACCACTCTTGATCATCATCAAGGATCATCACCTTGTTGGGAATTTCTGGATCTCGTAACAGATTGACTACAGCATCAATCACTTGTTCTGGTGGTGGTGCTGACAAAAAAAGTTTTCCACCCCGGCGGAGTACCTCTAGGCGATCGCTTAATTCACCGCGATCGCCCATGACGACAATTGGCAAGTTAGGGTAACGGTGAGCGAATGTCTGCAATGTCTCCCAAAAGTTACTTACCTGGGGGCTAGACCGATCAATCACTCCTGATGCAGCTCTGATTGCGGGCAAGCGTAACAAGATAACATCGGGATCTTGACCTAAATCATCAAGGACAGACTTGTTTGTGAGCAAGGCTTGGGCTACATCCGTTGCCGGAATAATTTCTATGCGAATTCCCCGAATGGCAGCAACATCTACTAGGGACTGGTTAAATTCAGCATCCGAACTGACAATCAGCAGCAGGGGTGACTGCCCACTGGGAAGCTGGGACATTTGGATCAGTGTGGTATGATCTATATCTTGCTGGAGAGCCGTCACCAGAGTTTTCATCAATGGCGCGTGTTTTGGTTGCAGCGGCTCTCGACCCCCCAACCAATACTCCAATTGCCGAGCAATGTGCATTGTCTTACTTAACCCAAAGATTCCCAGAGTCCCTGCCAGTTTGTGAACCACCTGTTGCGCCTGGGCTTGGTGTTGGGGTGTGAGTTGATTGTTTTGTAAGTCTCTGACGGTTTGTAACAAAACTGTCATCTGGTCGAGACTTTTGGGTTTAGTTGTTGTCCAAGTCTCGTTGAGAAAGGCCAGGTATTGTTGCTGGGAGTCGGCTGGAGTTAGATGCTTTGGAGAATCGCTCAAATTTTCTTTGGACTTAGCTATTCCAGAAGCACCATGAGAATTATTCTCTGGAGGTTTTGGAGATAAAGCAGTCACTTCTTCCGTGCTAGGTGCTTTCAGGTAGTAGCCCCGTCCATGCATGGTAGCGATAAAATCTTGGGGGGCACCCGCAGCCACCAGCTTGTGACGCACTCGCCGGATATGAGAACGTACTGTGGCCTCAGATGGAAAATCTTCTGAAGACCATAATCTGTCTAGAAGTTCTTCACTACTAAACACATGCTGACAGTCCCGCAGCAGCAGTTCTAGTAAATCATATTCCATCGTTGTCAGGTTCAGGGGGCAACCATTGTAAGTCACTTCACAAGTACTGGGGTTGAGCAGTAAATCGCCCCAAGTCAGCAAGGGAAAAGGATTGTTACTTCCTCGCCTCAGCAATGCCCGAATTCTGGCGATCAGTTCTATGGGATCGAACGGTTTCACCACATAGTCATCTGCGCCTGCATCCAATCCCTGCACTTTGGCGGTAATATTGTCTTGAGCTGTGAGTAACAGAATCGGGTGGCTGTATCCCTGTGTCCGAAAACGCTTGCATAAGCTGATACCATCCAACTTCGGCAGCATGATATCCAGGACAATCAAGTCATACTCAAAAGTGGAGCCATAAGTCCAACCCATTTCCCCATCTTTAACGACATCTACAATATAGTGATGTGTTGCCAGATTTCTGGTCAAAACTTTAATTAATACGTCATCATCTTCCACAAGCAAGATTTTCATCGATGCGGCTACCAATGGAGAATTCTCATAATTTGCACCGGCAGATCCAGCGAGTTAAAGGGTTTGGTAATTACACCACTCACACCCAAATCATTAAACTGCCGCTTTTCTGCCGTTTGGGCTTTGGCGGTTAAAAGAATCACCGGAATTTGTTCCGTTTCAGAATGAGACTGGAGTTCTTTAAAGGTAGCAATACCATCCATGTCTGGCATCATGACATCCAACAAAATCACATCGGGTTTTTTGGTTTGGGCAGTCTGGATGCCTTCCGAACCAGAACTGGCTGTGAACACTTCCCATCCCACCGCCATTTTGATGCCAAATTGTACAACAGTTTGAATGGTTTCTTCGTCATCAATAATTAAAATCCGCTTCGTATACATAAATCCCCCATCATGAAATAGTTGTGAGTGCTGAGTTCCGAGTCATGAGTAAGGGTATACTCACTCAGGACTCAGGACTCAACACTCACTCAGTACTCAGCACTGTTAGGGGTAATGTGAACGCGAAGGTACTTCCACACCCCGGATTATTCTCAGCCCAAATTCTGCCGTTGTGCTGCTCAATAATTTTGCGACAGATAGTTAGCCCTAATCCAGTACCACCTTTTTTGCGGGAATCTGAAGAATCCACTTGTTGAAACCGTTCAAAGATCCGTTCGAGTTGATCGGCTGGAATTCCCTGTCCTTCATCTCGCACCCGAAACACCACTTCTTTGGGTAAGTTTTGATCTGAGGAAGTTCCCGCTACTTCAACCGTCAGCCAAACAGTACTGAACGGTGATGAAAACTTGATGGCATTACTGAGTAAATTTGTTAAAGCTTGCAAGATGTAATCCGCATCTGCCCAAACGGAAATATCCTGTGGTTGTTTGACTAAAGTTACTTCATGCTGCTGTGCCATTGCTTGCATTGCTTCTGCTGCTTGGATCATCAAATTTGCAGCATTACAGGCTTGGCACTCCATGATGACTTTGCCTGACTCAATTCGCTGTAAATCGAGGACGTTATTGACTAAACGCACTAACCTCTCAGTACTGTCATCGGCAATTCCCAGCATTTGCTGCCCTTCTTCCGAGAGATTGCCCAATCGCCCTGTAGCCAAAATTTTCAGGGCGCTGTGTAACGAAGTTAAGGGGGTTCGCAGTTCATGGCTGATCACAGAAATGAATTCGTCTTTCATCCGTTCAATAGCTTTGCGATCGCTAATATCGCTAGTCAAGGCGAAAAATCCCTTCACGGTTTTCTGGTCATCTACATCTGGGATGTACGTGACATCGACCGATCGCCCACTACCATCCTTCAAAACAATATCATTTTCATAGGTTACTGCTTGCCCAGACAAAGCTGTTTCCACATAAATTTGCATCCTTTGGTAGCAATCTTCTCCCCAAACCTGACGCAAATGGCAACCGTAAATTTCCGTCGGTGATTGCCCTAGCCAATCATGGTAGGCTTGATTATTAAAGCAATATCGTTGTTGAGCGTCTACATAGGCGATTAGTACTGGCAGAGCATTTGTAATCAATCGCAATTGCTCCTCACTCTGCCTTAACGCTGCTTCCGCCTGCATCCGCACATTAATTTCTTGTTGCAAGTTCCGATTGACATCCTGCAATTCTGCGGTACGGGCTTCCACAACATCTTCTAAATGTTCCAATAGTTGAGCTTGAGACAAAGCGATACTGATTTGATCTGCCAGTTGTTGCATCAGTTCCAGTTCAAAATCCACCCAATGGCGATCGCTGCTGCATTGATGGGCAATTAACAAGCCCCAAAGCTGATTCTGGGAGTGGGCATTGAGATTTTGCACAATTGGTACAATCAGTTTGGCTTTGATATGGAATTGATCGACAAATTCGATTAAACAATCTGCCAAGCCAGCCGCCGGATCATGCACATTTGCGATCGCTCTTACTCGTCCCTGAGCATAAAGTTGTTGATATTCCTGTGGAAAGACTTCCTGAGGAAATTCTAAATCCATCAGTGTGGGATAATCTGGTAAAACGGCTTCACTGATGGTTTTTCCTGTACCGTCAGGCAATACATGATAAATTAACACCCGATCAGCTTGCAAAATCCGTTGCACTTCCGTGACGGTGGTATGCAGAATTTCTTTTAGCTGTAACGACTGGCGAATTTTTAGCGTCACTTCCGAAAACAATTCCACCCGCTGCTGTTGCTGTCGTAACTCAGCCTGCATTGATTCCCGACGCTGGCTAATATCTCGTAATAGCAGCAGATGATAGTGGGGAAGTATATTTGGTGTGAAGGTATATTCCACCTCTCGCCGGATCTGGGCAGAAGATGACACTAAGAGTTCTCCGATTAATGATTCTCCAGGTGGAAAACTCCTAGGGTTGGATTGACTAGCAAATTCCGCAGTGATGAAAGTAGATAAAGCTTGTCCTTTAAGTTTCTGACGCGGTAAACCAAGTAAATCACAAGCAGCAATATTCATATCTACGAAATATCCCTGATCGTCAATCAGGGCGATCGCGTCATGGGCGTTCTTAAATAAAGTCTGAATTAGACGCTTCGGAGTGCGTCGTTGATGTTGAGATTTTTTCGCGCCAGATTGCAATCGCTGCCCAGAAGAACGTTTAGACACCTACATCCATATTCAAGGGGACATTTCCATTGTTTACTTAACCGATCGAAAGTTCAAATCTTATAAAGTTAATGTTGGAAAATTTAACATTTTGTATACACAAGGCAAAAACGAGCGAGCGCGGTGTATTGTGAGGATTTGTTCCTTGCCAACGAAAAAACAGTCAGATGTAGCAATATTTCTCTGCCAATTGCTCTCAAATCTATATCAGCCCATTCAAATCTTTCGTTACGACCAAAAGTTAAAAACGCTTTACATTCAAGCTGGTGAGCAGATGAGATTGCGGTAATAATTGATCAAGATGGGAATTGGAACTTTGTATTATGATGCAGAACCTTAGCCAAATGACCAATACTGAGCTAAAACGGTTCCTCTCAGAAAACCGTAATAATGAAGAAGCATTTCGTGCAGCGTTAGAAGTTTTGATGGGTCGTCGTGACCTAGCGACCCAGCAACCTTACCCATTTGATTTAGAAAACCCTGAAACTCAAGTAGAAGCTCTGTTGAGAGAGAAACTGGGTCAGTCTGAGTGATCAGGTGTAACAATCCCTTTGTACCTAACGACTGTGCGTTCGCTTATTTTGAAAATCTGAACTGTCGTTGGTACACAACTATTCGGCTATTTGCTATAGATGCGAGGTGCGTTCCGCCCCGCTACGCTAACGTTGTTTCTTTTGATAATTGGGCGATGTCTATCGACAAGCCAGGCAGCAGCTAAGCATCATGGGCGTTCTTAAATAAAGTTTGAATCAGACGCTTAGGCGATCGCTTGTTGATTTTTTCGCACCAGATTGGGTTAGCGAAGCTGTGGAGTTGCTTACATATTCGATTTGATAGACTGAAGGCATTGATGGGGCTAAGTTGACCTATGACCATTACGATCAACCAACCAATACAACAGCAGCCACTTAGCTTTGACGAGTTTCTCGCCCGTTATGGTGGCGATAACCGCTATGAACTGATCGATGGAGAGGTATTTGACTTGGAACCCACAGGCCTGCATGAAGAGGTTGCAGCCTTCATTACCGCAAAGATCTGTGTCCAGATCGATGCAACAGGCTTACCTTGGTTTGTCCTCCAGCGAGGACTATTACGCCCTTCTAACATTGGTATGACAGCATTTCGACCTGATGTTGCAGTTGTCGATAGAGATGAAATGATCAAAGAACCGCTTTGGTATGAGCAGTCGATTCTAACGCTGGGTAGTTCGATTAAATTTGTGGCGGAAGTTGTTAGTAGCAACTGGCAAAATGATTATGCCCGTAAGGTTGAAGACTATGCGGTTTTAGGTATTCCTGAATATTGGATTGCAGACTACGCAGGTAATGGTGGTACTCGACACATTGGGAAGCCCAAACAACCCACCCTCTCTATCTGTAGGCTAGTGAATGGGGAGTATGAAATTCAGCAGTTTCGAGACAATCAGACCATCGTCTCTCTCACCTTCCCAGATTTAAAAGTAACGGCTGAACAGGTGTTGAGGGCTGGTAGGTAAAATCGCTATCATTCGACTACCGTAGTAGATTAGTCCTGGTTAACCCAAAATAAAAATGCGGCATAAAAACTCAAATGCAGGAGAAAGTTGAGAAGCATCGGTGCTGAGTTTAAGTTTACTTGCTGGCTCTGATTTGAACCGTTAGCAAAGTTCGGCTATTTGCTCTTTTGCGACGTGCGTTACGCTGACGCTTGAAGACTCGCTAACACCGTTTTAAATAATTGGGCGATCACTGGCGTTTAATTCTGTCATCCCAAAGTTTAATCCAACAAGAAACACTGTCATCTAGCCCGCCAAACCCAAGCGTGAATTCGATTGCGGAATAGTAGAACAGCATTATTTACAATAGAGGAATAGCTTAAAGTCTTAATACCTCACCATTATGCCAATTACTAGCGAAGCTCTTAAGCAAAACCTCGATCAACTCACCAGCGAGCAACTTCAGCAAGTTGCTGACTTTATTGCCTTCCTTAAATTTCGAGATAAACGCCGTCGTATTGTCCTTGATCCTGCTCAGCTGGCTTCCCTGGCGACTGAGTTTGCACACGAAGACCGTACTCTTGCTGAAGCTGGGATGGGTGATTATGCAGCGATGCTTGCTCAGGAAGATCAGCAATGACCGACAAGCTTAAACGGGGAGAAGTCTGGTTAGCAAATCTCAATCCAACTCAAGGTTCTGAGCAAGCTGGTACTCGTCCTGTTATCATCTTCCAGAATGACATTGTTTCCCAATTTTCCACGACAACCATTGCCATTCCCCTAACGACGAACCAACGCCGCGCCTCATCACCGATTTGTATGGTAATCGAGCAAGGTAATGGTGGGTTAGCAGAGGATTCAGTCGCGCTGTGTTTTCAAATGCGAGTGCTGGATAAAACTCGGTTAATTCAGAGGTTGGGTCAACTTAGTGCTGAAATTATCGCTCAGTTAGAAGAAGTAGTGTTACTCACATTAGGATACGAGTTATAGGTGCAGCAGGGTGAGGTAGCAAGGAACGTGGCAAAACAACCCCAATGCATCGGACGAAAGCAACTGGTTCTGGATTTGAAGGGTCGTCGCTGATTGGCAAAGTTAGCCATCTGAACTTTTGGTACGTAGGCAACTGTTTGGCTATTTGTCAGTTGCGACGTGCGTTCCGCCCCGCTGACGCTCCTAATGTCGCTAACGATAAAGCCGTTTCTTCAATAATTGGGCGATCGCTACCACTCCACAGATAGCGATCGCTTAAAGCCCTGCGCCGAACTAGTCATGCTGCTGATTGATACATCATGCCTTGTGCAACATTTTCTCAAACCTAATCCCCAACTCCTTCCCTACCAGGAACTACGTTGTACACCGTAGGCTTCCAAAGCAGCAGAAGGATTAGGGGATGAGAGCAATTCTGCTAAACTGACAGATATTACCAGCCGTCTTTGCGACTAAGTGCAACCAGTAGAATCAGCTTGAGAATTGGGGTTTGACCATTTCAATCATGTGTTATAGGGCTGAAATCGTTGCTATCCGACTTACATTACAGAAGGCTTGCCGTCATCTGACAATAGGGAATCGCGGAGAAAGATAAATTGCTGTTCAAAGCCAATGGGTTTGAGTGCAGATACTAGTTCCTTAACTTCTGATGAGGGTTGATAATCAGACGGAGCCTGGATAATTTCAGAGCGCTCCATCCCTTGAGCTAACTGATACCAGAAAGCCAACTTGGTGTTGTTAGTCAGGGAGGTGTATTCACAAGCCATGTCTGTGTTTGTCCCTTTGAGCAAATCACGCATCAACTGAAGCTGCTCATTTGGGGAGATTCCTTTGACTTGATTGAACAACTCGTCAGAGTTGTCAGGAGCAGTGCCATTTGGCTCTTTCATTCCTGATTCGTTACAGATAAAACGGTAGACGTACCACAACACAGCGAGTTGATCGTCTACAGACAGACGCTTAAAAGTTTCTGCATGTTTTGCAGATTGGCTTGTGTAAGAAGTCATAAATTATTCCCAATTCATTAAGTATTGCAATTAGGCAATTTCAATCAATCACCTTAACGTTACTAAACTTAACGAAATATATTTAGGTTATTAACCCTACTAAAGTTAGAGAATAGGAATGGCTTGAAGTGTGCTTCCAACCTGCCCATAGCAAGATGTAATACCCATCTTATAAGGTATGTGTTTTGCCTCAAGTCGCTTGAACCATAACTGTAATTCTACTGAACCCAAATGTTCGACCAGTTTCCAGGGCGAATGCTGCTCTCTCACAACTTTGATGTTTCTCCTGAAACGATACCAGCCCTCAGTCGGGAAGAATTTGCTGAAGTGTTTCAATCGGGATTAAGTGCCTATGAACACCTGCAATGTAGGCTGGTAAATCATCCTCATTGGACTGTGGAAATTTTATTTCCTACCAATGAATTTTCGCCGCAACAAGTCGGAGAACTCTGTGCTAAAGCCCTAGCAGAGAGGCGGCGATCGCAGCAATTGCAGCCAGCAGCTTTCCCAGAAATTTTGGTGTTGGGGGGTATCAAAACAACTCCTCCTACTAGCGATTCCCCTGATGCCCTACAACCAGGAAACTGGGGTGTGGATGTGGTAGAGACTCGCTCTGGTGAGACGTTTTTGCAAGCGATCGCCTGGGATGCTACCATTGCCCAGAAACCCGCCGATAGTGTCTTTAAAGTTGAACTCAAGAACGCATGAGCAAATAATTAGTCGTTTGTAGTACTCGCCAAGACGTGAGAAGCAAGCTACGTAATTCGTAATTAAAATGAGTAAGAGCAAACACGCCGATCAAAGATTTGTGGTGCTTCTAGGTGGAGGTATTGAACCGCCCACTAAATTGTAACTACGGGTTCGCGTAGGGTAGTACGAATTATCAATTAGGAATTACTTTAACAATGCCTTCTCTCAACGAAGATCTGATCCGCGCGATCGTCAAAGGTGACACTGCTGCTGTGGAGAGCTTATTAGCCCAAGGCGCAGATGCCAATACCACTGGGGGCGTTACAGCCGTGGGAGCCAGTAATACAGCATTGATGTGGGCAGCCACAGAAGGTTATTTGGAAATTGTGGAACAACTCCTGGCGCATAATGCTGAGGTGAATGCGAAAAATGCCTCAGACTACACAGCTTTGATGTTTGCCGCAGAAGGCGATCGCCGAAATATTGTTTCCCTGCTGCTCGATCGCGGTGCGGGGATAGGCGATCGCAATCCCTATGGGGAAACTGTGCTGATGACAATAGCGCGGCGTGGACAAACAGATATTGTCCAACGTCTAGTAAAGATGGGTGCCCAAGTGAATGCCACTAATAAAATCGGTGACACAGCATTATACTTAGCAACAGATAATGGGCATACATATACCGTCAAGGCATTAATTGAACTGGGTGCCCAAGTGAATACCGCCAACATCGGTGGTTGGACTCCCCTGATGATGGCAGCAGCCAGAGGCGATCTGGAAACTATGACAATTTTGTTGGCACATGGCGCAGACTTTTGCCCAAAGAATCGCTGGGGGGCTACGGCGTTAAGTGAAGCCCGCAATTCCTTCCGTTCTGCTCAAGCGGTAGATTTGTTAATCAGGGCAGGGGCAACGGAGTAAAGAAAAATGGATAATAATCGCCTGACTCAACTAGAATCTCTGCTCCGATCTGGTGCGATTAACCAGCGCAAAGCTGCTTTGGATGAATTGGCTCAATGTCCTGCCGATTTAGCCATTCCCATTCTGCAACGACTTGCAGTTGACCAAGACTTTCTGTGCCGCCGCTTTGCGGTGATGGGCTTGGGCAACCATCGCACAGCAGCATCCTTAGAAATCCTCAAAGGCTTGCTTGAGAAAGAATCGGATGATAATGTTCTGGCAGAAATCGCCAATTCATTGTTTGAATTTGGTGATCAGTCTGTGCCGTTACTCCAACAATTGTTTAAGCGCGATCGCCATTGGCTCACCCGGCAGACCATTCTCTCAATTTTAATGGAAGCGAATCGGGATGATGTGCTGCTGGCAGTGATTCGGGAAGCGTTGCAAGACGAGACACAAACGGTCAAAGAAACCAGTATTCTGGCACTGGGTAGTTTACTGAATCGAGAGTTGCAACAGGAAGCCCTGGATTTGCTGGCTGAATTAGCACAGGCGACAGATTGGCGCGATCGCTGGCGAGTCGCCACGGCTCTAACTCTTTCATCAGACCCTAGAGCAAAGCTGCTACTGGCAAAACTGCAACAGGATGAAAATCATTATGTCGTCGCTGCTGCTATGGAAGCAAGTTTACCCAGAAAACTCTGACCAGAAGAGGCAGGGGAGCAGGGAGCTGGGGGAGCTGGGAAAGAAAGAAATAACTATTGACTCTTGACCCTTGACCCTGGACTCTTGACCAATGACTCATGAATTTTTACTCAGCACTCACTACTCACTACTCAGCACTTTTTATGTGAGTTCAGAATCGTTTGTGCAAACTAAGTGCAAAATCTTCTCATTTCATCAAGATTTACAAATCTTGACACTCACCGTTACACGCTCATAAGAAAATTGATCATAACAAAGCGTATAAAACGCTTAAAAGGCTTGAGCATCCAGTGAATTAGAATTTCCATCCTAATGGAAGCTGGCAATTTAGATTCAAACGAATCAATCCAGTGATTTGATTTGCCTGGGTGAGCAATCTGAAATTTATTTACATCTTGAAACAATTTTCTTCACCTCTTTCGTTAACAGGAGATACATTTAATGCCATTTGGACCAGCTTCACGCCTGGGAGTCAGCCTGTTTGATGAAACCCCTCCCGTTGAGTGGGTACCAGGTCGCTCACCAGAAGAAGCAGAAACAATCATTAAGGCGGTCTATCGGCAAGTGCTGGGCAATGCCTATGTGATGGAAAGTGAGCGGCTCGCTGTGCCCGAATCTCAGTTTAAGCGGGGTGAATTGAGCGTCCGCGAGTTTGTCCGAGCAGTGGCTAAATCTGACCTCTATAGTTCTCGCTTTTTCACCAGTTGTGCGCGCTACCGGGCAATTGAACTCAACTTCCGCCATCTGTTGGGTCGTCCACCGCTAGATTTGGAGGAAATGCGGGCACACAGCACCATTCTTGATACTCAAGGGTTTGAAGCTGAGATCGATTCTTATCTCGATAGTGATGAGTATCAGTCCACCTTTGGGGAAAACTTCGTACCTTACATCCGAGGTTACAAAACCGAAGCTCTTCAGAGCATGGTGCAATTTACTCACACCTTCCAGTTGGTGCGGGGTGCTTCTAGCAGCAGCCTGAAAGGAGACTTGTCGGGCAAGGCTCCCAAGCTAAATTCATTAGTAATTCAAGGCACACCCACAGCAGTAATCTCACCTGCTAGTGCTGGAGCAACCTTCTCTACACCTCCGACTGGTGCGCGTACTCGTCTTGGAGTCGATGCTAGTGCTAGTGGTAAAGTTTACCGCATTGAAGTCACAGGTTATCGTGCCAAAACCTTCAATAATATTTCCAAGTTTCGCCGTTCCAACCAAGTCTTTCTGGTGCCTTACGAGAAGCTCTCTCAAGAGTACCAGCGGATTCACCAGCAGGGCGGTGTGATTGCCAGTATCACTGCTGTATAAATCAGCTGCAAACTAAAAAAATTGAGGAGATAGATTTTAATGGCATCCCAGACAATTCTTGAACTGTGGCCCGCTAGTGACTTAGAGGAAGTTCAAACTATTATCCGTGCAGTTTACAAACAAGTATTAGGCAACCCTCATGTCATGGAGAGTGAGCGGTTGGTGACAGCAGAGTCACAATTGAGCGATCGCTCTATCAGCGTACGGGAATTTGTCCGCGCCGTTGCCAAGTCTGATTTTTATCGTACCCGCTACTTTGAGTCCAGCGCTCCCTACCGGTTTGTAGAACTCAACTTCTTGCACTTACTTGGTCGGGCACCCCAAGATCAAAGAGAAGTTTCCGAGCATATTGTTCGGACTGTAGCCGAAGGCTATGATGCTGAAATTGACTCCTACATCGATAGCAGTGAATATCAAGCAGCCTTTGGCGAAAATGTAGTACCCTACTATCGCGGCAGAAGCAGCGAAGCTAACTCCAAGCAGATCGGCTACAATCGGATGTTTGCTATTGATCGCGGCCCTGCACAAATTGACAGCGCAGTCAAAGCTGCTCAATTAGTGTATGCTGTTGCCACCAACAGCACCAATGCGATTAACGCCTCTTCATCCACAGTCATTGGTTCCGGCACCGAAAAACGGTTCAAAATCGTGGTGACAGGTTCCAAATTCGACAGCCCCCGCCGCATCAGTACCACTGAGTACATTGTCCCAGCTAGTAAAATGACCCCGCAAATTCAGCGGATCAATCGCACTTCTGGCAAAATCGTCAGTATTACTGAAATTGCGTAACGATGAAGAGTGCTGAGTACTGAGTGCTGAGTGCTGAGTTAACAGGGTGGGCAATGCCCACCGACATGATTTATTTTTTTAATTTTCAATTTTTCAAAAAATCCCACAACAATCCTAAATTTAGGAGGCCTTGATATGGCACTTTGGATAGAAGCCGAATCCGTTGAATTACGCCCCAACGCTACTGAAGATGATCTGCAAGCCATAATCCGAGCAGTGTATCGGCAGGTTCTGGGCAATGCCCATGTATTTGAAAACCAAAGGCTTACCAGTGCAGAGTCCCAATTACGGAACGGTGACATCACTGTTGCTGGTTTCGTCAGATCTGTAGCTCAATCTGATCTATACCGTTCGCTGTTTTTTGAAACTTCCTCTTCCTACCGTTTTATCGAATTGAACTTTAAACATTTGCTCGGTCGCGCCCCGCAAGATCAGACAGAAATTGCGGAACACGTGCAAATTTACAACGAGCAAGGCTACGAAGCTGAAATCAACTCCTACATTGATAGTGATGAATATATCAGCAGCTTTGGCGAGAATATTGTGCCCTCAGCCCGTGGTAATCGTACCCAAGCCGGTGTCAAAAATGTCGGTTTTAACCGTACTTTTGCCTTAATGCGGGGATTTGCTGCTAATGATCTAGGTAAATCGGCAAAATTGATTAGTGATATTGGCGGGAACCTAGCAACCAAAATTGTTTCCCCATCTGGTGGTTCCGGTGCTGTCAGCAATACAGGTAAGCGTTTCCGTGTCGCTATCTCCAAAGCCAATTTTGGTGTTCGGGTTACTCAAAGCATGGCAACCTTTGAAGTAGGATACAACCAGCTATCCCAAAAAATTCAGAGCATCCAGAAAACTGGCGGCAAGATTTTGAGTATCACTGAAATAGCTTAATGCTGCCTCTAACAGAATTTCACATCCACCTACATTTTGTAGATGGATGGTCTGTTAGGGAATCGCCAACAAGTGAACACAAAAAAAACTTTTATAGATCACTTGTTGTCAGCCTGTAATTCAGAAGAGTGAAGCTTCGGTTGTTCATCGATTCAGGTTGATGATAAGTTGCTTACAGCATCAAAATTCAAGGTGATTTGTATGGCAACCACAATCATTGATCCTGGCGACTTTAGTGACTACAGCAGTCGCCACGTGACAATTGAAGTGACAGGGGGCTGTCATCGAAAGTTGATGCGGAGGGGGAAACATACAAAGACAATTCCTTATAGTTGTCTGTCTCAAACAATTCAGGGTATAAATCGCCTCGGTGGTAAGATTACCCGCGTCACCCTAACGCCTTCCCATACTCAAATCTCAAACATTGAGTTCGTTCAGCCACTATCCAACATAGCTCAAAGCGATGTCCTCCCTTCAGCAAATCAAGCTGAATCTATACCCTCATCGCTTCAGCATCAGGAACAGAACAACTCAGGCGACACCTATCCGGTAACCCAAGCAACTAAAGCGAAGCAGGAACAACAACCGAACACAGTTTTCAACTCAGTAGAGTACACCTTTACAGAGGAGTGGTGAATTTTTATATTCCATCCAAAAGCAAATAGCTATAAACGAAAACCAAAGAGTTGATGGATATTACGGAGTTTGTTGCCAATTCTATTGGGCGTTGGCGATCGCAACGCAGCGCCCATCATTTAGCCTTCAGTCACTTTGAAGCCGTACAGTCTGAGATTGATATTGTTTCCCTATCGTCCGACGATCCAGCAGTGATTGACCTGTGTAAAACCTATAACGTTGATTCTCAAACTGTGGTTTCTCCATTTCGGATGAGTTGGTCAGGTCAATCAGATTGGGATGACAATGAAATCAAAGGCAGTTGCGTCCTAGTTCCCATACCCGATCCAACCCATCCCAAGCGTGGTAAACTCCTGCGCGATCAAGGCTATGCCGAAACGATCGCGGCGGCTGGCGATTATTACTTGACAGAAGACGGCACATTCGTACTGATTACGTCCTATGATCGCGCCGCCGCCGAAGAGAAAATCTGGTTTGTCAACCCCAATGTCCGTTGTCGGGTTTCCCTAATCAAAACCAGTGCTGGTACAGGAGTTGTCACTGCCTCGTTTTCCTCGGAAATCCGTCAGGATATTCAGAAATAAACTAGATCTGACAATCTAGGACTAGTAGTTTCTATTTCTAGTCATATATATACAACTTTAGAGCGTGCAGTCTAAATATAAACTGACAACGTTGGTTTTTTAATGCCATTTGTCATAATTTTGAATTCTGTATTGTTTATTTATCCTCATCTACTTTATGAATTCTTCACCACCACATATCCGCGATCGGACATCGAATAATTTAATTACTCTGGCTCGTTGGATGGCAGGGGATTTCAGCAATTATAAACAAGCATTTGAAAATTCTAAAGATTACGCCCATATCCACGTTTTTTTTCGGCCATTAGCGTTTGACTTCTTTTCTGGAATTGGGCTTTATTCAGAACAAGTTTATGACTATGATTTATGGCGACCTTATCGACAGGGAGTCCATCGCTTAGTTGATCAAGGCGATCAAATTTATATCGAAAACTACAGCTTAAAAAATGCACTGTTATACGCCGGTGCAGCCCGTGAGTTAAGCCTCCTTAAAACCATCACTCCAGATTGTATTGAACGCCGATATAACTGCTCGATGATTTTTAAACGAGAGGGAGATACATTTCTAGGCGGTGTTGAACCCGGAAACCTGTGCTTAATTGAGAAGAATGGCTGCCAGACTTATCTAGATAGTTACGTTGAAATCACAGAAACGACCTGGGTGAGCCTGGATAAGGGCATGGATGTCAATACACATCAGCAAGTTTGGGGATCTACCTTTGGACCATTGCGGTTTGAAAAGCGGGAGAGTTTCGCCCATGAAATCCCAGATATCCTATGATCTTTCCCTGCCTAATCTGGCCATTAAAGCGAATATGCTGCCCCCAGAAGCGCAGAAAAAAATGCAGTGCTGGATTCGCAGCAGGCATTTAATTTGTTCAGGTAATTTTTTTGTTTTTGAGACTGTAGATTATAGTGCCGTTGAGCGTTTTTCCCAATGTGTTGCAGCGTTAGGAGGCACTGTTATTTCGGTTGACCCAATTGACAAAATTTGGATGGGCGATCATCGTCAAGTGATTCTGTATCGGGCAAAAGCCAGTTTGCATACACCCTGCCACAATTTAAAACAATATTGGCTGAAATACGGTGGTTTTCGCACTAGATTTGATGCACAGGCGTGAAGTAATTCCTATGCGATCGCAGTAGGAAGATAGGGAGTAGCTTTTGCCTATTTTGGATTAATTTACTGCGCCAAATCGATATTTAACAACACCAAATATAGGAATAAAATGGCAGTACGAATAATATTTGAATGATGAACTGCTCACATTGATACGTATATAGGACTATGATTTGATTTGTGAAAAAATTTAAGTACCTGTAGGGGAGCCAGTGCGTTGCGGAGGTTTCCGACGCTCGATGACTCGCTCTAAGCGCAGCTATGCCGTAGGCTTTACGCTGCGCTATCCGTTGTAGCAACTGGCGTTGTGTTATTGGCGAGAGTACGGCACCAAAGCCTCGGATGGTGCGTTAGCCAGAGGCATAACGCAACGGCAATAAAGCGGGAGGAACATCCACACCGCTTTTTGCCTCCCCTACGTATATTTCAAAAATAAAGTATAAATCCTATAGTTATTACACAATAAGTATCAATGCCCAACCATCCTCACAAAACCCATGCCCCAGATCGATCAATCTGCCTTAAAAGCTCGAAACATATTACTCGCTATGTTTCTGGTGCTTTGTATCCTAGATGTTACGCTAGTGATCATTGCACGGGATAGATGGGCTATTGGACGCATTTTACTCACAATAGTAGTAATGTACTTTGTTCTACAAGGGCGAAAATGGGCAAAATGGCTCATGATGGGGATTTGTAGTTTACTGGTTGTCCTTCTAGTAACAATGGTTATTGTACTGAGTTCAAAGCTCTCCACTTTTCTCATTGTAGGGAGTTTGATCATGGCTGTTCTCAGCGCGGTTATTCCTATTTATATGGCCAGTAGCAAAGATTTAAATCGTTACTTTTCTTGGAAACGTCAATGACACGGAGTGGCGATCGCGCAATCGCTGCCTAAGATTAGCTAATTTGAGTAGGAGAAATCGCCTATAAAACAACCGTTTCTAATACACATCATCATGGTTGCCGAGATTTAGCAGGAGAATTGCATCTTCTTTGCCTTCCTCTGAATTCGCTACAAATTCAAAAAGAATGCGATAGCTGTAGTCGATTGAGCAAGCCCAAATTCCAGCAAACTCACTTGAAAGCTTATGAGTTTTCAACGTAGGATGGAAAGGATCTGCGGCAAGTTGTTCTAGAGTTTCTTCAATCATGGAGCGTAGTTGGGGATTTTGACGCACCATGCGCTTAAAAGCACGGAGGGATTTTGGACTCCAGGCAATTTCTCTCAAGCATCCAACTCCGCTAAAAAGTCTTTCACAGAACCATATTTGATTCCGCCTTCTGCAACCTCTTGGCGAATTTCTTGGACTTCTTCTAAAAGCTGCTTTTGTTGTTTCCTATGCAAGCGTTTTGCTAAAATTTCCAGCAATAATTGCTGTTCTTCTAACGATAAAACTTCCGCAGCATCTATCGCCTGTTGCAGCCGAGAGGTTTGGGAGATATCTGTCATCGTTGACGCAAATTAGGTTAGTCAGACTAATTTAATCATAGCTGTAATTCACTTGTATCGGACAGTATCAAGCTCTTGGCTGTGATGCAATTCTTTCAAGCAGACATGAAATTACGAATTACGTAGTTTGTTTCTCGCGCCTTGGCGAGTATTAGGAATTAGTAATTATGTTGATTGAGGCGATAGCCCATGCTGTGAACCGTCTCAATCAGGTCTTCTGTAGCTCCTGCTGCTTTGAGTTTTTGGCGCAAACCCCGGATGTGAACCTTGACTGTATGTTCCTCTGGAGGCGATTCTAACGCCCAGATATGTTCAATGATCACGCGGCGGCTGAGAACGCGGCGACCATTCCGCAAAAGCAACTCTAAGATTCCGTACTCTTTAGGTGTCAAATGAATGGGAGTTTGCCCATAGCTGACTTCATAGGTGCTGGGATTGAGATGCAACTCGCCCCATTCCAGAATTGGAGGTGAGGTGACACACCCTCGCCGCAGCAAGGCACGAATCCGCGCAAATAGTTTTTGTAAATCGACTGGTTTAACTACATAGTCATCTGCTCCCACATCCAGCCCATTAATTTCATCGTTGATCGTGTCACAGGCAGTGAGCATGAGGATAGGCCAATTAAAACCGTGCGATCGCAAGCGATGGCAAAGACTGATGCCATCCAATTCTGGTAACATCACATCCAACAACAGCAAATCATAATCTAGGGCTTTCGCTTGATACCACCCGGCTTCTCCATCATGGACAACATCAACCACATAAAGCTGGTCGGTCAGGGCTTCTGCCAAGGTTTCTGCAAGGCGCACATCATCTTCAACCAGGAGAATCCTCATATAAAAATTGGAATATGTTTGACAACTCTGTGTCTTTAGAACTGAGATCCCCTCCACAATTTTACGAGGAATTGTCATGCAAATCCCGTTCATTTGTAAAAGGTGATGGGGAATGGGTTTTCACTCGGAGAAATTAATTATGGAGTGCGATTTTTTAAATGAAACGCACATATCATATTGTGAGCCTAATTTTCTCAAATAAATATGACACTATATCAATATTTATTGATTTTGGTAATTCTTTCCGATTTCTTTACCGATTTCTGACCAGTTTCCTTACTGGCGGTATGTGATCATCTAGATTCAGAGGCCTTGAGGACGAAGTTATACCAATTCTCTCAAAAAGGACAAAAAATCCAAAATTAGAAGCTCTTGTGAAATCTAGTTTTCTGAATTTTGAATTGGTATGACCTTTCCCATCGGTTTTGTTGTTTATCTGGAGATGATCATCAATGGCTTTTAGACCAGCTTCACAATTGGGTGTGAGCCTGTTTGAAGAAACCCCTCCTGTTGAGTGGGTATATGGTTTCACACAGAGCAAATATAACAGAAGATCCTCAATTCAAAACCTAAGATCCTAAATCCAAAATGGTATGAGTCTCGCGATCGCTTCCGTGGGAATACTACCACCTACGGCTGAAAAATAGTTGCAAAATTTAGATTTGCAGCCGCCATGTCATTTGTTCAAGAAACTTTTTTATCTTTGAGACTGGAGATTATTCAGCACTGAAACCATTTAGTGAATGTCTTGCGGCCTGATGGGAAAAAGTGATTTCCGTAGGCTTAATTGGCGAGTTTTAGTTCGGCGATTATTGCCAAGTCATTCTGTAGCGAGTTAGAGCCAGTTTGCACAATTCTCACCATGACTTAAAAACAATATCTGGATTAAATACGAAAGTTTTTGGACGAGATTTAATCAACAAATTCGACTGGAGAATACTTATGTCAATTCCTCTGTTAGAGTATGCACCCTTTTCTCAAAATCATCGAGTAGAGGGGTTCGAGGTTCCAGGTGATGAGCAACCCAGAGTTTACACCACTGACAACCTCCTTGCTGCCTCCGAAATGGATGTGTTAATCGTGGCAGCCTATCGTCAGGTTTATAACGAGCAACAGATGCTAGAGAGCCATCGTCAACGATTTTTAGAGTCTCAGTTGCGGGCTGGTCAAATTACAGTTAGAGACTTCATTCGGGGATTGGTAATGTCAGATTCCTTTCGACGACTTACCTACGAGAGTAACAATAACTATCGGTTTGCTGAGATTTGCATTCAACGGATTCTAGGTCGTAATATTTATAGCGATCGCGAAAAATTTTCCTGGTCGATTGTGCTGGCAACTAAGGGATTGCCAGGCTTTATTGATGATTTACTCAATACTGAAGAATATCTAAGCAGTTTTGGGTATGATACCGTTCCTTATCAACGCCGCCGCATCTTACCTCAACAGACTCAAGGTGAACTTCCCTTTGCTCGGATGGCGCGTTATGGTGAAGATTATCGAGACAACCTCCCCCGTCCCTCCCGTTCGATTCCCACTGGCATTTTTGACGAATTTGAGCGGTTTAGTTTCCAGACCTTCATCGCCCGTGCCAACTGGACTACCAGCTTCAGTCTGATAGGTTCTGTTATGTTACTAGCTTTCATCCTCATCCTGTTTTCAACAGCAAACAACTTGATAGGTGGTTAATTTGGAGTTTTGACACTCCTCGACCTAGAAGGTCGAGGATTCTTCTTTCATAGAAGCAACTTGCTGTGACAGGATTACTCCTACCAAAGTAGAGGTCGAATCTCCAGAAGTGTTCGGATCTAAGATCCAAGTTCCCTTATGCCCTAAGGTACTCAAAGCTGATTTCAGAATGTTGATAGCAGCATTCCAATCTCTATCTAGAACAAACCCGCATCCACAGACATGGGTTCTTGTTGATAAAGATTTCTTGACTACTGCACCACAGCTAGAACATTCGCAGGAGGTATAGGCAGGATTAACCGCAACAGTTACTTTGCCAAACTTGACTCCAAAATACTCTAACCATTTTCTGAATTGATACCAACCAGCGTCATTAATAGATTTGGCGAGGCAATGATTTTTAACTAAGTTTTTAATCCTCAAATCTTCATAGGCAACCAAATCGTTAGATTGGATTACGCAACGCGCCACTCTTTTGGCGTGTTCTTGACGTTGCCTACTTATTTTCAGGTGTACTCGTCCTAATTTATTAACAGCTTTCTTGCGATTGGCAGAGCCTTTCTTTTTGCGAGAAACACGACGCTGATCAAACTTTAATCGTCTTTCTCCCATTCGATAAAATTTTGGGTTAGGTTCACTATGTCCATTACTGTCTGTGTAGAACTCTTTAAGTCCAACATCCAAACCAAGGGTTTTACCTGTTGGTTGTGTTTCGACTGTGTTGTCTACACTAATCAAAAATTGAACATAATACCCGTCAGCCCGACGTACTAACCTAACCTAACCCGCTTTATCTGTTCTAGTTGGTAGAAGTTTAAATCCCATGTCCCTTTTAGTTTGGAAAATATTTTTTTATCTCCCCCTGCTCCCCCATCTCCCCCATAATATAAAGGCAGCTACCATGAGTCTTGGGCCATGATGCTCTCCCTGAAGCAGTTTGGTGTTACCTGTGTTTCCAGCGTCCTGAGCCGCTATGGGATGGGAATTGGACTGACTATTGTGTTGCTCTTAGGCATTTACTATCTGTTGCAACGACAAATTGTGCAGCGTCGTAGAGCAGAGATTTTGTTGCGACAGCAGACCAATCGCGAGCGTTTGGTGACTCAAATCGCCCAGCAGATTCGGCAATCCCTAGATCTTGATAAAGTACTGGCTACAACGGTAGAGGAAGTCCAACGTTTTCTGCAAGCCGATCGCGTCCTCATCTACCGCCTGTGGAATAATGGCACAGGCAGCGCCATTCACGAAACTGTTTTACCGCCTTACCCCAGGGTGTTGGGGCAAACTTTTCCGGAAGAGGTGTTCCCTAAAGAGTACCATCAAGCCTACTCCCTAGGGAAAACCCGCACCATTAACAATGTTGAGCAAGCAGATATCCAGTCTTGTTTAGTAGACTTCGTAAAACAGTTTGGGGTGCAGGCGAAATTGGTGGTGCCGATTATCCAAGAAAATCGCAACGGTGATTTGCCTTCGGTTCCTTATCTCTGGGGATTATTGATTGCTCATCAGTGCAGTCATCCTCGTCAGTGGGAAGCCTGGGAAGTGGAGTTGATGAAGCAGCTGGCAACGCAAGTAGCGATCGCTATTCAACAGTCGGAACTGTACAATCAACTTCAACAACTCAACGCCCAACTCGAACTGCGAGTGCAACAACGCACGGCAGAATTAGCGATCGCTAACACTTCTCTGCGTGCAGAAATCGCTGAACGTCAGCGCACTGAAATCGCTTTGCGTCAAACTAATGACACCCTGCAAGCTTTGGTCAAGGCTTCGCCCCGTGCTATTGTCATGCTGGATCGAGAAGCAAAGGTCAAGATCTGGAATCCGGCGGCGGAACAAATGTTTGGCTGGACTGAAGCCGAGGTACTCAATCGCCCCAATCCCATTAGCCTAGAAGACTATCCCACACTGCAAAAGAGCGTCTTACAAGGCACAACCTATTCCCGATTAGAATTTCGGCAACAAAAAAAAGATGGCACTCCCATTGACATAATTTTCTCCGCTGCTCCTCTGCTGGATACTCATGGACAAATCAGCGGCATTGTCGCGGTGATTGCTGACATTACCGAGCAAAAGCAACAAGCGGAGCAGGTACGCCTACTGCAATCGGTCGTAGTCAATACCAATGATGCCATCTTGATTACAGAAGCTCAAACAATTGATGAACCAGGCCCGCGCATTATTTATGTCAATGAAGCTTTTACCCGGATCACCGGTTATCAACCCGATGAAGTGTTAGGGAAAACGCCCCGAATTTTGCAGGGGGACAAGACTGATCGGGCAGAATTGCAGAAAATTCGGTTGGCGCTCTCGCGCTGGGAAGCTGTTACCGTTGAGGTGATCAATTATCGCAAGGATGGCACGGAATTTTGGAATGAATTTAGCATTGTACCTGTGGCTGATCGCCAGGGTTGGTATACGCACTGGATCGCTGTGCAGCGAGAGACAACAGGACGCAAACAAGTAGAACAGGCACTCCGTCAAAGCGAAGAACGCTGGCGATCGCTGATCGAAAACGCCTTAGACATCGTGATGATTCTTGATACTGATGGCAGCATTGGCTACGTAAGTCCCTCTGTGGAAAAAATTTTAGGTTATTCCATCGTCGATTTGGTGGGTAAGAACGTGATGGAACTAGTTCACCCAGATAATTTGATCACAACACGCGATCGCCTCACTAATACAATCCCAAGTCCAGAACTCACGCGCCCCATCGAATTCTGTTATCGCCATTACGATGGTTCCTGGCGCATCTTAGAAGCAATTAGTCAGCCTTTTGTGGACACAGCTGCCACCCTCCGGATTATAGTCAATGCTCGCGACATCACAGAACGCAAACGACTCGACGAAATTCGCTTGGCACTGGCAAGAGAGAAAGAACTCAATGCCCTAAAAACCCGTTTCTTCTCAATGGCATCCCATGAGTTTCGCACTCCCCTTAGTACCGCCTTAGCAGCAGCACAAGTCCTTGAAACCTGTCAAGATGAATGGGATGCTTCCGAAAAAAGACTGAGAAATCTGCACCGAATTCAAGACTCGGTGAAGCATATGGTGCAGTTACTTGATGACATTTTGACGATCAATCGCGCCGAAACTGGAAAACTGGCATTTAATCCTCAACCTCTGGATTTGGAACTATATTGTCGTGATTTTCTGGAGGAAATGCATGAAAGTGTAGGTACTCAGCACACCCTGACTTTTTCTGCTCAGGGAAAATCCGTTTTTGTCTGTATGGATGAAAATTTATTGCGCTCCATGCTGTCTAATTTGCTATCGAATGCCATTAAGTATTCCCCGCAAGGTGGGGTTGTGCATCTGAGCTTGGAGTTTCAGTCAGATACCATGACCCTTGCAGTGCAAGATTATGGAATTGGGATGGCACTAGAAGATCAAAAGCAGCTGTTTGAACCGTTTCATCGGGGCAAAAATGTCCGAACTATTCCTGGTACTGGATTGGGATTAGTCGTGGTTAAAAAATGTGTGGACTTACATCAGGGCACTATTCGGATCATTAGTGAAGTGGGAATCGGTACTACTTGCTTAGTGACACTCCGATTATGAGCGTAGCAATTTTAGATTTTGGCGAAATCCAAAATTGAATGATGGCAATTTTTACATTCTTGGTTAGAATATTTTGGAGTAATTTTCATTACAGCTTTTACTGACTTCACAGCCAGATATGAGATTTTGAAAATCAAATCAGTCTTGCCTGGCATCAAAGTCTAGTATTGATGTGCTAGTATTTCTTTTGACTTTTAACTTACCAGTAAGTGGCATTCCACAAAACTCATATAGAGGAGATCAGAGAACTAATGTTAGGTCAAACTGAACCTGATGCTGGTAGCATTCCTTCATCTAGCAGCCGAGTATTTCGTTACGAAGTTGTAGGCTTGCGGCAAACCTCAGATAGTGACAACCATAAATTCGACATTCGGCATAGTGGTAGCTTATTTATCAATGTCCCCTACAATCGCATGAACCAAGAAATGCAACGGATTAGCCGCCTAGGTGGCAGAATTGTCAGCATTGAGCCGTTGACTGTAGCGCTCGATTATCCCAGTGCAGTGCCTCACCGTGGTGGTGGCAGACGCTAGGATTGAAAAGAAATATTACGCACAGTCCCTACTCATCATCTGAGATTTGGGTAGGTTTAGAAACCGTGGCTTTCCCAATTTGACCAGTGCTATTGTACTTGCTGACATGAATGCATAAACCTGCAAAGCTTTTTGGGAAAGCGTTTCAGCCTTCCTTAACTCCAGAATTAAGTTATGTAATTTTTATCAAACTAAATCGAATGATGCTCCCCCTTCTCCTTTATGATTATGATAACTTTGTAAGATTTCATTAAGGAAAGGGAGATTTTGTATTCGTGGCAATTCCTCTTTTAGAATATTCCCCTATATCTCAAAACCAGCGGGTAGCAAGTTTGGAAGTTCCTGGAGATGAGCAACCAAGGATCTTTTCTACAGACAATCTACTTTCCGCAACAGACTTGGACATTCTGATTGAAGCAGCCTATCGTCAGATTTTTTTCCATGCCTTTGCTGCCGATCGCGAGCGTTTTCTAGAATCCCAGCTTCGCAGTGGTCAGATTACAGTGCGCGACTTTGTTCGCGGCTTACTGCTATCTAATACCTACAAGCGCAGCTTCTACGACCTCAACAGCAACTATCGTTTTGTTGAACAGACGGTACAGCGTGTTCTCGGTCGTGATGTTTACAACGAGCGCGAAAAGATTGCTTGGTCGATTGTCGTAGCGACAAAAGGTCTTAAAGGCTTTGTCGATGACCTACTCAACACTGAGGAGTACCTCGAAGCTTTTGGATACGACACATTACCTTACCAACGTCGTCGGGTACTACCTGGTCGAGTAGAGGGTGAACTACCTTTCAACATCAAGTCTCCCCGCTACGATGCATACCATCGTTCTAAGCTTGGCTTCCCACAAGTCATTTGGCAAACCACCATTCGCGGCTATACCCCTCAAGAGAGGAAGCCTACAGCAGGTAATCCAGCTCTATTCCTTGATATGGCGAGGAGTATCAACGCAACAGGCAACACACCTCAGCGGCTCTCAGTACAGAATATTGATATCGAAAAATCAGTTCCTTATCGCCGTAAGTAAGTTGATCTAACAACTTAAACATAGCGTATGTTGTACTTGTATAAAGATACGGCATACGCTATTTAACTACTCAAGCACATTCATCATTCTCTTCGCTAAATCCTAATTCCAGAAGAGCTTTGCGGATTTTAGCTTTAGAAGGACGAATTTTTGGAACAGCTAATCCCATTTCTCTAGCCGTCTCAAACAAATCTCGCATCAAGATATCCAGGGAACTATCATCTGCATCTTCCGGCAGCTTCTCAATTCTTGCCTCGTATGCTAGCGTATAAAGCTCCAAGTGATGTTTCCCCATCACTCTAGCGAGTTTCCTCAATGTTTCAGGCGTAGGACAAGTTCCCTTAAAGCAAGCACCTCTGAGCCGAGGTTGAGGAACACCAGACAAATCCGCCAGACGATTCATACTGATACTCTGTTCTTCCAAGTATTGGAGAATGAATCGTCCTAAGGGGGAGCAATCTTCAGCTTTTATTTGCAACCTTGCTGGCATTGTTCGGTGTCAGGAAAATCTAAATATCTACAATATAGCGGACTCCAAGGTATTACGCATGATATGGCATACAAGCCATAGCCAGACAGAACTGCTACGCTTACCCTTCCTTCAAAGTAGAAGATACTGCTTGTGTCGGCTCACGACAAACCACTTTTCTATCCTTGTGTTTGTAATGATTCAACGCTTCTAGGATAAACAATGAATCGTATCGTAGATATTTAGCAAGTCGTGAGTCAAGTTCTCAAAGGTAGTCCTTAAATAAAAGCTGATTGATTCTAAGCTTTTGTGCTTTCACTAGTTACGCTCCTTAGCTCGTCTGTAATACCTTAATCTTGAGACTCTTCAGGAATAGGTTCTGATTCGGTTTCAGAGTTGGTTTGGACATTGATTTTAGGTTTAACGGGTTTCGGGCCACGCGCTAATGCAGGATTAATCGGCGGTTTGCTTTCATCTCCAAACGATCCTTTTTTTCCTTTACCAGACGAGCGATTCCCGCTTGGTTTTGATCTTGTGGGATTGGACTCTATAGGAAGCACAGAATCCAAATTTTCCGAATTATTGTCAGTGTTTGCTTGGGACTGACGTTCCGATTTCTTAATTGGGCGTTCTATCATTGTTTATTTTTGTAAAGGTATTTTTATGATACATCAGTTTGGGGATTATCAATTTATCGAGTATTATTTTTATTGCCTTGGCTCAATACAATTACGTAAGTTTAAAAACATTTGAGATAGCTATATGCTTATTATTGCCTATCCCAATTTTAAGGCAATACTGGGTGCGATCGCCCAAGGACAAAATTTGCAATTTATCTTCACATGAGAGACTTCCTTCTTGGGCGGAACGCAGACTTAGCAAAAAAGTGGTTCTGCCAAATAAATGACGCAGATGATAGACGCTAAAGCCAACGCTGTTTTTTGGCATACATAATACTACTAATTACAATTAATGCCATCACACCGACCACGGTAGGATAAGTCCAATGTTGATCTAATTCCGGCATATATTTAAAATTCATACCATAGAAGCCAGAAATGAACGTGATTGGTAAAAATACTGTCGAAAGGATAGTCAGGCGATTAATTCGTTCACTGGTTTTGCTAGCAGTATTGTCGCGTTGAATTTCGAGTAATTCTGACATCCAGATTCTCAAAGCTTGGTATTCTTGCCAAAGTTTATCGACTTGATGAACCAATTCTTGATTGAAAAGTTCTTTAACTGGCTGACTCAGCCATTGGAAATCTTCGTAATCCATCATAGCCAAAAGTGACTTGATGCTTTGGAAATTACGCCTCCCGAAGCGAGTAGATTGCCTCATTGTGGCAATTTTCTTGTAAGTTGATTCATCGCCAGAATTATCTAAAACTTCATCTTCTAAATCATCAAGCTGTCTAGAGATACAGTCAAAAACAGTATAATAATTATTCAAAATATCTTTATATATGAGATACAAAAGATAATCAATATCTGATTTTTGAATATTTATGGTTCGCTTTTGAATATTGTTGGTTAGAATGTTTAAAATTTTTATTTCTGTATTTTCAAAAGTTATGAGAAAATTACTTTTTACCACAATACTGCCACGGGCTATCTCAAACTCACGATTTTTTATTTGATTAGTCAAAATTTCATAGCTGTCAAATAAACAATCTTCTATATCTTCATCAATGCCTATAGGAAAATGGTTGAAAATCATATCAACACGAGATGGCTTGAGTCCAAAGTGGCTGATAATTTTGGCAATGGCAGTGCGATCGCGGAAGCGAATACAGCGTAACCAGATATTGTGAGAGCTACTAATCCTTTCGAGTATCGCATTGACATCGTTACTGGTGAATACTTCCAGATGATTCTCAGAAAAAGTGAGGAGAATTAGCATATCGCAATCCTAATTGAGCCGTGAAAAACACGGTTACTGGCAATCATACCTTGAGAATTGTTTAACCCACACTCTGTAACAGTGATGAAATACCTGCACTTCTAGCCAAAGGTTAAGAATGTTGTGCTAGTTTCACAGATCCGGCTTGTTCAGTTAGAGCTAATTTTGTTTTCAGAGTCTCTACTGTTTCCTCTAAATCTTGCTCTCTAGATTCTTGTTTGTTTGGTAATTGCATTTCTAGAGAAACAATATTATTATTGTTTTTTAGCTTTTGATTAGTACTACTCATCAACTGTGATAAAAACCCACCGGCAAGTAAAACTATAGCTAAAGTAGCAGTACCTACCAAGCCTAACTTAGCAAAGTGATTTGATGAAAGTGATTGTTCAGTTTTCTCTTCTGTTGGTTGAGATGGTAATGGCTGTAACTTAGTCGATTCTTCTAATACTTCCGCATCAGCAGATAGAGATTCTACTTCCAAACCAACTAACTTGGCCATTCTGAATTCCCAATCATCAGAATCTACTTCTAATGTGTGGTTATCATATTTGTTGTTAGCTAAATTTTGTAGAGGAGTATCTGATTCTAATGAGTATTTATCAGATTCGAGATTAGCTAACTTTTGTGGGGTAGTATCTGAAGAAATTGAATGCCGAGTCATATTATTGAGAAATTAATTTGTATTTTTAATACATTTTTATCTTCTAATTTCAAAACTTTACAAATTTTAATTTAGTTTCATCGAATTGGCGTGAGTTATATAAAGCAATATTAAGCTCAATTTCATAAAGAAAAGACAAATTAAGGCTTTTATTAGATGGGGATGAAATAAGTAGCCGTTCAGAAAGTTAGGCATTTGGACTTGATGACCTGCTGTAAATATCCTGGTTATACTATTTGATTTTTGAAATACACGTAGACTAGCAAAACCTGGATATGGTGGAATTGCCCACTCTACAGATACTTTGATTTTTGCAAAAATCAAATTGGATTCCTATATATTGCTTATCGGACAATGCTTCAGTCTTATCCTAACTTTCTGTATGGCACTCTTTATTACTTCAATCAAGCGTATACCAAGGGTAAGGTAACTGACCCGATTTTATTTTTGGTAGCACCCAAAAATAGAAATCTTGATGTTGTTAAACTCATAGGAAACAAGCTTATAATTCTTAACATTTCTTGCTTGACGTTAACTTTATGCTCGGTTTCTGCTCCAAGGACCCCAAATCGCACAGGTAATTCCAGGGGTTTGGATATTCACAAACATTGTGTGACCATCAGGAGAAAAGCAAGCACCAGCAAATTCACTGTCGTTAATAGCATTGGCGGCAAACCGATACAGATCACCTTGCGGAGTAACGCCAATCACGTATTCAGTATTGGTACCGTCTTCACAGAGAAAGAGATCTCCAAAAGGAGCCACAGTAATATTATCGGGATAATTAAGTACATTCTCAGCGGGAGACTCTACAATCAGGGTGATAGTGCCACTGTTGGGGTCATTATTGTTAGGTTTATAAGCAAAAACCTGTCCTTGTCCTATGAGCGGTTGTACTACGCCATCAATAGTACGTGGTACTGGATTGCCACCACTGGTACAAGTAAAGTAGATTAAGCCATTGGCATAATAAGCACCTTCACCTCGCCTGAAGATAGCTGCACCCTTATTTTGCCCCTGAACCCGCACGGAAGTGGCGGTGCTATTGGTAGCAGGATCAACATTATCAATTTTTACCCATTCAACTTCCAATGGCTGGTTTTTATATTGAAGAAAATTCGTGCCGGTATCAACTTTAAACATTCCTTTAATGGCTAGGGCCTCAAGCACTCCATCACCACTAGTCTGAAGGTCGCCATATTTAGTAGGACGGACATTAGGACGGAAGCGATAGAAGCAGCTATTTCCGTCATCTTCAGTTTCATAGATCCATCCGCTTTCTGGATCAACCGCGACAGCTTCATGGTTAAAGCGACCCATTGCCACGAGGGGAATCGGATCAGCAACCTGAATTTTGTCTGTTGCCGGAACCTCAAAGTTATAGCCATGCTTTTTCATTGCTCCACCCGTTCCAGGAAGAGTCAAATTCTCTTCACAGCTAATCCAGGAACCCCAGGGAGTCCGCCCTCCAGCACAGTTACGAATAGTCCCTCCTAGAGAAACAAAATGCTTTTTCACCCGGCGGTTAGGACCAACAACAATCGTCGTTGTACCTCCTCCAATCTGGTCATATCGCGGTGATACATTGATTCCATTAGTCAAACTAGGACTTAGCTCGTGATTTCGCACGAGAATTGTAGTGTTTTTAGGGCCATCAAAGGCAGCCATACCGTCATGAGCACCTGGCACTATCCTTCCATCATTCATAGGTTGCTCAATAATCGATATTGCAGTGTAGTTAAAACCGGGGGGAAGTTGTAGCAGGGGAGTAGTCCCTAAGTTAATTCCACCACGAACCAAACCAACCAGTTCATCCGCATTTTTTGGCATCTTTGGTGCTAATGGGCCGTAACCACCAGTTAATCCTACAACTTGGCCATTAGCACGTCTTGCATACAAGGCTTCTAGAGGAGAAAGCATCGTCACACCAACAGCACTTGCACCAGCGAGCTTAAAGAAGTTACGTCTTGATAAGTTCATTAAAAAACATTCAGCAAAAAACCAGTAATTAAAAAAATAAAAATTGTTTTTTAATAAATGAATAAGACATGGTTAAGATTTAGTACTAAGACTTACGTGCTAATACTGTGAATAATTTTCGGTTAAGGGTAAAAGGACAAGAAAACACCTTTTCTCCAAACCAAATTCCAAATTGAAAATGCTTAACCGAGAAGTATTGCCAATACCGTTAAAGCAGGGAGCATCCCACGTTTACAAAAATTGCAGAATACAAAAGAATCGCCTTAGTTAACTGACCAACAGCGATCGCAATCTTAAATAAATTCCTAGCTCAACGCAGATATCATTGCCAGTTTCTTTCCAAGGTAATACGCCCATATCCAGCCTAGCCACATCACCTTTGCACTGTTATCTATTTAAAATGGATCAGGCAGGACTTACTTACGCACATGGCACAACGATCTCGCTATCTTTGACTACAAGGTTAAAGGTTTTTTCTTTTTCTTTGCCGCTTAACCGACAAGTATTGCGATCGCTCCTGTATGGTATACCTGTTCTTACTTATACCAATTCAAAAACTTTTTGTTTGCAACACATCAATTATTTATAGCAACGATTTAATTCGGAGAATTTATTTGCGTGGGTAGGGAACAGGCCAGAAGAGAATAAATATATACTGAGTCTTGTTCAAAAATTAAATAAGATTTTTATATCTACCTTAAGGATGAAATTCATGATTTTTTGACTTTTGCAATATATTTAATAATTATGCATTTCAAAAAAAGCGATAATTGATTTTGCAATAATTTCCTAGCAAGCCTCTATCACATCTAATTTTATAAAAAAAGGGGGTTATAACCCTCTTGGCAAAACAACAAGGTGTATATAAACCTTAGTCCACTTATTAACAGTAATATATCGACTGTTAGTAGAGATGTAATTGGGGCAATTTCTCAGGGAGCAGTTATACCAAAGGAGGTTGGGATGAGTCGTCTTATTTATGAAAACTCAGTGTCATATAAAGGTTACCTCATCATTCCATTTGTTTTTGGCAAAGCCGATAATTACGAAATTTATTCCTATAAATTATTGGCAGAGATTGGTCACAATAGCCTATTTCACAAAACAGAAAATCCAGCGGGCATCTATGGCAGTAGCATCAGTAATATCATTGATATTGCCAAAGAACATATTGACAAACAGTCTGAGTTTATCAGTAGCGGTGATAGTTTTAAATATCGCTACATTTACCATCAGAATTTAATTATTGTCTGCCAACAGGAGGGTAAATATTTTTACGACCACTACCCACCAGAGTTATTGAATAATATTGCCGCACCAAAATTATTCAATTCAGAATTTGAATGTCTGAGTTGGATCAAGCTAGGACTGGATGGGCGATATACACGGCAACGAGCAAGATAAATATAGTAGTTTTTTACACCTTGCAAATTGCATACTGGCTTATGAGATTAGCCAAGAGTCAAATTTCTACAGTCTAATGAATATTAATCGTTGACTGTATGAACAGAAAAAAGGGCACAACATTGTTGTGTCCCTACAAGGATTTGTGATTTAAGGAACTCCAAAAAATAAATTATCCAATTCCTACAAGCAAAACTATTATCAGGTTCTTCCTCAGGGCGGCCGCATCATGTCAATAAGGAAAGTATATTCTCAATAGAGTGAAAAACAATGTCATTAACTTTTGCTTATTGCTAATAATTTAGGCGATCGCTTTGGGGCTTAAAAAATAATCGAACGAGAAATCCTGACTTTTTCGTTGGTTCTTAACTCTGGTTGTGATCAAGACTAATTTAGATGCGTTTGCCCTGGGTTCTTCCTCCCATGCTTCCCCCAACTTCAAGAGATTCAAGGGCATGGGATATTTTTTTATTTGGAAGTCGTTACATGTACCTTTGAGAAGGCTTCGCGTAGCTTGCTGCTGTGCAGGATTAAGCTAAATCTGACTTTCTTAATTACGAATTTAGTCTGATTTTTTGGTATTCCTGAATATTCACTACCGGATTTTTACGTAGTAGACTGTTGTTAGAATCGGCTAATACTAGTAAATTTGCTGTATTGACTCATGTCAAGGTTAAAAAATCGGCGCTCGATAGCCTTCAATTGCAGAGGATATCTGATTATTTCCGTTTTTCCCCGGTTCTCAGGTATCGGTATATTTAGATTCAATAGAAATAGACTGATCTTTGCGAGCTGACAACGAATTCTATTTGATGAACATCTAAATCAGGGCTGTTTTGACTTTAAAACTTCAGATGTGCAATCCTACTCGCGATCGCATAGAAGCTCTATACCGCTGAAAGTCAGGATTCACCATGAACCAACAAGTCCCATCTGACAACCCCCAGACAAATGTGAAAGCGAACATCAATATGATTGGGTGCAATCTGACAGAAATCGCTCTATGTGAGAATATAGCGTATTTGCAGCAGGCAATTGATTATACTCCTATGGCAATGGTCATATTAGATCGCGAAATGCGCTATCTGGCTGTAAATCGCAAATGGCTAGAAGACTATCAACTGACTGATGATGTGATTGGACGCTCTCACTACGAGGTATTTCCTGATATCCCCGAAGAATGGCAGCAGATCCATCAACAATGTTTAGCAGGAGCGATCGCCCAACGAGATGAAGACGGATATCTACCTGCGGACGGTTCTATCGAGTGGGTACGTTGGTTGATCCGTCCTTGGCATCAAACTAGCGGTGAAATCGGTGGCATTATCATGTTTAGTGAGAATATCACGCAGCGCAAACAAGCTGAAGACGAACTGCGTGCCAGGAATTTGCTGTTGCGCTCTATTTTGGAAAGTACACCAGACATCATCGTTGTTAAAGATTGCCAAGGTCGTCATGTTGCCCTGAACTCGAATTTAGCTAAATTCTTTGATAAGCCAATTGAGGAGATTATTGGCAAAGACGATACTGAAGTATTGCCACCTGATGTGGCCCATGAAATCATGGCAAAAGACCGCCAGATTTTGACAACAGGGATAACAGAGACTTACGAGGAAGAAGTTTCTACTGGTGACTTCAGCGGTATTTTTCTCACAACCAAGGCTCCTTGGCGTGATACTGAAGGCAAAATTCTGGGAATTATTGCCATAACGCGAAATATTACTGAGCGCAAACTAGCTGAAATCGATCTGGCCCAAGCCAAAGAAGCCGCAGAAGCAGCAAGTTATGCCAAAAGCGAATTTTTGGCCAATATGAGCCATGAGTTGCGAACTCCCCTCAACGGTATCTTGGGTTATGCCCAAATTCTTCAGCGTTCCCGGCACTTAGATGAAAAAGAGCGATCGCGTATTGATGTGATTTACCAATGCGGTTCACATTTGCTGACTTTAATTAATGACATTCTGGATCTGTCGAAAATTGAGGCGCAGAAACTAGAACTTACGCCTACCGATTTCCACTTGCCAGCATTCTTGCAAGGCGTAGCAGAAATGTGTCGCATCCGTGCCGAACTCAAAAATATTAACTTCCAATATCAATTGGCTGAGGAATTACCTATTGGCATCCATGCCGATGAAAAATGCTTACGGCAAGTGTTAATTAATCTTCTGAGCAACGCCATCAAATTTACCAATGCAGGTACTGTGACTTTGACCATCAGCTATGGCTCAGAAGGAAAAATTCGCTTTCAAGTACGTGATACAGGTATCGGTATCCCTGAAGAAAAGCTCCAAACCATCTTTGAACCCTTTGAGCAAGTAGGAAATCATCGGCAACAAACTGAGGGTACTGGGCTGGGATTGGCAATCAGTCAAAAAATTGTCGGATTAATGGAAGGCACTATAGAGGTTAAAAGTCAAGTAGATGTTGGTAGTATTTTCTGGTTTGATGTCAACTTACCAGAAGCTGATGAGTGGGTAAAAACATCTCAAGCTGACGACAAAGGACAAATTATTGGCATCAAAAACTGCCGTCCCAAGATTCTGGTTGTGGATGACAAATGGGCAAATCGCTCAGTCATTACAAATTTGCTCAGTCCCATTGGTTTTGAGGTAGCTGAAGCAGTTAATGGACAAGAAGGTTGGTTGAAAGTCTGGGAATTTAAACCAGATATTGTTCTTACTGACTTATTGATGCCAGAACTTGATGGATTTACGCTGATCAAGCGTATTCGTGAGTCCGAAACATTCAAAGATATTGTGATTATTGTGTCCTCAGCAAGTGTCTTTGAAAGAGATCAACATCGCAGCATAGAAGTCGGAGGAAATGATTTTCTGCCCAAACCAATACAGGCAATGGTTCTTTTCCAGCAATTGCAGAAACATCTGCATCTGGAGTGGCTTTATGAAGAGCAGAAAAGTGTAAATCAGGTAGAGCTAGATAATACTGAGCTAATTGCTCCACCCATAGCCGAAATAGAAACTCTGTACAAGTTGGTAATGAAAGGTAATTTTAAGGGAATTATTAAACAGGCAGTATTTATCGAACAGATGGATGAAAATTACATCCCCTTTGCGAAAAAGCTGCACGAACTAGCAACAGGATATCAAGACCAAGATATCCTAGCACTCATTCAATCTTACCAGTCAAAGCTTTGACACCACCAAAAGACACGATTAATCGCGTCTTTACTTGGTTTTCACACGTCCACGAGGTTGTATGAATCTTGTAACTGAACAAACGGCGACAGTTCTAATTGTTGATGATAATTCTGCGAATTTAGGTGTTTTATCTGATGCCCTCGATCAGATTGGCTTAGAAGTATGTATAGCGAAATCTGGCAAAATGGCTTTAGAAAGGATCAAATATGTTATCCCCGATTTGATATTACTGGACATAATGATGCCAGAGATGGATGGCTTTGAAACTTGTCGTCAATTAAAGGCAAATTCTATCACCAAAGATATTCCGGTCATCTTTATGACTGCACTCTCTGATACAGCTAACAAAATCGAAGGTTTTGAAGTTGGCGCTGTAGACTACATCACAAAACCATTCCAACAAGAAGAGGTTTTGTCACGGGTAAGATTGCACCTAAAGTTACATGATTTGGCAGATAAATTAGAGAAAAAAAATACTTTGCTGGAGCAGAAGGTTGCAGAAGTAAGCCTTGCATATCAAAACTTGCAACAAATGCAACTTAAGCTAATTCAAAGCGAAAAACTATCTGGCTTAGGACAAATGGTTGCTGGAATTGCCCATGAAATTAATAACCCTGTAAATTTTATTTATGGCAATCTCATTCATGCTAATGAATATACTCAAGAAGTACTAAATCTTCTGCAACTTTATCAAGAAGAATATCCAAATCCCACACCACGCATTCAAACAGGACTGGAGGAAATAGACCTGGATTTTCTTCAGGGAGATTTATTAAAACTGCTCAAATCAATGAATATTGGTGCAAAACGGATTCGTGAAATTGTGCAGTCTATGCGAATTTTCTCTCGTGTTGATGAAGCCAACATGAATGCTGTTAATATTCATGAGGGTATTGATAGCACACTGATAATTTTGAATTATCGCTTAAAGCCCAAACCAGAGCATCCTGGTATTGAAGTTATCAAAAATTACAGCCATTTACCACTAGTTGATTGTTATGCAGGGCAACTCAATCAAGTGTTTATGAATATTATCGCCAATGCCATAGATGCTTTAGATGAGTATAATCAACAGCGTTCATTTGAAGAAATTCAGCAGCAACCAAGTCGCATAGAAATTCGTACTACTATGATTGGCAAGGATCAGTTAGCCATCAACATCGCAGATAATGGTCCAGGAATAAGTGCAGAAGTCAAAGCAAAGCTGTTTGAACCATTTTTTACCACAAAACCTTCTGGTAAAGGAACTGGGTTAGGATTGTCTATCAGCCACCAAATTATTGTGGGAAAGCATGGCGGAAGTCTCTCTTGCCAATCTATACCTGGACAAAGGACGGAATTCGTAATTCAAATTCCCATTCACCAAAAAGCTACGCAAGTTGCTTAAGGGTCAAAAGTTATTCGTCCCCATTGCCGATTACCGATTACCCAATCCCCATTACCCCTTCGCCCCTTCGCCCCTTCGCCCCTTATCCCCAGAGGGGACCCCACCTTCCCCAAAGGGGACCCACCTTCCCCAGTCCCCATTACCCCCAATCCCCAGCCAGCTAAGGCAACCAAAAGTTAGGTAGGATAGATTTGCTCAACTGACGGACTGTTTGATTGAGCGATCGCGCCACTTGTATGTGTGGTTCATCTGCTTCTACTGGTAAAATCTTAGCTGGCTGACCTTCTCCTAAATAAGAGACTACCGAATTCGCTGCTGCCAAACCAGTAACATAAGCCTTTTCCTGCGACCATGAACCATGAGGGGTGACAATCCAATCACCACTCATAAACACATTTGCAAAACTAGTTGAAGCTGGCAACATATAGCGATAACTCCCTGGTGCAAAATGAGTCACTGCATTTGCAAGGCGAATTACACTACTATCAATAACTTTTGCTTCTCGAAAGGCTGGTATACAAGTTGTTAAATAACGCTGAACTATAGGCACGATTTCCTCATCAGTTAAATTGAGGAACTGATTTGCATGATAGAAATCAGCTTCAATTACCGTTCCTGGTTCATTTTTATATTCATCATGAATCGCATTTAAATCAAAAAATGTCCATCCTGTAGTTGCATCAAAGCCAAAGCAAGCATTAGAAGGGCGAGGAATATCAATTTTGCGGTCAAACCATAACCGAGTAGCTAAAACATCAATTGCCCCTAAATTGTTTAAATTACGAAATTCTTCTCGACTTTGTAAGCTAGGGCTATTAGCAACAATTTTTTTCATTCCAGTGATACCAACGGCAAAAATCACAGCATCGGCTTCAAAAACTTCATCGCCACAAACTACACCCGTTGCTCGATTATTACTATCAACAGTTACATTAGTTACTCGTCGCTGAGATAATACTTTAGCACCAGCTTTTTCAATACGTTCTACCCACGGACGAAATATTTTTTCCCCAACAGTTCCTCGACACCAAACCACATCAAAATCTGCTTGGTGAGCCAAAATAAAAAAGTACAGCATTCCTAAAGTAGCTGCGGCTGAACATTGTTCGCCTGGCGCAAACAAGCCTACCAATAACATCGGTTCAAAAGCTTCTTTATAAAGTCGTGCTGAAACCCCAAAATCTTTGAATAATTCACGAGCCGTTACAAAATCATAACGCCGCCAAGCTTCAGGAGAATTATCAAAATCAACTACAGCATAAATTAAAGGCAAAGCACTCAGACGGTCAATTAATGGTAAACGCTGAAATTGAGTGTAGACAAAAGTTCCTAAAGGGGTGGGGAGTCGCGGTAAGTCTTGAAAAATTGGCGATTCCACTTCCAATCCCGCAGGAGAATATTGAGCAGAACGAGTCCAAGTTGTAAAAGGATTAATTGCTAATTCATTGATGAGTGCAAAAATATTTCTGTAAGGATACCAAAACCCATGTATACCGGCTTCTACAGAACGCCCTGCGGCTGTTTTCCAACCTGCAACCAGTCCACCAGGATAAGGCCCTGCTTCTAGAAGCGTCACATCATATCCTTGTTTTGCCAGGTGGTAGGTTGCTCCTAAACCAGCCCAACCAGCGCCTACAACCACTACCCGTTTTTGTTGTGACTCTGCTTTCATTCCAGCCCAGCCTCCGATTATTGCCATCTATAATCAAATTTAAAGTATCTGTAAACAGATTCAAACATTTAATCGTAAAATTACTGATAAATGACAATTATATTAGCCTATGCTAGCTAAAAAAATTAGATTTTTAGCACAGTTTTTTCCCTAAACAACCGCGATTTTGAGTAATTGTTAAACCAGAGAAAATTTTTATAATTAGTTTATGTATTTTTGATGAATAGATATGAATAAAATAGCACTTGCACTTAATCGTTAGTTAAGAGTATAACAGGAAAATAGCTAGCTATTGATTAAGAATCTTCTTATGACTCAATTAGAAAAATCTAGAAATAGCCTGAGTGACTTTCAGCTTCGTGATGGTATTTATTTTCCGAAGAACTATGAACAGTTAAATAGTACTGAACATAAACAAAAATGGGATGAAATTGGTAAGACCTACTATGGCTCCCAAAAAATTGAGCAGGTTGCCGAAACATCTGCCATTAAACAAGATTACACTTTATTAGGTGGCAAACCAGGCGGCACTTGGAATAAATTTCCTGTGAATAAGTCTGTTGATTCTATTCTGGAGATTGGTTGTGGTTACGGTCGCGCTCCATTGCATCTTTCAATAGATAAAAATCTTAGATGCCAAAAATATTATGCTATTGATATTTCTGAGCCTTTATTAAGAAGATTAATTAAGGTTAAACAAGAATATGACTTTTTTCCTGGGGCAGAATTCAATATAATTTGTAACTCAGCAGAAATCTTACCTTTAGAAGATAATTCTATAGACTTAGTAATTTCTAACTGTGTTTTTATGCATATACCAGATGCACAGTTAAGAAAATTATTGGCTGAGATATTTCGTATACTTAAACCAGGTGGTAGTTTCGTTTTTAATCATTCTTTCCACAACAAAGCCTGTCCTTCTCATATTATCCATAATTTCATTAGAAATATCAACATATTTAACAAAAATCCGATTTATCTCAAGCAATATTCAGCCAGTGAGATAGAGGAAATGTTGAATGATGCTGGGATAAAAATGAAGTGTCCACAATATATAGTAGAACCAACAACAGAATATGCAATTTTGCCAGAAACCATCAAAGGTATTGCATTACCATTTGCGAAAGCGATTAATCAAAGTCTCAAGCCTTCAGATGCTTGGAAAGGAACTTTAGCCTATGGTTTTAGTGCTTACAGTCCTCTTGAGTAAGCACTAAAATATTTTTCTAAATTATCTTGAAACCATTGTCAAAACAGTGGTTTCTTTTTTATTTAAAAAGTCAAGGGTCAAGAGTCAAAAGTCAAAAGCTATTTGTTACATTTTTGAATTTTGAATTTTGAATTGTTTTTCTCCCTTGCCCCTTATGCACTAAATCTGCTGTTATTCGACTGAGGATTATTAGGCAGATTTTCAGATTGCAAGGCTGGAAAACCGATGCTCTAGACGAGTTAGACGCTCAGAGTAATTTTTTATGACTTGCAGAGCAAACAAAGGAGTTTCTTGAACTGCGAAAATAAATCTTTGTTCATTGAGGAAAGCAAGTTGACAATTGGTTTTAGCAATAGCTGTATAAGTTCTATTTTTTATTCCTACAAGTACACCTATACCAAAAACTTCTCCTGGCTGAATTGTTTCTATAAGTTTGTTATTAATGAATATCTCAATCTCTCCTGCTATGATGCCATACATAAAATCTCCTGCCTGTCCTTCTTCAAATATGACTTGTCCTGCGGAAAATTCTTGAGGATCTGATTGTTTTTGGAAGATGCTGATAGTTTGTACAGGACTTAACATGAAAACAACTCCTAACGCTCTGTTTTTAGGCCTATTTGTGGCATTGTAATTCTGTCCGTCGCAAATGTATAGCAGGTAATACCAAATTAGGCACGCTAATGCAATGGCTGAGGCAATAAAGCTACCATAAGCAAGAAATATTGTAAAAAGGCAGTCCCAAAGAACTTCGCACACCACCCATGAAAAATGCACAAGGAAAACAAAGGGGATAGTTAAGAATTCTTGCCTGTTGACTCGTGGATCAGGACTTTTAAGCTAGAGATTGTAATAGTCAGAGGAAACTTTTTGTCCTTAATAGGTAGTGAAATTTACCAATTTATTCGCTATCTTCAAATATAGAGTTTAATAGAAATTTATAAACAATGGATGACTCAATATTTGTGATATTTCTTGCCTTTGGTTTTCTCTGGCTGGTGATGGGAGTTGTAGGTTGGATTGCTTTTCTAAAATCTGAAGGCGAAGAGATTAAGTTTGGCAAGTGGGGGCTTATAGTTGCTATCCCAATTCTGATACCAATAATTATTACTCTCATTATTGGCGTGCTTTACCACTGATTTAAGCAGTAATCAGTAACCGTGATTAAGAAGTAGGGTGAGTTATTGCTGAGGTTACAGCACCTTGAATTAAATTAGGATAAGAAAATCTTCTGCTCAAGTATAATCAATTCGGTTGAGGCTGTTTTTGAGAGTAAAGTTGATCGCAATAGATTGCCCAAGCAACCCCAAATAAACCACTTAAAGAACCTGCGATCGCAGCTATGATACCCCATCCTAGTGGCCCAGTCCAGTTGGTAATCTCTTTAAGAACTGCTGTGCTGGCTTTGCTGACTACATAAGCTGTCCCTGCGGCTGCAATTGTGACTAACCCCAGTTCTGCCAAAATCTCCACAAGTTCCTTTTGAGATAAATCCTCTGCAAAATAAATTTTCCAGATGCTGGTGTACATCAAAACATCAGAAGCAGTTAACAGAATTTGTTTAGGAAGTTCTCCGCCTGGAGTTGGTGCTGCTGAGGCTGTACCACTACCAACAGCATAAGTAGCGATCGCTAAAGCGGTTTCTAATCTTTTTTTGCCCAGAATACTCACAGCCTTGTCTCCGTAATTATCTAACTAGTACATATTGGCGGAAGTAAATACAATATAGCAATTAGCAAACCACCTAGTACAAGAAGGCAAAAGTCGTCTTGAAAAGTTTGCAAGGGCGGGGGGAACCCCCCGAAGTTTTGTGGACGGAAACCGTCCCCACAACAGCACTCTCCGCACACGACTGGCTCAACTTTGCGCTTATTTACGCCGTGCTGTACTAGCGATCGCTAAAATTGGAAATTGAAAGTCAAAATATTAGGGAACATACAAATACTTTTTTACGTTCCCTACATCCTGGATAATTGATTTTTTGTATTTTCTATGCGATCGCGTGATGCGTTAGCTAGCCTCTATTTCCTTGGCAGCGTTATCGGCTTTTTGAGCTAAATCCGCGTTTCCATCTTTTTGAAATAGTACCGATGCTTTGCGTAAATCAGCGATCGCAGCTGGTTTGTCTTTCAAGGCATAATTGGTAAAACCCCGGAAATAATGTGCATAAGCAATATCAGGAGTAATTTTTAGTGCGGTATCAAAATCTGTTTTTGCAGATTGAAATTGTTCCAATAACATCTTGGCAGTACCTCTGCTAACGTAGGCATAGATATTGTTGGGTTCAATATTCAAAACTTGGTTAAATTGTTCTATTGCACCTTGATAGTCTTTTGACTCGAAACGCTGAAGTCCCTGTTTCAGGTAAGCTTCGGCTTTACTACTATTCTCGGTTTGGGGTCTGGGAACTTGGGCTGTTATTTTTGATGGCGTTGTTTGTTGAGTCTTGAACAAACTTTTGGCTTCAGCCTTGGGGCTGATTGCTAATGTTCCTAATGCCAAAATTGCGACTGCTAATTTCAAAGTTTTCATGGTTGTATCTCCCAAAATGCTGATTTTCAGAATAGGTAGGTAAAAAAATCAATTCCAGCGCAGCAGTTAATTTACTGTTTCACAAGTATATATTTCTGATACCAATTCTTTATGAAGCTGCATAGAATTCGATCCCCCCTAGCCCACGCCAGTTGCTTTAAGTCGGCAGAGCCGCCCAACGCACTGGCTCCCCTTAATAAGGGCAGGGCTGATTCATTCGACAAGGTATGTATTTTGTCAATACCATTGGCGATAAATATTCGGGCAAAAGTCATGAATTGTTGACCATTTTGATGCCTAATATTGAATGCCAATTGAATACCTTGCTTATTTTTCATCTCCTGAACCCTTGATTTTTAAAGCCTTTTAGGGAATGAATCGGCCCTGCTTAATAAGGGGGGAACTGGAAAACATCTATCAAAGTCCCCCTTTTTAAGGGGGATTTAGGGGGATCTAGATATGTGCAACTTCACATTAAATTGGTATGAGGGCGTAGGAACTTATGCAAAAATTCAGCCTAACAAGAGCCGAGTTTCTTGTCATTTATCATTAGCTGGATTTGGTATACATAACTTTTGAGCGATGTTTTTGCGGATCTGCTGCAATTCCTCAGAAGGTTCTGGTACAGAGTAAGCTTGTTGTAACGCATCTGACCACAGCTGAAGATTGGCAAAATACTTGGCTTTGGCTAAGGCGATCGCTTCTTTATTTGCGCCTTTGGTTTGCAACTGCTGTTCTAGAGTTTGCAATTGGGCGGTGATGCGATCGCGTTGTTGCGCCTCCATGACTTGAAATGAAACAGATGGATGGGCATAGTCACCACGATATACTATCCACTCATAGGTTTGACCTGGTTGCAGTGTTTGTCCAGCATAAGTTGTACTCTGCTGGTCGGCCACAATAGGTTGATTCCACAAATTATCTGTATCGCTACCAAAGGTGCGTACTATTATGGTTTGGATTTGACCTTGCCAAATAAATAAAGGGCGATCGCTCCAAATTCGGATGGTTTCATTGGGGACACCAGGGGAGATTGGACAAAAATTGCTCACTCCACGTGCAGCTGCGCGTCTGCGTTTACGCTGGAATAAGCTATTGATATTAAACACATCTTGCCAAGAAGATGTTTGGACAGTTTCTCTACTGAATGCTGTTTTTGGAGAAATCACCAAAGCGGGAAAAACTACTATGCTCGATGCAGTTGCTAATAGTAGGCAAGATTTAACTACTGAAAGCTTACTAGTATTTTTTTTTGTAAAAATAAATCTAGCAACGCCTAAAATAGCTGATTTTGTGTATATTTTATCAGTAATTCCTAATAACTTATGTAGCAAATTTTTATTGGTCATGAAAATCTTTCCTCCTCAATACAGGTAAAATATCAATCCCAAAAACCACTCAATGCAATCCTAATAATCTCTACATGAGATAGCTCTGACATTCCCCAACAAAATGGATAATAGTAAGTACTACTAATTGCGATTAAAACCTGTAGGCTAAAAGAGAGTGATTATTACCCCTAACTTCAATATTTAAGAGAAGCCGTTTTGTGTCTATGCGTGAGACAAAAAAATATTTATGCAAGTATCTAAATATTTCTGCCAATTGTAACTTCAGTGATCGCTAAGTGAAGATTTATATCGTGAGCCATTAGGCATAATCGCACCTTCGAGGAAAGCATTACTCAGTTCAGAGTCGCTGACTTTAGCATTCTTGAGATTAGCACCAGTTAGATAAGCTCCCTCCAAATTAGCACCACTCAAACTAGCATCTCTCAAATCTGTACCACTGAGATTGGTATGGCTCAAATCTGCACAAATCAAATTAGCGCTACTCAAATTTGCACTACTAAGATTAGCCTGATTCAATCGAGAAAAACCCAGTTTTGCATAACTCAAATTTGCACCACTAAGTTTAACCTGACTGAGATTAGCATTATCTAAATTGGCATAGCTCAAATTAGCATTGCTCAAATCGCTTCCCATTAAATTGGCTTTACTTAGAGTGGCATGGGGGAGATTAATATCTACTAACTCCGCACCGGGAGCATCCAAACCTTTTAAAGAAACACCATCCTCATTCAAATCTTGCAGTGCCAAAATTCTGGCGTAACTAACTTTCACACCGTGTGCTGCATCAATTGTACTCCAGGCTTGATAATGAAATTGTTTTCTGCGATCTGGAGCTTCCTTAATGAATAGAACTAGCGCCACCACCAAACTGATAGTGTCAGCAGCACTCAAAGCCTTTGCCAGCACTGAATTCTCATCGACAATTACAACAATTATGGTAAAAATGACTACTGAAACTATAGAAACTAACCATGTTGGTGCTATCCAGAAAGTATCAATAAGTTTCTTAGGAATTCGTTTGAGGACTTTACTCAATGGCTGTTCTGATATTTTGGTCTGAAATTGCTGATAATTAACGGTAAAATAATTGATAAATTTTTTTAAAATTTCACTGTCTAACTGAATTGATATCAGAGATTTTTTCTCTGGTTCTGCTGTAGACTGAAATAGCTGAGATTCTTTTTTTATTTCTGTATTTAATGTTGCAGGTTTTGCTAAAATTTCAGATTTTTTTTCAGCTTGGACAGGTTTTGGTGAAGATTTTTCTCCCTCGCCTTTTAACATCAAGGCAGTAATAGCTCTAAAAGCATCTAGCCAAGCTTTTTTTACTTCAGGAGTCCAATCTTGCTGGAGATATTGCTCAAACGTTACCAGTAATGCTTCCCCAACTGGCCCATAATATTTAGGAATGGCTCCATAGCCAACGTGTCTAGCACCTAAAGCCTTGAGAACTGGTTCTAAAGCTTCTGGGTTGCGGAGGTTTTCTACTACCAAAACCAGAGAATTTAATAGTTTTTTCTCTTGGTTTTTCATATCTGTTTTAGTAAACAGTGGTTTCAATTCTGGGCTAGCTCTAAAAAGATTATCGTAGAAACTGGCTGCAAATTCATCAGCCCGGGGTTTAACTTTTTCAAAGCTTTGCTCTAAAATTTCAACATTTAAAGACATACTTTTTTCCTTTACAAATACTTTAATAAAGGCTTTTTGTTATCGATTTAGCAAGTAAAAATGTACCTTATCTAGATTTATAGTATAAGAATGATCTTGATTGCGGTACAAAATACTTTTCATAATATAAGTAAAGGCTTTTTTTAAAATCCCATCCCGGATGGGATTTTAAAAGTCTTTATCTGCCAAATCTACTGATTTAGCAATAATTACAGCAGATTGCAAGTTGCTGAGGTACAGATAATTGTAAGGGCACGGCAGTGCCCATACGTGTCAACTTAAGCTCAAACGCCTATCCCACAAGCATTTTACCCCTCCCCTCAATCCCCTCCCCCGTTCGCGCTTCGCGTCTCCCCTTGGGAGAAGTTTGCAAGGGCGGGGGGAACCCCCGCACGCAACTTCTCTTCGCCTGCTCTGAGGGGAGGTTTTGGCTTTAGACAAAACTCTTGTGGGGTGACGCGGATCATGATGGTAGGTGAGTAAATTCAGAATCACGCCTTCATAAGGGTTTTACGTTAAGTTGACACCAATGGGCAGTGCCGTGCCCCTACCCGCGTACCTCATTTACCTGAAATACGCTGTAATTAACTTGTAACCGGGGATGCAGCAGCAGAGACAACGTTAAGGTTAGCAACCAACCCATAGGTTGATACATATTCTTCTAATTCTGCTAAATCAACCGTGCCATTTTTATCAGAGTCAAGAGTGGCGAAAAGATAATCAGTGACGTACCTCCTGACATCTTCAGAGCTACGTTCGCCTGTTGTCATATCTTCTATTCGACCTAAAAGCTCCATAATCTCTTCTCTCTCGAGTGCATTGCTGCTATCTGTATCCAATTGCTGGAAAAGTTTTCTCACATCTTCTGTTGCCATTCTCGAAGAACGCAGTGTTTCTCGCAATAATTCATTACCAAACGAATTCATAAATAATATCTGCTCGACAAGTGGTATGCAGAAGAATCCCAGTGCTGCCCAAAAAATTGCATATCTTACAGCTTCGGGATTTGCAGTTGCACTAACTCCGAGGAAAAGAGCCGCCCAAAGGAAAAAGTTTGGATTAACAAGCAGGATATAAGCATCCCTAGCTTCTGCCTTAATTAGCTTATCTTTTGTAAACACTGAAGTTAATACGGCAAAGACGCGCATTAAGATAAAGACTAATGTTGCCACTGCCAATTGTTGCAGACAAGCTAGCGATCGCGTTGCATCCGTTGATAAAAATAAATCGCCCAGAAATGTTGATGGAGTAAACTGAAACCCAGTTGCCAAAGCCATTAATGCGACAGCAAGCACTCCAATAAATTTCCAGTTCTTACTGTGGTGGTTTGATTCAACAGGAGATTTGTCACGCCAAAATTGAGCGATCGCTCCCGGTATTGCCAAACCAACAATTAGAATCACACCAAAAAATATCAGGCTTGAACTGTTAATTGGTAATTGTTTTGCCAAGCCAAATGTCACAATCAGTGCTACTGGAGCGATGATTGATAACATCCTTGATAAGATAGCCGAGGGATAAAGATTACCGCCCCAGAGTACCGATAAAACTGGAGAAGTAAGGGCGGGTGGAACCATCCAAAAAAGCACCCACATAACTTTGTACAAATCTCCTGGATTTTGATACAAGATTCCAGAAAATATTAAAAGTAGCCCAACTACCCATCTCACTAACATCCAGGCGTAGACTATATACTTCACTGTTGAACTTACTTTGCGTTTACTCGCTGCAAAGTCAATGTCCAGGTAGGTATAAAACGTTGAAGCAGCTAGACAGGCAACGATGATCGCTCGAAATAGTTCTGAGGGAATTCCGACTGAGGAGGCGCTGATTGCCCTAACCAAGCATCCCAGTAAGAAAGCAGCAGCATACAGCAAAATTGCCCACATAATTGACAGATCGTTGATCTGTTTACGCACCGAAGCTGCACCGCCAGATTCCTTGTCGCGAAACTTGACTAACTCATCACCACTGAGAGCTTTACCATTAGGGAGTTTCAGGTGTTCATAAGCAGTCGGTGGTAAATCACTTAAATAAAGTGCTAAAGGCTCCAATACATATTGGTGGCACACTACTAAAACAGTTTCACCCCGTTTCAAGTGCGGTACAACCCGCTCCTCATAGAAAGAAGCAGCGCGTCCGTACACTTGGGCAATCTTCTCGCCAGCCGGAGGTGCTTCGTTATGGGAATGCAACATTTCCTCAAAGCCTTCGTAGCCAAGGGCAAGACGAAGTAGATTTAGGTTACGACCCGCAAAGATGCCAAAGGATTTCTCGCTAATCCGATGGTCGATCTCAACGGGAATATCGGGCGACTTCAGCGCCTGACTTTCAGCTAGGGCGATTTCACAAGTTTGCCGCGCCCGTCTCATGTGAGATACGTATACTGCATCAAACTTCACACCTTTTTTCTTAATGTCAACACCTGCACGGCGTGCCTGCAACCTACCAAATGCGGTGAGGTCAACATCCAGTACTCCTGCAAAAATGTTGCGTTCGTTGCTGGTGCTTTCACCATGCCGAATAAAGTAAGCACGTCCTGGATAATCATCCTTATTTTGTGCAACAGACGCGCTGGTAGAATTATTAGTTTTTACCACAATTGTTAATATTTTTAAGTCTGTAAAGTCCGATTTTTAAAAGTATATTATAAAGCTGAGTAAAAATATTTATTTCTACTATTATGAAGACTCTGTAAATTATCTTATTCTCCGTGAACTCACCAATATGCTAAACTTCGTATTTAGCAGTTATAAGTCTGCTGAAGTACGAATTTATCTGTGTTTATTTATGGTTAATTACTTCTTCTGATAGCTCACTGGATCGGGAAACGCTATAGCTATAGCCTAAAGTTTCACTAATTTCTTGGTAAGTTTTGCCATCATCCATCAGTAATAACATTAATATTCTCTGTGTTAACTGTGGGTTGTTGCTCTCTGATAGAGCTTTTTGTAAACTTTCTTTCTGCGATTGAGTTAGGTATCTAATGTCCGGTATAGCAGTAAATGCACAAGTTTATCTAATTTAGATTTTATGCAAATTAGATATGGAAAAGCTTATTTCTCTGTAACAGATAAACCAAAAATAAAGAGCAGTATTTAGCCCACTCAACAACTTAGGAATACCTTCTAATAAACTAGGAGTTCCATTACCGCTTAAATGTAGTGAGTCTATTATAACAACAACAAATAATAAGCCTACATTAGCAAGTAGTATGAGGTAAGGCGTTGATTGTATTTGTTTCCTAACAGCTAATAAGTAAGAGATGCCAATAAGCCCGTAAATGGATATAGTTATAAGCTTGGGAATACCAAATTGCAGAAATATTATATGAACTCGATAAATTTCGTTAATTAAATAACCTGCTGTTAAAAGTGCAGAATACAGAATAAATTGATTATTTTTATTATTAGGTTTAATTTTTTTTAGCAAGCCAAAACTAAAAGCACAAACTACGGGCGGTACACAACATAATAGTTGAAAAGTATGTGTCAACAATCCTGCGCCTGGATACTCTGGGGCGGGAGGTGGTAAGAATAAGCCTCCGATTGATACGTCGAATACTTTATTATAAATAACTAAAGCAATAATCAATAAGACACATAAACTATCAAACCAAAAAATAATTTTGTATATTGACATATAGCAGTCCGTGTAGGTGTTGTGAAATTACTAGTTGAGGTAGGGAAGATGAGTAGGTTGGGTTTCACTACGTTCAACCCAACATACACAAGGAGAGGAGGCGTTGGGTTTCGTCCCTCAAACGCCACTTCACTCAAGTCGGGAAACCCGCCCACGTGAGTGGCTCCCCAACCTACATCTGTAGCGATCATTCTTCAAATTGGTATTACTAGTTGAGGTAGGGAAGAGGAAAGAAGGATTGATCAATGATTTAGGGCGGCTATAGATAGCAATTCAAAAAATCTATCTTTGCACCACATCAATTATCTGTAGGGATGCAGAGCTTTGCGCCCATACCTCATGTATTTGTCGCATTCTTTTTTAAAACTAGTAGTAACTACAATATTCCACTACAATTCGGGTTGGGTATTTTTCTAATTGATAGCCCCTTAATTTCTAATTCTTTATTTAAAATTCATAATTCAGATAATTGCCTCTGGAAGATTTGCACCGTTGAGGTTAACCCCCCTTAGGTTAGCACCTTTAAGATTAGCGCCTTTTAAATTCGCTCCTGCTAAATTGGCATTTCTCAGGTTAGCGGCTGCTAAATTTGCACCTTGTAAATCAGCCTCACTCAAATTAGCCTGAAACATATATGCACAACTTAGGTGAGCTTTGCTGAGATTAGCTTTGCTGAGATTAGCTTGGTAAAGGTAAGCGCCGATAAGTTCCGTTTCGTGGAGGTTGGCTTCGCTGAAGTCAGCCGCAATCAAGTTAGCTTCAATGAGGTTAGCAAAACACAGGTTAGCGCGGATGAGTTTGGCTGAACCTAAATCAGCATCTCTTAAATTAGCATTACTCAAATCAGCCCCAATTAGATTAGCATTTGCGATCGCAGCACCGCGAAGATTCGCCTCACTTAAGTCAGAACCAATTAGATTTGCATGGCTGAGATCTGCTTGTGTAAGTGTAGCACCGCTTAAGTTAGCAACACTGAAGTTAGCTGCACTCAGATTAGCTTCAATTAGTTTGGCATTTTGGAGGTTAGCACTACTCAAGTCAGCGCCACTAAGATTTGCGCGCACTAGTAAAGCATTACTTAAATCCGCTCTAGTCAAATTTACCCCTTCCAGGTTTGCACCCCTGAGGTTATCTCCAGAGAGGTTTGCACTACTGAAGTCTGGTTCAATTTGGGAATTTTGATTTCTCCACTCAAGCCAGATAACTGCACCAGCTTTCAGTAAGGCCAAATGCTCTCGATTCGCCATTGTCTCTCCTTTACTCCTGACGACCACTCTGGGGATTTGCACGACCTGCAACACCTTCAATTGCTGCTAATGCGCCGGCTGCACCTGCAAGAATATCTCTTTCTTGTCCACCTAAATACAACCGTCCAAAGCTACCAACAGCTTGCACCTCAAGGATATTAATTGATGCTGCTTTTTCGGCTTCATTCGCAGCCAGTGCTGCATAAGCAGCCGGCTCAACTTCTAAAACATAGAGAGTTTGACCGGCTAATAATAGCTGTCCCCGTCGCGTGCGATTGATTAGTTGTGTTTGGTATGCATCAATATTGCGGATAATTTGGCTAGAAACAACACGCGGTTTAATACATTCTTCTTTTCTCACTCCTAACGCTGCCAAAATCGCTTGACCTGCCGATCGCGTTTCCCCTTGAGAGCTAGAATGAACTTCTAATAGACCATAAAGTCGTTCAACTACCTGTACTCCCGGACGCACAGAGGCGGATTTCAGAGCTATATCTGTAATTTTATTAATTTCAATCCCCGGAGAAATTTCCACCCATAGCGATGTATCCCCAGGTAATGGTAAGAAACCTTGAGCTACTGTTCCCATATAAGCTGCGTGTTGAGGTTGCAGATTGTCGAGAAATACGAAACTGCGTAGTTCTATTCCCAAGGTGTTGTACTCCAATCATGGGGGTAATGTTATCTGTTGCAATATATGAGTGTGATATTAATCTGTGATTGTAGTCAAGAGTCAAAAGTCGGACACTTGACCCTTGACAACCTACACGACAAAAATATGACACACAGCTTGGAGAAGCTAAATTATATGAGCCAGGACTTGGGATTTACTCAATTCGCTGACTAAACGATGTGCTTGGTGTTTGTAGAGTGGATATTGTAAAGTTCCAGGCAATTGCTTCATTAGTGTTCTAGCTGTCTGCATATCACAGCCAGAAACTCGCGCCATCACTGCTGCACCCTCAAAGGCTGCTTCTGATGAAAAAGCCGATTCTACGCGCACCAGCAATTGCGGAGAGGCAATGCTTCCCCGTTCTACTCGCTGCAATCCTTCAATGGTTGCTAAAACTACTAGGCGATCGCCTACAACAAGTCTGATATCATCAGAGGGCATAAACTTGGGGGTTTTTTGGGCAGCTTTGATGTGGAGAATTGGAATTATCCCATAACCGTAAGCAATCTCCGCCAGCAATTTACCATTGAGGGTATCATCAGTTTCAATTTGATATTCTGTGACTAATGTAGTTTGGTTGTTGAGGCGAAATAGATTCAGGACATTTTCCCCAAACGCCGCCGCCGCAAATGCTTCAGCAGCAAGGGCATAAACACCAAAAACCCTAGCATAAGGTAGCAGTCGCGCTACATTCTCGCTAAAGCGGGGGTCGAAGGTGCGGATTACCAAATTGGCTGTAGGATTGCTAGCATGGGTCATCAATCCAATTTCTAAGTTTGCTACCTCATCATCAGTGACAACAATAACGCTTTTGGCAGTGGTAAGATTGACTCTACTGAGAGCATTTTTGATATTTCCTTGAATTAGCGGCATTGTGGATAATATACCAGGGTCAAGTTGACTGGCATGAACGCCTACTAATGGTTGCTTGAGTTCTTGTAATAGCTGGGCTACACGCACACCAACTCTCCCTAAACCAATTAACACTACATGGTCTGCTTTGGGAACTGGGAGACGACGCTGAGAAAATTGGAATTTAGCAGCTAATACCCGTTCAGTAATGACGGCGTAGAGAATACCCACAAAAACCGTACCCGCTACAGTCTGACTAATGCTAAATAAATGCAACCACCAAGGAATTTTAAAAGGTAATTGTAGCTGTCCAAATAAATTGTCGTAACCGCCGATACTTAAAACTAAAGAGACATTCAGCGCGTCTTGAAAGCTGAGTTGAGGATATTGCAGCTTGTAGAGCAAAGTTCCACATAAAAACAAACTCACCATGAACATTCCGCCAACTAAAACTACACGACGGATTTGGCTACTTTCCTCCCAAAAATGAATCAGCCCTTTTCGCAGATTTTGCCATCTTATGCCAGTCATCATTGCCGCCCAGAATTGCTTGCGACTGCCAACAGGTTGCACTGAGCGAGTTGATAGGTGATCATTTACTTCAATATAAGCAACAGTATCTCCTCTTAAAACTTGAGTGTTTGGTTCCCATTGGTAGAATGTCTTGGGTAGAGGGTTTCCGGCTCTAGCATGAGCTAAAACTCGTCGCTGGGCTGTATTAATTTCCGATAGTTGGTGATGTATAGCCCAAGTATGGGAAACATCTATGGGTGTCCTAAATACTCGCAGTAAACGATTTTCTAATGCGAAAAAGCCTCTAGTTTCACTGCTTAAAGCTGCGAGAGCAAAGCTTTTAGCTGGTAATTGCGTAGCTTCAAACGCGACAAAATTACCCAGATTATGACTGAGTAACTCATTGAGATTTTCCTGTGCTGAACGAATCACTAGGCGAATTTTAGGATTAAGCGATCGCGCGGCGAATGCGGCAGCTATATTCACACGCTCATCACTTGTTACAATCAGAATGGCCCGGCACTGCCTAATTCCCGCTTGTTCTAATATCTTTGGTTGGCGACAATCACCAATTACTAGTTTGTCTACTAAATCCGGTAAATCGGGAATTTCCCATTTTTGAATGTTTGCAACTTCAATAGCATTTACCTTTACGCCAAATTCTTTCAGGACAGATACGCAATATTGCCCCAAGTTGCCCAGCCCACAAACTAAAAAGAAGTTGGCATCGATAGTTGCATTCTGTCCCATAATTAATGCTGTTTAATTCTAGGATAAAGCTAACAACGCTTGCTGAAAATCTGCTGCACTCTTAAAATAAATCTCCGGCTTCTCTACCAACGCTAAATCAATCACCTCAGCTAACTTGGGCGGAATACTTGCGTCACGTTGGCGAATCGGGACAGGATCATTTTGCAACACTGCCAAAAATGGATCATTACCAATAAAGTTACGCGGATAAGTGCCAGTCAGCATATTATAAAGACAAGCCGCAGTTGCCCAAATATCTACATCTGGTTGCACATATTTAAAATTCAGCAATTGCTGTCTGGGAATAAATACAGGAGTTCCGGCTTTAGTTCCAGTCATAGTTTGCCCGCTTAAACCAGCTAAATCAAATGCTTTCGCTAAACCGTAATCCCCAATTTTTGCTGTGAGTTTGCCATCGTTGTAGGTAAGAAATATATTACCAGGTTTCAAATCGCGGTGAACTAAACCTTTACCTTTACCAAAGCCACCATCCTTTAATTTCACATAAGGAATTCCGGCATTGTGGCTATATTCCAACCCGTTAAGAACTTGCAGAATAATTGGGACAGCAACATCAACAGCTAATTTCCCACCTTGTTGCTGCATTAAATCCCAAACAGTGCCGCCAGAGCAATATTCCATTGTAAAAAAGAAAATGCCTTCAAAAAAGCCATAATCGATAACTTGCACTACATTGGGATGCTGTAAGGCTTTTGTATTCTCGGTTTCCCGCAAAAATCTTTGGACAGCATTTTCATCGGCTGCGATCGCAGGTAACATTACCTTCAAAGCAATAAATTTACCAGAAGCATGATGCTGTGCTAAATAAACTTCGCCAAAACCACCCTTTCCTAAAATTTTGATGAGATTGTAACCACGAATCATTTGCAAATTTTGATTACCATTCGCCGCCAAACCTAGCCAGCGTTTAATTACCTCTAAAAAATTTGGTGGTTGGGTTAAATCTTGATTCGCATTAACTGTCTGAGGAAAAAAGTTAGGAATAATAATTTCTTCGGGATTATCAATATTAATTGTAAAAATAGTATTACTAAGTTTAATGTCATCTCCTGAGCGCAAATCATACTCTGGAAAATCTAATTTTGCCGCTTCTTCTGGCGTTTGATGAGGTTGACGCTGACCGATTTTTTCACTGTTAACGTAAGTACCGTTTTTACTGCCAAAATCCCGAATCCGAATTGCTGGGGGGTTAATATCTAACAGACAATGATAACGGGAGATTGTCCGATGTTCTGCATCATCTGGTAGCTGGATATTGCATTCATTGCTTCTGCCAATAATACAGATAGTGCGCGAATCAAAAATATATTGTCTTCCGGGAAGTTTGCCTTTGGTAATAGTGAGGGTAACTTTTGCAGGCATTTATATTAAGGTGTGTAATTTTGGAGTATATTTTATTGTAGTGGTAGTAGGTTGGGTTGAGGAACGAAACCCAACATTGTTTAACCAAGTTATTCGGTAACTGGGGTAAAGTAAATGATGGGTGCAGTGAGGGTGGGCATCAAATTAAAAAATGCAGTTGATGAAGAATTAATACTTCGCGGCTTATTAGCACCAAATTTACTCCGAGAATGTGAAGTTAGAGGATTAGTAGATACAGGCGCAGTTTCTTTAGTAATTCCCCCAGAGATGGTAGAACAACTGGGCTTAAGAATTGTCGGACAAAGAGTTGCACAGTATGCAAATGGTAATCAAGAAACTATAGGTGTAACTGGCCCAATCATTATTGAATGTCAAGGACGGACAACAATTGATGAAGCGTTAGTGGTGGGAAATGAAGTATTAATTGGGCAGGTAATTTTAGAAAAATTGGATTTACTGGTCGATTGTAAAAATCAAATATTAATACCAAATCCAGCAAATCCTGATTATCCAGTAGCGATGATTAAATAAAGATAAGTAAGTGGACAAGAAAAATTCAATGTATACTAAAAAATATAAATTTGATGTAGGGTGTGTTGTCGCGCAGCGCAACGCACCGTGAATTTTTAACTATAAGCAATTCATGGTGCGTTAGCCTACGGCATAACACAACCTACTTTTATACGGCTAAAGGTGGATTTTCTTCACCAAAATTAGCCACTTCTACAAAATGTGCAACCGCCAAACTTTTTCTATTACTTTTAATTTTTTCAATTTCATGCAAAGTTTCTGCTGTGAGGTAACTATCCCCACATTCAGGACAACTGATAACAGGAATATTTTCAATTACTAGTAAATCTTTACCTTTGCCATAAGTCCTGGATACCTTATACCAATTTAATGTGAAGTTGCACATATTTAGATCCCCCTAAATCCCCCTTTTTAAGGGGGACTTTGATAGATGTTTTCCAGTTCCCCCCTTATTAAGGGGAGCCAGTGCGTTGGGCGGCTCTGCCGACTTAAAGCAACTGGCGTGGGCTAGGGGGGATCGAATTCTATGCAGCTTCATAAAGAATTGGTATTACGAATATTTACACCTTCGTTGCCACAAAATTCACATTTCATATAATATTTTCCCGTCTTATCCCTCTTCTGTCACTCTCCGAAAACAAAAATTGAAGTCAACTTTTAAAACTCTGATTGGGATTAGGTTTGTGGCTTTATTTCCTAATATGATGGATATAATCATTACTTTAGACTAAAACTTTTGTCTGGTAAGGGTTACATCTTTTTATTTAGGGAAAGTGACAGAAGAGGGATATACTTGATATCACGTTTGTTTAAACACTTATAATATCTGTAGGCTGGGTTGAACGATGGTGAAACCCAACATGAATTTAGATCAAGTGTTGGGTTTCGTTCCTCAAACGCCACTCGCGCGACTGCCGGGAAACCCGTCCACGACGGTGGCTCCCCAACCTACAATATTAGGCGATCGCACTATTGTTAACTGTTGACGGTTCACAGTTAACAGTCAACCGACAACGACTTTAACGGAATAATTTATTTTTTGGAGTTCCCTACCTCGAAGTCGTGTTGATTGTCTTCAATATCGTATTGATCGTCTTCAATATCGTGTTTATCGTCTTCAATATCGTATTGATCGTCTTCAACATCGTGTTTATCGTCTTCAATATCGTATTGATCGTCTTCAACATCGTGTTGGAGTACTTCAAACTTTGTCGCATCACGATCAAATTGTCAATGTCTAGAAAACCACGGCTACTACAAACAGGATACTCTTACCACATTACTGTTCGCTGCAATAATCGTGGGTTTCACCTCACAAGGTTAGAATGTCGCCGTACAAACACAAGCCTACCCAAACCCAAAAATCATCTACCCAACAATCGGGAGGTGGGCTACTGGTGCTGTGAGATCAAAAGTTAGGTCTTTGTAGTACATCCATTTTCCGTCCTTTTATACCAGCCAATAGACTCACCGTTTTGACAAAGGTGCGTTACGGCAAAATTTAGATTTACGCAAGCTTCCAAGTAATTTCGCTGCCGTAACACACGCTACAATTTAATTTTCTAACTAAGTGAATTAACACCAACTGTTTAATTGGCATTTATTGGCGGTTAATTTCATCTTATTTACACTCATCAAATTAGATTCAATCATTTAATTCCAGCAATTCTTTTGATGGAAAATTAGCCGCTACAGGTTGAGAAGATTGAGGAGTGACAGAGTAAATAGCATCTGTAGTTGTTTCAAAACAATTTGATAACCCAATTGTTTGCAACAATCCTGAACGTTCTAATAGTTGTTTAACTTGGGGTTGTAAACCAGTGAGAATTAAACGGCAATTATGGCGTTCCAAATCATGGTAAATATCCTCTAAAGCCACTAATCCAGTTGTGTCCATATTCGGCACAAACCGCAATCGCAGAATTAAATACTTTACTTCTGGTTGCTCTCTGAGGAAGGTAACAAACCTTTCCGCAGCACCAAAAAATACGGGGCCATCTACGCGATAAACTGCAATTTCTTTACCTAATTCCAAAGGAATACCAGGGGGAAATACTTCCGTTTCCGGGATTTTCGCCAGGCTTAAATCGCTCATGCGTTTGATAAATAAGGCTCCAGCTGCAATTAATCCCACTTCGACAGCAAGAACCAAGTCAAATAATATTGTCACTAACCAGGTGAGAATCATCACCGCAAAGTCGGAGTAGGTAGCACGTAGCAGTAAGCCAATGGCTTCCCACTCAATCATCCGCAGACTAACTACCATCAAAATCCCAGCCAGTGCCGCTAAGGGAATCTGCGCTGCTAGGGGTGCTAAAGTTAAGACAATAATGGCTAAAGCAACGCCGTGAATTACCCCAGACAGTCGGGTTTTACCGCCAGAACGGACATTGACAGCAGTCCGCGCGATCGCACCTGTGGCGGGAATGCCACCAAAAAATGGGATAATGATATTTGCTAACCCTTGACCAATTAATTCGCGATCGCTGTTGTGTTTCTCGCTGACAGTCATACCATCAGCCACAACTGCTGAGAGCAAGGATTCAATACTTCCCAGTGCGGCTAAAGCCAAAGCCGGATTAATCAGTTCCCGAATTAAGCCAAAATTATTCCAGTGGGGAATACCTTGCAGCATCGGTAAAGCTTGAGGGATGGCTCCAATTGTCGGGACATCAAGATGTAAAGCAGATGCGATCGCTGTTGCCAACACCAGCCCCATTAAAGAACCGGGTATTGTAGTATTAATCTTGGGCCATAAAATATTGGTTGCAATTACCAGCATTGCCAGTACAACTGCTGCCCAGTTTAACGCTTCTACATGAGTTATAGTTTGCCAAAGTCCTGGTAAAAAATGTTCTTGACGCGGTAGTTGTAAGCCAAAGAAATTATTTAACTGACCACAAAAAATAATAACGGCAATACCATTAGTAAAACCCGCCGTCACCGGATAGGGAATAAATTTAACTAGTTGTCCGAGTTTAGCAACCCCTAAAGCAATCTGGATAATTCCCGCGATTACCCCAGCAATCCAAACTTTCTCTAAGCCGTACTTGGCGACAATTCCCACCAAAATCACAGCCATTGCACCTGTAGGGCCTGTAATTTGTACCGGCGAACCGCCAAAAATTGCTGCGACAATTCCTGCCACAATCGCGGTGTAGAGTCCCGCCTTTGGTTCCACTCCACTAGCCACCGCAAAGGCTAATGCTAAAGGTAAGGCTACCACCGCCGCTGTCAGCCCTCCCGCCAAATCGCCGCGCAGGTTACTAAACAAGCGACTGATACCGAAAAACTGAGGTGCGTCTACGGTAGTAGATATTACTATCTCGTCATTTTTAGCTCTCATACACAAGTTGATGGACGCATAGGTTTTAAATCAGAACAGAATCTTGCACAAATTCTAACAACGATTCTGAATGCCACATTCTTTGTCCAGCACGGGTGAGATTCTCATAACTGATTTCAGTTAAACAAACCAATTCATCCCCTTGTCGATAACCTGGGTTTTTTTGCTCAAAAAATTGGATATGGGGGTTAGTCTGCCTTCCTGCGGGAATTTCAATTAAACCCTCTCGCAAAATTTGGGGATGGGAGAAGCGGACAATATTAGTTGCTTGTTGATAAGAATCACCATAATATTGCTGTCCCAGACTCGCCATCAGGTTTGTAATATGGGTAGGCGTGGGGAGATTGTAGCGGGGGTAGAACTCTTGCCAAAAAGTTGGGAGAAAGCGGTAGGTGCGAAAACCAGAGCAAATTAGCAGCCAGTACAATTTATTTTCTGCATAATGTTGGCGAAGAAAATTGACGGCGTTAATCCAGGAACGCGGTAGTGTTGTACTCGACCAAGCACTAGGATCAACAATTGTATCGCCAGAATACACTACAGTAATTCGCTCTCCCGCAAAAGTCGTCTGGCTCAACATCAGAGTCGAAAAGCCTTTGAGGGTATGGGTGATTTCGTCCCTTAACAACAACACCCAGTTTTTGCGCTCTAAATCAGCACCGAATCCATCCCAGGTTACACCTTTAAAATGATTATCTAACAGTGCATACATAGCAATGCGATCGCTTGGGTGCAAATTTTGAACAGGAACCAGCGAACTCTTCATTATCGGTAATTACTTAAAAATAATTGGATAAACGTTATTAATTAATACTTTAGCTAGCCAGTTTGTCAAGTTACCGAGTCATGTGACAGATTTCCAAATGGTTATTTATTAAGTAAATTATGAGTTATGAATTAGCTTCAGAAGTATAAGTACGGTGTGCTAAATGTATATTTTCGATACAGGTTGTCACCAAAAACATGATCAAAGCGACTAACGAATCGCCATAGAACATGGTGTGTTATCGCTGTAGCAACTTCTGCTTTAACATTTCCGTGTTTCGCGCAAGCTGTAGCAACTTCTGCTTTAACATTTCCGTGTTTCACGCAAGCTGTAGTAACTTCTGCTTTAACGTTTCCGTGTTCAGCCTACCTGTACCAGACACCGCCGAATCAGCGCGCAGCGTTCTTCAGTTCCGTCAATGCTCCCAGTCCAGGTTTTTTGTTACCGATACCTACGGTAAGCTACGCTAACCTTTGACTTTTTAGACAGACGCTACGATTTAATTTTCTTGACTTAATTTTGAATTTACACCAGAGGTTGACCAGCTAGACGGCTCTAGCTGATTCACATACTCCATATATTGAGCTAATGGCTTGTCAATACTCAAGAGCAACTTGGGATGAAAGCGAATATTATCGTAAATCTTGCCATCTTCATCTCTAAGCATATAGTAAGCCAAGCGAGTACAAAATAGCAAAAACTTACTAAACAGATACCCCACAATCCCTTGACGTTTTTCTGTTACATAAATCGGTTGAATGCGCGTTTTCCCAGGTGCTATTGGCGTGTAAGCATATATCATATGCAATGGCGGAAAAAGCTTCACTTTTTTCATCATTGTTAACAAACCAATGCAACCATCAGCATACCGCATCGAATACTCATAGGTAGAACCCAGAAATCTTTGACCTAAACGTTCTCGCCACGTTGTTTGCGGAAATTTTCCTTGCATTGTAAAGTCAATTTGCGTACCTAATTCGCTGCAATGTAGCGACAAATCCATTTTGATATCTAAATGATGAATTGTTTTTAAATGTTGAGCATCAATACCATTCATCATACAAATATGGTGATGGCAACTTCTTTCAAATGCAGTATCAGGTTGTGCAAAAATTTCTTTACCCTGCAATTCCTCAAAATCAGCCACACCTTCTGGTGCTTCAACTTCCGGATAAATCCAGATAAAACCATACTTTTCTTCCGTTGCATAAGCTTGTACTTTCGCTTTAGTCGGAATCTCTGATTGGCAAGGAATATTTTGACAGACTCCTGTTTCATCAAATGCCCAATGATGAAACGCACAACGAATCCAGTTACCGTCAACCTGTCCAATTCCTAAATCTGTTCCCAAATGCGGACAGTAAGCATCTAAAGCACGCACTAGTCCATCTTCACCGCGAAAGATGGCAATTTTTTGACCGCATACTTCTATTGATTTTGCTTCTCTTTTAGGTAATTCATCGCTAGGGCAGGCAATATACCAACCCTTAGCAACTACATTCCAATTGTTAAATATTTGCATAATTGCTTGACTGATAATTCTATAATATCTCTTGCCGTTGGCGAATATCATCTTGATATTTACCTGTTAAAACCCTAAATAGCATTTTACCTAAACAGTAAGAAGCCCGCCAAGAAAACACAGCATCTTGCAAATCAATATGGCTACGCTCAAATAAAAAATGTCCAGTTAATCCAATTAACTGAGTTAATGGTAATCCCAAGAGTAACCAAAAGTTTTGCAGTTTCCAGGCAGAAAAGAGCAAACCGTAAAAAAATAATATCCCAATAATATGGAAGGCAACATTAAAAGGATGCTGATGTTTAATAACAAAAATATCCCAATAATCTGTAAAAGGATGCTCCAGAATATGATTATTAATTTTATTTCTTGAATTTGGTTGATTATTAAAATTGGGTTGACTCATAAAAAATTTTGCATTATTTGATTCCTTATTTAATTTTCCTTGAGAAAATCAATTAATTTAAGGTCTTTTAGATATTTTTCCAAAATAGCTCTTACATATTTATAGAGATCTACAACGATGTCATCAAAATATTCTTCTTTTCCTTCTTTTTTAGAAAGACTATTTATGTATTTGTTAACAGCAGAGAAATTTCCATGTGCTATGTTTGAACGTTGTTGATAGATTATTTTCAACCGACTTTTAACCGCATTAATATCAACTCTTTTATCATTCAAGTAGATCAAGATACTCGCTTTTAGCTGAAACTGCTTGTTAATAGAGTCTTCCACGTTAAATCTATTAAAGTCAGGGTTATGTGTGAGAAGCAGCTCAATAATGCTAGTCAGCATTACAATCCTTGTTCTTATATCGTTAACTTCATGGCTAACAATCTTTAAAATACTACCAACATACAATAGTTTTTCTTGTAGTCCAGATTCAAAGGCTCTGTCTAATGATTCAGCAACAGAAAGGATATTTTCTTTAGCGTATGGGAAAAAACCAATCGTCGGAAAATATTATTTGCTTGCCCGATGATTTATGCGATCGCGTCGCCGTTCCCCCGAAATATCATGCTTGAGGCGAATACAGATAGACTTGACAAATTATGCCAAAACTAGCATATTCTAATTATGAATCCACCCCTAAAACCTGTTGAATGGATTGCTAGTGCATTGCAGCAGAAATAACTCATCAGTACAAAATTCAACTCAGCACGGGCTAAACGCCCCGCTACCGCTAACAGCACTACCATCACGACTGGTTAGAAACTTTTGCCGCGATGCACTAGTTCACTGGATGACTTGAAAGAATTCCCCGAAGATGTTCAGCAGGTCATGGGGTACGCTTTGTATCGAGCGCAATGTGGTGATAAACACCCAGATGCAAAACCTCTTAAAGGTTTCAAAGGTTCTGGCGTTTTGGAGGTTGTTGAGGACTTCGACAAAGACACTTACCGAGCAGTTTACACAGTCAGATTTGAGGGAATTGTGTACGTATTGCACGCCTTTCAAAAGAAGTCTAAGCATGGAATTGCTACTCCTAAACAAGACGTAGAACTGATCGAAGCGCGACTTAAACGCGCCAAGGAACACTATGAAGAACACTACAAACAACGTCTAAAGGAGGAAAAGAATGAGTGAAAAAATTAAGGTACAAGCGAGTAGTGGCAATATTTTTGCTGACTTAGGACTAGCAAATTCTCAAGAATTGTTGATCAAAGCAGAACTCGTTCGACAAATTAGTGAATTAATAACTGCACACAAACTGACCCAGATTGAAGCCGCAAAATGTCTTGGAATCGATCAACCTAAAATCTCTGCCCTGTTGCGTGGCCAACTATCTGGGTTTTCAATAGAGCGCCTATTCCGGTTTTTGAATGCGCTTGGTAGTGACGTGGAGATTCGGGTGATGACTAAACCTGAATCTGACTCTCAAGCTCAAACAAGAGTGATTAATATTTAAGCTCAATCTAACTAAGGCTGGTAATACCACTCTGCGTGAGCTATCCTTTTAACACGGATACAAAACGCTTCCCAATCTTTCACGCCCCAAGCGATCGCTAAGTTCTCACCAACTCATCTTCACGATTCATAAGCCTGATTGCGATGGGCGATCGCCCACCACCTTCCCACGACCTCAAGCCGCAATGTTGTAAAATAATTCAAAGCTAAACCCTAACTCTGCACTTATGAGTTCCCATCCCCTCTTGAAAGTTGACATTTCTGAACTTAGCGTTGCAGAGCGTATCCAACTTGCTGAAGATTTATGGGACAGCATTTTAGAACAGCAAGAGGAACTTACCTTGAGTCAAGCGCAACAACAAGAATTAGATCGACGGTTAGAAAATTACAAAACAAACCCTGCAAGTGGTTCAAGTTGGGAAGAGGTTAAAAAACGGTTAGGCTTCTCCCAATGAACTATAACCTGATTATCCAGCCAGAAGCAGAATACGATATTCAGGATGCTTTTGAGTGGTATGAATCCCAAAATCCAGGTTTAGGTTCTGAATTTGTCCGTGCAGTTGATGCTTGTCTGTCGGGAATTGGACGAAAACCCCTTGCTTATCAAGTCATCCACAAACAGGTAAGAAAAGCATTAATCCGTCGATTCCCATATATAATTCTATACATTTTTGACCAAGATACTGTTTTTGTACTTGCTTGCTTCCATGCAAAACGCAATCCACAACAGTGGTTGGATAGAATTTAATAAAACTTCTCTCTGCGCCTCAGCGTCTCTGTGTGACATACCCTATTAACACGGAGACAAAACACTTCCTAATCTTTCACGCCCCAAGCGATCGCTCACCTTACCCTCACAAACAACCCGAATCCCATTAATATATACCGCCTGCACAATCTCATCTGAACCCCGTTTCACCATCCGAGGTTCACCGTCCAAAACGGGATCTAAGATTTCCACTTGCGGGCTAATTGGCTGATTTAAAGCATTGGGATCGAGTAAAACTATGTCTGCTTTCGCTCCGACTTTCAGAACTCCTGTATCCAGACGAAACCATTGGGCGGGTTCTCCCGTAACACGAGAAATCGCAGCTTCCGGTGAAAAAAACTTGGTTGCGATCGCTTGTTTGAGCAAAGATAAAGCGCCATCATAGTAGCCTAGGTTACGCACATGAGCGCCCGCATCAGTAAAACCAGGTAGAATATACGGATGCTGCATCATAGCCAAACGGGGTTTTAAGCGATCATTTGCGCCTGTTGCTACCCAGCGTAAATCCGTGTCGTATTCCTGCAACGCTTGCATAAACAAATCCACTGGTTCTTGTTGCTTTTGGCGGGCAATTTCCGCAAAACTCAACCCTTGCCAACTCGCTTCGGGACAGTCAATAACTTCCATCAAATTTAACTGACGATGGAATGATTTCCGCCATTTACTGAGCCATTCCTGGCGAAATTGACGGCAAAAAGCTTCAGATTGCCACAGATGTTGCCGTTCCTTTCGTGACTGACAGCCATTTAGCTGTGCGCCTGTCGAAAATTCTTCAAATAAGGGAGTAATAGGGCCATCAGAGTAAATCGTGAAGGGTTCAGTTAGGGTTTGAAAGCGCACATTACCATTGAGAAGGCGATTCCAGATGAACAAGATCGGGGAAAATATTCGCCATAGTTTGCGATCGTGTACCGCATCCAACGCTGAGAGAACAGTTAGCCGCAGCCGCTTTCCAATCCCCGAACCCATCCGCAGAATATCTACAAAGGAAGCAAGCTTTTGTAAATTGGGTGTGACTTGAAAAACGCGATCGCGTTGCTTACAAAGTTTAGCTAGCATCGCATATTCTTTAAACTTTGCGTGTTGCGAAGGAATTGTGTAACCTTGCCATTTTCCACTCATGCGATGCCAAGGAAACATATCAATAGAAACGCCAACAAATCCAGCATCTAGAGCATCTGCCGTAATTCGCCGCATGATTTTTAGCTCAAATTTACTTGGCTCAACAGTTAAACTGCGTTCCAATCCCATAACATGAGCGCGTAAGGCGCTATGGCCAAACAAAGGTGCAACATTTGGCCCTAGTGGTAACTGTTGTAAATGCTGTAAATATTCTGCTGGTGTTTGCCAAGACATTGACTTTTTCAGCCATTTTGCAATTAGCCGATGAGATAGCGTCTCCACCCTCTGAAAAATATCTGCCAGCATTTGGGCTTCACCGATCGCAATCGACAAACTACAATTGCCAATAACCACGCTGGTAACACCATGACGCACCGATTCGCTCAATCCCGGTGCAATTTCCAACTCCAAATCATAGTGGGTGTGAATATCGATAAATCCTGGCGTAACCCACAACCCGGAAACATCAACCACTTCATGGGCTGGGGTAGATAAGCTGGGTGCAATAGCTACAATTCGTCCATTTTGAATCCCCACATCCCCGCGAACAGGCGCAGCTCCTAAACCATCGAAAATTAATCCATTTTGAATCAGCAAGTCCAACATATAGTGACTAGCAAAAAGTACCTCATTACTTCAGATGAGAGATCAAAATTCTCTTCCTTATTCCTTGATATCTTGCACCATTAATAACCTCAGGGTGGGCAGTATTCATCCTAGAAAAATTACTTAACTGAAGTGTAAGCGATCGCCAACCACCTAGATTACAAAATGTAAAAGCCCCTCTGATATCTGAGAAGGGCTTTGTAATGTAAAGTTTCGTTGCTAAAATTTATTTTCTTTATTTTAAAATACGTTCATGATGGCGATGATACTAACGCTGGTCAGCATGATGAGAGCGCCCATAACTATAGATTCACCGAAAGAACCTGGAGTTTTTGAATTGTTCATTTTATTAGAATCCACATGAAAGTTAAGGATTCATTAACAATATCAATACATTATTGTATATCCATATAAATACGGTAAAAGTTAAAATTCCGTAACCTTTCTTAGTAAAAGCTGTGGTAATTACTTACACATAAAAGTGGGTATGGGGCATTGGTAATTGGTAATTGGTAATTGGTAATTGGTAATTGGTAATTGGTAATTGGTAATTGGGCATTGGTCATTGGTAATGGGGATTTCTCCTCTCCTTCCTTTGCTTCCTTGTCCTCCTCATCTTCCCCTGCTCCCCTGCTTCCTCATCCCCAATCCCCAATCCCCAATCCCTAGATATTTGCCAATATATATATGTTTGCTACAAACTATAAGTTTTCTAAATACCTGATACCCTAGCGATTTATGTGCCTTTGTATGTACCTATTTGGGGTAAAATAAATTTTGTTGAAGTAAAAGACCCATTTACCAAAAAAAATTATTATGACAGTTTCTACGGTATCGAGAACCCAAACCAAAGATTTTGATTTAGAACAGTTAAATCAACAATTTGAAACTGCTACCCCTAAAGACATACTGGCATGGTCTATAGAAAATATCCCCACGGGACTGGTGCAAACCAGCGCCTTTAACGTGGATGACATTATAATTACCCATATTCTTTATAGTGAACTCAAGCATCCAGTCCCTGTTATCTTTCTCGATACCCTATTCCACTTCCCCCAAAGCTTAGAACTAGTTGCAAAAAGTAAAGAAATTTATAACCTAGATCTGAAAACTTACAAGACTCCAGACGTAGATAGCCGTGAAGCCTTTAACGCCAAATACGGTGATGCACTGTGGGATAGAGATATTACCAAATTCCACCACGTTACCAAAATCGAACCTTTGCAAAGAGGTTTAGATGAACTCAACACAATCGCTTGGATTACTGGTCGTCGTCGTGACCAAGCTGTTACCCGTGCTAATATGCCTGTCTTTGAATTAGATGGTCAAGGACGTTTGAAAGTTAATCCCTTAGCTGCTTGGACACGCCAAAAAAGCTGGGTTTATGTAGCTGAACACGGCGTAATTTACAACCCCTTGCACGATCAAGGCTATCCCAGTATTGGCGACGAACCAATCACTACCAAAGTAGGCGACGGTGAAGACGAACGTGCTGGACGCTGGCGTGGAACGGGCAAAACTGAATGTGGAATTCATATTTAATTGATACTAAAGAGTCGGAAGTGGGTAATGGAGGAAAACAAGAAATTCCTCCTACTCATCTCCTTGTCTTCTGTTCTAAAACCCCATAGCAATGCTCCGGAAAAAATTAAGCAGCAATAACGCCCTGATGCCCACGATCTTGATCGCCCTTTCAAACCATATCGATCTAAATTGCCAAGCTTGACAAGACCGTCTACCTACTGGTATAGCGCTGCTTAAAGGCTTGATTAAAGTTCCCGATCACCGGATGTAGACGAGTTTTGCAACCAAGCAACAGCTTAAATAAGTTCCAGTGTAGCAGGCTAATTAGGTTGCGTTTCGACAAACAGATAGATCACATACTAGCAAATTGCTCAAAGGTGTCAATTATATCAACGAAAGGATATGGTGAGTGATTGCTTGCTTCTCGAAGATACAGTGTTTTGAGACGACCTGGATCAATTTTTGTCTGTGATGCAAACCGGTTGAATAGTTGCTTGCCAGGTATATTACTTTTCCATTCTTCAGTGTCATCTTCTAGACTTTTTTGCAGATTTTCTACTGTTTCCATAACCGAAGTTTCTATATTCGTATTATTGATAACTTGATTTATTCTCTCTCTTTCTGATTGAGCACAATTTCGCATCAAAATCGCAAGTTCATTGGCAGATTTGTCATGACATCCTTTAGGCATGATGTCCAAATTACCAACTAAACTCCGGTACTTCGCTGATTCAATAAGTGCCGCAGTATATGGAATCATTTGTTTGGCAATATCTCTTAGCTTTATCCGAATTTCCTCAGGACTACGAAGCCATGAACCTTCTGGCTCCATCATCGAAAAAACTCTAGCCAACACTTTTTCATCTAAAAAATAATTCTCTAGATGATAGCGCTCTAAAACTTTTAATCTCCCTTTTCCCGCTTCTTCAAAAGAACTTTTACACGCAGACAATGGTACAGCGTCACGATCACACAACATAAAGAAGTCTACACCCCAGATAGTACGTTCTAAGATAGAAGACACTATTGACGAAAATGAAGTGATGACTTCCTTACCGCCACTTGGAACCAGAACAAGGTTAGAAAACTTATTTTTCAGAATTGTGCCGTATACCTGTTTGTCAAGGCTAGAATCATTGCCTTCAATTAGTACCAATTTTTTGCCTAAAGCAATAATTCCAATCGATTGCCCAATCTTTTGAAGCGCTTCGTGTGTTTCATCATCCTCTTTAACAAGAATTGCTTGATTTGAGAATGTTGACTTAGGAGGGCTTATAAATATTACAGAATTTTCAAGAGATGCAGTGATAATGTCAGGCGAATGCGTGCAATATATAAATTGATTATTTTCGCCTACTGTCTGTAGAGTCTGTAGTAATTTATAGCTTAGTTCCGGGTGGAGATGTAACTCAGGTTCATCAAATATGACAATCGAATGAGAAGGATTACGGAGCAAAAAATCAAATACAATATTTACAACTTCTCGCTCGCCTGAGCTAAGACTACTTAGAGGAAACTGCTGACATTCATAAGAATAGAAAAGCTCATTTTGTCTTGCTTCAGGCTCAAGAAGTTCTTTCGGAGCAAGCAATTGCCTGAATGCATCCTTGAATGGAAGAAGAGGGTCAGGGAAATCTAGATCCATTGTCCTCTCTCCTTTTTTAATCAAGACTTCTGCTTTCCTAGCTATTTCATCGCGCCTACTTTGTACTTTGCGAAATAAGGAATGCAGCGTGTCTTGAAATCTACTCTTCAATTCATAGAAGCTATAATTCCAACCTACTATCTCTTCCCAGGGATCGGTAAAATCCCAATTAAAACTATATGGTTGTATTTGTTGAATCGTTCTGTTACTTTCAAACTGAATTACGCTACTTTCCCATTTCGATCTTCGACGACTTTGTTGTAGAGTTTTCATCAATTTTTGAGCGTCTTCCGGAAGAGACGTATCAAGGGAAGTTTTACCCCACTGCTCAGATTCTGATTTGGTGGTCGCCTCAATAACAAGGCGAATATTTGGGTAACTACTACTTGATTGAAACGCTTGCAAAAGCCCTTGAATTAGACGTGTTTTACCGACACCATTTGGACCAGCTAAAACAACAACGTTAGAGAGATTCTCAACAAAGAATTGCTTGACGGGTAGAACATCTTTTGCATCAATTAGGTTTAACTTCATTTTCTACTTTTGATCACTCTCATCTGCAACCAATGCTAGCTCAAGTCTAAGTGTTTAGTAGGCAATATTAAACCATTGTCCTTACCAGTAACTTAAGCAATCTTACTATATATTATACGAAAATATCCGTATAAATACTTGATACAAGGGATTGCCCTGAAGCCGCTAGCAATTTTTCTGCGGGCGGTGCCGTTTACAATTGGTTTGAGTGCGCTCGCCTATCCACAAATGATCTTAGATTTACTTGGAGTTGGTTATGTGATCGCCTCCGGAGCGATCATGCTAAGAATCAGTAATATAAAAAGTATAGTTATTTTTTTTACAATATTTTTACTTAAAATAATTGTTCATAGCTTCGTCATAGTTCTGTAATAGCCTTGTCAATTAGATGTGTGATGCTTACTTCATCTCAGATTAGTAAATAATCTCTGGCTATAACAAACACCAGTATTTACTTATGAGATTCGCGATCGCGTCATAGTCCTGACACGATGACTCTGCAAATCACAATCTCTCTTTGATGGAACAAGAACTATGAATTGGAAATTACTTGCCTTGATTCCTGTATTAACTTTAGCGACTGCTGTGCCAGCTTTCTCTAAGACCAATAATAAAACTCAGAATGTTGCTAACACTGCACCAGTTGCCCAAGCTAGCCAGCCAAGCAACACCATGAAAAAGCCTACCGCGATGAAAAAGCCTAGTGCTGCGGTAGCCCAAACTACCACGCTGAAATTAGGTAGCAAGGGAGAAAGAGTTAAAGTTGCTCAGAACTTTTTAAAGCAGCAGGGACTTTACACCGGAAATGTTAATGGTGTATTTGATAACCAAACACGCTCCGCAGTAATCAAATTTCAGAAATCTAAAGGCTTAAGAGGTGATGGAATTATTGGCCGCAGGACTATGACAGCCATGAAGTGAAGGGAGTAGAGGAGCACAGGGTTATGAGGAAGCAGAAGAAGCTGCAAAGAAATGCCCAATGCGCCCTTCGGGTTCGCAGTCGCCTGCTTCGGGAAACCCTCCCGCAGCGCTGTCTCACCATGCCCCATCCTCACTACTTGACGACAACCTCTAAAGCACGGCAAACTTAGTACAAAAGTTCCAGTGGATACAAAGCTGGAGGTCTTAAAAATGACTACTGCGTTAAGTTGCCGCAATTACATCAACGGTGAATGGTTGAGTGCTTTAGGGGAAGCCACCTTAGAAAGTCGCAACCCTGCTGATAAAAATGAAGTTGTTGCTACCTTCCCACGTTCTGTAGCAGATGATGTCAATAAAGCAGTAGTCGCCGCCCGCCAAGCTTACCGCAGTTGGCGACAAGTCCCAGCCCCAGCTAGAGCCGAATATATTTTTCGCGTTGGGGAAATATTACTTCAGCACAAAGAAGAACTGGCTCAGTTAATCAGTCGAGAAATGGGTAAACCCCTAACTGAAGCTAGAGGAGATGTCCAAGAAGGTATTGACTGTGCCTTTTACAGTGCCGGCGAAGGGCGGCGATTATTTGGGCAAACTACACCCTCAGAAATGCCCAACAAATTTGCGATGACGGTGCGATCGCCTATAGGGGTGTGCGCTTTGATTACTCCTTGGAATTTCCCTATGGCGATTCCTTGCTGGAAAGCCATGCCAGCATTGGTATGTGGCAATACAGTCATCCTCAAACCTGCTGAAGATACCCCCGCCTGTGCAACTAAATTAATTGAGATTTTTACCGCAGCCTGTTTTCCACCAGGGGTAGTTAACCTGGTGCATGGTGTAGGTGAAGAAGCCGGGAAAGCTTTAGTTGAACATCCTGATGTTGATTTGGTGTCTTTTACTGGCTCTTCAGAAACAGGTGCCTTTGTTGGTGCGACTTGCGGAAGCACTCACAAACGTGTTTGTTTGGAAATGGGTGGTAAAAATGCCCAAGTTGTCATGGAAGATGCAGATTTAGAACTAGCCCTAGATGGTGCTGTTTGGGGGGCTTTTGGGACGACAGGACAAAGATGTACAGCTACTAGTCGCTTAATCTTGCATCGTGATATCAAAGAAAAATTTACTACGATGCTTTATGAGCGTACCAGGAAATTACGCTTAGGCGCTGGGACTGATCCTGATATAGATATCGGGCCGTTAATTAACGAATCGCAACTGCAACGAGTTAGCAAGTATTTAGATATTGCCCGTGAAGAAGGGGCAAAAGTGCTAATTGGTGGAGAAATTGCCAACCAGGAGCAATTAAAAAACGGTTACTTCTTTCAACCTACTATTTTGGATGAAGTTACACCACAGATGCGCGTTGCCCGTGAAGAGATATTCGGGCCAGTAGTAGTATTAATTGAGGTTAGCTCTTTTGAAGAAGCGATCGCAGTTCTCAACAACACCAATTACGGTCTTTCTTCCTCAGTTTACACCCGCGATATCAACCGCGCTTTTACTGCTATGCGCGACATTGAAGCAGGTATAACTTACATTAATGGCCCAACTATTGGTGCCGAAGTACACTTACCCTTTGGTGGTGTCAAACAAACGGGTAACGGACATAGAGAAGCTGGAACGACTGCCTTAGATGTTTTCACTGAATGGAAGAGTGTTTATGTTGACTTTTCCGGTAATTTACAACGCGCCCAGATAGATAATCGTAGATGAACTACCTTACCCTACTTCGTTTTGTCATTACCAACATCTGATCAATCCCCGCTTCGTTGTCAACCCGCCTAGGAATAGAATTCCCAGGCTAATAGCTAAAGTCTACTGAAGTAGACTCATCTCCATATTTCAGTCCACTTGAGTGGACTTGCGCTATTAGCCCGGAACTTCAGTTCTGGGCGGGATGACACCACAGCGCGATACTTTGACAGTTACAAAAATGTGGGTAAAGACAAACCCTATAGAGGGACGGGGAATTTCGCGGTTTTTGTGAAAAAAATGGCGTTCCTTCAATACGGTTCGGGTAAGGGGGAAAGGAAAAAATACCTTTTCTTGTTTCCCGTTTCTCTAAACCTTTAACCCAGAAGTATTGAAAGTTCAAGATACCAACACCAATTTGCTAGGATTTGGATAGATTTTTAGCTGCGCCTTTGATGACTTCCGATTTTGTCAATTCTTTACTTCCTGATACTGCACTTTCGGTAGCTGGGTTAACTGACTACATCCGCTTGCTGTTGGAACAAGATCATCAACTGCGACAAGTTTGGGTGACTGGAGAAGTTTCCAGCGCTAATCATCATCGCAGTGGGTTATTTTTTACATTGCAAGATCCCGATGGTACAGCTGGAATTAAATGTGTGGCGTGGAACAGCCAATTGGCAAAACTGGCACAGATACCTATTCCTGGTGAACAATTAATAATTTTAGGTAGTCTGAGAGTTTATCCCCAAAGAGGAGAATATCAGCTATCTGTTTGGCAAGCTTTACCTGCTGGTGCAGGTTTGCAGGCTTTGCGCTATCAACAGTTAAAAAACCGCTTGCTATCTGAGGGGTTGTTTGATCCCGAAAGAAAGCGATCGCTTCCGGATCACCCCCAAACGATCGCCGTGATCACTTCACCAACGGCTGCGGCTTGGGGAGATATTCAAAGAACCCTGAAACAAAGGTATCCAGGGTTACACGTTTTATTTTCTCCGGCGACAGTGCAGGGTGAGCAAGCACCAGAATCGATAGTTAAAGCCATTGAACGCGTAGAACGGGATGGTCGCGCCGAAGTGCTAATTTTATCACGGGGAGGCGGTGCAGTTGAAGAATTAGCTTGCTTTAATGATGAACGCGTAGTGCGATCGCTAGCTAATTGTTCTATACCAGTGATTACTGGCATTGGTCATCAAAGAGATAAATCTTTAGCGGATTTAGTTGCAGATGCATCTGTGCATACTCCCACAGCTGCGGCAGAAATGGTTATCCCAGCGCTGACGGAATTGTATACTCAACATCGGCAGCGAGTGGCTGCTTTACATGAGGCAATACTTTACTCTAAGGAAACTGCCGACAACAAGCTGCAAGTTTTGCACAACCGATTGCAACATTTACGCTTAGATCGGCAAGTGCAACAAGAAGTACAAAGGCTAACTTGGAAGCGTCAGCAATTAGTACAAATTACAAAAAGGCGATCGCAGCAAGCAAGCCAGCATCTAGAAATGTTACGCCAAAAATTGGTAACTCTTGACCCAAAAGCCGTATTGCAGCGTGGTTATGCAGTAGTCAGACAAGAAAATGGTGCGATCGCCCGTACTGCTGCCCAATTAGCTATTGGCGATGAGTTATTGATTCAGTTGGGGCAGGGAGAAGTTAAAGTGAAAGTGAAAGAAGTAAAAGATTAGGATGATTAAACGTAAAAATGCTGCTGATTCTGATGCCCTAACAGGTTGGAATTATGAGGCTAAGGTTGCTGAAATCGAACAGATTATTACTCGCATTGAGACAGGCGAGTTGGAATTAGAAGCGGTATTTGACCAATTTACAACTGCTGTCGAATATTTACGTCAATGCGAGAGTTTTTTACAGCAACGACAGCAGCAAGTAGATTTATTAATTGAAACCTTAAATAATGAGTGAATTACTTAGCTCACCAATTTGTGTTGATAGCCTTGAACAATTCAGGACTAAAGTCTTGACTACAAACTCATTAAAATTAATCACATAAACCAGTATGTTGGGTTGAGGTACAAAACGAACAGCGCCGACTTCGTAACGCACCGTCTCTCTTACCTACGTATTTATCACATTATTTATTCAAATTGGTATTATTTGTGGGACACTACGAATGAGAAGTAAGTAGAGAAAAGAGTTGCTTTTTCTTTTCTGTTCCTTATCCTGTTGGTGCAGCCTCTAGCAGACAAGGGGTTTATTGGCGTAGGCGAGATTACAAGGACAGACAGCCTTGAGCAGAAATCTGATAACTCCCAGAGAATTGGTATAATTCCGTCAAATACAGGGTGTGAGAATGAGTTTTTTCGTGTTAAATGGTTGAATGTTGCCAAGATTTCTTGAGTCAACACCAAAGACCATTTATTTGTGTGTGGCAATATTTTGTAAGGAGTGAATGTGAATACTATTATTCTTCGTAAAGCTGTTTTTTGCTTGCCAAGTTTAGCAGCTTGTGCAATATTAGGTAGTGGCTTTTCTGCTGTAGCTCAAACAGTAGATACCTCAAGTACTCAGCAGTTAAGTGAGGCTTCTACAACCGTAGCATCTGCCAACCAATTAACTACTGAACCAGAAGCTACAAGCCAAAACACCCCTACTCAAACAAATCAAAATTTGACAGTCCCGCAGCAGTTCCCTAACGCTGCTACACAGGAAACTGCTACTCGCATAGTTACACCTGTTCCTGGTACAGCAATCACCTCAGCTGCTGGCTTTATACCCCAGTACTCAGAACCTTCTACTCAACAAACTACTTCTCAACCATCTACACCCAAAGTAGCGCAAGCAGATATTGACCCAGGTAGACCTACCCGTGGTGGTAGAAGCTATATTGGTGTTGCAGGTAACATTGGTGTCAGTGGTAGTGACTCGGCGTTGGGTGACGGTAATTTTGCTGTCATTAGCAAAATAGGATTGACAAATGCTATATCAGTGCGACCAGCAGCAATTTTGGGGGACAATACCACGATTTTACTTCCTGTCACCTATGACTTTAGCTTTCAGCAGCTAGCAGATCCATTTAGTGAACCGTTACCAATTGCGCCTTACATTGGATTAGGTGCCGCGATTAAGACAGGTGATAACTCTGAAACCGCTGTTTTAGTCTCTGGTGGCATTGATTATCCTCTTAATTCCCAATTTACGGCCACTGCTGCTGTCAATGCTGGCTTTTTTGAAAATACTGATATAGGTGTGATGCTAGGCGTTGGTTACAACTTCACTGGTTTCTAAATCAAAGTCCTGAGTTGTCAGCGATTTACATTGCATCAGCTCATGGCCTTAAATTACTAGTTCACAAACAAAGCCTGCTGATGCAGGCTTTGTTCATATAATCAGTAAACTGTAGGGTGGGCACTAGTGATCATCAGGGTTTGAACCAAAGATCTGGATTGTTCTAGTCCCCAGCCTCTATTTAGGATTAACTTTATCAATCACCGTGATTTTGCCATCATCTCCTACTGTCCACACATCGTAAACACCGACGACATCGCCATTAGCATCGACATCTACGTTCCCACTGGCTCCTTGGTAATTAATTTTTTTACCTTCTTTGAGTAATTTTAGGCCCTGACAGACATCGGTAACTTCTGTACCCGATCCAGCAGAAACTTCTCGAATTTTATTGGCAATACCAACGCCTGTGTTTTCTTTAGCGGCTTGTGCAGCTAATACCAACAATGCAGCTGCATCCCAAGATTGAGGCACATATTCTCCTGGGGAACCACCCTTTTTCTCTTTCCAGAGTTTGTTAAAGCCTTCTAATGCTTTGCCATCGGAACCAGGAACTGTACCGATCGCACCAGTTAAAATATATTTGCCATCACTACCTTTGCCTACTTGCTCTGGGAATGTCGGTGCTTTCACTCCATCAGTAAGCAGAATTTGCACTCCTTTAGTTACACCTTGCTGGTAAGCAGCTTTGAGAAATAAACTACCTGTCTCGGCATATAGTACAGCCAGCACTGCATCTGGTTTCCCAGCAAAAGCCGCAGCCGCTTCAGTGTCAAATGTCTGTGCTTTGGGATCATAGCGGACGGGTTTGTCTTTATTAACTACAGTTCCACCCAATTTTTCAAAAGTTTGTACAAATGCTTTTTCAAAACCAACGCCGTAGTCGTTATTAATTACAACTGTAGAAACGCGCTTAAATCCTTTTTTCTTAGCAAGTTGAGCTAAAGCTAGCGCTTGGTAGGTATCTGGGGGAGCAGTACGTGCCCAAAAACCTTTAAAGTCACCTTTTTGAGCTTTTTCAGTAAATACGGGACTGGTGCTACCAGGGGAAACCAACATCACTTTATTCGGTGTGGCAACTGAAATAGCCGCAGTGGAAACGCTACTGGCAAAAGAACCCACTACACCAGCCACTTTATCTATGGTCGCCAGTTTAGTCATACCCTGTGCACCGAATTTCGGATCTGTTTGATCGTCTACTGGTACTAAGGTGACTGGCTGACCATTCACACCACCACATGCATTAACTGTGTCAACAAGCAAGGGAACTGAACCCACCATCTGCTGTCCGATAGATGCCAAGTCGCCAGTTGTTGGTAACAGAGAACCAATTTTCAATCCCTTGGCATTGCTGGTTGTGGTAGTGGAGTTGGCTGCTGGGGTGGCAGTACTTTCTGTGTTACCTGTGCTATTAGAGTTACTAGCGGTCTCATTACAAGCCCCTAACAGAAACCCAGCTGCTAAGGTAGCTAAACTCAAGGCTAAGGCTGTACTAATTCTTTGCATAAATACTTTGACTCCTCTATTCTTTAGGAGCCTGAAAGTAAAATTCTAACTAAATTTTTAGATTAGTTGATCTTTACAGACTCCAAAGGATAAATAATATCATCCTCCTCAAGATACATAAGTGTTTACCTCTACTTCATACCTATGCCTAAAGATATATTTTTGCTAGTTGAAAAAAATCCATCATAAAATAAAGGGTTGAACAGCCCTCTCTTACAAAGTTCTGTTCGCCGGAAGCCGACGCTCAACGCCACATGCTTTCCGACGCAGGGCGACACGCCACTCCCCTCAACTCTTGGAACCCTCCGAAGCTTTGATCGGAGGAAACCTCCGCTCAAACTTCTCTCCGCACGGGGGTGGCTCAGGAACGCAGTGGCTCGACTTTGCGCTACGTGTAGACGTAGCCCTAGTTACCCTACGGGAAGCAAGCTACAGACAGGATTTAAATCCGCGTCTGTTCGCGTAGCGTGCCGTAGGCAAAATGTCTTTAATTTTGAATTTTGAATTGTTAACATCCCCATTTAATTAAAAAAGTGATGAAACTCAGTTTGCATCACTTAACATAAATAGTTGGGAAAACGGAGAGGGAGGGATTCGAACCCTCGGTACGGAGTTGCCTGCCGTACAACAGATTAGCAATCTGCCGCTTTCGACCACTCAGCCACCTCTCCTGGGTCACGAATAATAATATTAGCAGATACATTATCAGAAGTCAAACATTTTTTAGTCATTAGTCAAATGGCGTTGGCTTTCACAAGAAACTAGAGTCACCTGAAAGCTTATAGGTAAAAAATTGTTAACTATTGACTGCTAATTTTAGATTTTAGATTGCCGAGTTGAGATTTTTTGATATGAGGTTCATGTCTCGCCCCTTGTAGATGAAGTAAATCCAAAATACAATGTTTATCGATGGTGTTAATCCAAAATCCAAGTTGCACTGGAAGCGCACCAATGGTGCAACCCAAAATCCAAAATTGTTTGACTACTGACTATTGACTACTATTTACAGCACTTGCGATCGCATCCAAGCCAGGGGTAAAGTACGCAATTTTTTCCACTGTGGGACGTAGGCACGCTGAGTGAAAACATTATAATCATTGCGTTCAATGAAGTTTAAAATTTGACTGTAATGCATCAGGGCTGCCCACACAGGCCAACGAGCATCAGAAGATAGGTAGGAAATTCCTTTTTCTGCTTTGGTGTAGAATTCTCGTGCCCGTGTAATTTGGAACTGCATTAAGGAACGCCAGCGATCGTCTACTACACCTTTTAATAAGTCTTGTTCGGTGTAGTCAAATCGTGCCAAATCTTCTAAAGGAAGATAAATTCGACCTCGCCTGGCATCTTCTCCAACATCTCGCAAGATATTGGTGAGTTGCTTGGCAATTCCCAAGGCAATTTCTTCTTTGATGGGAATATAGAGCTGTTGTTCACGGTACCACGGAGCTGTATTTCCACTATTATCCAACCCCATGATTGCCGTGGACATTAAGCCGACAGTTCCAGCAACGCGGTAACAGTAGAGGTATAATTCCTCGAACGTTTCATAGCGGCTGCGGTATAAGTCCATACGCTGACCGGCAATCATATCCCGAAAGGGTTGAATGTCCATTGGAAAGCGTTTGACGGTATCCACTAAAGCAACATCAAAATTTTCTGCTGGGTGTCCAGCAAAAATTGATTCTAGCTGCTTCTCCCATAGGTCTAGGGTTTCTGGCGTAGTCATAGCAGATGCAGGGCCATCTACCAGTTCATCTGTACGGCGACACCAAGCATAAATTGCCCAAACAGCGGGACGCTTTTCTTTGCTCAGGAGCAAAGTGCTGAGGTAAAAAGTCGCAGAATACTTGGCTATAAGTTGCCGACAAAGTTTGTAGGAATCGTCTACAGAGACCAGCGTTTTCATGCGCGGGGGTGAATCAGGCAGTTGCAGCATTCGTTGCGGGCGATCGGGTGAGCGTTTGCGGGTTGTTTGCAGTTGCCACCGGGAGTGTTTCCGAGATCGCCTGCGCTGTAAGCTTACCAGAAAGTACGGCCCCTTCCATACTGGCTAAATAGCGTTGCATGGTGTAATCCCCTGTGAGATAGAAGTTGGCAATGGGAGTTTTCTGTGAGGGACGGTGCTGTTGACGACCTGGAGTCGCTTTGTAAACTGAACGCGGAGTTTTCACAACATGATATTTCAGCAACTTTGCTGGATAATCCCCGCCAAAGTGGTCGGGAAAAAGTTTTTCTAGTTCAGCAATGGTGGCATCGACAATTTCCGCATCGGATTTGGCGATCCAGTCTTTTGCTGGAGCTAGAACTAATTCCAGCATTGAACGATCAGGGTTAGCATATCCACGGCAGGTATTGCTCATATCAGCATAAACGCTTAGGAGGGGCGATCGCGAAAATAGTAAGTGGTCAATTTCTGTAAGTTTGCGATCAAACCATAGATGGATGTTAATTACTGGCACTCCTTCTAGTCCTTCTAGCTGCCCGAAAAACTCCATTTGCTTCCAAGGTGCTGGCAGCATGACCTTGAAGGGGTCAACGGGCATGGCAGATACATACAAATCAGCCGTTAACACTTCATCTTCTGCCCCATTCAATCCCCGAATCAAGAATCCCCTCACGGTACCATCAGGGTTGAGCAAAATTTCTTTGAGGGGGGCATTTAATCTAACTTCCCCACCACGTTCGGTGATGTGATCTACTATCGGCTGACACAATCGTTCGGTTGGTGAACCATCCAGAAAGGCCATTGTTGAGCCTTTCTTTTCCTGGAGGAAGCGATTGAGGGCTGTTAGCAGGATAGTAGCGGAAATTTCTTCTGGGCCAATGAAGTTTAACGCCTTAGACATGGCAATAAAGACTTCTTTTTCCACTCGCAGGGGAATGTTTTGCTTTTGCAGCCATTCCGTCCAAGAGTATTTGTCCATTTCTTCTACATACTTCTGCCCTTGCACCATTGCTGGTAACAAACCCAGTCCAAAACGAATTTTTTCTGGCCAGGTGAGCATATCGTTGTTTCCCAAGATTGCCACTATGCCATTTAAGGGGGCTGGCAAATCGGGGAAATCAAAGCGGCTGTATGTACCTGGGGCTTCAGGCTGGTTGAAGATCATAGAGTGTTCTTTCCACTGCAAACGGTCTTCAATCCCCAGTTCTTTGAATAGCTGCAAAATATTGGGGTATGCCCCAAAAAATATGTGCAAACCTGTTTCGTACCAGTCTCCGTCAGCATCTTGCCAAGCTGCCACCTTGCCACCGAGTACGTCTCGGCGTTCCAAGACAATGGGGGTGTGACCCGCATCTGTGAGATATTTCGCGCAGGAAAGTCCTGCTAGGCCCGCTCCCGCGATCGCTACTCGCATTTAACTCTACTGCTCTTTAAGGTTTTTTATCGTTTTGCCGTTCTCATTATACGTTGCAATCTGTTACATTTCGCATGGATTGTGCGATCGCTTTTCTAAAAAACCGCTAAATATCTTGCTGATATCAGCTGCTCCCCATAAATAAAGTTAATGAGTCAAGTTGTTATTTATCATTGGTCATTTGTCAATATTTTAGAGATATATTTATTTCCTCACACCTAACAGAAAAATAGCAAATGGGGCATTGGGCAAGGATTTTCATGTTTGCTGGTGGGCTTTTCGCGTAGGATTCTAAACTGAAAAAATAGGGGAATCAGGCGATATAAAGAATTTACAATTAACAATTCACAAAATTTTTTTGACTTTTAACCCTTGACAAATATTTTTCTTGCCATTGTTGATTTTTTTGCTCCCTACTGAATTTGTCGAGAAGAAATATTTACGGCTTTGGGAAAGGCTATGAGGCATTATGTCAGTATTTTTTGTGGCAAAAAATAAAAACTTTTATGTAAAAATAAATACTATATTTTTTTAGAATTGCGTGTTTATGGCGTTGTCAAATAAACTTATTTGTATTTTTTAAAACCATATTCAGCAGGAATTATAAAAAATTTAAATTTAAAAGCAAGGAATAATTCAAAACAATATCTAAAACTTTTATTTGTCTATTTACGTGCAACAAGATATGATGATCCCTGCTGGGGATCGCTCAGTATTATGTCAACAAACTAAGAGGATTTTTTTCTGGATTAAAGAATAAAAATTTAATTTGTTCGTCTAAAAATGTTGTTTAGCCAAACCAGGGGTGCACGGTTGAATTGTGCAAATACTTGGAATTTAAATCGACATGCTATTTTTTGAATTTCTTTGGATAACATCCGCAATTGGTTCTTTCTTCTCGTTGAGTGAAAACTTACATGGAAATTTTACGCCAAAAGTATTGCCAGCGAAAGTTTCAACCAATCTGGGTAAATTTGTAAGTAAGCATCGCCCATTGTTTGTGCGGCCCAATCAGTCGGGAAAAGTTTGGAGCACAACTTTGCTACCTACAAGGTTTTTAAGAATTAATTGGGACAATAATGACAGCAAAACCAACTTAGAACAGTCACGTAATTCTCAAAGACAGACAGTTAAAAAAAGCAAAAAAGAGCTTTGTAGTTCTGGCCAAGAAATAGCATCAAAACAGCCTATTTTCAAAACATATAGCGGTTTGACATCTGGAACCATCATCAACTCAAGTTCTCCAAACCGAGATTTTTTCACTAGTAAAATCCTGCGATCGCTGCAAGATTTCTTCCGCTTCACAAGTCCTCTTGAGCAGAATTTTATGTCTGCTTCCTTGCCGGTAGTAGTTGTCCATCGAGATCAAGATAACTATGAAGTTTGGGTCAATAACCGTTTAGTTGCAGCTTTACCCACCGAAATTGCTGCCAAGTCAATGCAACAACGCTTGATAAACCTGGCGAAGTTACCCAGCTTAGATGCTAATCAATTACGACCTGCTTTAGTTGATGGTATACCTGCCTTAATGGCAGGTAATCGCTTTTTATGGGGGATTGAAAAACAAATCTCTGGGCGATTCCACCGTACTGGCGAACTGTTAGCGATTGAATGGATTAATAATCTGCGTTCTGCTTTTAAAGCACCACCTTTGACCCTTGTTGAAGGGCAAAAGGAAATGTATGGTGTTAGCCCTTCTACCACAAAAATATCTGGGTTGGCCTCTTGGTATGGTGGCTATTTTCATGGTCGTTTAACAGCGAACGGCGAGATATACAACCAAGACGAATTGACAGTAGCCCATAAATCCCTGCCTTTTAATACTTATTTGCAGGTGACAAATCTCAAAACTCGAAAAGCTGTCATTGTGCGAGTGAACGATCGCGGCCCTTATATTGAACCCAGAAGCTTAGACCTATCACGGATAGCAGCCCGTTGTCTTAATAGTGAAATAGCTGGGGTCGTGCCCTATGAAGCGGTGATTTTGCAAAGCAGTGAACCCAAAATGACCTTGAAAGCTTCTAAGCTCACAAAGCTCAAACCTAAGCGGGTCAGACAACTTGCATTAGTTTCGGAATTTTAATCGAGTCTGGATTCTTGCTAACTACTGATGGTTAATTGCTAATAGCTGATTGCATAAATAGCTACTAGCAATTACCATACCTCTGGTATCAAAAATTAAATGCTATTAAATGAATAGCCACAGGTAAAACGTTATGTCAGTAACGCAGCATCTCCAGGGCTTTGGGCATCATTTAATTCTCGGTGTCTCCGGAACGACATTAAGCGATGACGATAAACGCGCACTTAGTGAATTAAAACCTGTTGGGGTAATATTTTTTGCTAAGAACTTTCTAGATGGCGCTTCCTATGAAATCTGGTTGCAAAGTTATAGGGAGTTAATCGACCAAATAAGACAATACGCCGAACGCGATTTCATGTTTATTACCCTAGACCATGAAGGCGGTCGGGTCGTGCGTACACCTTTACCAATTACCCGATTTCCTTATGCTTCGCTGTTACAATCGCGATCGCGTCAGGTAGCTAAAGCCACCGCCGTAGAACTCCAATCCTTGGGAATCAATATATCCTGGGCACCTGTAGCAGATATTTATTCCCATCCTCAAAATCCTGTTATTGGCCCTCGCGCTTTTGGTACAACTCCCGAAACTGCTGCCAAAGGCGCGCGCGAATACTTCCTTGGACTGCAAGAATCAGGAATTCTCGGTTGTGCTAAACACTTCCCCGGTCATGGAGACACCAGCCAGGATTCCCACCTGGAACTACCGATACTTGATCTGACAACAGAAGACCTGCGAAATCGAGAACTTATACCTTTCAAAGCTTTGATTGAGGGACAGGTGCCTCTGATTATGACAGCCCATATCCTGTTCCCCAAAATAGATCCGGATGTGCCAGCAACACTTTCTCAACGCATTCTTAAAAGCATACTTAGGGAAGAACTTGGTTTTAAAGGAGTGGTGGTGTCTGACGATTTGGATATGAAAGCCATCTCAGATATGTTTACTCAAACGGGGACTATAGCAAAAGCCGTTCATGCTGGCTGTGATTTGTTTATCGTCTCTCGTAATATCAACTCATCATCTTTGGAACGTACCTATCACATCGCCAAGGATTTTGCTAACTCCCTGAGTAATGGTAGCCTCGATCAAGCAGTAGTAGCAGCAGCTAGGAACAGAATCGAGAAATTACTTGCTGCCACACCCCAATATCTCGTTCATACTCTGGATAAAGATACACTCAAAGAACACGCCGAATTAGCGATCGCTTGTTCCTTCCAAGAAGTTGGATGATCAATCACTTTTAAACTGGGAATTTGTTTTAGGGAAAGGCTTAAAGGGAAAGGGTTAAAGGTTTTTTATTTAACCCTTTTCCCCTTAACCTTAACCGACAATTATTAACTTTAGCCCTAAATTTTTCAGGACGGAAATCCTGACTACGAACATACAGCGTATTTCAGGTAAATGAGGTACGCGGGTAGGGGCACCATTGGTGTCAACTTAAGCAAAAAGGCAGCATTAAGATGTAATCTAAGAACATCGGAATTGATGTTCTTAGTGATACATCATGAGTAGAAAACGTCCAGCGCGAACAGGAAACCCAGATTTGCGGCAACAAAAGCATATACCAGCGCCGCCAATAGAGGAAATCGAACAAGAAATATTTTCATTACTATCTCCTAGCAACTTTAAACCACTAAAGTTGTATAAAAATGAAGATAAGAAAAAGTTCCGAGACAGAACATTAACCTTACCAGTAATGATGGCGATCGTTGTGAGTTGAGTATATCGTCAGATTCCTGGCTATTGAGAAGTGCAAAGGTTATTGTCACAAGAAGGATTGTTATGGGTGGAGCGAATGGAAGTAAGTGCCCAAGCAGTTTCCAAAAGATTGCAAGCACTACCAATTGAATTATTTACACAAATTTTTGAGCAAGTAATGCAAACAAGCATTACCAAACCAAAACATCAAGCAATTCCAGAGAATTGGCAGTTAGTATGTGGTAGATTCACAGCCATTTGGATCGCTGACGGTTCAAAGAGAGGAAGCGCTAAGAAGGAAGTTAAAAGCACTCAAAGAACAAGAAAAAATACTCGCTGGCAAAATCATGATGGTGGTGGAAGCTTTTAGCCATCGACCAGTCACAACCTGGTATACAACAAACAGCAAAGCCAATGATAAAATTTGGTGTGAACAATTACTCGAACGCTTACCAGTTGGTGGATTACTGATTTTTGATTTAGGATTTTTCAAGTTTCCTTGGTTTGATGCATTCACCCAAACCAACAAGTTTTTTGTGACTCGACTACGAGAAAAAACTTCTTACAAGGTGATTCGTTGTTTAGCTCATGCCCCATTCTACCGTGATGAAATTATCAATATGGAGGAATATCGCTCGAATTCTTGTCAGCGCCAAGTACGCTTAATTTCTGTTTTGTGGGGTTCAACTTGGTATTACTACCTTACAAATGTACTCAGCCCACAAATTCTTTCTGCACAGCAAGGAGAGTGAATTATATCGTCGTCGTTGGCGCGGAATAGATGCTTTTCTGCTGACGAAACGGCTTTTAGGTTTAGCCTCTATCTGGGTTGGCGACACAAATGGTGTACAAATCCAAATTTTCGCCACTTGGATTTTTTATGCGGTTCTCAATCAATTACAGCAGATTGCAAGTTGGTGAGGTACAGATAATTGTAAGGGCACGGCACTGCCCATGCGTGTCAACTTAACGTAAAACCCTTATCAGGACTTTATTTTACATCAAATCGCCTACCCTCAAGATCCGCATCACCCCACCCCAGTTTTGTCTAAAGCCAAAACGTCCCCTCCCCGCCTGCGGGGAGGGGATTGAGGGGAGGGGTAAAATGCTTGTGGGATAAGCGTTTGAGCTTAAGTTGACACCAATGGGCACTGCCGTGCCCTTACAATTATCTGTACCTTACCAACTTGCAATCTGCTGTAAGTATATTTCTTAGCACTGAATCATGAATGGGCTGTCTGTGTAATATTTTGTAACAATCTTCTAGGTGTAGCCGTAAGCCTTATCCTGTAATAAATTGGACTTTTACAATCTCGCCCAAACCAACCAAAATTGTAAAAATTTCCTGTTGAATATTTAAAGCTTTGATAAATGATACAGGTTTACATACTTAGATTGTATCAAGCCAAGCGAAGTAATCAATATCAATACCTTTATTATGTAAAGGTTTTGGCATTCTCGGCTATTCCCTTAGTTCTTAGTTGTGTGATTCCATGAAAAAACACATAGTGCTACTAAATACTATTGCTAATTTGGTACGCAAATGGCAACGGCAGTTTAGTACCAAAGCCCTGATGGTTGTGTTCTCTTGTTTAGGCTTTGTCCTAGCGCTGCTATTGGCTCAATTCACAGTTGGATTTTCTGGTTGTATCCTGGGAATTTGCCCTAATTCAACCGTCGGACAAGCCGCAGTTTTATCGCAAATTCTCTATATTTCACCGCAAGGTTCTGGTAAGCGCGATGGTAGTAGCGCCCAAAATGCGGGATTACTGACTGATTTACCTTCATTTATTAGCAGAGTGCAACCAGGAGGTGAAGTTAGGTTACTCACTGGAACCTATAAGCAAAGTGGGAGCCTTCGCATCGCTAGTGGAGGAGTTGCTGGGAAACCGATAACCATCCACGGAACTGATGCATCAGGAATAGAAACATCAATGCCAGTAATTGTAGGCGATCGCTCCAGCCCTTATCAGGCACCTCCATTAGGAAAGACAGGTAAAAGCCTTTTCAATCTCCTTCCTGGCGCTAGTTACCTCACTTTCCGTAACATTCATTGTATGAACCAGGGTAATGGTTGCGTTGTATTTGCTGGCACTAAAGGTGAAGTGACTATCGAAAAAACAAAAGCAACCAATGTCCAAAGATTCATCGAGCATGATCCTAACTCCAGCACAGTTGGTGGAGCATGGGATCTTGCAAATGTCACAATCCGAAATGCAGATATTCAAGGCTATTCAAAAGGCGCAATACGTTTCGGTAAATCGAAGCCGAATAGCCAGGCTGATGCACACAATATTCTGATCGAGCAAGTTGTCGGAGACTCGCAACGACAAGATGGTGACGACTTCTGTATGGGTGTCCATCTTCGTGGAGATGTACATCATGTCAAGCTGCGGAGAACAACTATGAATAACTGTCAGCAGACTCTTTCTGCCCAGGATTATTGGAATGGAGATGGTTTTACCGCAGAGGCGAACGTCTCAGATATTTCCTTTGAAGATACTAGTGCTTCTGGAAATACTGATGGTGGATACGACATTAAAGCCAAGAACTCTGTGCTAATTCGTGCCAAAGCCGCAGATAACAAACGTAACTTCAGATTTTGGTCAAAAATAGATGTTCAGGACTGTATCGGTATAGAACCTCGTTGTCGTGGAGGTTCAGGTTGCCTAGCGCAGATCTATGCTACAGAGGCAGCTGATGTGACGCTGACTCGCTGCACCTTGAAGTCAACCAATCCCTTAACCAAGGTGTTCCAATCTGATAAAAATGCCAAGATCACAGTTCAAGGAGGCACAGTTCAACACCGAGGTATCCTCCAAAAAATTCAAGGGTCACAAAACTTGGTCAAAATGAATGGTGTGAAAGTTGAAGTTATCTAACCATGACATATAACGAATGAGAAAATTACTCAAATTATTCTCTTGAGGTTTTAAACGCTACATTGTTGAATTAACTCAAAAGGCAACAGACTATACACAAAAAATAGAGTTGACAAAAGAATTTGAGATGGCTGCTACACGATTTAAACCAACAAGGGATAAATCAGTAAAGCCGTCTCTTTTTTTACGTTAATAATACTTGCTTAATTCTCTAAAATTGTTAATTAAAATATCTGCTAAAAGATGTATATTTATTAAATTTTCTTTATGCTTAAAATACAATATAGCATGAGCAACCAAGTACCAGATTTACTCAATAATGAACACAACTTTAAAATTTTTTGTTAAGAATATTTTACTTTCTTGCGAACAAGTAACTAACCCCAGATTTTACCACTTAAGAAAACAAACAAATGGTATGTTATTGCCACTTGTTTATAAAAAGATTTACCAGCTTTCTTCTCAGCTACCCGATCTCGATATTATCGAAGTTGGTGGCGCTGCTGGTACAGGCAGTATTTCCATTGCCTGGGCTATGAGAGATACGAAAAAAAAGTCTAACTTGATTGTAGTTGAGAAGTGCCAAGGCGGTACTCGGACTGATGTTGGCGGCTATGCAGAAAATCTTGAATTAATTCAAAAACATTTTGAAAATTTTGGGGTTCGCGAGCAAGTGCGTCTTTTTCCTCAAGAACTAACTTTTGAGAATGGGCAAGAAGCGATCGCATTAATTAATACCCCTAACATCGCCGCCTTAATCCATGATGCAGATGGGCGCATTGACAGAGATTTTTACTTATTCTGGCCGCTCCTGCAACCTGGTGGATTGATCATTGTCGATGATTACGCCAATGAAGCCAAATTTCAGCCCATCAGCGATCGCCATCCACAAGGGGGTGCTAAATCGATGATTACCTATCGTCTCCTCAATCAAATAATTGAATGGGGACTTTTTAAAACTACCTATAAAATTGGGAAAACCATTTTCGGCATCAAGCCATCTAATGCTGATTTCAGTCGATTTAATCTAGAAACTTGTCAAAGGATTATCAAAGAAGTACAAAAGGAACGCAGCAATTATTTAGAGCATCGTGAATTATCTTTAAGTCGAATGTAGATTGTCTTTTTTACAAGATTAATCCCGTCAAGCTGATGTGCATTGATGAATGCACATCAGTTACTTTTTTATATCGTGTGGGGTAAGCAAGAAAATGCCCACCCCACACGATAGAATCTGTATGCTCAACAGCTTACCTCATACTCTGTTTTTCCCTGTATTACCTAATAGTAAATGCTTGAGTAAAGACATAAGCTTGACTTTATCCAATTAAACAGAGCTACCCTCTATACTGATCAGATGATCAGTATGTAGCGAGTCACTTTTATCCTTTAGGTTGGTTTTTGTTACATCAAAAATGCTGAAAGCATTGATAGATAAAAGTCACACTATATGGTGTGCGGATCTGCTTACCACAGGCATCGCAATTGAAATAGATGGATAAAGTCGAGTTAAGACATCCAGCTAATCACAAACCTTGAAAACCTGAGGCAACGGCAATACCCTCAATAGTCAGGCCAGCACTAGCTATTCCATTGGATGACTTATCCCAAGGTAAGAGTTCAAAAGTACCTTGGGTATCAAAGCCAAGTGAGGTTGGATTAAAGCGAAGGATATCACCACCTTTACCAGTGACGACGGAAGCATTGACACCAGGAACGCTAAAATCTCCTTCGGTGGTGAGGTAAATACTCTTAATAACGTTATTAGGGCCATATTCAAGCCAAATACCATCCACGTCTTCACTAGAACTAGATAAACCTACGTCAGACCCATCAAAAAGCAATGTCCAGGTACCAACTGTATTGTCCCCAGTACTGCTAGGTGTGAAAAGTAACAGATCTTCATCTGCTCCCGTTAAATCTCCATTAGACCCTGGAACTTTAAAAGAACCACTTGTACTAATTACCAACCCACCATTTGGAGCAAAAGCGATTCCATCCAATTCCTCACTGCTAGTATCTAAACCTACATCTGACCCATCAAAATACAGTTCAAATTTTCCACTGGTATTCTCACCAGTGGAGGTAGGAATAAACTTCACCACATCAGAGTCATCTACCTTTAACTCACCTGGCAATGTAGCTGGGTTATTGATAGCCAATAAAATCGAGCCATCATCATTGATGTGAAAATCTCGCAACTTGATATTATCTGATAGGCCTAAAGCTGAACCATCAAAATACTTAGACCAAGAGTTCTTAACATTGTCATATGCCAAGATATCTTGCTTAGTAAAGTCTACTCCCCCAGCAGTTTCACTCTCTTTAGTGCTGGTCACAAAAATGGTGTGTTTAGGATCTAAGACTCGGATATTCGTCTGGCTTGACCCCGTTAATTGACCATCGCTGGCTGATAGTTGTAAAACGTAATCTCCTGGTACTGAGAAATTAGCAGTAGTATCCTCTGCTTTGGAATTGCCAAAAGTAACGTTGCCAGATCCACTTAACTTACTCCAGGTAGTTGTGACGCTTCCTGGTTTTGGTAACCCGTCATCGACAACAGTACCGTCTAGGTTTGCTTTGTACAAAACAACTTGATTCAAACCTGCGGATACTGATGGGGCCTGATTTTGTGATGGTGGCGGATTGCCACCGCCACCGCCGCCGTTACTATCTAGTAAAAATTCGTAAATCCGACCATCATTTTCATCAGGCTCATCATCATTATCATCACCGCGATCGACTATATAAAGACTTCTCTTGGAAGGATCTTGACTATTGGGTGCAATGGTAAGTCCCGCAGGTTTATTTGGGTTTGCAGCTGAAATATCAATCTTGCGGACAAGGTTACCCGAACTTGTCACTTCAAACACGTAATAAACTTTTTGACCACCCTCAATCTGTGGTCTACCTACCACAAACACGTTCCCTGTGGTGGGGTCTTCCGCAATGCCTTCAGGGTCAAGAAGCCCTAGTTTAGCAGTATCAAATTGACTGATTAATTGACCACCGGTGGTATACTGATAAACTTCCGCATTTAACCCATCAACCACCCATAAATTACCTGTTTTGGTGGAAAATGCAACGTCTTCTGAGTCCGACTTAGAAACACTACCGAGCTTAGTACTGAAATAACTCACTACATCATCTGATGTACTGTATTTCCCATCTTTTCCGGGATCGACTTGATAAATTCTAGATCTGTCATCATCAGAAATATAAAGGAAACGATTCTGCGGATTATAAGCAATCCCTGTCGCCTCTTGGGTAAAATCTATACCAGTTAGATTACTACTCACATAATTACCTTTCAGAGTAGTTTCAAACAGGTTTTTTCCTTTGAACAAGTTGTCTATTTCATCGACTTCACCGTCAGCAAGAAATAGATTACCCAAATGACTGATATAAACAATCCCTGATGGATCTGGACTGGGCGCTAAAAAATCAGAGGTTTTGATAATTTGTACTAGTTGTGCCATTGTTTGTTGTTGTAAAATTATTTTGAGCAAACAGCCTGCTCTTAGCTTGATCAAGTCATGAACAACTTACGCACCAGACAAATTTAGTATTTTTAAAATTAACAAAAATACGTTATTGCTGGCTCTTTAAATCATCTTTTGACGAATAGCGTAAACGCTTTGAAGAAGTGTTGTTACAAGATGACGGCCTGTCGCTAGATAGACATTGCACAAACAACATCAAAAAGTCACGGTCGAAACCTGAAACCCATACGCACCACATAGTTAATATGGATTGTCAATGCGTAAGTCATGTGTTTATTTTAAATTTATTTAATACTTAATTATAGGTATATTCAAAAACTTTATAATAAACTTCATCTAAAATTTATATATTATTTATATAGAAATATTTGTGCTTAATACATTTTTCACAAATGAAATATAAGGCACATGAAAAACATTCTGACTTTAAATGTTTCTTCCTGCTTGAATAATTTATTATTTGGAATTAACTAAGTTTAATTTTATTCAATTAAACAATGCAAACTTACCGATCATCATGTTCAGTATATTTTGGACAACTTTTATCACTGAGGTTGGTTTTGGTTACATGAAAAATGCTTAAAGTGTTGGCTGATAAAAGCCTCAGGATATGGTAGACACGGAGAGATTTACCGCAAGCATTGTAATTGAGAGCAATGGATAAAGTCTAGTTCAGACATTAACATATCAGAAAGCTTAAAAATTTGGAGTAACTGCAAGACCCTCAATAGTAGAAGTATTACCTATCCCATCGAGTCTGGTTACAAGTTCAAAAGTACCTTTGGTATCGGAACCGAGTGAAGTAGGAGTGAACCGAAGGATATCACCACCATTTCCAAAGATGGTAGTAGCATTGGCACCAGGAAGGTTAGCAAAGTCTTTTTCGGTACTTAAGTAAATGTATTTAACATTCTTATTAGCGTCATAGTCTAGCCAAAAACTATCAACGTTATAATCCTTGAGACCTACATCAGAACCATCAAAGACCATTGTCCAGGCACCAACTGAATTTTCCCCTAAACTTGTAGCGTTGAACTTTATTAGGTCTTCACCTGAACCGGACAGCCCTGGAACATTAAAACCATTCCTTGTACTAATTACCAAACTACCATCTGAGTCAATAGCAATTCCATCTATTACCTCGCTTTTGACTAGAAGATCTGATCCTGGGTTAAGTCCTAATCCTACATCAGACCCATCAAAATATTTTTCAAATGTTCCACTAGTATTTTCACCGATGGAAGTAGGTTTAAACTTTATCACATCGTATTCATCTGCATTTATCCCGCCTGGTAATGTAACGCTTTGATTAATAGCAAAAAGAATCGAGCCATCGCTATTGATGTGAAAATCTCGGAGACGGGTATCCTTTAGGTTAGAGCTTCCATTCTTGAATACATCCGAGCCATCAAAATACATAGACCAGGTTTTCGTTCTCTGGTTGAAAGCCAAGATGTCTTGCTTATCAAAATTTACTGCCCCAAAAGTATTAGTGCTGGTAGTGCTGGCATTGCTGGACACAAAGACAGTGGTGAATTTAGGATCTAATGGTGTCGTACCACCTGATGCTGTAGTACCACCTGATGATGTCGTGCCACCTGATGGTGTCGGCTCACCTGATGGTGTCGGATAGCTACCGCCGTTACTATCTAGCGAAATTTCGTAAATCCGACCATCATTTTCATCAGGATGATCATCATTATCAAGGCCGCGATCAACAATATAAAGACTTCTCTTGGAAGGATCTTGACTATTGGGTGCAATGGTAATACCCGCAGGTTTATTTGGGTTCGCCGCCGAAATATCTATTTTGCTGACAAATTGACCAGAACTTGTGACTTCAAATACGTAATAAACTGCTGTACCTGCCTCATTCAGCGGTCTACCTACGAGAAATAGATTCCCAGTTAAGGGGTCTTCTACAATTCCTTCGGGGTCAAGAATTCCTTGCACTCCTGCTGCTGTAGAAGTATCAATTGAAGCAGTATCAAACTGACTGACTAATGTGCCGCCGATAGTATACTCAAAAACTTCTGCATTTAACCCATCAACCACCCATAAATTACCTGTTCTGGTGGAAAATGCAACGTCTTCTGAGTCAGACTTAGTAATAGTGTCTAAGTGAGTACTAAAATAAGTCACTACATCATCTGATGTACTATAGAACCCATCTGCTCCAGGATTCACTTGATAAATTCTATTTCTGTCATCATCAGAAATGTAGAGGAAACGATTCAGCGGATTATAAGTAATCCCTGTTGCCTCTTTTGTGAAATTTATGGCTGTTAAATTGTTATCCACATAAGTACCTGTCAGAGTAGTTTCAAACAGGTTTTTTCCTTGCAATAACGTGGGTATTTCATCCACTTCCCCGTCAGCAAGAAATAGTGTGCCCAAATGATTGATATAAACAATACCTGATGGATCTGGACTGGGCGCTAAAAAATCAGAAGTTTTAATAATTCGTACTAGTTGTGCCATTATTTCTTGGTATGAAATTATTCTGAGCAAAACAAATTGCTCGTTGCAGGGTTAGTGGTTAGAACTTACGCATTGCACAGATTTAGTATCTTGTAAACCAACAAAAATAAGTCGTTTCAGGCTTTTCTTAAATCATCCTTTGATAAATAGCATAAACGCTTGTACAAAAGGTTGCCGCAAGGTTGTGGCTTGACGCTAGACATTGCTTAAAAAGCATTAAAAAATCTAAGTAGAAAACCTAACAAGCCTACGCACACCATATTTGGTATGTCCTGTCAATGCGTAAGTTTCTAGTATTTATCTTATATCTAGTTAATACTGAATTATAGGTATAATCAAAGACTTTACAATAAACTTCATCTCAACTTTATATATGATTTTTTTCCAAAGCTTTGTGGCTAATATATCTTTTATATAAAGAAATATAAGGCACTTAATAAAAGCCATTCCGACCTTTGATTAGCAGACTGAAATACTTAAAATATAAGTCTAATTAGTAATTTTTAATCATGAAAATATTCTGCTCAAGTAACCTTAATTATTGAGCAGAAATTTGGTAGCGATCACCATCAAGGATGGTGCTGTAATGTGACACTAAATCGAACAAGAAATAGGATTTATGATTCCCTATCTTCTGAATGAGAGTAATACTTTTCAGCTTCTATCAAGGTATTGGTTCTTTTGGGTTATCAATCCTGGTTCGACAAATCAAATCTGAGAATTTTTAAATCCCATTGTTAATACAAACAGGTTCAGGATGAGTCATGAAGGCATTGTTAATCCAGAACAAAATATTTTGTGCTTTTTCATCTATAGGTAATGAACTATCAATTTCTAAAATGGGAATGTTAAATGTTTGAGTGCAGCTGATAATCTCTTGCAGATAGGAAACATATTTAGACAGCAATTGCTGTGCTGCTTCGGGATGCATCCGGTCAAAACGGCTTTCTGCGGTTGGACGATTTTGAACTCGCTCAAGTGCAGTGTCTACATCAATTTGAAAATAAACGATCGCCATTGGTCTTTGGTGGAAAAGCAGCGCTAATTCCTGTCTGACGTTTTCTAAAGCTGGAGTGGTACCTGTGATTCCCACTGACCAGGTTTCTTGCAACAAACCCTGATCTAGTAGGATGATTTGCGGATCTTGATGACGCGCGATCGCCCTTGGCGCTGCGCTTATCTCCGAGACGCTATGCGAACGCGCAATCGCATCCAGTCGTTTGACATTGGTAAAAATCTTGGCAGCTTTAGAAAAACTTTGCCCATTAGTCGGTTTGACTTGGGATGCCAAAAACAGGGAGTGAAGCAAAATCTGCCATTGATTCTGGGTTTGAGGAATCAGTTTCCTCAGTTGTTGCCAATTACTTTGCTGCTTCCATTGGTATAAAATTTCATCTCCCGCAACGAGAGATACTCCTTGTTCTTTTAATAGCGAAGCAACTTCATGACAGACAGTAGTCTTACCAGCACCAGGTAAACCGACAAACTCCAAGATTAGTGGGTGTTCACTCTCAGCCTTAATTAAGTTAGTTTTAGTTAAATGTTTTCCCATACAGCCAGTTTTGCCTGTAATAAAACTTGATCAAGAGGTTGAGTTGCGTCAATGTTCACCACCGTAGTTTGCGGAGGGAACTTAAATTTCTGAACAGCATCTACTTTTTGTTTCGCAATTTCCGGTGGAGTATCTGATTTTCTCGCTAAAGCAATCTCTGGAGTGACATTCAACTTGATTACTAAATCGGGAGGCATGGTGTTGACCATGTATTGATAGCGTTGCAACTCCCATTTTTGTAAAACAGTAGGATATGGAGAAGCATCTTGATTATTACTACTCAATAACGGTCCATCATTGAAGCCAAGAATTTGGGTTTGGGGATAGCGATCAGAAATCACCATCATGCCTCTATCTCTGGCTGTACGAGACTGCTCAAGTTTTTGCTGTTTTTCGTAAACCAGGGTAATTGCCCATAAGACTTTACCAAGAATGGAAAATTTCGATTTACGCTTGGAAGTTGCTGATTGGCTAGAGGACTTTTGGGCATGATTTGACTGACTACGCGATCGCTTTGAGCGCAGAAGTTGACCAACTTTACTTGCCCAAACTAAAGGTAGTCTGATTAAGGAAGCAGGACCATCCCCACTACCTAGATAAATAGGAAGAACATCGAGTTTATGAGAAAAACATTTTGTGATCTCACCAGTGACAGTAGATTTACCAGATCCATCTGCGCCTAAAACAGCAATAATTATGCCGCCGTTGGTAGGTGTTCTGTGAGCAGCAACAGGAGCTTGGAAAAACTTTCTCATGCTCTTGTAATAAAGAGATTTAAATTCCCTCTGCCACCGTAAAAACCTAGAAAATAATGGATTTGAATAGCGATATTTCTGTAAAGAAGAGTAGATAGGATTACCAGATTTTAACAACAGCTTCAGATTTGATTCGCTGTCAATAACATCTAAAACTAACTTAGCCGCTTTACTACCTAAATTTTCTTCGCTGAGTTGCTTGATTTTCAGAGGGTCTATCCGTTCCTTCAACCAACGGAATTCCCGAATAAAATCTCCCTTAAAATAATCTTTACCCAACAGAGCTTTAAGGCTGTCGCGAGTTCTAACCTTAAGTACAGCACGAACAATCAAGATAATTGTTTCAATGTTAGGTTCGGCAATATAAATATGGTTTTCGTTGTCATAAATCCGAGTAGATAATAACAACTCTTCCCAAGGCAGACGATAACCTTTGAGGTGCTTTTCTCCTAGTTCTAGCCGATAGTGCAGATGAAGATGCACTACAATTCCCGTCTCTTGATCAATGGCTAAGTAATCATCAATATCAACATATCTCCGGCAGGGAATTGCTTCAAAATACTTGAAACCAACTTCGCTTAACACCTGCAACAGATTTTCTTTCTCGTTCTCATCAACCAAAACATCTAGATCAGTTTTACCTTCTACAGCTGCATCTACATGCTCATTACTCTTCCAATGGCAGTAACGAATATTTTTTTGATGAAGATAGTTGTTAAGTATTTGCACAACCTGGAGTGCTGGCATGATCTAATCCGCTCCTTATTGCATCGCTAGGAATTACTATGTTTTCTAAATTAATTATTTATTTCAGGCTCTATGCAACTCACAGTTGACTGCGGTTAGTTCCTAATTTTAGTGATTTCACCTGAAATCGTTTACTTTTTGTTAACTCGGAATTAACTTAAGTTAAGATTTCACTACTAACACATTATGGAAAATTTTGCAATTATGAACCTTGCACGAGCCTTGATTTAAGCTTGATTTATCTATCCCATCTTAAATCTCTTAGGCAAGCTACTCCACTTTATAATATGCTGTAACCTTGACTGGGCAAGAATTTGGGCTGTTTCAAGGTCACAAAAACTTCCGAAAATTCTAAGAGTTGCTCGCTCTTTACTGAAAATTTTAACCACTATTACTAGGTTTACACCGTTCAAGTGGATAATGTCGAGCCAAGATGATCATTCTTAAGAATTGTAAAGTAATTCAGAGCCTTTGCTCTGATCCTCTCAATCTCAACGAAGACTTAATCTCGTGATGCATAGACCTTGTTAACCCTAGCTTATACCAATTAAGATCTGAACTTAGAAGAAGTTTTTTGCTAAAAAATAATTAAAATCAGCCAAAACTTTACTGATTCTTCACATTTACCAGATTTTTGCTGATATTGAGATATCATGCCACATCATATCAAGTCAATCAATATTTATATATTTTGTCAGTAGGGTGCAAGGCGATCGCCTGAGATGATTTTGGAGAAACGCTCTTTTACCGTACATACCGACCCTCACTAGACAGTGATTACACGGGCTTTATGGTATGTTCATAAACCCGTATAAATTTAACGCTAACTTTAAACCATTTTCGGTATTAAGCCTTATATACTATGTTTAACTCGGATTTAACCTAAAGTTAATTTACCCCTCAGGGAAGTCTGTATTCTGTAAATTCCACAGTAAGCATTCTTCACTCTGTATGTAACACAATGCTGGAACTAATATCACGTAAGGGTTTTGGCTATTAAGGAGGCTAAGTATGTGTATTTAAGTAGATCGACAGAAATATTATTTGAGTGTAATAAAAATGGGAGAAGACAATCTTTAAGCGTCAGCAAAATAAAAAATTCACTTCATGATATTCAAAAATATCTGTACCGCACAAAACTAATGCGGCTCATAACTAATTATCTGTTTCCCGATTTGTCAAAATTTTAACAGATAGTTTTGGAGCTAGAACTATCTTAAAAGCCCGCTTCTGACGTTTATTCTGGTTTAGTTTTAAGACTTTAACCAGCAAAAAGCAAAGAAATTGGCAAATTTTTGTATGAGTCTAATAATCTATCTTGTTCAGTAGAAATAATGAAAATAGCTGTTATAGGTGCAAAGGGTCTCCCCCCGAGGCAGGGAGGGATTGAGCATCACTGTGCAGAAGTATATCCACGCATAGTAGAAAAAGGTCATTCTGTTGATTTATTTGCTCGATCATCCACTACTCATTTATCTCCCTTCACTCAATCTGAATTTCAAGGTGTCCGAGTCATCTCTCTACCTTGCCCAGGAAAAAAGGGATTAGATGCCCTGTCTAGTTCAGTGTTGGGGGCAATAATGTCCACAATAACCCGCTACGACATTGTTCATTTTCATGCTCTAGGCCCGGCTTTGTTTAGCTGGCTCCCTAGACTGTCTTTATCTACAAAGGTTGTAGTTACTTGTCATGGATTAGATTGGCAACGTAACAAGTGGGGCAAGATGTCTAGTCGTTTGATTCTTCAAGGCGAAAAAGCTGCTGTCCGTTTTTCTGATGGGCTGATTGTGGTTTCGGAAGAATTACGTACTTATTTCCGTCATACCTATGGCAAGCAGTCTGTTTATATCCCCAATGCTGCTGCAACTTACGGAACATCTGATCCTAGCTTTGCCTATGGACGTTCTTTAGGCTTAACCCCAGGACGCTACATTTTGTTTCTCGGTAGATTAGTTCCCGAAAAGTGTCCTGATTTGCTAGTAGAAGCTTTTAAACAACTCAAGCCTCAAGGCTGGAAATTGGTACTAGCTGGGGGAGTCAGCGATACAAGAACCTTTAGTGCCAAACTGTTAGAGCAAGTAGCTAACGATCGCGATATCGTTTTTGCAGGCGAGTTGCAAGGTTCACGTTTGTGGGAAATTGTTCGGGGAACAGGATTATTTGCCTTACCCTCCAACCTAGAAGGACTGCCATTGGCAATGCTAGAGGCAATGTCAGAAACTATCCCAATTATTGCTAGTGATATTCCGCCTCATCAACAACTTATCAGTTCCAATAGAGGAGTATTGTTCCGCGCCGGAAACTTAGACTCTTTCGTAGAACAAATGGATTGGGCGATTAACCATCCTCAAGAGATGAAGCTGATGGCTGAGAATGCCCAAAGGTATTTGCAATTGCACTATAGCTGGGAAAGGATTGCTGCTGACAATCTGAATCTATACGAGACACTGTTAAATTCGCCTAATAAACAAGCAGGTAAAAAACTCGTTACGACAAAAATTTCCTAGATAACTGGTAACAATGAAGGAGTCTAATCATGAGTCAGCCCACTCTCACAATTTTCTATCAATTTAATCCCTGGAATCCAACCATTGGCGGCATACAGACCTGTATCCGTTATGTGATTAAGTACGCTCCAAAGGAATTCAATTTACGCCTAGTAGGAACAGGTAATGGCGATCCAAAAATGCCTGTTGGTCAGTGGTCTGAAGCTGAGTTATTTGGCAGAAAATTTTCTTTTATGCCATTAATTGAGCTAAAGAACGACAATATCCGAGGTTTAGTGCCTACAACAGTTAAGTATACAATGGCACTGTTGGGGCGGGATTTTTCATCGGACTTTATGCAATTCCATCGCATAGAACCGACAATAGCTGCCGGAGGCTGGTCTGGAAAAAGAATTTTTTATATTCACAATGATATTGAGCAGGAAATTCAGGGAACAAGCCAGGGAGGAGGAATTCTTTGGCGATATTTCCCTGCGGCTTATTTCGCGCTGGAACGCAGATTAGTACGTCAGTTTGATCGCATCCTATCGTGCAATACCAAAGCGGCAAAACAGTATCAGCAGCGTTATTCGGATATTACAGAACGGATTTCCTATCTACCGAATACCGTGGATGGAGAGATTTTCTACTCTCTGAGTTCTAGCGAACGGGAAGAAGGCAGAACTAAGCTAGCGCATGAGTTGGGGCTTTCAACAGACACTCGTTTTATCCTGTTTGCTGGTCGTTTGCATCCTCAAAAACAGCCACTATTATTGGTTCGTTCCTTTGCTGCTCTTAATGATCCTAATGCTCACTTGTTGATTGTGGGACAAGGAGAGTTAGAAGAAGATGTACGTGCTGAAATTAATCGGTTAGAGTTGTCGAATCGAGTAACACTGCTCCCACCTCTTGCACAGTCAAAGCTGGCAAATTTATATCGAGTTTCTAGCATGTTTGTGTTAACGAGTGCCTACGAAGGATTATGTCGGGGTAGTATTGAAGCACTTGCCTGTGGAACACCTGTAGTCACGACTCGTGCGGGTGAAACACCAAACTTCCTCACAGAAGATAGTGGAATTGTGTGTGAAGAACAAACTCCTGTGGCGATCGCTGATCAGTGGAGACAGGTGTTAAGGAATCCGAGAAATTATCCATCCGAAGCATGTGTTCGAGTTGTTAAACCCTATGACGCTCGTTATGTTGTGAATGGTATTTATACTGAATTGCTAGAAAATTGGCAAAGTGAACAAGGTCAATTTTCTAGGGCTTATGCATAAATCAGTCTATGTAGACTCCAATGCATAAAGTTAAAAACAAGAGTGGTTTTGAGTAACTGTAATAATGACTTTAGATTCGCCCATTTTTAGGCGTTAGGAAAAGACGGAACGGAAAAATAATTACGAGCGCAATCTGTAAATTAGTTTTAAGTATTGGTTTTCCACTCACCATCATCCGAAAAATTGATTTCTCCCAACCCGAATCAAAAGGTTATTTACCAAATTTTCTAACTGCAAAAAATGGGCGAACTCTCAGTTATGACTTCTAAACGTGTAATTTATACGTAATAGCTCGCTTTCCATAAAAGTCAATGCAGATTCATCTTCAAACAAGTTCTAATTTTGAACAAGAGGTACACCCTTCGGCAACAAGTCAAGTTAAGCGATTGATAGATATTTTCGGTGCTTTAATTGGTTTGTCTATGACTTTAGTAGTCACTATACCAATAGCGATCGCCATCAAACTCGACAGTTCCGGCCCAATTTTTTACAGTCAAATTCGTTGTGGTTTAAACGGCAAAAATTTCCGCATTTGGAAATTCCGGACGATGCTAGTTAACGCTGAATATATGAAGCATCTAGTGCAAAACCAGGCTAAAGGTAACATTTTTAAGAATCCTCAAGATCCTCGGATTACTCGCATTGGTTTTTTCTTACGCCGCACTAGCTTAGACGAACTACCTCAATTCTGGAATGTCTTGAAAGGTGATATGAGCTTGGTTGGTACTCGTCCACCTACTGTTGATGAAGTAATGAATTATGAGCTTCACCACTTTAGAAGATTGCTAGTTAAGCCGGGGATTACAGGTGAATGGCAAGTTAACGGACGTTCTCACATAGAAGATTTTGAAGATATTGTAAAGATGGATCTGGCGTATCAGTCAAAATGGTCTGTTATTTACGATCTGAAGCTAATTATGAAAACAATTCAGGTAGTAGTTAATAGCAATGGAGCATATTAAGTATTTATCTGCTAACATAATTAGTATCTATAATATTTTCTCCGTTGACGAAATTTACTTTAACTCAGTTTTAGTATACTTTTAAAGGCGCAATTTTGGCAGGCACATTAATGGGTAAAGCAGCTTTTCCTTTATCATCTCTATCCGCTCTCAAACGGCATTCCTGGGCGGCTGCATTGACTTTTGTATCTGTTTTAGTAGGTGTAACAGCAATTAGTTTGGCTATTTCACCCCGGTTATATGAAGCATCCATAAGGTTACTTGTTGGACAGAAAGAAGTTGGTCTTTCATCTCTAGGTCAAGAGTTAACAGATATTAATAATCGGGCACCTAGTAAAGCCGCTGACCCAGTGGCAACACAAGCAGAATTAGTAAAATCTCCCCAAGTTCTTCGGAGTGCGCTGAAGAAATTTCAGAAGAACAGTCAAATACCCGTTGAAAAACTACCTCCAATTGAGCAATTGCAGCAGTCGATTAAGGTAGAGATTATCCCTGCAACTAACATTTTACAGATTAGCTATCAAAATCCTTATCCAAAAGTGGCGACTGATCTGTTAAACGAGATTGCCAAGTTGGTGATGATTGAAAACACTAAACTAATTCGCACTGAAGCTTCATCTGTGCGAAAGTTTCTCGAAGACCAAATTGCTCAACAACAGATAAAGCTGAAAACAGCCGAATTAGCTGAAAGAAAATATCGAGAAACCTATTCTTTGGTTGCGTCTGAAACCCAAACTCAAGGTTTGATTGAAAGCTTAACATCTCTGGAAAATCAGGAAAGGCAACTGCGCGCCCAATTGCAGGAAGCTAGAAACAAAGATCAATCATTACAACAAGTAGTGGGAGTAAATAATTCTCAAGGAGCATACATCGCTGGTCGTGTTGGGCAAGATGAACAGCTCAAAGAATTACAAAAACAACTTACCAGCGTAGAAATAGCAATTACCGATGCTCGCTTCCGGTGGACAGACGAACATCCTAATGTGTTAGCGCTTTTACATAAGCGAGACGAACTGCGTGGTCTTTATAATCAACAACTATCACAAATCATCCCCGCAGATCAAACTGTATCTACTGACCAAGTTGCCTCTAACCAATTAAGCCAAGAGTTAGTGTCTCTCTATATCACTAGTCATATTGAACGCCAGGGCTTAGAAAATAAGCTCAACGTCGTGCAGTCTGACATACAGGGTTTGCGATCGCGTGTTGCTAGAATTCCGTCTTCTCAACAGTCATTGGTAAGCTTAACTCGTGAGCGAGAAAAAGCTGATAAAGCGCTCAAGGCCTTAGAGGACAAACTAGAAGAGGCACGGATTGCAGAAGGGCAAATCCTCAGCAACATCCGGATTATTGGACAAGCTGAACTTCCTACTGACCCAGTTTCACCTAGACCTCTGGTAATTGTGGTACTTAGCACAGTCATCGGCATTATTGCTGCTGGCGCAATGGTCTTAATATTGGAACTCATGGCTTCCAAATTGCGAGATCAGGATGAAATCGAAGCTTGGCTAGAGACCCCTGTAATCGGAGCATTGCCCAAATTTTCGCCTGCAACCTCTAATTTGGCAGACCTCAACCATTTGTTGGATACTTCTGACCATGTAGAGCCATACCGGATGTTGCTCAAAACCCTAGAATCTGCGGGTAAAGAGAAACCCAAAGTCATTGTTGTTAGCAGTGTTAGTGCTGGAGAAGGAAAATCTTCAGTAGCTCTACATTTAGCTGCTGTGGCAGGGATTTTGTCAAGACGCACATTAATTATTAATGCAGACTTTCGATATCCTATGTATGGGAGTCTTTTGAATCTCCCTGTTTCCGCAGGATTAACAGAAGTAATTACTGAGAACCTGCCTTGGTTGGATGCAGTTCAACCAACAGAAATTCCTAATTTATCAGTACTAGCTTCTGGTAAGATTCCCGATCGCCCATCAATGATCATTGAGACAGATGCGATGGCTAGTCTCTTAGAAGCAGCTGCGAAACATTATGACTATGTGATTATTGATTCTGCCCCAATCAAAAATTCTGCGGATGCTGCCACCTTAAGCCAATTTTCAGATGGTGTCATCCTAGTTGTCAAACCCAACTCAACTTCTAGAGATGCTGCTATGCAAGCAATCTCTAATTTGCAAAAAAGTGGTACATCTGTGTTGGGTGTAGTTATGAATGAAACTGTACTCCCATTGGAAAAAGCACCTCCTGTACTAACCTCTGCTGTTGAGATAAGGCAATTACCACCTTCTGAGCATTCTCACTCATGGTCTATGGTCAAGGAGACGGGCAAACATATTGGCTAGTACATAAAAAGCCAGTGCTTTGGGCGGCTCTGCTAACTTTTTAGCTCTCTAGTGTTCCCGAGCGGTAGCAACTGGCTTTCAAAAGTCAAAAGTTAAAATTCACCTATTTCAGATATTGGCTTTATTTGCGCCATGCTGTACTAATTATTTGTGATTTTGTAATTGTGCAGCTTTTTTCATGACTCAAAGTCTGTTTCCCTTTTTTGATGAGAAATATATAACTGACAGGCAATGGCAATAGATCAAGGCAGGAATATTCTTTTTAGTCCTACCATTTGGATTAGTGTTTTAGGAATTTTTTTAAGCATTATCGTTGGTGTGGTTGCAAACGTTCAACCTTTGTACATAGTTGTGCTTTTTGTTGCCATTGCTGTCCTCATCAACTTTTTTAAAAATTTTGAGCAAACTCTTTTAGGGTTATTAATTTTACGCAGTACTTTAGATGCATTTTCTGACCAACAACTACCTGCTGTATTTGCTCTGGGAATAGATCTCTTGGCATTGCTGTATATTGCCGTTCTCTTGCTAAAAAGGCAAAAAATCCACACAGATGGATTTTGGTGGTTGCTAGCAGGATGGATTGCCCTACAAGGATTATGGGTGATTTTACAGCCAATAGGCGGGTTAGGGCTTGGTTCTGCATATTTACCAGTGGCTTTGCGGGAATGGCTGCGAGTATTTTCGGGATTGATAATTTACCTGTTAGTCATGCAGCTAAAGGAGCGGCTACCAGCAGAAAAAGTGATTTCTAGCTTATTCTTAAGTTTGATTATTCCGATCACTGCCGCCACTCTGCAAATCCTGCTTCCACCATCAATGTTGCCTTCGTTTCTAGTATTTCAAAGCGGATATGCTATTGAAGCTGGATCGCGAATGAATGGAACTTTAGGACATCCCAACGCATTTGCTACATTCACCTTATTTTTTCTCAGTCTTGCTCTGTGGAAAATGGGGCAGGTAAAGCACCGTTTACCCTGGCTAATTTTAGTTGCTGCCCTGGCGTTTTTCTTAGTTAGTAGTAAATCTTTAACAGGATTAATGATGCTGGTTGCTTTTATTCCAGCATTATTGGCACCAAAACTGAATATAGTCAACTTAATTGGCGGTATTCTACTGTTTGGGTTAGTGTTATTTTTCTTTATTGGCTCGCCAATGGGTCAAGAGCGCTTGCAATCTTTGTATGGGACACCACTATTAAATCCAGATATTGATGTATCTCGGGCAATTTTTTTGCAATGGAGTGATGGAAATAGTTTTAATTGGCGGATTGCTCAGTGGACATTTTTATTAGACAAATGGCGTTATGCACCACTTTTAGGATATGGATTGGATACCTCGCGGTTTTTAACGCCACTTGCGAGCTATGCTCATAATGATTATGTGCGATTTTTGGCAGAAGAGGGAATTTTTGGATTTATTCTATTTTTGTTTTTGATTGGTGCGCTATTTGTTCGTCTGTTCCAACTAGCTTATTCTGTACCACCTAATTCGTCTAAACGCAATCTCTGTTTTATCATGCTAGCGTTTCTCGTCTCTATGCTAGTAGGGATGTTGGCGGGAAATGTTTGGAACCACACTACTCTTTTCTTCTATTGGTGGACTTTATTGGCAGTAGCCGGCTGGAATTGGGATAAACCGATAACTGTTGAAGTTGATACACCTTCATCTGCAAAACAGAAATACTTTAATTATCAAAGGAATTCTGTTCGCCGTCCCTTGTCACAAAAATAATCACGAATTCTGAAATAAAAGGAAGCAATTGTCATGACTAAAGATTTTTCACTACTTCAATCACTATTCTTCCTCTAACTAAAATTAAAATCTTTATATAAATGCCCAACACAAAAGATATTAAGGGAAAAATTATTCGCGGTGGTGTCTCTATGACACTTAGGCAGTTACTAGTCGCAGCACTTTCAATGGTGAATGTACTGGTAATTGCTCGTATGTTAGGCCCAGGGCTATACGGTATTGTCACTATTGTCTTAAGTATATTTTATTTTTTAAACCAAGTTTGCCGGTTGGGATTGCAGGTTTATTTGGTACGCCAACCAAATCTTACTGAGGAGGAACCCGCACAAATCCAGGCATTTTATAACTTTCTTGGAATAGCCATTTGTGCCGCATTATGGTTTATTGCGCCGATCATTGGCTGGTGGACAAAGGAGCAAGAGGTCACTGGCGCATTACAAGCCGTCTTACCTGCGCTGTGGATGGATATGGTCAGTCGAGTTCCAACTAGTATGTTGGAGCGGGAACTAAGTTTTGATAAGGTGGGGTTGTTAGAAGCAGTTTCCCGTGTTGTATTGTATGTTTCGGCAATTCCCCTAGTATTAATTGGTTGGGGCTATTGGGGACCAATTATTGGCACCGTTTTAGGATATTTGGTGCAACTGGTGATGGCATATTATTATTACCCCGTTCCTTGGCGCTGGCGTTGGCAGTGGAAGGTAGTTAAACCCGCCATACATTATGGACTTACCTATTCTGGCTCTGATGGCATTTTAAATCTCAGAAGATTAAGACTACCTTTACTGGTGAGTCGTTTAGGAGGTACAGAAATAGTTGGCTACATCAGTATTGCTATGCGGTTGGCAGAGCAGTTGGCAATCCTGCGTTTGGTGGTACGTCGGATGTCCATTAGTGTGATGGCTAAATTGGTAGATAAACCAGAACAAACTCGCAATGCAATCAGCAAAGGAATGACATATCAGGCACTTTTAATTGGCCCGATTTGTGCTGCCTTTTCTTGTACTTCTGCCTGGTTAATTCCTTTAATGTTCTCTCATAAATGGTTAATCAGCGCTCAAATCTTTCCCTTCATTGCAGTGGGAGTCCTTGTAGGGGCGATTTTTGAGTTGCATACATCTAGCTTGTATGCTGTTGGACATAACTATGAAATTGCTCATCGCAATGCCTGGTATGTAGGTGTTCTTTGGCTAGCAACCTTAATTTTTCTACCCCTAATGGGATTATGGGGATACGGTTTGTCAGAAATTCTGGCTTTACCTAGCTTCTACCTGCTTCATCGCTCTATTGTTAAGTTGTTTGGTTCACCCGATTATTGGGATGCTTTTTGGATTACCTTCGTCTCGACAATTTCTATGTTTGCTGGTGTTTTCTTACCACCAATTGCTGCCGTAGGCGTGTTAGTTGTCAGCTATGGGGCGATATTTATCTATTGTCCTGGTATCCGCAAAATTCCTGTGGATATTTGGGCTGCTAGGCGATCGGCAGTTTAAAAATTAGCAAAATAAATAGAAATAAAAAATCATCATGTAATTTAAATTACATGATGATTTTTTATGCGTATATCGATATGTTCATAATGAAACTTAATTTTTAGATGAGGGTTTTCAAAGACGCGTAGATACGAAAACTCAGAGTCAAAACACCAATATTTTAAAAATAAGCTAGTCTAGCGCATTTTCTATGGATATAAGATCTAGAATGCAAAAAATCATCCTAGAGATTTTAATAATACTACTTTGGCATTAGTTAAAGTTTGTGTTGCTAAACGATAACTTTATTAGGTTTTCAATTTGTTTTGAGATATACAACAACTTCATAGTCATCGAAGTATATTCAGAATAAAGTGGCTTAAATACTGGCTTTTATGGCTTACAAGATAAAATTTGTAACTCATATTTACCAATAAATTAACGACTCAAAACATTTCTAGTTTGTTCCGAGATTATTGTTAATAATTTCTAGACGCACAAATTCCATTAGGTAAAATCCACATATTTTCTCGTATGAACACAACGCACCAATACAAGTACAAACAAACTGTTCTGATTACAGGAGCAGCTAATGGAATTGGCTATGAATTAGCATATATTTTTGCCAGGAATAACTACAATCTTGTGTTAGTAGATATAATGGCGCAAAAGCTGGCTGATGTTGCGGATAAAATCAGGCAGCAATTTGATATTTTTGTGAAACCTATTGTTAAGGATTTATCTATAAAAACCTCACCGGAAGAGATTTTTACAGAATTACAACAAGAATCTATACAGATTGATGTATTAGTGAATAATGCTGGATTTGGTATTTATGGATTATTTAATGAAACCAACTTGAATACTGAATTAGATATGCTACAGGTGAATTTAGTATCTCTGACTCATTTAACTAAGTTATTCCTCAAACAGATGGTGAAGAAAGGCGAGGGGAAAATATTAAATCTTTCCTCTGCTGCGGCTTTTCAACCTGGCCCTTTAATGGCGGTTTATTTTGCCACAAAAGCCTATATTCTATCATTTTCCCAAGCACTAGCAAGTGAATTAGAAGGTACAGGTGTGACTGTAACAGCCCTTTGTCCAGGGCCAACAGAATCAGCCTTTCATGAACGAACAGGGGTTGCAGGTGCAAAGCAAGTAGAGAATAATCATATGATGAATGCAGAAACAGTAGCCAAAATAGGCTATCGTGCCTTAATGGAAGGTAAAACTGTTGCTATTCCAGGGCTAAAAAATAAAATACTTGCTGAAATGGTTAGATTTACACCGAGAAATCTGGTAACAAAGATTGTAAAAAATATGCAGGAAATTAAATAAATTTGTAATTGATAATACTCGCTGCCAGCGAGCAGCAAGCTATGCAATTGTAATTAAAGACAGTTTCAGGCAGGGTTGAAATTCCTACCTGAAACCTAACCACGTGTAGACTATGGAGGATAGATAAAGAGCAAAAATTACGAAGTGCGTCTTCCCTTAGGATATTACGCATTAGTAATTAATTTTTCCACTGTTATGGCATAGGATGAAAGAGAAGATTGGGAAATAGCGTGATTGGTCGTTAGATTTCTGCATAGAATACTCCTAAAACAAGTTAATGATTGAACTAGTATGAGTAGGCTTACAATTACTAAGTCCGTAGTGAACAAATATTTCTGTGTGATTTTGAGTAAAGAATCCCAAAATTAGAAATCGAAGCTAACTGACAATAAATACATTAATTAAAATGAATTTACTAAACTTCTAACTTAAAGAAGGGTTAGTGTTAAATTAACTATTGATTTTGGCTACTTAATAAGTATTTAAAAATCATTAATTACACAAAGTCATAATGCTAAGCATTCGCGGAGCGTCCCGTTCACATTAAAGTCTCGAACGGAAGCCATGCCCGAAGAGTTTTATGTATGCAGTGTTTGCTGAAAGCTTTCGCGTTAGCCTTGCATAGGTTGCCTAAGCTTAGGGTGAGGACTAGTTATCATCAAGTTTTAAACGAAAAATCTGGTAGTGCCCACCCTACAACAATTTGATTAATGAATTGGTGTTCGTACTTTGCCGTGTGTAAAATGCTTACATATTTGCGTGGTCTTGAACAATTTTCTCTATACAAGTCATCATTTACAGCAGTTTTGATGTATTTAGATCACAATTATGAGACCTAACCCCCAGCCTTTTCCCTACAAGGGAAGGGGAGAAAGTCAAAGCCTCTCTCCTCGTAGAAAAGAGGTTTGGTGAGAGGTCTATTTATGGTTTATTTAACTGAAAATATCTGTAAGATAGCTATAGAGTAAAACTAAAGACCAAAATTATCAATTATTTAAATTTTGATTTTGATATGAATCTAAAATGCCACTACGAATCATTAGTGGCGGCCAGATTAACAAAAAAAATACCATCCAAATCAATATAGGTATAGAGATGAGAACTGTTAGCCAAATAGTTTTAAATAATAGCCAGCTAGCACTAATTAGCGTTATACCTGTGAGAAGTATAGACCAGGGCTGACACCACCAAGGTTTGTAATTCCAAGGGCTTAGGGGCTTTTGTTCAGACATTTAATTTATTTGATTAAAAACTCAAATTGTGTAGTATTTTGGTAGCGCGTGATGCCTAAAAACTGAGAGAAACACTTTTAAATTAAGTAAGTCGGCGGGAATAAACCCAATTATGTTACGAAACGTAAATTGGCTTAAAACCCTTACCAATGACCCATGACAAAGGACAAATGACAGCCCTCGCCTGTTAGCTTTAATTGCGCCGACCTACTTACCATATTGTGGCATCACACACCATGATGAGATTAATTACAAATTTTTAATTAGGTTTCCATGTTTCTAAGGATATATATTCATCCTTAAGAATGTCGTAAACTTTGATGACACCACCAGGATTCAAGACTTGAAACAAATAAATTGTATCAACGTGATCTACATGATTTTCTACTACTCTAATTGTATAGTAAGGTGCTTCTGGAGTTGGTGAACTATCGATAAGTGCAGTAACGCGGATAGTTCCCTTAGAAAGTTGTTCAATTTCTTTGGCTTTGCGTTTTACTTGTGGTAATTTCCAGACTAAGTTAACGGCTGCTTTTTCATCAATTACACTAGGAGTTTGAGCAACTTTAATTACAGTATTGCTATCGAAATTAGTGGCTTTTTCTGTATAAGTGATCCCTATTTGAGCCATCGCTGACTGTCCTGCTATTGCGATGAATGATGAAATAACTAAAGAACTACAGGTCAATCGTTGCATGACACTACTTGTAAACATTCTGGTTTGCTCTAAATAAGAACTCGCTATAAATTAAGCATATCGAGACAGGAATCAAAATGTCATCTTCGTGGGGAATAATTCTGCTCAGCTGTTGAAATAATAAAAATAGGATAAACCGTTGATTTTTATTAGCTGTTATAGTCAACGGTTTAATACTCTGATATCAAGAGCAGCAATTTTATCCAAGCTTGCAGTTTAATCAACTTCTAATTGTAGGAATTACGGTTTTTTCTACAGATGCTTGCATCTATTTATGCTACATTAATCGACCGTAAAATGTATTATTTCTAAAAAATCACTCCTCATGCTCTGCGTTTAGGTAGTTCGTTTCCTACCTTTCGACCACTTCACGCAGTAATTGTGCCAACTTATCAGCACTGTCAGGTATTGCGATCGCTTTTGCTTTCTCTCCCATCTTGGCTAATTCACTAGGTGAGTGCAACAAATTTAAAACCTGATTCTGCAAAATCTCAGATGTTAACTCTGATTGTGGGAAGGCTAAGGCCGCACCTGCTTGTGTAAATACTTTGGCGTTGTAGGTTTGATGATCTTCAGCCGCAAAGGGGTAAGGAATCAAAATCGCTGGTGTACCACATACCGCCAATTCTGTTAAGCTACCCGCACCAGAACGACTAATGGCTAAATTTGCCCTCCGCAACAAGGCAGCCATATTATCGTAAAATGGCAAAGCTATATACTGGGGATGCTTGAGACTATCTGCCTCTGGATCTTGATCGCCGATTAAATGTACTATGTATGCCCCAGCCTCAAACCAAGTTTGAGCAGACTGGCGGACTAACTTATTAATACTAACCGCCCCTTGACTACCACCAAAAACAATAATTAAGGGAACGCCATCAGGAATGGGTAAATCCAATGATGCATTAATTCTTTGATTGAGGAATTGCGATCGCACTGGAGTCCCAACATAAACATTTTTAGCACGGGGTAAATACTGAGCCGCTACTTCAAATCCGACGGCGACAGCATCACACCAAGGGCCAAAAAAGCGTGTTACTTTACCAGGTAAAGCGTTAGATTCGTGGAAAACCACAGGTATTCCTAGAGAACGCGCCGCAATCACAGCCGGGCCTGCTATATAACCTCCCGTGGTGAATAATCCCTGAAATTTACCCTGTTTCAGGATTCGCCTGACATCCAGAATCGAACTAACGAGTTTACCCAAAATCCACAGAGACGAAATACTAAAACCTTGCTGAAACCCTTCAACTGCAATAGTATGCAATGGATAGTGTCTAGGTACAAGCTGAGTTTCTAAGCGATTGGGGACACCCAACCATTCAATTTCATATTCTGGAAGTTTTTCTGCCAGTGCGATCGCGGGAAACAAGTGTCCACCAGTCCCACTGGCTGCTATTAATAACCTAATCGGTGCTTCTTCTACCATCAAACCCCTACCGTTTAGCGCTTAGCTTAACTAAGATAAAACAATTTCCTCACCTTCTCTAGTGAAATCAGTAAACTCTTGCCAATGACTAAGATTATTACTTTATTACTGAAACGCCACTGCAAATTCCCCACCAGCATCTGGCTAATTTTATCCTTAGTGACGCTTGGTATCGCAAGTACTTGGCAATGCACTCAAGCTAGTACACCAAGAAACTTGCAAACCTCTGGGAAATCTACATCTGCGCGTCTAGCCGCCGGGAAATACGCGCAAAACGCACCTCCGGAATTGACAAATTTGTTGACACAAATTGATACAGCAGCTAGCCAAGGTGATGTTAAAAAGGTAATCGAATTTTACAGCCCTAATTTTGCTCATGGCGATGGCTTAAATCGCCAAAGTTTGGAAAAAGCCTTAGTTGATCTCTGGAAGCGATATCCCAAATTGAGATACAGTACCCAGCTGCAATCTTGGCAATCTGAAGGCAATGTTATTGTGGCTGAAACCGTAACTAATATAACTGGTTTGCCTTCTGCTAACAGTAATAATGTAGCCCTCAACGCCACAATTAAATCACGTCAGCGTGTCACAGGTGCAAAAATCGTCCGTCAAGATATTTTGTCGGAACGTACCCTACTTACTTCAGGTAGCAAGCCACCTCAAGTTGATGTTAAGTTACCACAACAAGTGCAAGTTGGACAGCAATATAATTTTGATGCGATCGTCCAAGAACCATTAGGCGATGAGTTTCTTTTAGGAAGCGCCATAGAAGAACCTATTAAAGCAGACAAATATCTCAACCCCACACCTGTAGATTTAGAATTACTCACCTCTGGCGGACTTTTTAAAGTTGGACGCGCACCCTCAACCCCAGGTAGCCAATGGCTTTCTGCTGTCATCCTGCGGGGAGATGGCATGACAATGGTAACGCAGCGTATACAAGTAGTGAAAAAGTAGATGGGCATGGGGAATTGGGAATTGGGAATTGGGAATTGGTAATTGGTAATTGGTAATTGGGATTTCTCCCCTGCTTCCTTTGCTTGTTCCCCTTATCCCCATTGCCCCTAATCCCCAGAGGGGGCCCGAGTTCCCCAGTCCCCAGTCCCATGTCTGGCAGTGAAATTTTTTCATCGCACTGCCTTCCTCAATGAGTCATTAGTTCCGAATTATTGGACAATTGACACTGGACTCTTGACCCTTGACTAACAATGATTTCCCTGCAAAATCAAATTATTCTGATCACTGGCGCAAGTAGTGGTATTGGTACTGCTTGTGCCAAAGTTTTTGCTGGTGCGGGTGCAAAATTGATTTTAGCGGCGCGACGGCAGGAACGTTTGCAGCAGCTGGCTGATACGCTTAGTGAAGAGTTTAGTACTGAAACTCATTTGTTACAGCTAGATGTGCGTGATCGCGTTGCGGTTGAATCTGCTATTTCTAGCCTCCCTCCTGCCTGGTCTGAGATTGATATTCTGATCAATAATGCTGGTCTGAGTCGCGGTTTAGACAAGTTGCATGAAGGCAGCTTTGAAGACTGGGAAGAAATGATTGATACCAATATCAAGGGCTTACTTTACCTTACCCGCTATGTGGTTCCTGGGATGGTAAAACGCGATCGCGGTCATGTGGTAAATATTGGTTCTATTGCCGGACATCAAACTTATCCTAGTGGCAATGTTTATTGTGGAACGAAAGCCGCTGTCAGAGCCATTTCTGAGGGTTTAAAACAAGATTTATTAGGCACTCCTATCCGCGTGACTTCTGTTGATCCCGGTATGGTAGAAACGGAATTTAGCGAAGTGCGATTTCATGGTGATCATGAACGTGCCAAAAAAGTTTATCAGGGAGTTCAGCCCCTAACTCCAGACGATGTGGCTGATGTGATATTTTTCTGCCTCACGCGATCGCCTCATGTGAATATTAATGAAGTGGTACTGATGCCTGTCGATCAAGCTAGCGCCACGTTGGTTAATCGCCGCAGTTAAAATGAGGACATCAGAACAAAGTTGAGCTTTGTCAAGCTATGCAGAACATTGCCAATGCAGAAGAAGTACTTGTACTAGAGGATGGACAAGCACCACCGACTGGTACAACTACCCCACCACGCCAGCCTAAGTGGGATGACACGTTTAAATACATTGCAAATCCCGATCAGTTCTGTCGTCAGAATTTAGCAGAGTACGGCCCCATATTTACCACCAGTGTCTTTGGTCGTACTACTATCATGGTGGGCAGATCCCAAGCTATTCAAATGGCATTTAATGGGGATTTGAAATATACAGAGATTGCCTTGCCAGCAACCACGATGGATATGTTCGGCGAGTACAGTCTGTTTCAACGCCCTGACTTGCATCGTCACCGTAAAAATGCACTTGCTCCTGGTCTGACTGGTCGTGTACTTGATGGTTACACGCCTCAGATTAATGACGTGATTGTGCGTGGTCTTCAGAATTGGGTTACCCCCGGTGAAATCGCAGTTTACCCAGCAGTAGAGAAGATTTGTTTTGATGTCCTGACACCTCTACTATTAGGAATCAGCTTAGACGACTCCGATACTGCCACTTTCCAGGGACTACCCATAACCTCCAAAGCAGAGTTAAAAGCTTTGTACAAAACGTATTTTGATGGCTTTTATGGTTTATCTCAATGGAAGTCTCGCTTGACAAAATACGGTAGAGGATTAGCAGCACGTACCAAACTCTTAGAATTTATGGGTGCTGTGGTGCGTCGGCGACGAAATGAGGGGAAAGTTATGAACCCCACGGCTGATTTCCTCTCTATGATGCTAGCTAGCCAGCAAGAAAATCCCGATGGGATTTTTAGTAATGCTTTAATTGAGAATCAGTGTCTATTAGAGTTATGGGCTTCGTTGTACCAAATTTCCGCTTTGGTATCTTCGCTCATGTACCAAATTGCTCGACATCCGCAAGTGCTTCCAAGACTGCAACAAGAGCAAGCCACTCTTGTGGGTGAAGGTAGTCAGCTTCATATGTTCTCACCTGAACAATTGAAGTCAATGGTATTTTTAGAAGCAACAATTAAGGAATCACTACGTACTCTACCACCCAGTTCTACAGCCAGCCGTCTACTAACTAAGTCTGTAGTACTCAATGGTGTTCTGTATAACAAAGGCTGTGTAATTATGGCAGAGCCACGGATTGCACACATCATACCAGAGTATTTCTGCGAGCCTGATGTATTTGCTCCAGAGCGTTTTCTCCAAGAAAGAGGCGAGGGCAAGATGTATGAATTTATCCCGTTTGGCGGCGGTGTTCATGCTTGCTTAGGGGCACAAATGGCGATCGCAATTACAAAAGTGTTTGCGTCTCATTTGCTACAGATGTTTAGTTGGGAATCCACGGGCGAAGCCAAGTTTGTGCAGTTTCCACTGAAAAAGCTGAAAGATAATTACCAAATCAAGATTTCACGCCGAAATTAACCTCTAGGCAGGACGACAACGAAGCGCGAGATTTAAAAGCATTTTTGTAGGGTGGGCACATGGGAGATGTTTTGTTCAAAGCCTGATGATAACTGCTGCCCACCCTATGCTTTATCGAATAATTCTAGAGTAAAGGCTTTCTAGCAAGTTGCATTTTCGTAAGGTGGGCACCATTAGATCTTTCGTTTCTAGCCTGATGATAACTAGTGCCCACCCTACGCTTGATCAAATAATTCTAGTAGCATTTTTGTAGGGTGGGCACATGGAAGATCTTTTGTTTTCAGCCTGATGATAACTGGTGCCCACCTTATGCTTTACCAAATAATTATAGAGTAAAGGCTTTTTATTGAGTTGCAACTCATAGTCATTTCGAGTATGATTTATTTAAAGGAACGAAATCAACAATCCCAGCTATGGAAAGCCTTGTTATTGGTGCAATTGCCAGCTTAGGCGCAAAATTTGCTACAGTCATCGGTGCTTTAGCAGTATTACTACCAATAAATTTCACTCAGCGAGTACAAGGAATTATGTTGGGCTTTGGTGGGGGAGTTATGTTAGCAGCAACACCATTTCTGCACCTCTGTGTCAGATTCGGTTTTAGAAACATTTTTTATTAACTAATTAGCCGTCATAAAGTATTCAAATTATTCAATTCACAGGAGAAAAGTATGAACCTGATTCGCTTTGAACACATCAACCTTTCTTGTAAAAACATCGACGCAACTAAAAACTTTTACCAAACCCTATTTCCTGATTGGTATGTGCGGGCTGAAGGCGTATTCAATGGCGATCGCTGGATGCATTTTGGTAACGATCAATTTTATCTGGCCTTGAATGACGATTCGGAACAAGAGCGCCTACATAAAGCCTACGAAAGCATTGGTATTAATCACGTTGGCTTTGTAATTAATGACGGCGAAGCCATGAAAGAATTACTGGAAGCTAAAGGCATTGATTATTACACAATGACTGCCGCTGAAACAAAGCATAGAATTTATGTCAATGACCCAGATGATAACGAAATTGAGTTAGTTGAATATAATCCTGATTATGCCTTGGCGTAGTCAGCACAAAGCGTGCTTATTAATGCAATATAACTTGGGATAGGTAATTTTGAGGATATTTATCAATCAAATAGAATGTTTGATTGATAAATATCCTCAAATAATTCAATCGATTCATAACCTGAGAAAAAACCATGAGTACAAATAAAAAAGTCGCAGTAGTCACAGGTGGAAATCGCGGTTTAGGATTTGAAGCATCCCACGAATTAGCTAAACAAGGATATCAAGTAATTCTCACTAGCCGCAATGAAGAGAAAGGTAATGCTGCGGCTACAAAATTGAAAAATGAGGGATTGGGTGTAATTTACCATCCGCTAGATATCACAAGTGATGAAAGCAGCCATAAATTAGCCGAATTTATTAATAAAGAGTTTGGCAAAGTCGATGCCTTAGTAAATAATGCGGGAATATATATTGATTCGGAAGCGAGTGGCAACAACCTGAGTATTTTTGATGCCAAAATTGACACTTTAAAACAAACAATCGAAACAAATCTTTACGGTGCTTTACGAGTCACCCAGGCATTACTTCCTTTAATGAAGAACCAGAATTACGGCAGAATAGTGAATGTTTCTTCAGGGATGGGACAACTAACTGATATGGGGGGAGGCTCTCCAGCATATCGCATTTCTAAAACTGCCTTGAATGCCGTCACCCGAATTTTTGCTAGCGAATTGCAAGGTACAAATATTTTAGTTAATTCGGTGTGCCCGGGATGGGTGAAAACCGATATGGGTGGAGCAAATGCACCTAGAACTCTAGAACAAGGAGCAGATACAATTGTGTGGTTAGCAACTCTTCCTGATGGTAGTCCTACTGGTGGATTCTTCCGCGATCGCCAACCAATAGACTGGTAATCAAAAATTTGGAGTGTGATCGCCCTCTGGGTTACGATCGCCCCAGACCAGATTAAAATCAATGTGCTGGGCTATCTCAGCTATATTGAGATATCTGGAGTTTTGTCATCCTGTGCTTACTGAATTACCAACTATCAACGCCCTTAAACAACCTACCAGTTCGGCTTGGGTAGAACAAGCGATCGCTAACTTAGATATTATTTTGCTCGACCATTCTCACTGCGAACGCAAAGCAGCTGGTGTGGCGTTAAATTTTATGTTTCGCTACCCTTCTAATGCGAAAATGGTTAGGGAATTAACTGCAATCGCCCGTGAAGAACTAGAACACTTTGAACTAGTCAATCAGTGGCTAGAACGCCGCAACATCCCCCTTGCAACCCTACCACCACCTCCCTACGGTGCAGGTTTAAAGGCTCAAGTTCGTCCCCAAGAACCCGAGAGATTTTTAGATTCTTTACTCGTCACTGGATTAATTGAAGCTCGCAGTCATGAACGTCTAGGATTATTAGCTACAAACTGTCCAGAACCAGAATTAGCTAAATTTTATCGTGGTTTGATGGCATCAGAAGCCCGTCACTTCGGTATTTACTGGGTTTTAGCTGATACTTACTTTGAACGAAAAACTGTCATGCAACGGCTTGATGAATTAGCCTTTGTTGAAAGTGAGTTGCTAGCAACATTACACCCAGAGCCTAGAATTCATAGTTAATAAATCAACGTACATCGATTATGAAACTTCAGTTAACACACCTGAGACTACTCGTTTCCAATTACAAAGATACTTTTTTGTTCTACCGGGATTTATTGGGTTTAAATGTTGATTGGGGTGATGAAGAAAGCGGATACGCTGAGTTTAGTACCGGATCTATTCAACTAGCTGTGTTCAAAAAAGAGTTCATGGCTGAAGTCCTCCCCAGCATCAATAAGCCTTCATCCTTCGCCAGTCAAGATAAAACATCCTTAATTTTTGCAGTCGATAACGTTGATGAAGTTTATCAACGGCTCAAAGACCATAATGGCATCCTTATGGCTCCTCCTTGCGATCGCCCCGACTGGGGAATCCGCACAGCTCATTTTCGCGATCCCGATGGCAATTTGATTGAAATTTACACCAACCTGGGTATCGTAATTTAAAAATTACTCGCCAGCTACTATCCAATGTCTGAACCACAGCCAAACCAGACTCCGAACTTTAGCCGCTTTGCTGACTGGTGCTTGCACAAAGATAGCCTCTCGACAGAAGCCAGACATACAGTTGAGGTGCTATCAGAGAAAGCTGGTACTTGTGATTGCTATGAAGCAGAGCAGAACAAGAAGCATTGCAATGCCTAGATCAACTATTTGAAAACTGCGGCTGGATATTTCCCTATGAGAAAATCTGTATAGTATGCGATCGCCCCCGTAAAATTTCTCTAGATACTGAGAATCGCTTACACGCAGAAGGCGAACCCGCAATTCAGTTTAGCGATGGCTGGCATACTGGATACTACTATCACGGAGTCAAATTACCAGAGAAATACGGCAAGCTACAACCTCATGAATGGCAAGCGCAGTGGCTTTTAACAGAAGACAACGCTGAACTCCGGCGCGTTTTAATCCAAGGTATAGGCTACGATCGCATGTGTGAGCAATTAAAAGCACAAGTAATTGATTCTTGGCAAAAATACACCCTACTTCGCATTGATGCTGATGTCGATGTCGAACCGATTCATATTTTAAAGATGACTTGCCCTAGCACTGGCAAAATTCATACATTAAGAGTACCGCCGGAAATCAACTCTGCCAGAGTTGCTATTCGTTGGGTAAATTGGGATATAGATCCAGAAGAATTTTCTGTGCAAACTTGACTCTCACTTTGCTCCCGTTCAAAATTATAATTATTGAAAATTTTACGATGAGAGATTATTACCGAGACTTTTTGATTCGTAACTGGGAGCAGGGCGATCGCACAAGCACCGCCGCAGTCATCAGTTATGTACTATCAGAATACGGTTTGGGCTGGGAACCAAACGGTGCAGATCGAGATGTGGTGCAAGTGGAGGAATGCTACTTAGCCACGGGTGGTGAGTTTTGGGTAATTGAACACCAAGGACATCTAGTAGGTACTGGGGCATACTACCCCGTCAATCGCGGAGTAAAAGCCGTAGAAATACGCAAAATGTACCTCTTACCCAGCATCCGAGGTATAGGATTAGGCAAATATTTATTACAACAGTTAGAAGCAGCGATCGCCACCCGTGGTTTTCAGCAAATCTGGATTGAAACTGCGAGTGTTTTAGTGGAAGCAGTCAAACTGTATGAAAGCAACGGATATCAACCCGCAACAGGAGTAGAAACCCCAAGGTGCGATCGCATCTATGTCAAATACCTCAATCAGCCCTTTGTAGGGGATTGGGATCTGGGGATTAGGGATGAGGGAGATGAGGGAGTATAGCTACTTACTTAGTAGCGGTAAAATCTCTAAAACCGTAATCCTCACATTAGGAAACTCTAAAGGTGAAATAGTCTCATCTTCTGACAAAATCTTTTCACTTTGATAGCCATCTTCCGTTGGTTTCCGAAAGATGTGTAATTGACAATTAACTACATCTAGCACCCAATAATCGCGAATTCCCGCTTTTGAGTAGTATTTACCTTTAGTTTCACAGTCTAGTTTCAGGCTGCTATCTGCCACTTCAATAATCAGGTAAATCTCAGGCGGGGTAGGATGATGCTCTGCATAATCCAATGGGTCTATTTTAACGACCGCAATATCTGGTTCTGGCTCAGACCGTTCATTTAACTTTACTGGGTTTTGAATAGCTACCCAAGCACGATTTACTAACCGATTTTTCAATAAGTAATCTGTTCTCCCCACTGCTGAACGATGGGCTGTTCCTTTGGCACTCATCCAGATAATCTTTCCTTCTAGGAGTTCTACACGTTCATCTGCACCAAAAATCCCAGCCTCAGCCATCCGGTGGTATTCCTCAACTGTCCACAGGCGAAGTGGTAACGTCGTTTCTGTGTTTTGCATGGCTTGTTGAGTAAATGTGAGAGTCGGGGGATTTTATACCAATTTAAATTGGATACAGGGCAAATGAGGTAAACTGAGAATCGTCGTTTT